>NZ_CP045246.1:2400000-3000000 GCF_035189165.1 Arthrobacter sp. JZ12 | reverse complement strand
CAATGCCTTTCAGGTGTCGGACTGGCTCGATTGGAAGGTGCCACGCACTCCCTTGATGGCGGACCCGTTGCCGAATTTGTCCCCAGGAATAACGCTGAGGGAAACATTGGTTTCAAGCACCACCGCGGCTATCTGAGAGAGATCTCCGGAGCCTGTCGAGCGCACAGCCTGCAAAACCTCCGATTCTGTGATGCGATTCCGGCGCAACTCATCTCCGTTCAGTTCGCCCTCAAGAAGGAGCGCCACCGGCTGGGACGTTATGACACCGCGGGCTCCGGGAACTTGTGCCGACGTCCAGGCGACGATCATCTGCATATCAGGACCCTCAGGACCTCCGGCCACGAGTCAAACCACATACTTCTTCCCCGCCCCTTCAGCTGCGTCTCTAAACGTAATTCGACAGTACGCTTGGCACTTTTGGTTCGGCCAGCCTTGGCACGGCTTGGGCCTGTGGAAGTTGCATAGACTCGAGCAGTGAGTGAGGCAGCCGAATTCATCGACGCCGCCCTCCAGCGGGAGGCGTCCTGGGAGCGGGCTGACAGTCTGAACGCGAACGACGACGGACTGCGCTACTACGGCGCCTCCGTCGGCGTCGTTCGGGGTACGGTGCGCGACGCCCTGCGGAAGTTCCGCGGCATGGACCGGAAGGCCGTCCTGTTCCTCGCCGCAGAGCTGTGGTTCGAGCCGATCTTCGAGCGGCGACTGGCCGCCGTCGTGCTGTTGCAGTCCAACGTGGCGCTGCTGCGTCCCTCCGACCTTGCCCGGCTGGAGCGCTATGTGCGGGAGGGGCGGCGTGAGACGCTCGTCGATCCGGTAGCGGTCGACGTCGTTGGTCCGCTGGCCGCCCGCCTCACCGAACCGGAGCGCGCCCAGGCGGAGGCGGTGCTGGACCGCTGGGCGCTCAGCCCTGATCCTTGGCTCTGCCGCGCCGCCATGCTGGCGCCCCTGCGGGAGCTCCGCTCAGGGGGCGGGGACGCGGAAGCCTTCCTGCGGCGGGTGCGCACAGCCCTTGAGAACGACGAGGGCGTGGTGCGGGACGCTCTTGGCGTGCTGTCGGAGGAGCTGGGCAAGCGGCGGCCGGACCTGGTGGGGGAGCTGCCCGGTTAGCCTGGGCGTAGGGGCGGGTAGAGACGACGATCAGTGAACTTGATATCTGCGAAGGACACGTGAAACGGTCGAAGCAGTTCAATATCGCGAGGGGGACCCATGGACGAGGCAGGTGCTGCTCCGCTCATCGTGGCGATGGTCTTCTTCATCTGGATCGCAATTCTTTTCACCGGTTTTTCGGTGATGCTGAGGAACGATGGACTATCGCGCAATGGAGCGCTCGGTATCCGCACAAGAGCGACGATGTCCTCCGATGCGGCATGGAGTCGGGGACAAAAAGCAGGTGCCCCGTGGGTATTGGCGGGGGCTATCGCCGCAGTGGCTGCTGCCGTAGCCGGCCTGGCGGCCCTATTCCTGACCGGGTTTGAACCTTCTCAAACCGTCAACGCGGCGATCATCCTGTCAGGCTTCGCGCTGGTCATCGCAATGATCATCACATCAGGAGTCACAGCCTCCAGGCCCCAAAGAATCAGAACGAGGTCATCTAGGGCGGTCGTGCTCGTTCAAAACGGTGCTCCCACCAGCCCACCGGCAGCCACATGTCGGGCACCTGATATGCCAATCATCCGAACCCCAAATCTCAATCATCAGCCCAACGTCTTCGCCACTCGACGAGCACCGCCTGCTTGCTTCATCGTTTTTCTGAATGTCCATCAACTCCGCCCTCCAATAATTGATTTGCAGCACTTGCCGCTCTGTTCAAGAAAGTACAGCCACCCTCCGACACGAGGTACTGCGCGTCGGTGCCACGTCTGGTGAACTGACTGAACAGCAGGGGGTTCGCCTTGCAACAGAAGATTTCATATGCCCATCTGGCACGGGGGGGGAAGGAATGGAGGCATCGCGGCGGCTCCTCTTCGAGAGGCTGGAGCAGCCTCGCTCCGCGTGGTGTTCGCCCATAACGTGGGCACTAGCGGTGCAGGCGTCGGACAATGGACTCGTCCACAAATCCTTCGATCCGGGCAGCGAGGTCCACGGAGGGTTCAGTTGACGTGAGGTACCTGGTCTGGGTGCCGGTTCCCTCAAGAAATCCGTCGGGGTCGTCGAGTTCGACGCCATGCTCGAACAGCAGCCGTACGGTGCCGTTCGCCTGAGGGTAGATCGCACACACCAGTCCGGCTCGCGGGTGACGGTAACCCACACCGTTCCAACCCTTGTAGACCCGTTCCGTGAATTCCGGCTCGGCGCGCATCACCTGCTGGCGCAGCCACAGCGCAACAGCCTCTGTTTCGGGAGGCCAGCCCGCGAGGAATGCCGACACTTCGTCCGACGGTTCAAGGCTTCCCTCGGTCATTGACCCTCCTCGGTGGTGCCTGTGTTGGGGTGCCTTCCGGTATAGCGCGTGGGGAACTCACCAGCAAGAGCAGTCTTGATTGACCGTGTTCGTTTCGTCCATCAAGGGGGCTTCAACCGATGTAATGGATTTTTGACCACTGACAGCAGTCCGCGGATATCCGGTCCCGGACCGTGCCGCCTCGAAGGAATCTCGTGACACAGCCAGTCGTTGCCGCCGTCCTCACTGATGATCCGTGCCGCGCCACGGAGCTCGAATACTCGCCCTTCCGGTTCTGGGCAGAAGCTACCGAGGAGGAACGCGGCCGGCAGAGCCGGGTGCAGGAGGTGCTGTCTCGACGCGAGAACCACAGGCTGGGGGAGCAGTGCTTCCTCTCGGAGCTTGCTTCTGTCAGTTGTGACGAGCTGGAACTTGGCGATCGAACCTACATCGCCGCCGGTGCCTATGTCTCGGGCACGCTGGTGACCGGCAGGGACTGCACCATCAACCCGTACGCCGTCGTACGCGGTGCAGTGCGCATGGGTGACGCCGTCCGGATGGGAGCACACACCTCGATCCTCGGCTTCAATCACACGATGGAGCCCGACAAGGAAGTGTTCCGTCAGCCGCTGACCTCGAAGGGCATCACCATCGGCAACGATGTGTGGATCGGTTCCCACGTCGTCGTACTGGATGGGGTCACCGTCGGTGACCGATCCGTGCTGGCCGCCGGTGCGATCGTGACCAAGGACGTCCCAGCGGGAGCGATCGTCGGTGGAAATCCGGCCCGCGTCCTTCGCTGGCGGGTTCCGGAACTGGCAACCTCCGCGGCTCCGGTTTCGGGTACGCCCAGTTTGGGTGTCCGCCTTCGTGGCTTCGGCGACGAGGCCCGCCAACGGGCCGAACCCATCCTGCAGCGGGCGTGGAATCAGGACAGCGGTCTTTTCGACGATCGGCCGGGCACCCCGGCGACTGTCCGTGCCCAGTGCGACGCTGTGGAGATCGCAGACTTGCTGCTGGGAAGAGCACCCGACCAGCTACCGGTCGATGACCAGATCGACCGGCTCCGGTCCTGGCAGGACTCCCAGACCGGTCTCTTCGTGGAGCTTCGCCCGGACGGATCGCTCGGAGCGCCGCCCACCACACTGCTGGAGGGAGCGCACAACTACTCGGTCCTCAGCGTTGGCTATGCGCTCGATCTCCTGGGCAGTTCGCTTGCCGCGCCGATTCGGATCGTGGCCGACGCCTCGCCTCAGGACCTGGTTGCAACCCTCGACTCGCTGCCCTGGCGCACCGATGCCTGGCGTGCAGGGCACTGCGTCGACATCCTTGGAACTGCCATGATGTGGAACCAGCGCAAGGGAGAGGGCGGTGTCGCTGGTACGCGCGAGGCACTGTTCGGTTGGCTACTGACCCGGGCCGACGCCGGCACCGGGCTATGGGGCAGCAGGACCCCCGATGAAGGACTGCTCCTGCCGGTCAACGGCTACTACCGCGCATCACGTGGAACCTTCGCCCAGTTCGGTGTCCCGGTTCCGCATCCCGAGCAGGTAATTGACTCAGTGCTGCAGCACGCCCGGGACCAGCGCTATTTCCGCCCGGACAGGCGGACCGCCTGCAACGTGCTCGACGTCGCCCACCCGCTCTGGCTGACCCGTAATGCCCGCTACCGCTCTGACGAAATCACCGCGCTTGCAACGAAACTCCTCGCTGACGCCCTAGGACACTGGACTCCGGAGGGCTTCAGCTTCCGCGCCGCGGGCACGATGAACCGCGGTCTGCCCGATACCGTTCCGGGCCTGCAGGGCACGGAAATGTGGCTCGCCATCATCTGGCTGCTCGCCGACCTCCTGGGAGTTTCGGAGAGTCTGGGCTACCGTCCGCGCGGCGTTCATCGGCCTGAACCCGCTCCGGGCCTCACGCTCAGCTAACCCGGCGGCGCTTCGGAAACGGGATCCGGTCCAGGTCGTTCGCCGCGATCACGGTCGTGCCGGGCGCGACGGCGGAGGCCTGCTCCTGCAGCACTCTCACGTCCGGGTAGCGGGACGAGAAGTGGGTGAGCACCAGGGTGCCCACGTTGCCCTTCGCGGCGAGCGCGCCCGCCTGCCCGGCGGTGAGGTGCAGGTACTGGGCGGCTAGGGCGTCGTCGTCGTTGCTGAAGGTGGACTCCGCGACGAGGAGGTCCACGCCGTCGGCAAGCGCGTCAGCGCTGTCGCACTCGGCCGTATCCATGACGAAGGCGAAGCTTTGGCCGGGACGGGGCACGCTCACGTCCTCGAGCGTGATGTCCCCGAGCCTGCCCTCCTGCTGGAGGCGGCCGACGTCGGGCCCTGTGATCCTCGCCTCCGCCAGGCGATCCCGAAGGAGCGTCCGCGACGCCGGCTCGGAGAGCCGGTACCCGAACGCCTCAATCCGGTGGCGCAGCGGCTGCACCTCGAGGCCGTCGGCGATGGCGCCGGCCGAGCCGTGTGGTTCCAGGCGGAGGTCAAGGCCGGGAGTTGCGAGTGAAACCAGGGCACGGACGGCCGAGTCCCCTGACGCGGGATAGTGCAGATGGACGGGGTGGTCCACGCCGTCGAGCACCATACGGGAGAGGACCCCCGGCAGTCCGAAGCAGTGGTCGCCGTGCAGATGGGTCAGGCAGATGCGGGTGATGCTGGAGGCTGAGACACCCGCGAACGTCATTTGCCGCTGCGTGCCCTCGCCCGGATCGAATAGCAACCCCTCACCGTCCCAGCGCAGCAGGTAGCCGTTGTGGTTGCGCGTGCGGGTGGGAACCTGCGAGGCGGTGCCGAGGATCACGAGTTCGCGCATGGGTCCGAGTCTGCCATCAATGTGATCTGCTAGGTGCGGGCGTCCCGAAAGTCTCCGGCCCGCAGAGGTCTGTGAGCGAGTAACGTGGTGCGCGTCAGGCAGCGTCAAACAGGGGAGGACTGCGTGAACAGCGACACGAACGACTTTGAGGACGACGTCAGGGACGGCCTGCACAACGCCCAGGCCCCGATCCCGCGTGACGTCGACCAGGGCAGCGAGGGCAGCGACGAGGCCAGCGGCACCAAGCTGGGTGTCAACGAGGCGGCCGGCCCCGCCGAGGAACAGGATAAAGAGGACGACGACGACCGGGACCTGACCACGGACATCAGCCCCAGCGACTAGGGCTCGCCTCTACGCCTGTGCGGCCGCAGTTTCCTCCGGCGGCGCCTCGAACATTCGCCAGCCTTCCTTGCGGAAGAGCGGTGTTCCCAGCGCCAGCACGACGACGGTGAGCACCACTGCGCCCAGCATCACCATGGACATGGAGACTGAATTCCCGCCGAGGACACCCACCAGCGGGCTCACGATGCCGGCTACCCCGGACTGCAGTGCGCCGATGACGGCCGCCGCAGTCCCGGCCATGTGCCCGTAGGACGCCAAAGCCAGCGTGGAGGAGTTGGGCGGGATCATCGCCTGGGCAAAGAGAACCAGCCAGATTCCGGTGATCAGGCCGAAAACGCCGCCGGCCCCGGTGACGCTCAGGACAACCAGCAGCAGGGCAGCCGCCAGCTGCGCCACTGACGCCACCTTCAGGATCCGGGCAGGTGCAACACGGCGGACCAGCGCCGCGTTCACTTGCGCGGAGAGAACAAGAGCCACTCCGTTCAGTGCGAAGATGAGCGCGAACTGGGCCTCACCCACGCCGTACTCCTCCTGGAACACGAACGGCGAACCCACCACGTAGCTCATGATGACGCCCAGGCCGAGGCCGGGAATCACGGCGAGGGACATGAAGTGAACGTCCTTGAGCAGATGCCAGTAGCCGCCAGCGATATGCCGGACGTGACCCGGACGGCGACGATCGAGGGGCAGCGTCTCGGGCATCCAGCGCCACACGATGAGCACGAGGACGGCTCCGATCAGCGCAAGCGCCCAGAAGACGGCCCGCCACTGCCAGACCCCGGCGATCGCCTGGCCAACCGTTGGAGCGAAGAGCGGCGCCACCCCGATGACCAGCATGAGGCGGGACAGCAACCGGGCGGCGTCGGAGCCTACGAACCGGTCGCGGATGACGGCGATCGCGACCACGGCGGACGCCGCGTTGAAGAAACCCTGCAGGACGCGCAACAGTATGAGCGTCCCGATGTCCGGCGCGATCGAACAGAGAACCGAGACGATCACGTGCAGAGTGATGCCGATGATGAGGGGCAACCGTCTACCGAACCGGTCGGACAGCGGCCCGATGACAAGTTGCCCGACCCCTCCGCCGAGCAGCATGCCGGACAGCGTGAACTGAACGGCGGCCTGGCTTGCCCGCAGGTCCTCAGCGACCGCCGGAAGCGATGGCAGGTACATGTCGGTGGTGATTGCGGGGAGGGCAGCGAGGGCTCCGAGCATCAGGATGTACTTGATGCCGGGAACGTAGCGGGGAGTGGGGGCAGGGTGCATAGGGGTGTCGCGCACCCGCGCAACTCTAGTCCTGTCGGAGGTCCTGCGGGAGGGGTTATTGAAACGTTACGGCGCATTGCGTCGCGGCCGCGGAACATCACCTGAACGGACGATGAGGTTGTGCCGCTGGTCAGTCCCACTCTGTGCCGCTGGTCTGTGCCGCGGTTAGTGCCGCTGGTCAGCGCCGCCGGTTAGTGCCGCTGGTTCGCCCGAAGCGCTACCGGATCCACAATGGTCCACATCTCGTCCCGCATCCACCAGAGCCCGGTGGCCTTTCGTTCGGCGCGGGTCGCGAACCGGTACCGGAACATGCGTGCCCGGACGTACTTCGGCGGCTTGCCGTCGAACGGGTCGTGCCGGATCAGTTTGAGGATCTTTGGATCCGCCTGCAGAAGTTTGATGAGCAGGGGAGTGAACCACCCGCCGTCGGACCCCAAGGCCAGGAACCACATCAGCCAGTCCAGACGGAGGTGGTAGGGGGCATACTGCCGCGGAATGCGGGCGGGGTTGCCCGGCTTTCCCTTGAACTCGTATTCCAGCCAGCGGGAGCCGGGCCCGCCGTCGTCGAGCGTGCCCTCGACTATCACCTCGTTGCGCACTTTGGTGACTGATCCGAAAGCACCGTATGCGTTGACCAGGTGAAAGCGGTTGAAGCTGGCGTTCATCAGTTGCCGCTTGGCGAACAGGTTCAGCAGCGGCTGCCAGCTCAGCCACGCGATGAACGCGGTCAGGAGGACGACGACGGCGCTGAACCAGACCGGCGTCGTACCGTAAGCGGGGGCAACAGTGAAGCCCAGCGCTTCGTAGAAGGAGTCGGGTACCGCGCCGAAGGCGAGCACGATGGTGATCCAGTTGAGCCAGGCGAAGTTCCCGGAGATCACGAGCCAGGCCTGGGTGACGATGATGATCAGCGCCGCAACGCCGGCGATGGGCTGCGGCGCGAACAGGAAGAACGGAACCACCAGCTGGGTGAAGTGGTTGCCGGCCACCTCCATGCGGTGCAGGGGTTTGGGCAGCAGGTGGAAGAAGCGGCTTGCCGGGTTGGGCATCGGCTGGGTCTCGTGGTGGTAGTACAGCGCGGTGAGGTCGCGCCAGGAACGGTCGCCGCGCATCTTGATCATGCCGGCGCCGAACTCGAGGCGGAACACCAGCCACCGGATGATCAGGAGGACAAGGAAAGGGGGAGCCACCTCGTTGGAGCCTAGGAACGCAACGAGGAAACCGGCTTCCAGGAGCAGGCTCTCCCAGCCGAATCCGTAGAAGACCTGCCCGATGTTCACGACCGACAGGTACAGCGCCCAGATGATGAGGAAAGCGAGCATGGGTACCCATGGCGGCCCGGCTTGCGGCAGGCCAACGACCAGGAGCGCAGCGATAGCCGCCCCCACCCAGCAGACGGTCAGGAGTAGGCGGTCGGAGTACCGCCAGCGGAACAGGGTGGGACCCGCCCGCTTGCCTGCGCGCTCAATGAACCGGGGCGCCGGCAGGAGGCCGTTCTCGCCGAGCAGCGCCGGAAACTGGTTGATGGCGGAGATGAAGCCGATCAGGTAGATGGCCGCAACCCCGCGCTGCAGGATCTGTCGCCCGACCTCGTACCCCTCGGCGTCGAGCACGCCGCTCAGCCACTCCATGGTTCAACCATTCTCCCGGCTCGCGGGGCAGTCAAGGGTTACGATTTTCCTGTCGCCGACGGTCGGTCGCGCATTATCTGGGGGATCATCATGAAGGCATCGCTCGTTACTTCCTGCCTGCTCGGAGCGGCTTTGCTGCTGACCGGTTGCAGCGGTTCGGATGAACCTGTTGAGGCAGAGTCCTCTTCGGGTGGGGCAGCGCCGGTCAGCTCTCCGGCCTCCTCGCCGGCCAGCTCGCCCGCCAGCGACAGTACGACGCCGGCACCCAGTGAGAGCGCGACGCCGGCACCCGCCTCCTCCGCCGAGTCGGTTGCCGCTCCCACCAAGGCGGAGCTTGAGGCGCGGATCACGGCGCTGACGGATGCGGTGGGGGAACCGTTTCAGCTCGTTTCTGCGGAGCAGATGGCTGCAGGGCTCGAGATCTCCCAGGCAGCGATGGAAGGTGCCGACGTGCAGCCCGCCGAGTGCAGGGACCAGGCCATCGGGAACCTGGCCGCCACGGGTGACTTCGCCGCAGACGCTGTGACCGGGGTGGGCGCTGCCGACGAGTCGGGCGGCTACCTGACCGTTACCGTGCTGGACGGGTCGACCGAGGAAGCCATCCAGCAGGGATTCGATGTTAACCGCAGCGCGCTCGAGAAGTGCTCCGAGATGACGGCAGTGGTTCAGGGGAACACACTCACCATCAGCACGGAAGAGTTGCCGCAGGACCAGATCGGTGAGGAGACGTTTGCAGCCCAGGCGACACAGACCATGGGATCCACTCCGGTCTTCCACAATCTCGTGGTCACCGCACATGGGAACGGAGTGATCGTCGCAGTGCAAGCCCTGAGCCAGACGGAGCTCGACGGCGCCATGCAGGATCGGTTGGCCGACCTCGCCACGCAACTGCTCGACCCCGCGGTCTCCTAGATCTTTCCCGGCGCGTCGCGATAGCGGTCTTGCCATTCGTTAGCGGTCTGCCCCTAACGGATGGCCAGACTGCTAACGCGCCGCAAAACCGCTATCGCGCGAGACATCTCAAGTCAGTCATTCAAACGAGTAATCAAAATTGAAAGGGAAGCCCATGGAAGCAGTAGCAGCTCTTGCCCAGTGGACGTTCGTGGCAGAGTGCCCCATTCCAGCCGACGTCAGCCAGTTGCTGGTCCCGGGCGAGACCCCGGTTGCCGCCTATAAGACGTTCCGGGATAGCGCCATCTTCACAGACAGGCGAATCATCGTGCGTGATGCCCAAGGTCTCACTGGCAAGAAGGTCGAGGTGTACTCACTTCCCTTCTCGTCAGTGAATATGTGGTCCTCGGAGAATGCCGGAAGATTTGATCTCGACGCCGAACTGGAGCTGTGGACCCGAGCGGGACACATCAAGATCAAGGTTGGCAAGCAGGTTGATATTCGTCGCCTCGACATGCTGATCGCTCATTCCGTGCTTCGATAAGCGCCGTCCATCGCGCGTCGCGATAGCGGTCTGGCCATCCGTTAGCGGTCTGCCCCTAACGGATGGCCAGACTGCTAACGCGCCGCAAAACCGCTATCGCGAGGGAGTCTCGCGGGACTCCGCCGGGCGCGGCGCGATCACGATCGACGTGACCTCCTCCAGTTGGGGAGCGCCGTGGTTCCCTTCACGTACGACGCCGGTATCCCACCTCAGCTTCAGACCCTCCTCGGTTACTTCCAGGCTTGCGAGGTTGTTGTCAAACCACGGCTTCTTCAGCGTCGACCAGTGAAACGGCGTCCGGGGTACGAACCGGGAGAGAAATCCGCCTACCGGCCCGGCAACACGGGTGGACATCACTGCCGCAACCCAGCGCAGGGCGGGCCGCAGCGGATTCCGGATGGGGGAGCAGACGGCCTGCAGCACCCGCGACTGCATAGGTTGGTCCACTTCTTCGATGTAGGAGAAGTGGACATCTCCGGAGAGGAAGGTGACCGTCTCCGGCGCGGCGCCACGCTCACCCTGGGCTACTTCAGTTGCCATGGTGGCGACGGCGCGGAAGCTCGCGGGAAACGCAGCCCAGTGTTCAAGATCGATGGCCTGCCGGATCCGTTCGCCCAAAAGCGCAAGCCGCTCGCCCCACCGTCCATCCGCGAGCACCGCGTTCCAGTCCTCGATGTGGTGCAGCCCCCGCGGAAGGAGGAACGGCAGTGACGTGGCCACGAGGAGGTGGCGCCGTCCGCCCTGCATCCGCTCATCCAGCCACTGCAGTTCCTTGCGGTCGAGCATGGACCGCTGTCCCGGCTCAAGAACCCTCGCCGCCCGCGAGTCCAGGACGATCAGACGGACATCGCCGTAATCGCGGCAGAAGCTCCAGCGGTAGCGCTCTGGATCTTGGTCCGCTTCTTCCACAACGGCTTCCAGGATTGGGGCCAGTTCGAACTCCTCGGGCCCTTCGTGTGAAACCACGGCCTGCCAGATCTCATCAGCGGCCCGATCCTCGGGCGACAGGTTCCCCAGGTGCTGGTACACCCAGTAGGAGGCAAGGCCGGACACGATGCGGTCCCGCCACCAGGGAATGGTCTCGACCTTCCGCTTCCACAGCAGGGAAGAGTTCCAGTCGTCTCGGATGTCGTGATCGTCGAAGATCATTGCGCTGGGCACTGTCGAAAGAAGCCACCGGATTGCGGTTCCGTTCCACGCGATGCGGTAGATCTGCGTGTACTCCTCGTAGTTGCGCAGTTCGGCGTCGAGGCGGGTGCTGATCCCCCGGTCATCGCGGATCAGCTGGAGCATCTCGCTGCTGGGGATGTCGGCGTAGACCTGGTCGCCGAGGAAGGCGATAAGGTCGGGCCGATTTTCCTCGTCCCGTTTGGCAAGATCCAGCGCGAAGGCCAACAGGGAGTCGACGCCGTGCGTCTTGTGGGCCGCCAGATCGTTGACCTCGCTTGTCCTGCAGGACCCGTAGGACATCCGGAACGGCCGGTCAGAGGTAAGAGTCCGAATCGCCGGAGCCGGAAAGGGTGAACCCTCCTCGGGCCACACCTGCTCGCCGTCGATCTCGACTGTGTACGGGAGGGTTGAACCCGGCTCCAGTTGATCGAGTTCGACGAGCGCATAGTGGTGTCCGTGTACCGAGAAGGTGTCGGCCTGCCAGGAGCGGCCGCCGGCGTGCACCACAACCACAGCTCTGGATTGCGTCTCCACCCAAACGCTCGCGGAGGTCTCGTCGACGAATCGCAGCATGGGGCCGAGCACCAGGGAGCTGTCCATATCTCTTTTCTACCCGTGGGTCGGGCGGTAGCGCCATTGGCAGGGGGCGGGTGAGGGCGCGTTGCCGCCGTCGTTATCCATCGCCGGGGTTGAAAGGTAGCACGGGATGGCCGTAAAGTGCAGGTAAATGAATTACGTTCATTTAGTGACCCACAACATCCCCCGGCTTCCGGATAT
Source organism: Arthrobacter sp. JZ12 (assembly GCF_035189165.1). Taxonomy (NCBI): domain Bacteria; kingdom Bacillati; phylum Actinomycetota; class Actinomycetes; order Micrococcales; family Micrococcaceae; genus Arthrobacter; species Arthrobacter sp. JZ12. The sequence goes on along the minus strand of NZ_CP045246.1, from coordinate 2,988,185 downwards.
GACGGTGCAGTCATCCGGATCCCCAACATCCGAGGCAAGGCAATGACACTGACTCTTTTGAGGCCGCGCACCACGCGAACCCTCCCGACCTTCCTGGGCGGCACAATTCCCGAGGACTCATGCGCGCCGCGCTGTGAATACTGCTCCGGCCCGGAGACTGACTAGCCGTGGTGACCTTGAGCGAAACAAGACGACGGGCAGTCCGTAAGGAGCGGCTCGAAGCCTCCACCGGAACCCACTGCCCAAGCAGCGGGTTCTGGCTGGCCGCAGGCGCAGATAACTCCCTGCGCTACATCAGTCAGGGAACGCTGATGCCTTCCTGGAACGGCGTTCCGGTGACTTGGACCAGGAGCGAGTCCGAAAAGTAAGTCGAGTGATTCCCGAGCCGGACTGCGGCCCGGGACGGTAGCGTGTTGCTCATGGCAACGACGCTCACGGAACCCCGGTCCCTTGTCTCCGAACTGCAGTCCCGCGGAGTCGCGGACGCTCGGGTTGATGCCACTTCCCGCGCCATCTACTCGAGCGATGCCTCGCTCTACCGGATCCAGCCGACCGCCGTGGTCTTCCCCCGGCACATCGACGAAGTCCTTGCCACGCTCGAGGTCTGCCGGGAGCGCGGCATCCCGTTCACCTCGCGTGGGGCAGGCACGTCGATCGCCGGCAATGCGATCGGCCCCGGCGTGGTGATCGACTTCAGCCGCCACCTCACCCGCGTTCTGGATTTCGACGCCGGAAGCCGCACCGCCGTCGTCGAACCCGGTGCAGTCCATGCAGCACTACAACAGGTTGCGCTCGCCAACGGATTGCGGTTTGGCCCCGACCCCTCGACGCACAACCGCTGCACTGTCGGCGGAATGATCGGCAACAATGCGTGCGGTTCCCGTGCGCTCGCGTATGGGCGGACCTCAGATAACGTCACCGGCCTGGATATCGTTACCGGCTCAGGAACAAGGCTGAAGCTGGGAGCCGGGGACACGCCGTCGTCACCGGAGACGGACGCGCTGCGCTCCCTGGTCGCAGCCAACCTCAGAACCATTCGCACCGAACTCGGCCGGTTCGGCCGCCAGGTGTCCGGCTACTCACTGGAACACCTGCTGCCGGAGAACGGATTCGATCTGCGTCGGATGCTGGTCGGCACCGAGGGGACGCTCGCCGTCGTGCTTGAAGCCGGCGTCCGGCTGGTCAAGGACGCGCCGCACAAAACGATGGTGGTCCTCGGCTTCGCGAACATCGGTGACGCGGGCGACGCCGTTACCTCTGTCCTGCCCTTCAAGCCGACCGCGTGTGAAGGCCTTGACTCCCGCATCGTCGAGGTCGTGCGCTCGAGGAAAGGCCCGCAGTCGGTGCCCGAGCTGCCCGGCGGGGCGGCCTGGCTGTTTGTCGAAATCTCAGGCGACGACGCCGGTGAGGTCGCCGACCGTGCCGCCCGCCTCAGCCGAATTGAAGCCGCCCGCCACGCGCGAGTCATCACCAGTCCCGACCAGGCCGCCGCGCTCTGGCGCATCCGCGAGGACGGCGGCGGGCTTGCCGGCCGCTCACCGGCAGGGGCGCCCGCCCACGCCGGCTGGGAAGACGCCGCGGTTCCCCCGGAGCGGCTCGGCGACTATCTGCGCGAGTTCGATGAGCTGTTGCTGACACACAACCTCACCGGCTTCCCGTTCGGTCACTTCGGTGACGGTTGCGTACACGTCCGCCTGGATTTCCCATTCCAGCGCGACGACGGCGCCGCCGCCTTCCGTTCTTTCCTTACCGATGCCGCACGGCTGGTGGCGTCCTACGGAGGGTCGCTGTCCGGCGAGCACGGCGACGGGCGCGCCCGCAGCGAACTGTTGCCGTACATGTACTCGCCCGAGGCCCTCTCGCTGTTCGGTCAGGTGAAGGGGATCTTCGACCCGCATAACATTCTGAACCCCGGTGTCCTCATCGACCCTGAGCCCCTCGACGCTCACCTGCGCGTGGCCGAAGCCGGCCCGCTGCGTACCGGTCTGGCTTTCGGCTACGAGCACGACGACGGCGACTTCAGCCAGGCGGTCCACCGCTGTACCGGGGTGGGACAGTGCCGCGCAGCGCATCGGGACAACAGGACGGTGATGTGCCCCTCCTACATTGCGACCCTCGAGGAGAAGGACTCCACCCGCGGCCGGGCGCGTGCGCTGCAGGAGATGATCAACGGCAGCGTTACGGGGGGAGCGCGCCGAAGTGAACCCAACTGGCGCGCGCAGGAAGTGCACGAGGCACTGGACCTGTGCCTCTCCTGCAAGGGGTGCGCTTCGGACTGCCCGACGGGGATCGACATGGCAACCTACAAGTCGGAGGTGCTGCACCAGAGCTACAAGGGGCGGATCCGGCCTGCGTCGCACTACTCCCTGGGGTGGCTGCCCAAATGGGCGTCAATGGCCTCCGTGGCACCAGGCGTGGTCAACGCGCTGACTCGCCTGCCCGGACTGGGGAAGCTGGGCCTGCGGGCGGCGGGCGTTGACCCGCGCCGCAAGATCCCCGCCTTCGCCCCGCACACCTTCCACAAATGGTTCGACGGCCGACCGTCCGCAACATCCGCGGGGGAACGCCCGCCCTCGGAGGGCAAGCACGGGAAGGTGCTCCTCTGGGCCGACTCCTTCACCAACTACTTCACTCCAGAGGTCGGCAAGGCCGCGGTGCGCGTCCTTGAGGATGCCGGGTACAGCGTCGTCGTACCGGAAAAGCCCGTGTGCTGCGGCCTTACGTGGATTTCAACCGGTCAGCTCGATACGGCACGGAAGAAACTCCGGGAATCGGTTCAGATACTGCAGGAGTACGTTGACCAGGGCATACCCGTTGTCGGCCTCGAGCCGTCCTGCACAGGTGTGGTCCGCTCCGATGCCGTTGAACTGCTCAGCCGAGCTGAAGCAGGGGGTGTCGCGGGCGGAACCTTCACACTGGCCGAGCTGTTGGCCAGAACCCCGGGATACACGCCGCCGTCGCTCGAGGGCACGACAGTGGTGGCGCAGCCGCACTGCCACCACCACGCGGTGATGGGCTGGAGTCCGGACGCGGCACTCCTGGCGAGCGCCGGGGCGACTCTGCAGAAACTCGGAGGCTGCTGCGGGCTGGCCGGCAATTTCGGTGTTGAGCGGGGCCACTATGAGGTTTCCGTCGCGGTGGCCGAGCAGCAGCTGCTGCCGGCGGTCCGCGCGGCGGCGGATGACGACGTCGTGCTGGCCGACGGTTACTCGTGCCGGACCCAGCTTGAGGACCTCAGTGAACGGAGAGGAATCCACCTCGCGCAGCTGCTGGCTGGCCGGCTATAGGCGCTGCTGCACCCTTGATGGTGTGTGCGTACAGGCCTACCGTTGAACCACAGTCCGATCCGTCAGGGGTACAACATGGCAGAGCTTCGCATCGAACAGTGGTGGGTCTTGCTGGATACCACCGACAAGGAATGGTTCCGGGAAAACCTCCGGGCAGAGCTGGTCGATCCTGATGCAGCCTCGGCCGTTCGTGAAGCCGGCGGACCGGATCTCTCCGGGACCACTTTGTCTTCGCGGGACTGGGACTTCATCGAGATCCAGTCGGAGTTTGTGGACTGAACCTTCGCACGCAGTGCGACCGGCGCTACTTCTTCTGCCGGCGGCTCCCGCCATGCCAGTCTTCCTCCACGCCGGGCTCGGCGTCAGGAACACCGAAACTTGCCAGCTGCGGACGCTCACGCAGGCTCCGCTTCAGCTCAGCGAATCCGGGAAATTGAGCCAGCCCCACCACGTGATCCCACAGTTGGGCGGCCTCGCTGCGTGAGGGCAACCTACTGATCACCGGTCCGAAGAACGCCACGCCCTCCGGCGGCTGGAAGTGGATGATCGGAGTGCCGACATCCTTGCCGGTACGCGAAAGCGCTTCATCGGTTTCGGCCTGGATGGCGACATCGAAAGAGGCGTCGTCAAGCGCATCCGCCAGCGACAACGGCAGACCCGCCTCCTCAAGGATCGGCTCAAGGAACTCACGGGTACCGTGGTGTCCCGTGGCGCCGGACTGGGATGCATCCTCCCGCACTGTATCGAAGATGTGGGCGCCAAGCCGCGCGTAAAGCGCGCCGACGGCGTCGGGCCCGTGCTCCTGCCGCGTGCGGGCCGCAACGCGCAGCAGGCGCAATCCTGCGGTATGCCCTGCCTCGTACCCTTCGGGGAAATGAGAGTCATAGTCGATCGACGCGTTGAGCAGGCGCAGCGAGATGAACCGCCACTCGACCGAGTAATCCCGCTCCTCCATCACCAGTCGGATCCATTTGCTGGTCATCCAGGCGAAGGGGCAGACGGGATCGAAGTAGAAACGGATGTCCGCGTTCCAGGCGGTATCAGCGATCATCTGGCCACTATAGGCGTATAGGGGAGGTCTATCCGAGGTGGACCGCGCCGTCGTCGTCGACCTGCCAGCCAGGATTGTGGGCGACTTCCCAGATGACCCCGTTGGGGTCCTGCACGTGCGCGTGGAAGATGCCGCCGAAGCGGCTCTCCTGCGGTTCCTTGAGTACGACGGCGCCTGCCGCCCGCAGTGCCTCCACAGACTTCCGCACGTCCTCAGGGCTTGCAACGTTATGGGACAGTGTGACGCCGGAGACCGGTGGAGGCACTTCCCGCCCGAGGTCCTCTGCGAATTTCCCGGCGTCGAACAACCCAAGGAGCAGCCCAGGGGCGACCTGGTAGAAGAGGATTTCACCGGGAACGTCGAGTGCCGCCTCCCAGTCGAGGCCGTCCCGATAGAAGGTACGCGCGGCGTCGAGATCTGCGGTAGCGAGCGTGATGAAATGCAGCTGCTGGTCCATGACCGGAGCCTAGACGGTTCAGCGCGGGCGGACCAGGTACCGCTCGCGACCATCCGCACCCCGATCAGCGGCGTCTTGCCGAGGAAAACCGCTGGTACTTGATGCGCTGTTCCTCCGCAGCCAGGGCGCGGAGTTGTTCCTCAATTCCAGCGCCGAGGTCACGGGTTCACTCGACCGAAGCATGCGGGGACGCGGAAGCTGGTTCCCACCCGATCGCCGGGGCCACGTGCTCGGCGATGTTGCCGAGCAGCTTGGCGTTGTAGTCGACTCCCAGTTGGTTAGGGACGGTGACCAGGAGGGTGTCCGCGGCGCGCACGGCCTCGTCACGGGCCAGTTCCTCGGCGATGCGGTCGGGCTCGCCGATGTAACTCTTGCCAAAACGGGACATGGCGCCGTCGAGCACGCCCACCTGGTCCCGCGTCTCACGGAGTGCGCTGAGCGCGAAGTACTGGCGGTCTTCGTCGTCGGCAATCGGAATGACGCTGCGGCTCACCGACACCCGCGGTTCGAAGTCATGACCTGCTTCGGTCCACGTGTCGCGGAACATGCGGATCTGCTCGGCCTGCAGTTGATCGAAGGGAACGCCGGTGTCTTCTGTGAGCAGGGTTGAACTCATCAGGTTCATGCCCTGCTCGGCAGCCCAGACCGCCGTCTTCCGTGTCCCTGCGCCCCACCAGATGCGCCGTTCCAAGCCCGGGGAGTGCGGCTGGATGGGCAGCAAACCGGCACCTTGCCGCGGATCGGCCTGGGCGATCCCCGCTCCGGTGATTGCGTAACGGAAGACCTCTGTATGCCGACGTGCCATATCGGCGGGCTCTTCGCCGTCGGCCGGTACGTAGCCGAAGTTGGCAGCTCCGTTGAGGGCCGGCTCGGGGGATCCCCGGCTGATGCCCAGCTGCAGCCTGCCGCCGCTGATCAGGTCCGTCTCCGCTGCTTCCTCAGCCATGTACAGCGGATTCTCGTAGCGCATGTCGATTACGCCCGTGCCGATTTCGATGCGCGAAGTCCGCGCAGCAACCGCGGCCAGAAGGGGGAAGGGCGCGGCCTGCTGCCGGGCGAAGTGGTGCACGCGGAAGAAGGCACCGTTGATGCCCAGTTCCTCGGCCGCCTCAGCGAGTTCGATGCCCTGCAGCAGGGACTCGCGGGCGGTGCGGGTACGCGAGCCGTCCACGGGTGACCAGTGGCCGAAGGAGAGGAATCCTATTCGCTTCATATCCGCGACAACCACGGACGACGGCGGCGCATTCCACCGCTACCGGTTCAAGGCAATCGAGCGGTAGCGCTCCAACACCTCCGGCGTCGGTGCTGCTTCAACGTGCTCGACGTCGTTGGTCTGCCAGGTAGGCAGCGCGCCGGTGAGGGCCCCGGCCGCCTGGCGGGCAGCGCCGTCGGCCACGTACTCTCCCGGGCTGGGAACCACGACCGGCAGGCCGAAGATGCCCGCCACTGACTGCCGTAGTGCCTCGGACCGCGCGCCGCCGCCCACCAGGATGAGGCGCTGCGGCTTCACCCCGGTGTCCGTGAGGGCCTTCAGCCCGTCCGCGAGCGAGCAGGCGATGCCCTCGATCGCTGCGCGGGCGAGGTTCTCAGGCGTGTAGTTGGTGAGGGTCAGGCCGTGCAACGACCCGGTGGCATCCGGCAGGTTCGGCGTGCGTTCCCCCGAGAAGTAGGGGATCAGGGTGAGGCCCTCGGCCCCGGCGGGAGCCTTGAGGGCCAGCCGCGAGAACTCCTCGTGATCCACGCCGAGCAGCCGGGCAGTCGCGTCGAGCACCAGCGTGGCGTTGAGGGTGCACACCAGCGGCAGATAGTTGCCCGTCGCGTCGGCGAACCCGGCCACCAAACCGGTCGGGTCCGACGTCGGCCGGTCGGACACCGCGAACACGGTGCCCGACGTGCCCACCGAGACGACGACGTCGCCCTCCACCGCGCCGACGCCCAGAGCGGCGCCGGCATTGTCACCGCAGCCCGCGGCGATGACCAGTCCGTCCGGCGCCTTGCGGGAGCCGGACGGATCGAGCACCTCCGGAAGGATGGGCGCCTGGCCGAGAGTGGCCTCGAGGACTTCGGCGAGGTACCCGTCGGAGGCGGACCAGTAGCCGGTGCCGGAAGCATCGGACCGGTCAGTCGCCAGGGCTGCCAGCCCCTCCAGCCCGGATCCCGGCCCGTGTCCGGCGAGGCGCCAGCTCAGCCAGTCGTGCGGAAGGCAGACGGCGGCGGTGCGGGCAGCGTTCTCCGGCTCGTGTTCAGCCAGCCAACGCAGCTTGGTGGCGGTGAGCGAGGCCACCGGCACCGTTCCCGTGGCCTCCGCCCACCACTGGGCGCCCCGCTCCGCCGTCAGTGTCGCTGCCGCCTCCGCCGAGCGCGTGTCATTCCACAGCAGGGCGGGGCGGACCACCTCGCCCGTGCTATCCAGACACACCATCCCGTGCTGCTGGCCGCCGACCGAGACGGCGGCGACGTCGTCGAACCCGCCTGCCGCCTCGATCGCCTCCTGCAGGGCAGACCACCAGGCATCCGGGTGTACCTCGGTGCCGGCAGGATGCCTGGCCGAACCGCTACGTACAAGTTCGCCGGTGTCGGCGTCCCGGATGACCACCTTGCAGGACTGAGTGGAGCTGTCCACTCCCGCGACCAGTGCCATGACTTTCCTTCCGATTGTGGGTGCGCGCTTAGGAACGTGCGCCGAGCAGGTGCTCCATAGCCAACTGGTTCAGGCGGATGAACGCGAAGGAGCGCTCCGAAGCCTTGACGGCGTCGAAATCCTCGAAGGATGCGCGGTCGGCGAGCAGGTCCGCGGTGCTTTCGCCCGCTGCAAGCGTGGGCTCTGCCAGTTCGACGACGCCAGCCGTCTGCAGCGCTTCCTGTACTTCCGGATCGGCGCGGAAGGCAAGGGCCCGCTCCTTGAGAAGGAGGTACATGGCCATGTTGGCGCGTGCGGACTCCCAAACGCCGTCGTAGCCGTCGGTGCGGGAGGCCTTGTAGTCGAAGTGGCGGGGACCTTCGTAGCGCGGACCGCCGTTGGGGAAGCCGTTCTCGAGGAGGTCAACCGTGAAGAAGGCGCTGGAGAGGTCGCCGTGGCCGAAGACGAGGTCCTGGTCGTACTTGATGCCCTTCTGCCCGTTGAGGTCGATGTGGAAGAGCTTGCCCGCCCAAAGCGCCTGCGCAATGCCGTGGGTGAAGTTCAGGCCCGCCATCTGCTCATGGCCGGTTTCAGGGTTCAGGCCCACGATGTCGCCGTGCTCCAGCTCGGAGATGAAGGCCAGGGCATGTCCGACGGTGGGCAGGAAGATGTCGCCGCGCGGTTCGTTCGGCTTGGGCTCCAGAGCGATGCGCAGCCCGTAGCCCTTCTCCTTGATGTAGCCGGCTACCGTGTCCACGCCCTCCCTCATGCGGTCGAAGGCTGCGGCGAAGTCCTTGGAGCCGTCGTACTCGGCTCCTTCTCGGCCGCCCCACATCACGAAGGTCTCGGCACCCAGCTCGGCGGCGAGATCAACGTTGGTGAGCACCTTGCGCAGGGCGAAGCGACGGATGGACCGGTCATTGCTCGTGAAGCCGCCGTCCTTGAACACCGGGTGGCTGAACAGGTTGGTAGTGACCATCGGAACCTTGAGGCCGGTCTCATCGAGTGCGCCCTTGAAGCTGGCTAGGATGCTCTCGCGCTCCTGAGCAGTGGCGCCGAAGGGGACCAGGTCGTTGTCGTGGAAGGTGATGCCGTAGGCGCCGAGCTGAGAGAGACGGTGAACGGCCTCGACGGGATCCAGCGGAGCGCGGGTCTCGGTTCCGAATGGGTCGGCGCCGGTCCATCCGACGGTCCAGAGCCCGAAGGTGAAACGGTCAGCGGGTGTGGGCTGGGGGGTCATGCGTACTCTCCGATGAGTTGAAGTAATAAGTTCGTGACTAAAACATATAGCCCTGCTGGTGGAACCGTCAATGGTCGATAAGGTCAGGTTTCGTTCATCCAGTGCTAAGTTTGCGTTCAGTACAAAAGGAGGAGTGGGGCATGGTTGAGCGGAGTGGGACGGAGGAACTGCGCCGTCGAAATCTCGCCGCGGTTCTGGGCGCGGCGCACCGGCACGGACCGCTGACCAGGGCTGCGCTGACCTCCCGCTCGGGATTGACCAGGTCTACAATCGGCGCGCTGGTCGGGGAACTGGCCGGACTCGACTTGGTGTACGAGACGGACTCGGGTGCCGCGCGCGTTGGCAGGCCGAGCCCCCTGGTTCACGCCAACGAGCGCGTTGTTGCCCTCGCTGTCAATCCCGACGTGGACGCCGTGACGGTCGGGATCGTGGGGCTCGGAGGGAAAGTGCACCGTCGCATCCGCTACCAGACACAGGCGATTCCGTCGCTCACCGAAGCAGTCAATATTACCCGGGCCGTAGTGGAAGGCCTATCCGTCGAGTTGGCAGGTTTCGACCACATCGCCGGCGCCGGCCTGGCAATCCCGGGCCTGGTCAATGCAGCCAGCGGCCAGGTGCGCCTTGCGCCGCATCTTGGCTGGTCCGACGTCGACGTCGTCGAGCCTTTCCAGCGTGCCCTGGACCTGCCGACAGTAGCCGCGAACGACGCAACGTTAGGCACCCAGGCGGAGAGCATTTTCGGTGCCGCGGCCGGGTACGACCATGCGTTGTATCTCAACGGCAGTGCGTCCGGAATTGGTGGTGGCGCCATAGTGAACGGAATGCCTCTCACGGGAGCGTCCGGATATGCCGGTGAATTCGGGCATATGGTCATCCGTCCGGACGGAACCCCGTGCCACTGCGGACGGCGTGGTTGCCTCGAGACCGAGGTCAATCTTGAGCGCTTGCTCGGAGTCCTGAACCTCGAGCAGGCCGACGCCGACCAGCTCGAGGAGGCATTGAGCTCGGACGGGTCACTTCCTGCCGCTCGGGAAGTGCGCCGCCAGACTGACATGCTCTCGATCGCGCTCAGCAACCTCGTCAACGCATTCAACCCGCAGGCCATTGTGCTGGGCGGGTTCCTTGGCGTTCTGCTGGCCGCAGGTGGTAACCGGCTCGCGGAAGCTGTCCGGAGGGAACCCGTGGGCGGGCTGGGTTCGGAGGTTCGGGTGGAGCGGGCGGCGCTCGGGAGCGAACTCCTGCTGGTGGGCGCTGCAGAGGCGGTGTTCGCGGAACTCCTCGCCGAGCCACGGGTCATCCGCCGCGCGAGCGCCTGAGTCGTACGCCGACCGTAACGCCGACGGAAGCCACCGTCACGAGCGCCAGGGCCACCAGTTCACGTGCGCCAAGTGTCTGCCCGAGAACCAGCAAACCGGCCACGGCGGCCATGGCCGGGCCCAAGGCCGACAGCACCCCGAAGACCCGGGTGGACAGCCGTCGGAGGGCAAGCATCTCCAGGGCATAGGGGAGTGCGCTCGACAGTAGGGCAACCGCGACAAAGACGGGCAGGACCAGAGGGGAGCCCAGCACTCCGCCGGCTGCTGCCGTCGTGCCGAACGGCAACGCGAGGACCGCGCCGATCGCCATGGACACCGCCAGGCCGCCAACACCGGGAACCAGCTTCCCTACACGGGCGCTCGCAAGGATGTAAAGCACCCAGAACGCGCCGGCACCGAGCGCGAAGAGTATGCCGGGCAGGGGGAGGTCGCCGCCGCCGTCGGCCCCGAGAAGAAGGACCCCCGCGAACGCCAACAGCGCCCACAACGCGTCGGCGAGGCGGCGGGTCTGCACTAGCGCCAACAACAGGGGGCCGGTGAATTCGAGGGTGACGGCCACGCCGATCGGGATGATCCCGATGGCCAGGTAGATCAGGCTGTTCATTCCGGCAAGCGCCACGCCCAGCACCGCGGCGGCCGCCCACTGTTCGCGCTTCCAGGATCCGACCCGCGGGCGCACAGCGGCCAGGAGAATGAGCGCGCCGAAAAACAGGCGCAGGAGCACGGCGCCGGTGGGGCCGACGGCGTCGAACTGGGTGCGCGCAAGCGCGGCCCCGAATTGGACGGAGAGCACAGCCGTGATCATCAGGGCGGGGGCCGGGACGGAGACTTGAGGCACGCATACATTCTGTCGGACCGCATACCCGCTACAGGATCACCACTCGGAGTTGATGTACTTCGTGGTGAGCTTGGTGATGGTTGCGGCACCGCAGTCCTTGACCTGGGGAAGCGCGTGGGCCACGGCATCCAGGTTGCCGCGTTTCAGGTTCGACTCCAGGTCGCCAGCCAACTCGGCCAGCCTCGAGGCGCCAACCATTGACGAGGAAATCCGCACGCTGCGAATCGCCTCGTGTGTTGCGTTCGTGTCCCGGGAACGCACTGCTTCAACCAGGCGGAGGTACCGCTCGTCCCAGAAATCCACGAAGTCCTGCACAAAAGTGTGCGCAGGGCCCGGATCTCCGAACTCGTCTTCGAGTTGGTGCAGCACCTTCAGGTTCACAAGGGGCGGACGCTTGTGTTTGGACATGGCGCTCAGGCTACGGATCCGAGCATGGGAAAAGACGGGGGCCAAATTCGACGTCACCCCACGTCTCATTCCGTAGTCAACCTGCATCGAGCGGGCGCTTATAACCACCTCGCCTCCGGCGAAAGGTTATAAGCGCCCGCCCGATTGGTCTTTAGGCAGTTGCGTGGGCGGGTGCGGACGCGCGGAAGCGAACGACGCCGTCGGCCACCACGAGCGCGGGCTGGTTGGTAAGGAGGCCCTCCGGGTCCTCATTTAGGGGGTTCGTCTCGAGAACCACGAAGTCGGCCAGGTAACCTGCCGCGATACAGCCTGCCTGGTGCTCGGCCCGGCAGGAGTAGGCGGCGTCCCGCGTGGCATGCTGCAGGGCGTCTTCGAGCGGCAGGGCATACTCGGGCAGGTTTGCGGGCAGCGTCGGATCGAGGGCCGACTTGCGGGTGGACGCGATGTACATGTTGGGCAGTGGATAGTGCGGCGCGGTGGGGGCATCGGTGCTCAGAGCCAGTGTTGCGCCCGCGTCGGTGAACTCGGTCCACGGGAAGCCACGGTTGATCCGGTCATCGCCGAGCATGGCGCGCCAGTTTTCCTGAATCGCCGGGTCTGCGTGGACCGGCTGCATGGAAGCGACAACACCCAACCGGGCCAGCCGCTTCACGTTCTCCACCGTCACGGTCTCGAGGTGTTCGATGCGGTGGCGCCGATCCCGTTCGCCGTTGCGGCGGAACGCCTCCTCCAGTGCGTCAAGGCCAATATCCGAGGCCTCGTCCCCGATGGCATGGATCGCGATCTGCAGCCCGGCGGCGTCCGCTGCGGCCACCACCGGAGTGAGGGCCTCACGGTCCCAGATCGGCTGCCCCACGGTGCCGTCGAAATACGGCTCCTTCATGGCCGCAGTGCAGCTGTCGATCACGCCGTCGAGTACCAGCTTGATGCCTACCATCTGTAGTGAAGGGGTATTCACCCGCTTCGCAAGGTCGGCCGCGTGGGCAACCTGGCGGAGGTTCTCTGCCGTGTTGCCCCGGTTGTGCACGAACCAGTGGCCCTTGATGCGCAGCGGCAGGTTTCCGTCATACCGTTCCAGTGCCCGCTGGAACGCCGCCAGGTCGTCGTCACCGACCGCCATGTCGACGGCGCTCGTGACCCCGCAAGCGAGGTAGTGGCTGAAGACGCTCTCCAGCCATGAATCACGGTCGGCGTCGGTCGCCTGCCGTGCGAGTGCGGGCCACACAATCTGTTGCGCGGCCGTCTCCAGCAGCAGCCCTGTTGGCTCGCCGTCGGGATCGCGGGCGATGGTGCCGCCAAGTGGATCCTCTGTCTCCGCGGTGACGCCCAGCTCCTCAAGGGCTGCGGTGTTCACCCACACCGAGTGCAGGTCGTTGGCGTCCAGGTAGACCGGGACGTCCGGCACTGCGGCGTCGAGCATCTGCCGGGTCGGCTGCCGCCCGTTCAGCGCGCTGTAGAGCCAGCTGCTTCCTAGTATCCTGGGCGCGTCCGGCTTCGCCTCCCGTTCTGCCCGCAGCGCAGCCTGGATGTCTTCGAGGGATGCCGCCTCGCGGAGTTGTACCTTTTGCAGCGACTGGCCCAGCATCAGCAGATGTGAGTGGGCGTCGATGAAGCCGGGGAGGACAAAGCGTCCCTCAAGCTTCACCTCGGTCACATCCTGAGCTGAGGTAACCTCCCCTGTCCGGACTTCATGGATGCGGTTTCCCTCAACCGTGAAGGAACCCTGCACCACACCCTCGGGCGTGAGTATCAAGGCGTTGGTGTAGAGAGTGCGGTTTGTAGGCACGTCGAATCCGTTTCGGTAATTAGGCAATGGCGGCTTTGGGGAAATCGTTCTCGGGTGCGGGGCTCGCGTATCCGGCGCGTTCCACCCGGCGGGACAACCGGGAAATCAGCGTCAGGGGCACCAGTACCAGGAGGGTGATGCCGCCGAGGATCACGCCAAGGGCCTGGAAGCCAAGTGCGCTCGATACGGCGGTCCCGAACAGCGGCGAGAAGGAGGATCCCACCAGGTATACGCCCAGGATCGGTCCTGACCACCGGCCGGTGGGATCGAGGGCCGCGGAGATTGCGATGACATAGAGGAAGGCGACGATGTAGATGGTGTTCCAGGCGATGATCACCACCAGGTAGGTCTGCGGGTCGGTGATGAACCCGGAGGCAATCTTGAGGGCTGCCCCGGCGAGGAGGGCAACAACAAGAGGTGCGGTTCGGCCGATCTTCGGTCCCCAGAGACTGATGATGGCGGAAGCCAGCAGGCCGCCCAGTGTGGACAGGCTGAGTACCAGCCCCATCCCGGTTTCGTCGAGGCCCGCCTGCTGCTCGCCCATCACGGCGGCAACTGCCCACAGGGAGTCCTCGCCGAGGGCCCACACCGCGAAGCAAGCCAGGAGGCCGAAGCCTGCGATCATCTCAAGTCGGGATGGGCGGCCGGACGCGGGTGATGCCTGGACCGTGCTGGGCACCGGCTGTGCCGGGCTGGCGGGCAGCCAGTGCACGACGGCGAGTGCCACCAGGGCGAGGCCGGCGAGGATACCGAATGCACTGCCCATGGCGATGCCGACGGCGGGAATGATGAACAGCACGATGGCGACGATTCCGCGGTTTGTGAATCCGCTGATTCCCGAGGCGCGGTCCGGGTTACGCAGTGCTGCCAGCGCAGCACCGCCTGCTGCTACTGCGCCCCCGCTGCCGATGCCGGCCAGGACAATGCCGATACCGGCGACGAGGGGGTCGGGGACGATGGCGGCAGCTCCGAAACCGAGCGCTGCGAGGGCCAAGCCCACGCGGGCAACGAGGTACCGCCCGTTCCGGGCCGTCCAGCGTGAAGTGGCGAGGCAGGAGAGGGCGGAAAGCAGGAGGCATGCGGTCATCAGGGTGCCCGCGCCGGTGGCGGAGTAACCGAGGTCTGCAAGGGCGAGGATCATCACCGGGATGAGGTTCGCGGTCATGAACCCGACGACGCTGATACCGAAGGTGGCGATGGCGCGGGTGATGGTCAGGGGAACGCGGGTCCCCTCGTGATGGGCTGTGTTAGTCACGGCTGCCCCGATCAGTAGTAGTGATGGTCGTCACTAACGAACGACGTTCGTTTTAGTATGGGGTCGACGACGCCATCAGTACAAGGGTTTTTGAAAGCCTTTCAGTTAACTTTTTGTTTCACCTGTGTTTCGATGCCCGAAATCAGTATCTCAAGCCCGAATTCGAAGGCGTCGGCCACCCTGTTGGGTGCCGCAGCTGAGCCGGCTACGGCGCGGGTGAGGGCTGGGAACTGATCTTCGGAAACGTGCCAGACCTCGGCTGGCGCTGACGCGTCCAGCGCTGCCCCGAGTGCAAAGTAGTCGATCGTCGAGATGGCAGCACCGATTCTTTCGGCAGGAAGGCCCGCGCGCTCCAGCGTCAACGCCAGATCCTCGTACATGCCTATGACCTCCGGCGCCTGCACCGTTTGGGTTACCAGCAATGGAACCAGGTGTGGGTGCTGTGCAAAGCGGTCCCGGTATGAGCGAATGAGGGTGCGGGCGGCGTCCTGCCAGGACTTGTCGGCAACGGATTCGGAGGGGAGGGAGCTGAAAAGATGCGCGCGCAGCAGCTCGACGATGTGTTCCCGGCTTTCGATCCGGTTGTACAGCGACGACTGGCTGACGCCCAGTTCCCGTGCAATCCGCGGGAAGCTGAAGTCGCCGCTCTCGTCGACGAGCTTTAATGCCGCCTCGACGATTCGTTCAATGGAGAGGAGCGTTGACCGCGGTCGTGGCATGGAACCCTCTTTCTGTGTTCGTCCTGGCCTGCTTACCTGTGGCTTCCGGCCCGCAGCCGTTCGAGCTGTGCCCGAAGGCCTTCGATCAGCGCCTCGAGGCCGGCGTCGAACGCGTCATCGGCGTTGCTGCGCCCGGAAGGAGCGGTTGCGCTGTCGGTCACCGCGGCCGTGAACAGGGGGAAGTCGGCGGCGAGGGCGCCGGGGTCAAAGATGTTGGTCGGCGCTGAGACGTCCATGGCCGAGCCGTAGATGAAGGACTCAACCGCCACGATGGTTGAGATGACACGTTCCCGTGGCCAGCCCCCGTCGAGCAATCCGCGCGTTACGTCCTCATACATGCGCAGGGTTTCGTATGCGCCTCCCACCGGCATGACCGCGATGACGGGCACCAGCGGGGCATGCGATGCGAAGGCCTCCCGGTAGGACCAGGCCCACGCGCGAAGAGCGTCATCCCACGGTTGGGTCTGGAACGCCCGGGTGTTCACCAGTCCCATGAGGTGGTCCTGGACCCAGATGAGCACGTCCTTCTTCGACTCAACGTGGTTGTACAGCGCTGACGGCGCAACCTTCAGGTGTTTGGCGAGCGCAGCGATGGTGAAGCCCTCGTACCCAGCGGTTTCCAGCAGCTCCAGCGTTGCGGTGGTGATGCTCTCCCTGGTCAGGACCTTGCTAACGGGCCGGCCGGCACGGCGGGGTGCGTGCCCACTGGCAGCCTGGTTATCCAACGCCATGCTCAGTCCCTTCTGTCCTGCGGAAACGTCCGCGGGCTTTCCAAACTTTGCCCTCTCCTCTACAGTAATCGGAAATAAATGAATATGATTCATTTTGTAGCGTGGCTCATGCCTCGCGGAGAGGACACCATGAGGATTATCGAGAGCGACGTCGTCGTCATCGGCGCCGGTCCGTCCGGCCTGACCGCGGCGAGGGAGCTGCGCAGAGCCGGCCACACCGTCACCGTTCTTGAGGCACGTGACCGCGTGGGCGGCCGCACCCACACCGACGTCATCGATGGCGCAGTACTGGAAGTCGGCGGGCAGTGGGTTTCCCCTGACCAGACCGCGCTGATCGGGCTGCTCGACGAACTTGGCATGGAGACCTACTCGCGCTACCGCGAGGGCGAGTCGATCTACATCGGCACCGACGGAAAGGCCGTCCGCTACACCGGTGAGATGTTCCCGGTGAGCCGCCGCACCAGCGCCGAGATGTCACGCATGATCGACACACTGGATGAGCTCGCCGCGAAGATGGACCCCAAGGCGCCCTGGGAGCACCCGCAGGCCCGCGAGCTGGACACCATCTCCTTCCACCACTGGCTGCGACAGCAGTCCGACGATGAAGAGGCCTGCAACAACATCGGCCTGTTCATCGCAGGCGGCATGCTCACCAAGCCCGCCCATGCCTTCTCTGCGCTGCAGGCCGTCCTGATGGCCGCCTCGGCAGGGTCCTTCTCGAACCTCGTTGATGAAGACTTCATCCTCGACAAGCGCGTAGTCGGCGGTATGCAGTCCGTATCCGAGCGCATGGCAGCGGAGCTGGGGGACGACGTCGTACTGGGCGCCCCCGTGCGCACGCTGCGCTGGTCCGAGGAAGCGGACGGAACCACGAGCGTGACCGCCATTTCCGAGACCGTCACCGTCAACGCACGCTACGCCGTGATGGCGGTTCCGCCGAACCTGTATTCCCGGGTCTCCTACGAGCCGCCGCTTCCGCGCCGGCAGCACCAGATGCACCAGCACCAGTCGCTTGGTCTGGTCATCAAGGTACACGCCGTCTATTCGACGCCGTTCTGGCGCGAGGACGGCCTGTCCGGCACCGGATTCAGCGCCGGGTCGATTGTGCAGGAGGTGTATGACAACACCAACTACCAGGACGAGCGGGGAACCCTCGTGGCCTTCATCTCGGATGAGAAGGCTGACGCTATGTTCGAGCTCTCCGAGGAGGACCGCCGTCAGCAGATCCTCGAGTCGATCGCCGCGTTCCTTGGGCCGAAGGCGCTGGAGCCTGAGGTGTTCTACCTGTCCGACTGGGGCTCCGAGGAATGGACCCGCGGCGCCTACGCGGCGAGCTACGACCTCGGTGGTCTTACCCGGTACGCGAAGCACCAGCTGACCCCTGTCGGTCCCATCTATTGGTCCAGCTCCGATCTCGCGGCCGAGGGCTACCAGCACGTTGACGGTGCCATCCGCATGGGCCAGCTCACCGCCCAGAACATCACCACGGCGCTTTCGAAGCAGCGCGCCCTGATCGGTTAAGGCAACACTGTGAACGCAACTGTGAGCAGCACACCCAATACGGAAACCCTCACCGCTACAACGATGCCCGCCGAGTGGGAGCAGCACGAGCGGACCTGGATGGCGTTCCCGCCGGCCAATGACACCTTTGGTGCGCCCGGCAGCGAATCGCTGGAGTGGGCACGGACGGCCTGGACCCGCGTTGCCCGCACTATCGCCCGCTACGAACCCGTAACGGTGCTCGCGGATCCGGCGGATGTCGAGATCGCTCGGGAGATGCTGGGCGCAGGCATTCCGGTTCAGTCCACTCCTCTCGATGACGCCTGGATGCGCGACGCCGGGCCCACCTTCGTGCACGATGCGCAGGGCTCCGTCACCGCCGTCAACTGGATCTTCAACGGCTGGGGCGCGCAGGACTGGGCCGAGTGGGGCAAGGACGAGAAGGTGGGCCGGGCCGTAGCGGAAGGCGCAGGAGTGCCGGTGCAGGACAGCACGCTCGTCAACGAGGGCGGCGGCTTCCACGTCGACGGACGCGGCACCGTCCTGCTCACGGAAACCGTGCAGCTTGATCCGGGCCGCAATCCCGGCGCCACGAAGGAGTCGGTGGAGGCCGAAATCCACGCCCGGATCGGCACCAGGCACGCCATCTGGCTTCCCCGCGGCCTGACCCGGGACTATGAGGAGTTCGGCACGCGCGGACACGTGGACATCGTCGCCTCCTTCACGCCGGACGGGTCGGTGCTGCTGCACCGCCAGGACGACGCCGCGCACCCGGACTACGACGTGACCCGCTTCCTGCGCTCCGAACTGGAGAAAGCGGTCGACGCCGAGGGCCGTCCCCTGACCATCATCGACGTACCGGCTCCAAAGGTGGTCCGGGACGATGAAGGTTTCGTGGACTACTCCTACATCAACCACTACGTGGGCAACGGTGTGGTGGTGCTCTGTGCCTTTGATGACGCGAACGACGCCGTTGCGGCCGACATCCTGTCCCGCGCCTACCCCGGACGGGCCATTGAGCTTGTCGATGCCCGTGACATCTTCTCCTTCGGGGGTGGTATCCACTGCATCACGCAGCAGCAGCCGGCCGTGCGGTCAAGCCCGGAAGCCGCCAGCGCAGGAGAACGCTGATGGGATTCGACGTCGTCGAGAAGGGCATCGCGGAGCTTCGCGATGCCCTGGAAACGGGAGCCGTCACCAGCGAGGAGCTCGTTTCCGCGTACCTGGACCGAATCGCTGCCTACGATTCGGACGGCATCCGCCTCAATGCCCTCGTGGTGATGAACCCGGACGCACTGGCCGAGGCCCGCGCATCCGATGTGCGCCGCGCACGCGGCGAGCTGCTTGGTCCGCTGGACGGCATCCCCTATACGGCCAAGGACAGCTACCAGGCAAAGGGGCTGACCGTCGCCGCCGGGTCACCGGCGTTCAAGGACCTCGTAGCGCAGCGGGATGCCTTCACCATCGAGCGGCTTCGCGGTGCCGGGGCAATCCTGCTCGGGCTGACCAACATGCCGCCCATGGCAAACGGCGGCATGCAGCGCGGGGTTTACGGGCGTGCGGAAAGCCCGTACAACGGCGACTACCTGACTGCAGCCTTCGCCTCCGGCTCCTCGAACGGTTCCGGAACGGCAACCGCGGCGAGCTTCGCGGCCTTCGGGCTCGCGGAGGAAACCTGGTCGTCAGGGCGGGCTCCGGCGTCGAACAACGGACTGTGCGCCTACACGCCGTCCAACGGTGTCATCTCCGTCCGGGGCAACTGGCCGCTGGTACCCACAATGGACGTCGTTGTTCCGCACACCCGAACAATGGCGGACCTGCTCGAGGTCCTCGACGTGATCGTCGCCGACGACGCGCAGACCCGCGGCAACTTCTGGCGTGCCCAGCCGTGGATCGCCATTCCGCCCGCTTCCGAGCTGCGTCCGCCGTCGTACCGGAAACTGGCTGACGACGGCGCCACTTCCCTGCGGGGGAAGCGCATCGGCGTGCCGCGCATGTACATCAACAAGGACGACGACGCCGGCACCGCACCTTCGCCCGGCATCGGCGGCCCTACAGGCCGCAGGATCGAGACGCGGGACTCGGTGATCGACCTCTGGGAAGCGGCTCGCAAGGACCTGGAGCGGGCCGGAGCCGAAGTGGTCGAGGTGGACTTCCCCGTAGTGTCCAACTACGAGGGTGACCGCCCCGGCGCGCCGACCGTCAACACCCGCGGCCTCATCAGCCCGGAGTACCTGCACAGCGAGATTGTGGACCTGTCGGCCTGGGCCTGGCATGACTTCCTGCAGGCCAACAACGACCCGAACCTGAACTCGCTGGCCGACGTCGACGGTGCACAGATCTTCCCGCATCCGGAGGGTGCGTTGCCCGACCGGTACACCGGTTTCGACGACGACATCGCGGAGTACCCGGAGTTCATCCGCACACACCCGAACCTGCAGCTGACGGACATCCCGCATTTGGAGGAAGGGCTGCGCGGGCTCGAGGAGACCCGGCGACTGGATCTCCACGACTGGATGGACGAGAACGGACTCGACGCCGTCGTCTTCCCGGCATCGGCCGACGTCGGGCCCGCAGACGCGGACACCAACGAGGCGTCAGCCGAGCTGGCCTGGCGCAACGGCGTCTGGGTTGCCAACGGGAACCTCGTGCCACGGCACCTGGGCATCCCTACAGTCACCGTGCCACTGGGCATCATGTCCGACATCGGGATGCCGGTAGGGCTCACGTTCGCGGGCAAGGCCTACTCGGACAGCGAGCTGCTCCGGCTGGCCGCAGCGTTCGAGTCGACGGGCCGTCGCCGGGAAGCACCTCCGCGTACGCCGGCGCTCTGAGGTTCGGCAGGGTCGCCCGGTCCGGCGTGCCGGGAGCAGCCGGGTCGCCGCCCCGGCGAGCTCCCGGCGCTAGTCTGGGACAGGTGAGCAAACAGCGCGAGGGGACCGCATGAACAGCATTCCGAATCCGCTCGAGGACCTGACTCTCGGCGAATTGCGGCAGCGGACCAGCCTGAAATGGCGGACCTACCCGGAAGATGTACTTCCGCTTTGGGTCGCAGAGATGGACGTGCGGCTCGCTGAGCCCGTGGCCCGCGTCCTGACGCATGCCGTTGCTCGCGGCGACACCGGCTACCCCTACGGGACGGCCTACGCTGAGGCGCTGGCCGCCTTTGCCGAGCGCCGGTGGCGCTGGTCGGGAGTGGACCCTGCCCGCACGGCCCTCGTTCCGGACGTCATGCTGGGCATCGTCGAGGTCCTGCGGCTGGTCACTGAACCCGGATCAACCGTGGTCATCAACACCCCGGTCTACCCGCCGTTCTTTGCCTTCGTGGAGCACAGCGGCAGGAAGGTGCACACGGCATCCCTGAACGACGCCGGGCGCGTGGACCTCGATGCCCTGGAGGAAGCGTTTCGGGCAGCGCGGGCCCAGGGCGAACAGGTTGCCTACCTGATCAGCAATCCGCACAACCCGACGGGCGTGGTCCACACTCGGGCTGAGCTCGAAGGAATCGCTGCGCTCGCCCGTACGTACGGAGTGCGCGTGGTGGCCGACGAGATTCATAGCCCCCTGATCCTGCCGGGCGCCGAGTTCACGCCGTACCTGAGCGTGGCCGGGGGAGAGGATGCGTTCGCCGTCGTGTCCGCCTCCAAGGCCTGGAATCTGGCGGGACTGAAGGCGGCGCTGGTCGTGGCAGGCCCGGAGGCGGCAGCGGACCTGCGCCGGCTGCCCGAAGAGGTGGGGCACGGACCCAGCCATCTGGGGATCCTGGCGCACACGGCGGCCTTGAAGGAGGGCGAACGGTGGCTTGACGCGCTCATCGGCGGACTCGCTGCCAACCGCGATCTTCTGCGGTCGCTGCTTGCCGAACACCTGCCTGACGTCGGCTTCCGGGCGCCGGAGGGCACCTACCTTGCGTGGCTCGACTGCCGCCGGCTCAGCGCGCACTATTCCGACGGCGAAGCCTCACCCGGCGTGGTCTCCGACCTGGCAGGGCCTGCGCGCTTCTTCCTCGACCACGCCCGCGTGGCGCTCAGCTCGGGGCATGTCTTCGGGGAAGGGGGAGCGGGGCATGTGCGCCTGAACTATGCGACGTCGTCGTCCATCCTCACAGAGGCGGTTGCGCGGATGGGAGCCGCTGTCGCTCGCAGCGAACACGCCAGCGGACCGCGGTAGCTGCGACCTAGAATTGTCGGGTGAGCAATACCGAACAGGGCATCCTGATGTACGGCGCCGACTGGTGCCGCGACTGCATCCGGACCAAGAAGCAGCTCAACGAGCTAGGCGTGAACTACCGCTACATCGACCTTGTGCAGGAGCCGGACGCAGCCTCGGAAGCCCAGAACATCTCGGGCCGGACCAACATCCCGGTGGTGGTGTACCCCGACGGCAGCCACCAGGTTGAGCCGCTCAATTCGGACGTCGAGGCGAAGCTTCGCGAACTGCACCTCATCGGCTAGCAGCAGGCGCTACCTTCTTCTTGCGCCGGCTGAACTTGGTCAGGGCCTCGACCACAAGGTCATGGTCCTCCATCTGGGGCAGCCCCGACACCGTGGCTATTGCCACCGGCCCGATCCCTTTCACCTGAACGGGAAACGCGCCGCCATGCGCGGCGTAGACCGCCTGGTCGAACCAGGCATTGTCCTCGATACGCCCGCCCGACACCCTGCCCCGCAGCCCCACCAACAGCGACGGCGCCGCATAGCGCTCGGCCGTACGGGCTTTGCGTTCGACCCAGGCGTCGTTATCCGCAGTGGCGCCGGGCAGCGAAACGTGGAACAGGACGTGATTACCGCGCCGTATATCGACGGCGACAGGCAGCTCCCGCTCGGTGGCCAGCTCGACGATAAGCAGGCCGAGCGACAGCGCGTCCTCCTGGCTGAACCTGATGAGCTGAAGCTTTCGGACTTCTTCTTCCACGCGGCTGATCAGCGCTTCAAGTGCTGCCGCAGGCTGCTCTCCGGCAGCATCCGGATCGAATCCAACCACAGCTTCCTGAATGTCGGTCACGCTGAATCTCACTCCCTGGCTCAAAACGTAAGTCTCGAGCCTATCGGATGCCGTTCCGGTAACTTGGACTCCAGTTGCGGGTCTCGATCAGCTCGCGGAAGCTGATGCACAGAGGAAGCGGTGGAATGACTTTTTCCAATCGGGGATTCAGGCGTGGCCTGGTTCGTGCGTTGTGTTCGACGGCGGCCGTGCTGGCACTGCTTGGAGCGGGGGTGAGCGCGGGAACGGCAACTTCGCCGGCCGGGTCAGCGGAAGCGAGCGGATCGGCGGAAGCACCCACCGAGCTGGCCGAAGGCCGCTATTTCGGCGCTGAACTGGAATGGTCCACCGCGGATGCCGGATCCTACAGCGAGGATGTAGGGATCTCGCCGTCGTTCCTGACCAGGCCGTTTGCGTATCCGCTCGATGACACCCTGAAGGAAGACCTGCGCAGCACGGCACAGCAGGTCGCCGAGATGGGGGCGCTCGCCGTCGTCACGCTGGAGCCCTCCGTTCCACTGGGTGAGCTCACCGCGGAGGACGCCGAACAGCTGGCGGAGGTGCTGCAGGACGCCGGCGAGGAGTACGGCACCGCGTTCTTTATCCGCTTCGCCCCGGAGATGAACGGCACCTGGTTTGAGTGGGGGCAGCAGCCCGAGGAGTACGTCGCCGCGTTCCGGACCGTCGCGGAGGTGGTGCACGCGCAGGTTCCGTCCGCGGCCATGCTGTGGGCGCCGTCGTACGCGTCCGGCTATCCCTTCACCGAGGCGTACGGTGCGCTGGACGAGCGCGGCGAAGGAACGCTTGAGGCGTTGGACACCAACGGCAACGAGCTGGTCGACTTCGGCGACGATCCGTACGCTCCCTACTATCCCGGTGACGACGCCGTCGACTGGGTGGGCCTGACCATGTACCACTACGGCAGCTACCAGCCGGGCCGGGTCGCCGAGAACGACGACGACCGCGACTACTCCGGTTCCATCGTCACCTCGGTGCTGCCGGAGGAGGATAAGTTCGCGACACAGCTTGAAGGGTCTTACGGCCTTCCGCCGCAAGCCCCGCAGGTCAACTTCGCCAAGGAATACGCGGCGGAACGCGGCAAGCGGTTCTTCATTCAGACTGCCGCACTCTACGACCCTGAGGATCCGGATACCGCCGACGAGGTTGAGATCAAGACGGCGTGGCTGAACCAGCTCTTCGACCCCGCGATCGCCAAGGAGTACCCGGAGATCGGGATGATTGCCTGGCTCGAGGACGTCCGCACTGAACCCGAGGCCGAGGACCGCACGGTGGACTGGAGGCTCGGAGGTAACGAGGAGGTCGCCGAGGTATTGCGTAACACCCTCGAGCGATCTGCGGGTTCTCCGGAGACAATCCTGGCTCCCGTTGTCGAGCCCTACGCGGCAGAAGAAGCGGCTGAGGAAGATGCGCAGGCTGGTGCCGAGGGCGCCGGAGGTGAGCCTCGCGGCCTGGGCACCACCATCTCGGCCTCCGTCGCCGCGCTTGCCGTCGGGGGTGTGATCGCGTGGCTCCTCGCCATGGTGATTCGACCGAACAAGCCGCGCGGCAACTGACGCTAGCTAAGCGACGCGCGCTTTAGTCCGTCTTCGGCAGTTCGTCCTCCAGCGACGGGTAGGACGGCTGCGCGCCTTCGCCTCCCACCGAGAACGCGCCTACGCGCACAGCCAGCCCGACGGCGTCGGGCAGTGAGTCTCCCGCTGCCAGGCGGGCGGCGAGCGCGCCCACAAAAGCGTCCCCTGCGCCTGTGGTGTCCACCACCGGGACTGACGGCGCGGGAATCTGAACGACGCCGGACGCTGTGGCTAGCAGCGCCCCGGCGCCGCCGATCGTAATCACGACAGATGGGAAACCGCACTTGAGGAGTGCCTGCGCTGTCTCCTCGAAGGATGCCGGAGCCGGTCCTCCGTTGAGCTGAGCCAGCACCAGCGCCCCCTCGTGCTCATTCACCACCAGCGGGTCCGCGCGCAAAAGTGTTTCGGGATGCAGGTCGATCACCGGCGCCAGATTGATCAGCACGCGGCCACGCGCCGTCGTAACCGCAGCGGTGACCGTCGATGCCGGAATTTCGCCCTGCAGCACCAGCACGCCGGCGTCGGCGATGATGTCCGCGTGGGTGGCAATCAGTTCGGGAGTCACGAGCGCATTGGCGCCTGGGATCACAACGATGCTGTTCTCCCCGGCGTCATCGACTTCCACTATTGCAACCCCGGTAGGTGCGTCCATTCGCTGAACGGCATTCGTGTCCACTCCCGCAGCCTTCAACCCGGAAAGCGCGACGTCAGCGTAGGCATCCTGCCCGACGGCACCGACCATCGTGGTGGGGGCGCCAAGTTTCGCCGCAGCGACGGCCTGGTTGGCGCCCTTCCCGCCTGGGAACACCGTCATCGATCGCGCCAACAGGGTCTCGCCGGGCTGTGGACGGCGTTCGAGGGAAACGACGAGGTCCACGTTGATGGAACCGAGAACGACGACGCCGGGCAGCTGAGTGCTCATGCTGCAGTTCTACCCGCAGTGTGCCCTCTTTCACAGGCGACTGTAGTCTTGGCCGGTACGTTCTGCAGTGAAGGAGAGCCAAATGGACTTTGCGATGGAAGCAATCCGGGACGAAGTTGTCCGGCGGAACCCTGGAGAGACGGAATTCCACCAGGCAGCGAACGAGGTTTTCGAATCCTTGGCACCGGTGCTCCAAAAGCACCCGGAGTTCGTAGAGGCGTCCATCCTGGAGCGGATCTGCGAGCCGGAGCGCCAGATCATTTTCCGCGTTCCGTGGGTCGATGATGCAGGCAAGGTGCAGATCAACCGGGGATTTCGGGTGGAGTTCAATTCCGCGCTCGGCCCCTACAAGGGTGGCTTGCGCTTCCATCCCTCGGTCTATCTGGGAATCGTGAAGTTCCTGGGTTTCGAGCAGGTGTTCAAGAACGCGCTGACCGGCATGCCGATTGGAGGTGGCAAGGGCGGCTCCGATTTCGATCCCCGCGGCCGCAGCGACGCCGAGGTGATGCGCTTCTGCCAGTCATTCATGACCGAGCTTTACCGGCACATCGGCGAGTACACGGACGTTCCCGCTGGTGACATCGGCGTAGGCACCCGGGAGATCGGGTACATGTTCGGCCAGTACAAGCGGATCACCAACCGGTACGAATCCGGCGTTCTCACCGGCAAGGGAATCGGCTGGGGCGGCTCGCTGGTGCGGCCCGAAGCTACCGGCTTCGGTGCGGTCCTGTTCGCGAAGGAGATGCTGGCAACCCGCAACCTGACGCTCGACGGGCAGCGTGTGGTGGTTTCCGGTTCGGGTAACGTCGCACTGCATGCCATTGCCAAGGCGCAGTCGCTCGGTGCCCAGGTGGTTACCTGCTCGGACTCCTCCGGCTACGTCGTTGACGAGCAGGGTATCGACGTCGAACTGCTCAGCGACATCAAGGAGAACCGGCGCGGACGGGTGAGCGACTACGCGAACGAGCGCGGCTCCGGAGCTGTCTTTGTCCCCGGCGGATCCGTGTGGGACGTCGACGCGACCGTCGCTCTTCCGTGCGCCACCCAGAATGAGCTCGACGACGTCGCGGCTAAGCGACTG
Organism: Arthrobacter sp. JZ12; assembly: GCF_035189165.1. Classification (NCBI taxonomy): domain Bacteria; kingdom Bacillati; phylum Actinomycetota; class Actinomycetes; order Micrococcales; family Micrococcaceae; genus Arthrobacter; species Arthrobacter sp. JZ12. Next base: position 2,962,399 of record NZ_CP045246.1, on the reverse strand, counting down.
CTTGAACGCGGCCTGGTTGCCGTGGCCGAGGGGGCGAACATGCCGAGCACGCCGGAAGCGATCGAGCTGTTCCAGGATGCCGGGATCCTCTTCGGCCCCGGTAAGGCCGCCAACGCCGGTGGTGTTGCAACCTCGGCGCTGGAAATGCAGCAGAACGCAAGCCGTGACGCGTGGTCCTTTGAGCACACCGAAGAGCGGCTCGAGCAGATTATGGCGAACATCCACGAGCGCTGTGCAGCCACCGCCGACGAGTATGGACTACCCGGCAATTATGTGGCGGGTGCCAACATTGCGGGGTTCGTGCAGGTGGCAAACGCAATGCTGGCGCTGGGGGTTGTCTAGGGCAGCTAAGCTCGGTTCTTTCATCCTGTGCAACTGCACCGCCTGAAGTTGCATAGGATGAAAGTATGACGCCGAATGCAACGACGACCGGTGGCAGCTCGGAAGCCGTTTCGAAGACCCCGAACATGCGCTCCCTGACGCGTGCGCTCGAAATCTTCGCGGAACTGCAGCGCTCGGAGCGTCCGCAGCGCCTGAGTGACCTCTCCAAGGCGTGCGGGATGAGCCTGCCGACCACACTGCGCATCCTGCGCGTTCTGCAGGAGTTCGACATGGTCAGCCAGCAGGACAAGGCCTATCGGATAGGGCCCGCGGCCGTCCCCGCCGCCCGCAGCTTCCTGGAACTCGATCCACTTGTGGTTGCTGCGCGCCCCGTGCTTCAGCAGTTGGCTTCGCAGACCGGGCTGACGGCTTCCCTGCACACCCGCCTCGGCTTCGAGCGCGCACTCGTGCTTCGGCACGACGGCGATGCGCCCCTCCGCTACGATCACCCCCTTGGCAGACGCCTTCCCCTCACCATGGGTGCGGCAGGCAAGATCCTGATTGCCGCCGCCGATGACGACGAATTGGCCAGGATCGTAGGCGCGGCCATCGCGCTGGGCTACGAGGAAGAGGGCTTCACCACGCGCACACTGCGTGAGCGGTTGCCCGAACCGGGAGTCGATTTCGCCCTGTCCCTCGACGAAAGGTCGACCGGCGTCCTGTCTGTGGCTGTTGCCGTGCCGACGCGGGTTGGCCCCGCGAGTGAATCAGTCGCTCTCACGGCCCCCGTAGAAGCCGCTGAGGAGGGCCTGCTCCTGTCCTGTGTGCCGGAACTGCGACGGGCAGCGGCCCGGGTCTCGGAATCCCTGAAGACTTCCGTCTACTGATCCTCGTGTGGTGCTAATCACGCCCTCGAAGAGCGTAATTTGCGCTCTTTTCCGTTGACTGGCACTTGGAAAACGTGCCAACATTTCACATAACGTAAGCAGTTTTCATTCTGTGAAAGATACTTGTAACCATGACAACGAAGTCACTCTTGGAACCCGCCCCTGAGGCAGAAGTTTCCACCCAGAAGTCCGCCGGTCACGTCATCGTTGACACCCTGGTCGCCCACGGCATCAAGCGCGCGCACGTCGTTCCGGGAGAGAGCTTCCTCGACGTTCTCGACGGCCTTCATGATTCCCCGATCGAGACCATCGTCTGCCGCCATGAGGGCGGTGCAACCTACATGGCCGAGGCCGACGGCAAGATGAACCAGCTGCCCGGCATTGCCATGGTCACCCGTGGCCCTGGTGCAGCGAACGCGCACGTCGGCCTTCACACTGCGTGGCAGGATTCCACCCCGATGGTCCTCTTTGTGGGACTGATTCCCTTCGCCCACCGCGACCGTGAAGCCTTCCAGGAATTCGACATCAAGGCTTGGTTCGACACGGGCGCCAAGCGCGTCATGGTCCTTGACCACGCAGAACGCGCCTCCGAAATCGTTGCCGAGGCACTCTTCGCCGCAATGAGCGGCCGGCCGGGTCCGGTCGTCATCGGCTTGCCCGAGGACGTCATCCGCCAGGAGATCCCGGCCGAGCTCCACCCGCCGATTCCGGTAGCCAGCGGCGGCATGACCACCGTCGACGCCGACGCCCTGGCCGAGGCGCTGGCCGCTTCCACCAAGCCGCTGTTCGTCACCGGCGGCAACGACTGGACCCAGGAGGGCGCCAGCCAGCTCACCGCCTGGCTGGAGAAACACTCCATTCCTGCCGCGGCAGAGTGGCGGACCGAGGGCACCGTGCCTTTCGACTCGCCGTCGTACGTTGGACCGATCGGTTACGGCCGCCCCCGCCCCACCTACGACCTGCTCGAAGAGACCGACCTGCTGATCTTCGTCGGCACCGTCCCGGGCGACGTGATCACTGACGGGTTCCTCTGCCGCCAGGACTGGAACAAGAAGAACTTCCTGATCACCATCGACCCGTCCCTGCGCGGACGGTCCGGTCCGGTGTCCTACCAGATCGTAGCCAAGCCGGACGTGTTCGTTCGCGACCTGGCGAAGATCGAACTGCCGGTCAAGGAGGAGTGGAAGGCCTGGACGGCGAAAATGCGCCACGAGCAGGAGGCCTTCTCAACCCTGCCCCCGGCTACTCCCACGGACGGCCAGGCACGCATGGACACCCTGATGGCCAACCTGGTGCCTACCCTGCCCGAGGACGCGATGATCACCCTTGGAGCGGGAGAACACACTAACTGGGCCCACCGTTACTTCCCCACCCAGCGGTACGCGTCGATGATCAGTGCCCGTAACGGCTCCATGGGCTACTCGGTTCCCTCGGCAGTTGCAGCGTCCCTGGAATATCCCGGCCGACGCGTGGTCACTATCGCAGGTGACGGCGAGTTCCTCATGAATGGCCAGGAACTGGCCACTGCCGCCCAGTACGGGGCAACTCCGCTGGTGGTGGTCATGGACAACCAGGAGTACGGCACCATCCGCACCCATCAGGAACGGCACTACCCACACCGTGTCTCCGGCACGCAGCTGAAGAACCCTGAGTTCGCACTCATGGCGCAGGCATTCGGCGGCTTCGGTATCAAGGTGGAGAAGGACAGCGAGATCCCCGCGGCCATCGAAGCTGCGCTCAAGGCAATCGATGAGGACGGCGTCTTCGCCCTCATCCACCTCGTGGTCGAGCAGAGGGTCAAGGCCTACTAGGTCCTGCGCCACCCTCGTACTCGCCCTTCCAACTCCCCACTCTTTCCCGCACTACCGCGCATAGAACGGAACTGAACCATGTCTGTCCCCGCACTGACCGAGCTTGAACTGCTTGACTCTGTCCCCACCGGCCTGCTGATCAACGGCGAATGGCGGCCCTCCACTACCGGTAAGACCTTCGACGTTGAAGACCCCGCGACCGGCAAGGTCCTGCTGAGCATCGCGGATGCTTCGGCTGAGGACGGCAAGGCCGCCCTCGACGCCGCCGCCGCAGCGCAGGACTCCTGGGCGAAGGTCCCGGCCCGCGAGCGCGGCGAAATACTTCGACGGGCATTCGACCTGGTCACCGCGCGCGCCGAGGACTTCGCGCTGCTCATGACCCTCGAGATGGGCAAGCCCCTTGCGGAAGCCCGCGGTGAGGTTGCCTACGCCGCCGAGTTCCTGCGCTGGTTCTCGGAAGAAGCCGTACGTGCCTTCGGCCGCTACTCGGTGGCACCGGACGGCAAGACCCGAATCCTGGTCACCAAGAAGCCGGTCGGCCCCTGCCTGCTGATCACGCCGTGGAACTTCCCGCTGGCCATGGCAACCCGCAAGGTTGCTCCCGCCGTGGCCGCCGGCTGCACCATGGTCCTGAAGCCCGCCAAGTTGACCCCTCTGACCTCACAGCTCTTCGCCGCGGTCATGCAGGAAGCCGGTTTGCCCGCCGGCGTTCTGAACGTCATCTCCTCCACCAGCGCCGGCGCGACCACCGGCCCGCTGATCAAGGACCAGCGCCTGCGCAAGCTCTCCTTCACCGGCTCCACCGAGGTGGGCCGCCGCCTGCTTTCGGATGCCTCTGAGACCGTCCTGCGCACCTCGATGGAACTCGGCGGAAACGCCCCGTTCCTGGTGTTCGAAGACGCGGACATCGACGCCGCAGTGGCCGGAGCCATGCTCGCCAAGCTGCGCAACATGGGCGAGGCCTGCACCGCTGCCAACCGGTTCATCGTCCACGAGTCGGTTGCCGCTGAGTTCGCCGACAAGTTCGCGCTGAAGATGAAGGAAATGACCATCGCCCGCGGCACCGAACCGGACTCCAAGGTGGGCCCGCTGATCGACGCCGAAAGCCGCGACAAGGTTCACGAGCTGGTGTCCGACGCCGTCACTTCCGGCGCGCAGGCAGTGGTGGGCGGTGCCCCCGTGGACGGACCGGGCTACTTCTACCAGCCCACCGTGCTGACCGGAGTCACCGAAGGATCCCGGATCCTGTCCGAGGAAATCTTCGGACCTGTGGCCCCGATCGTCACCTTTGCCACCGAGGACGACGCCGTGCGGCTGGCCAATGCCACGGAGTACGGCCTTGCCGCCTACGTCTTCACCAAGGATCTCAACCGTGGAATCCGTATGGGGGAGCGTCTCGAGACCGGCATGCTCGGCCTCAACGCCGGTGTCATCTCGAATGCAGCCGCGCCCTTTGGCGGTGTGAAGCAGTCGGGCCTCGGACGTGAGGGCGGACTGGAAGGCATCGAGGAGTACCTCTACACCCAATACATCGGCATCGCGGATCCCTACGCGAGCTAGCGTTCGGGTACGCGCTCTAAACGACGACGCCCCCTTCTTTGGATGTACGCATCCTAAGAAGGGGGCGCTGTCATTCGCGGGACTATGTCAGTGCGCGGGTGATTTCCTCAGCTGCGTTATGCAATTCAGTGATGTTCTCGGACAGCTGGGACTTCAGCCGCTCAGTCGGGCCCTGTACCGTCACTACGCCGATGAGGACGCCCGCATCGCGCACAGGACAGCCGATGGCGAAAAGACCTTCTTCAAGTTCGTTATCGAGAAGCGCATAGCCCTGTTCGCGGACCTGCTTCAGTTCTTCCATCAGGGCGTCGCGGCTGGTGATGGTGTGCTCAGTTAATGCCTCAAGTGTGTCAGGAAGGGTAGCGGCGATCTTCTCGTCGCTTTGTTCGGCAAGAATGACCTTGCCGGTGGCGCTCGCATGCAGCGGGTAGGTGCCACCGAGGTACTGGTGTGAGGCGCTCAGATAGCGGGTTCCGGAGGCCTCGGCGATGACCACATGATCGGTTTCACCCTCCGCCCTGACGATCACGAAGCTCAACGTCTCGTTGACCTTCTTTGCGTACTCATCGAGGATGGGCTGCGTGCGGGAGACCGCTGCGGCAAAGGGGTCGGCAAGCCTGCCCAAATGTGCGACCTGCCAACCCAGCATGTAGCGGTTGTCGGTGCGTTCAACGAAGCCGGTGTGCTCCAGGCTCAGCAGCAGGCGGAAAGCTGTGGGCCGCGACATTCCCACAGTTTGCGCAAGCTCGGTGACATTGATGCCGTTGCGGTGGCGGCCGAGTTCACGCAGCAGCAGAGTGGCCTTCACCACCGATTTGTTAATAAGGTCAAACGGCTCCTGGCTGCCCGATGAGCTCCCGGCCTCGTCTGCGTCCATCGATGATGCGCCTCGTCCCAGTGCCATTTCGCTCCGCTTCGCCGTCCGAGTCGGGCTGATCCTGCCCTTTTCCTTACCCTTCAATCCTACGCGCCGGTACTGATCGAACCAGCCGTTCACAATGTGACCAAGCTCTTGACAGTGAGTTTCGTTACATCATAGATTGAACGCAGTGTTCAAAAATGAACTGTGAATGAACCAAGCCGCCTATAGCTCGGCACGAGTCCAAGGAAGCACCGCTGCCATGAAGAATGAACCCCTGAGCCTTTTCGCCTTCGACGTGTTCGCTCCCTCGCACCTGACCTCCGGGTCCTGGCGCACGGAAGGCGACCAGGGTTACCGCTACACCGATCTGCAGTACTGGACGGGGATTGCCCAGAAGCTTGAGAAGGCCGGCTTCGACGGCATCTTCTTCGCTGACAACGTCGGCTACCACGACGTGTACCGGGGCAACGGGGATGCGGCTCTGCGCGACGCTGCGCAGATTCCGATCAACGACCCAACCGTACTGATCAGCGGGATGGCCGCAGTGACCAAGCACCTGACCTTCGGCGTAACCTGCTCGGCAACCTACGAGCCGCCGTACCTGCTCGCGCGCAAGTTCAGCAGCCTGGACCACCTCACGGGCGGCCGCGTGGGCTGGAACATTGTGACGTCCTACTCCGAGGCTGCTGCCCGGAACCTGGGCAAGGAGCAGCAGCTCACTCCGGCCGAGCGTTATGACATGGCTGACGAATACATGGACGTTGTGTACAAGCTCTGGGAGAGCTCCTACGAGGAAGACGCCGTGGTCCGCGACGTCGAATCCGCGACCTACATCGATCCCGCCAAGGTGCACCAGATCAACCACTCGGGCCAGCACTTTACGGTCCCGGGCTTCCATCTGTGCGAGCCGTCCCCGCAGCGCACTCCCGTTCTTTTCCAGGCCGGCTCCTCTTCCAGGGGCATGGAGTTCGGCGGTAAGCACGCCGAAGCTGTCTTCATCCAGAGCACCTCCGTGGAAGGCGCCAAGCGCACCTCGGCAAAGCTTCGCCAGGCCGTTTCCGACGCAGGGCGGGATCCGCGCGATGTCAAGATCATCATCCTGCTCACGGTTGTCGTTGCACCCACGGATGAGGAAGCCCAGGCGAAGTACCAGAAGGCAGTCGATAACGCACCGGTCGACGCGATCCTCGCCCGTTTCAGCGGCTGGACCGGCATTGATATGTCCGAGTATGAACTGGACACCCCGCTGCGCTCTGTCGGAACGAAGGCCGGCCAGTCGATGGTCGACATGTTCTCCAAGGCGGACCCGGACCGCGACTGGACCCCGCGCCAGATCGCAGAGTTCCTGGCTGTCGGCGGCACCGGATGCACGATCGTGGGCTCACCTGAAACCGTTGCTGCCGAACTGCGCCGGTGGCGGGATGAGGCCGACATCGACGGTGTCAACCTGAGCTACACCACCAAGCCCGGCGGCTGGGAAGACTTCATCGAGTTGGCGCTTCCGCTGCTCCGTGAGCAGGGCATCGTCGCCCCCGCCCGGTCCGATGATGAGGCGCCCGTGACGCTGCGGGAGAAGCTCTTCCCCGGCCACAAGTACACCCTGGAGGGTCACCCTGCAACCAGCCAGCGCGCCCGCAACCTCAGCGAAGCAAGCCGCTAGGTCCACCGCCCCAACCGCTACTGCAACGAAAGATACATCACATGACTGAACAGACTGACGTCGTCGTCATCGGTGCCGGTCTTGCCGGCCTGATCACCGCCCGTGAACTGGGCAACCGCGGTCACGAGGTGGTTGTCCTGGAAGCCCGTGAGCGCCTCGGCGGCCGCGTGTACACCGAGCGCCGCCTGGACCAGAACCTCGAGCTTGGCGGGAACTGGCTGCACTGGACCCAGCCGCACGTGTGGGCTGAGGTGACCCGGTACGGCCTTGAGGTTTCCCGCGGGCCGCGTTCGGAGGAGACCTACTGGCTGGCCGGCGACGAAGTCCGCCGCGGCAACCTGGATGACTTCATGAACCTCATCGACCCCGGCATGACCCGGGTCCTCGAGGACACCATGAAGTGGCTGCCCCGCCCCGACGCCCCACTGACCAACCCGGACCTGGCCGAGGTTGACCAGTACAACCTGCAGGAAATGCTGGACAAGCTGGACCTGTCCGTGGATGAGCGCAACGCCAACGAGGCCGCCTGGGTGGGCCACTTCAACGCGCCGCTGGATCAGTGCGCGTACGTCAACGCGCTGCGCTGGACCGCCGGGTCCTCCGGGCACTGGCACCTGATGCACGAGGCCTCGGCCATCTTCCGCCTCAAGAACGGCAATGACACCCTCGTCAAGGCCATTGCGGCCGACGCCGACGCCGACATCCGCCTGAACTCCCCGGTCACCTCCGTGCGCCACACCGACGACGGCGCCACCGTCACCTACGGTGACGGTCGGGAAATCACTGCCAAGAAGGTTGTCATCACCCTTCCGCAGAACATTCTCCACAAGCTTGATGTCCAGCCGGCGCTCTCCGAGGGCAAGCTCGCCCCGAGCCGGGAACGCACCGCATCACAGGGCGTGAAGGCCTGGATCCGGGTCAAGGGACCCATCAAGCCGTTCTTCGCCTACTCCGCGCAGGACAAGCCGCTCTCGGTCATCCGCACCGAGTTCGTCAGCGACACCGACGCCGTGCTGGTCGGCTTCGGCGCCGACGCCAACCGCATCGATGTCACCGACCCCGAGCAGATCCAGGAAGCCATTCGCGTCTGGCGCGACGACCTCGAGGTTATCGAGGTCACCGGCCACAAGTGGGGCGAAGACCCGTACGCCGAGGAGACCTGGCAGATCCAGCGCCCCGGCCAGCTCACCAAGTACCACGCAGCACAGCAGGCCAGCGAAGGCGCACTGCACTTCGCCAGCAGTGACATTGCGAATATCTGGGCAGGCTTCTTCGACGGCGCCATCGAATCCGGTCTGCGTGCCAGCCGCGATGTCGATGCAGAGCTGAAGGCACAGTCATGAGTGTTAACGCTCTTGCTGCGCGGCCCATCAGTTCTGACACGTACCGCGCGGTCATGCGCCACCTGCCCACCGGAGTTGCCGCGGTCTGCTCAACGGACCGGACCACCGGCGTCCAGAACGGCATGATCGTCGGGACGTTCGCCTCCCTCTCCATGGAACCGGCGCTGGTGACCTTCAGCGTTATGGATTCCTCCACCAGTTGGCCGAAAATTGCGGACGCCTCGACGTTCAGCATCAGCCTGCTGGCGGAAGACCAGCAGCAGGTTTGCCGGGCGCTTTCGTCGAAGGGCGAGGACAAGCTGCGCTCAGTTGCCTGGTCAGAGTCCGAGTGGGGCAACCCGCACATCCAGGGTGCCCTGGCCTGGTTCGACTGCCGCGTAGAGCAGCAGTTCGTGGCAGGTGATCACATTGTGGTCATTGCGAGCGTCATCGACATGGCGCACAGTGAAGGCTCACCCCTGATTTTTCATGGTGGCCGCTTCGGCAGCTTCAGGGAAAACCTCATTCCGTCCTCCTAGCCAGGGCATCGTCGCCCAATCAGAGACCCGTAAAAGGAATCCTCATGGACATCACCCCATCCTCGGAAATTACGCCGGATAACGACATCACGCCCGCCTACTATCGGCAGGTACTAGGCAAACTTCCGACCGGCGTTGTAGCCATCACCGGAACCAACGACGACGACGAGAAGCTTGGCCTGGTTGTCGGTACATTCCAGTCCCTCTCGCTGGAACCGCCCCTGGTCATGTTCTGTGTTGACAAGGGCTCCTCGAGTTGGCCGAAACTGCGCAAGCTGCAGAAGTTCACTGCGAACATCCTCTCTGACGATCAGGTCAGCATCTGCCGGTCGCTGTCGCGAAAGGGCCCCGAAAAGTTCTCAGGCATTCCCTGCACCAAGGGTCCTCTCGGAACGCCGCACCTGAACGGTGCTACTGCGTACATCGACTGCGTAGTGACTGCGGAAGTAGTAGTCGGTGACCACTACATGGTGGTTGGATCCATCACGCACATGAGTGAAGGCGACGGAAGCGCCCTGATCTTCCGGGGCGGCAAGTTCGGCAAGTACCTCCCCATTGAAATCCCAGCGCCGGCGCAGCCGGTACAGTCGGCTTCGGAGCCCGCAAGGAGTGCATCATGACCCGTCAGACAACTATCCTCAATGCGTGGAACCGTGCGTGGGGTGACGGGGACCTGACCCCCTTCGAAGAGATGCTCAGCCCGGACTACGTCCGCCGCTCCAAGTCCGGCAGCGAGGACTATGCAACGCTTCGAAAGACCATTGAAGCAACGCATGCCGCTTTCCCGGACACCACCACGGAGATCCTGCACATTGTGGAGGACGGTGCTACAGCTGCCATCCACTGGCAGACCAAGGGTACCCACCAGGGTGAGTTCATGGACGTGCCTGCCACCGGTCGCAGCGTCACGGTGACGGGGGCCTCGTTCCTCCGGTTCGAGGACGACAAACTGGCCGAGGAGTGGGTGGTCTGGGATCCCCGGGAGCTGCTCTCCGCTCTCGGCATCTGGCACCTGGGTTAGCGGCAACTTCTAGGTCGCGGTGCCTGCCTAACCGCCCGCCGCACGACCAGCGCCAAACCTCCGGCCCTGGGGACGCTCACGTAGCCCCCAGGGTCGGAGCCGTTTAAGCAGTGAAATAGAAGGCTGGCGCACTCGAAAAGAGGAACGGCGTCGTGCTGGCCCTCAAGCCGGCACGACGCCGTTCCTCTGGACTTGCGGGTGTACCCGCTAGACCCGGGCTTCCGCAGCCTCAACCGTGCCGTTGATGCGGCGATTGAGGTGCCAGGGGTTGCTGTCCTGGAGCGGCTGCGGGAGCAGCTCCTGAGGGAGATTCTGGTACGCCACCGGGCGCAGGAAGCGGTTGATGGCAAGTGTGCCAACGGACGTGCTGCGTGAGTCCGAGGTGGCCGGGAACGGTCCGCCGTGCACCATCGCGTGACCAACCTCGACGCCGGTGGGCCAGCCGTTGACAATGATGCGGCCAACCTTCTGTTCCAGAAGGGGAATAAGTTGAGCTGCCGTCGCGTAGTCCTCTTCGGTCAGCTGGAGCGAAGCTGTGAGCTGGCCTTCGATACGTGCGGTGGCCTCCATGAGTTCTGCCACGGAGCCGTAGCGGATGACCAGCGAAGCTGCACCGAAAATCTCTTCATGCAGAACGTGGTTGGTCACGAAGTCCTCCACGCGGGTACCGAAAATAGCCGGCGCCGGGGCGTTCTCGGTGGACCCGGCGGTGCCTTCTCCGATCACCGTCACATTATCGGCGGAGCGAAGATTCTCGGTTCCGGTGCGCCAGGAGCCGGCGATACCTTCGGTCAGCATGGTTTGGCCCGCGCAGGCGCTGACGGCGCGTCCGACGGCGGCGGCGAAGCGGTCGCCCGCTTCACCGACAGGGGCGAACAGCAGCCCGGGCGAGGTGCAGAGCTGCCCGGAACTTCCTGTCACCGATGCCACGTACTGCTGAGCGAGGGCATCGATGTCACCCTTGAGGGCGCCCTCGAAAACGAAGACCGGATTGAGGGACGACATTTCGGCGTAGACCGGAATCGGCTCCGGACGCGCCGCGGCGGTGCGCATCAGGGAAACGCCTGCGGCCTGCGAACCCGTGAAACCAACAGCTTTGATGTGTGGATCGGCCACCAGTGCCTGCCCGATGCTGGCACCCGGCCCGTAGACCAGCGAGAAGACGCCGGGGTGCAGATTGAACTGCTTGACAGCCTTAGTGATGGCCTGACCGACAAGCTCACCCGTACCCGGGTGTGCATTGTGGGCCTTGAAGACCACAGGGCAGCCTGCGGCCAGTGCAGAGGCCGTGTCACCGCCGGCGGTCGAGAAAGCAAGCGGGAAGTTGCTGGCACCGAAGACGGCAACCGGTCCGAGTGGGATCTGTCGCTGGCGGATGTCGGCACGGGGGAGCGGAGTGCGGTCCGGGATGGCGGGATCGATGCGGACCCCGCGGAAGTCACCCTGGCGGACAACCTCGCCGAAGAGCCGCAGTTGGCCCGTTGTGCGCTTGCGCTCGCCCTCGATCCTGGCGGTCGGGAGACCGGTTTCCTGGCAGGCACGCGTGATCAATTCGTCGCCCAGGGCTTCGATATTGTCCGCGATAGCGTCCAGGAATGCGGCGTGCGTTTCGGGATCGAGAGTACTGAAGGACGGGTACGCTTCGGCTGCGGCCGCTGTCGCAGCCTTCAACTGCTCTGCGGTGAGCAGCGAGTATTCCGGCGTCAGAGCTTCGTTGGTAGCTGGATTGAATCCGGCCGTAGTCGGGCCTTCGCCAGCAACGGACTGGCCGGCGATTAGGGAATGTCCGGTGAGAGTCACGGTTTCCTCCTAGGGTAATGGGTTCAGAATGTGAACACCATATTCAATTTTATGTGTACCCTAGGTCACAGTCAAAGGCCGCAGGGCATCGCTTCGTAATGTTGATCACGCCTTGACTCGCCAGTGTGCTCAATGTCATATTTGACCACCGTGTTCGGTGAATGAACATCCCTCGTTCCTTCGCCAGCGCTCATGATGGCGCTCTCTTGACGTACAAGCAATTTCCAGACAAGGAAGTCACAGTGCAATCTACTGTTTCCCGCCGCTCTGAAGACGGGTCCAAGCCGCAACTCGGAACGGACCCGAAGAAGAGCCGGTTCCTAATCAAGCTCAGCGGCGTGATCGCCGGTGGCATGTTCATCGACGGTTTCATCCTTGGTGGAATCGGACTTGTCATTCCTGCAATGACTGCCGATCTTGGCTTGTCATTCGTTTGGCAGGGCCTCATCGGTGCTTCAGCCCTGATCGGCATCTTCCTTGGTGGGCCCCTTGGCGGCTACTTCGCCGACAAGTTCGGCCGCAAGCCGATGTTCATCATCGACCTGGCCATCTTCCTGGCGGGCTCTGTAGCGCAATTCTTCGTTACCGATGAAATTCAGCTCTTCATCATCCGCCTGCTGATGGGCATGGCGATCGGCGCGGACTACGCGATTGGCTGGCCGCTGTTAGCCGAGTTCGCTCCTACGCGTTTGCGCGGCAAGCTCCTGGCCTTCCAGGAAGTGGCCTGGTACGTCGGGTACCTTCTCGCCTACGCCGTGGGTTACTACATGTCCTCCGCCCTGAGTGCCGACTGGCGCATCATTTTGGGCATGAGCACGGTTCCTTCCCTCATCGTTTTCCTGCTCCGCCTCGGAACGCCGGAGTCTCCGCGCTGGCTGATCAGCAAGGGACGCGTTGAGGAAGGACACGCCATCGCCCGTGAGTACATGGAAGAGGCGGAAGTGGAGGATGTGATCCGCGAAGAAGTGCGAAAGACCAGCGTCTGGCGACTGTTCTCACCCCAGTACCGCAAGGCCACAGCATTTGTGTCCATCTACTGGGTCTGCAACGTCACGCCCTACTTCGCGATCGCGACCTTCGCGCCCATCGTCCTGGAAAGCTTCGGGCTTGAGGACGGACTGACCGGCGCCCTCCTGCTGAACGGGTTCGTGGTTGCCGGCGCCCTTGCCGCCATGTTCCTCATCGAGCGGGTCGGACGCCGCAAGCTGGCCATTCCGCCGCAGTGGATCGGCGCCGCCGCGCTGATTGTCATCGGCCTCTTCGCTCAGGTATCCCCGCTGATCATCCTGACCTGCTTCATTCTCTTCTCCTTCGCCAACGCGGTTTCCACGGCCCTGACCGGGGTTTACCCGGGAGAAGTTTTCCCCACCGAGATACGCGGTGCCGGGGTCGGTTTCGCCACTGCCGTGTCCCGTATCGGTGCGGCGGCCGGAACCTTCATTCTGCCGCTGTCGGTTAGCGGCCTGGGTGTGGGCGTCACGATGCTCATCGCGGCGGGCATCTGCGTGATCGGGGCTGTGATCTCCCAGATGTGGGCTCCCGAAACGAGGGGCATGAGCCTCAGCGAGGCGTCAGCCTCCGTCTAAATCAGTAACAGAACTGGTAGGTCCGCAGGATCCGTGGTCCCTGCGGACCTACCAGCGAACATCGTGGAAATCACCAGCGAACAAAGGAGTTCGATCAGGATGACCGGAGAAGTACTCACTGCAGCTCGCACTGAGGCGGGCGTTGACTTGCCCAAAACGATGGAAGCCGCAGTCCTCACGGGGCACGGCGGACTTGACAAGCTCGAATACCGCACCGACGTCGCCGTTCCCCGGCCGGGACAGGGCGAGGTACTCATCGAGGTGGGCGCCTCTGCCATCAACAACACCGACATCAACACCCGTATCGGCTGGTATTCCAAGGCAGTCTCCTCGGAAACCAACGCGGGCGGAGCCGCCGGTTTCGAGACAATCACCGACGATGACGCCGCGTGGTCCGGTCAGGCGCTCACCTTCCCGCGCATCCAGGGTGCTGATGTGTGCGGACGGATCGTCGCGGTCGGCGACGGCGTGTCTTCCGAGCGAATCGGCGAGCGGGTCCTGGTCCGCAACATGCTGCGCACCTACGTTGATTACCGTCCCTACGAGTGCTGGACCTTCGGCAGCGAGTGCGACGGCGGCTTCGCCCAGTTCACGGTAGCTCCTTCCCGCGAGACGCACGCCGTCAACAGCGACTGGAGCGACGCCGAACTGGCGGCCATACCGTGTGCCTACTCGACGGCCGAGAATATGCTGCACCGCGCCGGTGTGTGCACCGGTGAGCGCGTTGTAGTCACCGGTGCATCCGGGGGAGTAGGCCTTGCCGCGGTCCAGTTGGCCAAGCGCCGTGGCGCCGTCGTAATCGCAATCTGCTCACCTGAAAAGGCGGAGCAGGTCCTGGCCCAGGGCGCGGACCAGACCCTTGACCGAGGTGCGGACATTGTGGCTGCACTGGGGAAGAACTCGGTCGACGTCATCTGCGACATCGTGGGCGGGCCCAAGACCTCAACACTCCTGGATGTGCTGCGTTCCGGTGGCCGGTATGCAGTTGCCGGGGCCATCAACGGTCCCATTGCCGAGATCGACCTGCGCACCATCTACCTGAAGGACCTTACGCTCTTCGGCTGCACCTTCCAGGACGACGAGGTCTTTGAAAACCTTGTGCCCTACATCGAGGCGAATGAGATCCATCCCGTAGTCTCCAGGACCTACCCGTTGGCCGACATCGCAGTTGCACAGGAGGACTTCCTGTCGAAGAAGCACACCGGCAAACTTGTCCTCCTTCCTCCTGCTGCCGGAACAGCAGACTCCCGCAACGCCTAAGGGACGGAAATCCAGTATGAAGATCGAGCGCATTGAACTGTTCCAGGTAGACCTGCCCTACTCCGGCGGCCTCTACCACCTGTCCGGCGGCCGCACCTACGAATCCTTCGACGCGTCGATCGTCAAGATCACGGCAGATGACGGGACGGTGGGCTGGGGCGAAAGCACTCCCTTCGGCGCCACCTACGTGGCTGCGCACGCGCTGGGCGCGCGCGCGGGCATTGCCGAACTCGCCCCTGCGCTGCTTGGCCGCGACCCGCGCCAGGTTGACCGCAACTACGACCTGCTCGACGCCACCCTGGTTGGACACAACCACGCGAAGGCGCCGCTGGACATCGCCTGCTGGGACATCTTCGGCAAGTCCGTGGGTCTGCCTGTCTACGAACTGCTGGGCGGATCCACCGGCAAGCCGCTCACCATGATGTCCTCGATCCACACCGGGGAGCCCGAGGAAATGCGTGCGCGCGTCGCTGACCACCGGGCCCGCGGCTACCGCGGCCACTCAATCAAAATCGGCACTGCCGACAGCGACGGCGGCCCCGCCCTGGACGCCGAGAGGATCCGCGCGTGCCTGGCTGACCGCCAGCCGGGTGAATTCTTCTTCGCCGACGCCAATGGCGGAATGACTCCGGAAACCGTGCTTCGCATGCAGGCCATGCTGCCTGTCGGAGCCGACTTCGTGATCGAGGCTCCCTGTGCCACCCGCCGCGAGACGCTGTCACTACGGCAGCGGTGTCTCTACCCGATCATCCTCGATGAACTCATTCAGCAGGACGAAGACGTCATCTGGGCCATCGCCCAGGATGCTGCCGACGGTATCAACCTGAAGGTTTCGAAGTCCGGTGGCCTCACGCCCGGACGCCGGCAGCGGGACATCGCCCGGGCAGGTGGGCTCACTGTGAGCGTGCAGGACACCGTTGGTTCCGCGATCGCTTTCGCAGGGGTTGCCCATCTTGGCGCGACCGTTCCCGAAAAGCAGCTCCGCTGTGTCCTCAACACCGCTGACATGGTGACCCTTGAGACCGCGAAATTCGACTTCATTCGACGCGACGGCGGAATCCTTCCTCCGGAGCGTCCCGGTCTCGGTCTTGACGTCAATGAGGATGTCCTGGGCGATCCGGTAGCAGTATGGGGTAACTGAGTGGTTCAACCGGCCCGCTTGACCGGCTGGTAACGGGAACGGTCCGCGGTGTCTCCCCTCCACCTGGAGGGGAGACACTCTGCGCTGAAGAGATCAAACCGAATCGTGGAATCGAGGACGGAACGTGAACGGATCCGAGAATGAAATCGGCGTCGACCGCAAGCTAACGAGCTACGGTGACCCGGGCTTCAGCAAGTTTCTTCGGCGCGCCTTCCTGTCCTCGGCAGGTCTGGACGCTGAAGACCTCAAGCGACCGGTTGTCGGAATCGTCAATACCTCTTCGGACTACACAACCTGCCACCGGGACATGCCTCAGCTCATCGAGCATGTGAAGCGCGGTGTCCTTGAAGCGGGAGGGTTGCCCTTTGTCTTCCCCGTGATGTCCCTCGGGGAGATCCTCACCAACCCCACCACCATGCTTTTCCGCAACCTCATGGCCATGGAGCTCGAGGAGCAAATCAAGTCCCAGCCCATGGACTCGGTGGTGCTGCTGGGCGGCTGTGACAAAACCGTGCCCGCTGAGCTCATGGCGGCGGCCAGCGCCGACATTCCTGCCATCGCACTCGTTGTCGGCCCCATGTCCGTCGGGTCCTACAAGGGCGAGCGGCTGGGAGCCTGCACTGATTGCCGTCGAATGTGGACCGACTACCGTGGCGGGAAGATCGACGAGGCGGGTATCGGCGAGGTGAACCAGGAATTGGCTCCCACTGCGGGCACCTGCATGGTGATGGGAACCGCCTCCACAATGGCCTGCCTGGTCGAGGCCATGGGAATGTCCTTGCCCTACGCCGGCACCGCACCGGCGGTGTCGGCGCAGCGCCTACGGCTGGGCGTTGAAACCGGACGCCGCGCCGTCGAAATCGGACTGTCCGGCCGCCGCCCATCAGAGATCATGACCGAAGGCGCCTTCCGGAATGCCGTGACGGTTCTGTCTGCCATTTCCGGCTCCACCAACGCCGTCATCCACCTCACCGCCATCGCGCGGCGGCTCGGACTGAAGCTCTCCCTGGAGGACTTCCACGAAATTGCATCCAGTGTCCCCCTCCTTGTCGACTGCAAGCCGGCGGGCAGGAACTACCTGCCGGACATGCACCGCGACGGCGGCGTCCCGGCCTTGCTGAGGACCCTGGCGCCGATGCTGGACCTGAGCGTCACCACCGTCACGGGTGAAACCCTTGGCCAGGTGCTAGAGGCCCATACCGGTCCGGAGGACTGGCAGGACACCATCCGCACCCTTGATGACCCGCTCGGACCGGAAGGTACCCTTGTCACCCTGACCGGTTCCCTCGCTCCCGGGGGTGCGGTACTCAAGGCGGCGGCTGCATCCCCAGATCTGCTGGTCCATGAGGGGACCGCCTGCGTCTTCGACTCCCTGGAGGATGTCGAAGCGCGGCTGGACGATGAAAAGCTGGGACTCACACCCGACCACGTCCTGGTGATGCGGAACATCGGTCCCGTTGGTGCAGGGATGCCCGAAGCCGGTTCCATACCGATTCCCAAATACCTCGCAGCACAGGGTGTGCGCGACATGGTTCGTATCTCCGATGGGCGGATGAGCGGCACCGCCTACGGCACCATAGTCCTTCACTGTGCTCCGGAAGCCGCCCTGGGCGGACCCCTCGCTTTGGTGCGCGACGGCGACCGCATCCGTCTCGATGTACCCAACCGCACTGTGGACCTCCTGGTCGACGAGGAAGAACTGGAGCGCCGGCGGGCCGACCTTGTTCCCCGCCCGCTTCCGGAACGCGGTTGGAGCAGGCTCTATGCATCTACCGTCGTCCAGGCCTCCGAAGGCGCCGACCTTGATTTCCTCCAATCATGAGCTTGGACCGTGAGGAGGGCGTGAGGGAGCTTGACGGGAAAGTAGCCCTGATTACCGGTGGTGGGCGGGGCATCGGGAGGGGTGTCGTCGACCGGTTCCTGGAGGAAGGCGCACAGGTGGCGATTGTCCAGCGCCAGAAACTTGAGCCGGTGCTTTCCGGACACCCCCTCGTTCTGGGTATCACCGCCGACATCGCTGACCCTCAAGCCATCACCGAAGCAGTGGAGCATACCGTTGGGCACTTCGGCGGCATCGACATTCTCGTCAACAACGCCGGGATGATGTTCGAGCGCAGCATCGAGGAGATCCGGCTCGAGGAGTGGGACCGCATGATGGCAGTGAACCTCCGCGCCCCGTTGTTGCTGACCCAGGCGGTCCTGCCGCACATGCGACGGCGCGGGGGCGGAAGCATCATCAACATCGGTTCGATCGAAGGTCTTGCCGCCAACCCGCAGCATGCCGCGTACTGTGCGTCCAAGGCAGGAATCCACGGGATGACACGGGCGGTTGCACTGGATCTCGGTGAGGCGGGCATCCGCTGCAACGCCATCGCGCCGGGGTGGATAGCCTCCGATTTGAGCGATGACTATCTCGCGTCCCAGCCTGATCCGGATGCTGCCCGGGAGGCGCTCAACAGGCTCCATCCCGTCGGCCGATTGGGCCTGCCGCTGGATGTCGGAAATCTGGCCGTCTTCCTGGCGAGTGACCGCTCAGGCTTCCTGACCGGGGAAGTGATAGTGCTCGACGGCGGCAGAACCGCCCGGCTACCCCTTCCGTTTTAGGGAGGCAGTTTTGGGTGCTTCTGCCGGAGCGCCTGCATTCCGAGTTCGTCGTTGATGGGAAAGTGGGGGACCGATGGCTGTCTTGGCTGACATCGCCGGCTGGCTTGGTGCGGTGCTGGTGCTGGGCGGATATGCCGCATTCTCGCTGGGCTGGATCAGGAACGGAGTGCTGTTCCAGAGTTGCAATCTGTTCGGTTCGGCCGGACTTATCGTGAACGCGTTCCACAACGAAGCCTGGGCCTTCGTGTTGCTGAACGGCGTATGGGTCTCCATTGCGGTAGCGGCCTTGGCGCGGCTTGCCCGCGCTAAGGCGGCACCAGCCATGCCCACGGCGCCGGCGCCGACGCAAGTCAAGTAACGCCCACTCGGCTTGCTGCGTTCAATAGATGAACGCTACGTACAAAATTTTGTAAAACACTTGTATTGGTTTGTGATCTAGCCCACAATGAACAGTACGTTCAATTTGCGACTAGGCCATTACCGGCTGATGGGGAGGACGAAGGCGTTCTCTCTTGTTTCCAAGAGTCGAAAGAGATTTCATGAGCACTGGATACATTCCAACCGACGCAGAGGTTTCTGCGGAAATCGACGCAGAGCTTTCAGAGGTGACCGGGGCGCCGCCGGTTGACTGCACTGACCATCTGCATCATGCCGAAGCTGAAGAGGCGAAAATCCTCACCGAACTCAAGGACGGCGTGGAGTCCCGACGTCGAACCTGCGGTGGGGCCTGCGAGGCCTCGACAAGACCATCTTCGCCGTCACAGGTGCCCTGGTTCTCGCGTTCGTTGTCTGGGGATTCGCGGACACGGAAAGCCTGTCGACCGTATCCCAGGGCGCGCTGAACTGGGTGCTGGCAAGCACGGGGTGGATCTTCGTCCTGCTGGGCAGCCTGTTCCTTCTGTTCGTGATCTGGGTAGCGGCAGGGCGGTTCGGGCACATCCCGCTGGGCAGGGACGGCGAACGCCCCGAGTTCCGCACCTCATCCTGGATCGCCATGATGTTTGCGTGCGGAATGGGCATCGGGCTCATGTTCTACGGTGTAGCCGAGCCGCTGTACCACTACATTTCCCCACCGCCGGCTACGGCCGATGGGCAGACGCCTGAAGCAGTGGAAACCGCAATGGCCACCACCATGTTCCACTGGACGCTGCATCCCTGGGCCATTTACGCAGTAGTAGGTTTAGCGATCGGCTACAGCACGTTCCGCATGGGGCGTAAGAACCTGATCTCGGAAGCCTTTGTGTCCCTGTTCGGGCGCAAGGCAATGAATGGCGTCGGTGGAAAGTTCATCAACATCCTGGCGATCTTCTCCACGCTCTTCGGATCCGCAACGTCACTGGGCATCGGAGCCATGCAGATCGGAAGCGGCCTGCAGTTCAACGGAGTGGTTGGCGAGGTCAGCACCTGGCTGCTCGTTGCGATCATTGCGGTGCTGACGGTCTGCTTTGTTGCCTCGGCCGTCTCCGGCCTGGAGCGGGGTATCCAGTACCTCGCCAACACCAACATGCTGCTCGCCATTGTGCTCGCGATCGTGGTGTTCGTGGTCGGCCCCACGCTGTTCATCCTCAACCTGATTCCGACGGCGCTGGGAGCCTTTGCCGAGCAGTTCCCCTCAATGGCTGCCCGTACTGAGGCATCCGGAGACGAAGCCATGCGTCAGTGGCTGTCCGGCTGGACTGTCTTCTACTGGGCTTGGTGGATTTCCTGGACGCCCTTCGTCGGCATGTTCGTCGCTCGTATCTCCCGCGGACGCACCATTCGTCAGTTCATCACCGGGGTTCTGGTAGTTCCCTCCCTGGTCTCGGTGATCTGGTTCGCGATCTTTGGTGGAACAGCTATCGACATCCAGCGTCAGGCTGATGCCACCAGCGACCCCTCCGACGGCATCGCACAGATCGTGGACGGCGTTCCCACCATCTCGTTCGACGGCGCGCTCTTCGCGATGTTCAACAACCTCAACGTTCCGCAGGTGGTCACGATCGGGTTGGCCGTCCTTGCGATGGTGCTCACGTCCATCTTCTTCATCACGGGAGCAGACTCGGCGTCAATCATCATGGGCTCCATGAGTTCACGGGGCACGCTCGAACCCTCCAGGCCCGTGGTGGTGTTCTGGGGCACGCTGATCGGAGCCGTCGCTGCCGTGATGCTGCTCGCAGGCGGAGACACTCCGGCTGAAGCGCTGAGTGGCGTGCAGCGGATAACCATCGTTGCGGCCCTGCCCATCGTGCTGATGATGCTGGGCATGGTCATCGCACTCATCAAGGATCTCTACAAGGATCCCGCTTACCTTCGCCAGCGGCTGTCGGAGTCGGTGATCCGCCGCTCGATCCGCGCTGCCGTGGACGAGCATGGGCACCAGAAGTTCACGCTGGCCACCCGGGAAAGCACTGAACCGTACACCGCTGAGATGCGGGCGATTGATGCGACGGGCGCTGGACAGCCCATCTATGCCGGGCCCGACGGCAAGCCCGATCGTCAGGGCAGGCGCCGCAAGGATGAGGGCACCGCCCAGTAGTCCTGGATTATTCCCTCAACCGAATAACCAGAGAGTAAGCAGAATGGCCCCTCGCGTGGGGGCCATTCTGCTTTATTCAGGCCAGATGGCTGCCTCAGATAACAGCTGTTCCGCGGAAGCAGGTGGTGGTGGCGCCGCCCACCCAGACGCCGCCGTCGTCGTCGGCGGTCACCGAAATGTCGCCCGCCCTGCCCAGCCTTGTCCCCTGCGAGACGCGGTAGCTGCCGGCCACCGCGCCGGAACCGGTGAGCCACTGGCCTACCGAAGCGTTCATGCTTCCGCACACGGGATCCTCCGAAATGCCGACGCCGGGCGCGAAGGTGCGCATTTCGAAAGCGTAGGGTGAACCCTCCGGGTGGGCGCCGATGGCGCCGATCATCGCCGTCGGAATCTGCGAAAGGTCCGGTTCGAGGTCCAGCACCTCCTGCGCAGTGGCCAGGCGGATGACCGCCCAACCCGGCCCGTTGTCCACCCACTGGTGGGAAAGGACCTGGCCGGACTCAATACCGAAGGCCGAGACGATCTGCTGCAGGTAGCCGTCCTCAAGTTCGCCCGTGCGCTGCGTGGCGGGAGCAGCGAAGGACAGGGTTCCGTTGCCGCGCTTCACCTCGATGAGGCCGGCGGCGCACTCCTGGATGATGCGGTCGGAGCGCTGGGGGATGCCGCCGTCGTCGAGCCACGCATGCGCCGAGCCCAGCGTCGGATGGCCGGCGAAGGGCAGCTCACCGCCCGGAGTGAAGATGCGGACCCGGTAGTCGGCGTCGGGATGGCCGGGCGGCAGGAGGAAGGTGGTCTCGGAGAGGTTGGTCCAGCGGGCGACGCGCTGCATGGCGTCGTCACTCAGTCCGGTGCCGTCCAGGACGACGGCGACCGGGTTGCCCAGGTAGGGGGTGCGGGAGAAGACGTCGACCTGTGCGAACGGGCGGGGAGAAGTCATGGGACAGAGTCTGTCAGAACGTGGGCGCCAACGGCACAAGGCAGCGGGCACTAGGCAGCGGGCACTAGGCGGCGGGCACTAGGCGGCGGGTGCGGTCTCGGCGGCTGCCTCCGCATACGACGCTGACACCCGTTTGTAGACCGGCGTCAGGAATGCCAGCAACGCCGCCGCGATGATGACGATTCCCGCGACCAGGAACACCAGCCCGATGCCCCGGGAGGTGCCCTCGCCGAGCAGCGGGGCAAGCTGGGCGGCGCCTTCGGTGGATCTGGCGTAGGGGATGATCCAGAACTGTGCGATGGGGGCAATCAGGAACGCGGTGATGGGAGCGGCGGCCGACTCGAACGCCATGGCCAGCCCGAACACCCGTCCCTGGCGGGGCAGCGGCACCACCCGCTGGATGACCGTCTGCTCCGCGGCCTCGATGAAGGGGATCAGCACCAGGTACAGCCAGATTCCGGCTATATAGAGCCACGCCCATTCCCGGATCGTGAAGACCGCGCCGATGATTCCCATGACGACGACGGCAAGCAACATGGTGCGCAACGGATTGGGCCCGAGGCCGAACTTTCCGATGAGGGCGCCGCCCGCGATGAATCCGGTGGAGCCGAGCGCGAATAACGTTCCCCACATTTCCGCTGAGAACATCTCAAGTCCGTACGGGTCCATCAGCGCCATGTACACGCCGCCCACGAAGTTGTTGAACGTAGAGAACATGATCAGCGCGAACAGGCCGGAGATGGCCATGACGGCGGCGTAGGAACCGCGCAGGTCGAAGCCGCCGTGCGCATCGGAGGCGGCCGCGCGGATCTCCTCGGGCAGGCGCAGCGTGAGCAGGTGCACGAACGCCAGTGCCGTCAGCACAAGCGCGACGACGATCGTCCAGCCCATGCCGAGCAGCCCCACGGACAGCCCGGACAGGACCGAGGTGATGATGAACATAATGCCCTGGACCATCCCCACCAATCCGTTGGCATTCGCCCGTCGGTCCGGTTCGATCAGGATGGTGACCGTCGTGGAGAGGGCAATGTTGCGCATGTTCTCCACGACCGCGCCGATCAGGATGATCACCGTGAACACCCAGAACCACGGCTGGGTCAGGTCCAGCAGGTTCTCCAGCGGCGTGAGCAGGTACAGAACGCCGGAAATCATGAACATCACCAGGGTGAAGCCGCCGGCGAAGCGCATCACGGAGAGCTTGCGGTAGCGGTCCACGAAGGTTCCGAAGCTGACGCTCGAGAGGGCGATCAGCAGCATGTAGGCACCGCCGATCACGCCCGTTGCTATCACGTTCCGGGTCTCCAGGTAGGCCCAGAAGGTCAGGGCGAACCACAGGTAACTGGTGGTGATGTTGGCAACGGCGGTGTTCACCAGGATTCCCATGAAGGTGCGGAAGCGCTCCGCCGGACTTCGCAGGGAGGTGTCGATTTCGCCGTCAATGAGCTCTGGGGATTCGGGATCCTGCCCGGTCATGCGCCCCAGTGTACTCCCGGCTGCACTCGCCGTACCGGGTGGGTGCTAGTAGCTCCCGGAGGCCCCGCCGCCGGGCGATAGTTCCGTCAGAAGGATGACTTTGCCGCGGCCGGGAGGCGCAGGAGGGCCAGGGCGGCCGCGATCACCAGGACGGCGGCGATCATGCTCACCCCGGGGTAGCCGGTGAGTCCCATGACCGGTCCGGCCGCGGCGCTGCCCACGGCTCCGGCAAGCGACATGGTGGCGTCGGAGAAGCCCTGCGCCGGCACCCGGTCCGGGACCGGAAGGGAGGAAACCAGCAGGGTTGAGCCGGCGACGGTCGCCGCCGACCAGCCCAGCCCCAGAAGGATTAGTCCAGCGGTGACCGCAGCCATGTTTCCGGCGAAGGGCCCGGTGAGCGCCATGGCGAGCACCAGCACAACCATGCCCGCAAGCACCATGCGGGCAGCACCGATCCGGTCGGTGAGCCAGCCCATCACCGGCGACAGCGCGTACATGCCTGCAATGTGCAGGGAGATCGTGAACCCGATGAGGGCTATCGTGTCGGGGCGACCCGCGGCCTCACCCGCGTGATGCTGCATATGCAGCGGAGTCATGGACATCACTGCGACCATCACAGCGTGGGCTGCTACGACGGCGATCACCGCACCGAGCGCCGTCGGATGCTTGCGTACGATTCGCCAGCCGGCCCGCCAGGATCCGTTCCGGTCCGCTCCGGAAGCCGGCGTGCCGCTGGGGGCGGGGCTG
The DNA here is from genome assembly GCF_035189165.1 of Arthrobacter sp. JZ12. NCBI lineage: Bacteria > Bacillati > Actinomycetota > Actinomycetes > Micrococcales > Micrococcaceae > Arthrobacter > Arthrobacter sp. JZ12. The sequence continues at coordinate 2,938,353 of NZ_CP045246.1, read as the reverse complement.
TCACCGTCGAGCTCGCGTCGGGTGAGCAGCGGGTCAGGTCGGAGGAAGAGGGCCACGATCAGTGCGCCGACCACCATCCCCGCCGCGGAAATAAGGAACGGGCCCGCCTGCGCGGGGATGCCGATCCAACCGGCAAGGACCGCGCCCGGTCCCACCATGTTGGGCCCGGCTACCGCGCCGACGGTGATGGCCCAGACCACCAGGGAGAGGTCACGTCCGCGGTGCTCGGGCTGGGCGAGGTCGGTGACGGCGAAGCGGGCCTGCAGGTTCACCGCGGAGGCGATGCCCACCAGGAACGACCCGGCCAGAAGCATCGCGAACAGCCCGGTCACCACAGCGCCCACCATCAGGAAGGTTCCGACGACGGCGGCAGCAAGACCCGTTGTCAACGCAACCCGGCGTCCCCTCGCCACCGCGAGCTGGGAGAGCGGAATGGCAGTGAACGCCGTCCCGAGGGTCAGCGCGGTGTTGACCGCACCTGCCCAGGCCTCCGAACCGGACAGGTCCACGGCAAGGATCGAACCCAGGGCAAGGGTGGACCCGTTGCCCAGGCCGGAGAAGACCTGCGCTACGGAAAGAGTCCGCACGGTGCGGGTTTGTACTGCACGGTTTACGGGCACAACGGTATTCATAGCGGTTGGAGGACTCCTGGGGAAGCAGTGGGATGCACTTACTGTGCTGTCATTGGTTTATGCAGTTCAACCATGACAACATCACGGGCGCCTGGCTGGCCGAGGAACTGGTCAATCTGATGGAACAGGACCGAAGGAAAGCAAGCGATGTCGAATCGCTGCTGGAACGGTTCCTGTTCAGCGGGCTCAGTCTCGGCGCCTCAGACGTTCGTGACCTGGAGGACTGGGCGCGCCAGCTCCGGACAGCGTTCGAGGGGCCGGATGTGGAGCAGCGCTGCAACGCGGTCAACCGCCTGCTGGACCGGGGAGTTCGACGGGTCTACCTGAGCTCCCATGACGGAATGCGTCCGCACATGCACTTCGCCGATGCGGGGGAAAGCGTTGTTGACCGGGTGCGCGCAATGACGGCGGGCGGCCTGGCGGTGTTCCTGTCGGAAGCGGGCGGACACCGGATGGGTGCCTGCGCCGAGAGCAACTGCCGTCGGGTCTTCGTGGACACCAGTCGTGCCGGCCGCCGAGCCTACTGCTCAGCTCGCTGCGGCAACAAGGACGCAGTCCAGCGATATAGGGACCGCACCTCCCAGCGGAAGGCATCTCCTCCATCTCCTACCCTTAATCGGTGACCGTTCTCGATGCCGTCCTGGCGTTCGCTGTTGTTGCCGGCCTGCTGACCCTGGTACCCGGGCTCGATACCGCCCTGGTTCTGCGATCCGCACTCACCCGCACCCGGTCCTACGCGTGGGCCACCGCGCTCGGTGTGGCCACCGGCGCCATGACGTGGGGCGTTGCTGCTGCTGTGGGCATTTCGGCGCTGCTGGCCGCTTCCGAGATGGCGTACCGCGTCCTGACCATGGCGGGCGCCGCCTACATGATCTGGCTTGGCGCCTCGATGATCTGGAAGTCCTTCCGCCGTGGGAGTCTGCAGCATGGTCCAGCCGGTGTCGCAGCGCCGGCAGCAACCGGTTCTTCGTGGCAGGGGTGGCTCATCGGAGCCGGGACAAACCTGCTCAATCCGAAAGTGGGCGTCTTCTACATAGCCACCATCCCGCAGTTTCTGCCGGATGGGAGTGCGCCACTGCTGATGGGGGCCGTGCTCGCCGGCGTGCATTGCGTGCTGACCATGGCATGGTTCGCAGCGCTGATCGTTGGCGGCGGCTATGCACGACGATGGCTGTCCAACCCCAGGTCGCTGGCGGTCATCGACCGGCTTACCGGACTGGTACTGGTTGGTTTCGGCGGGAAGCTGCTTGGGGACGGCCTGCCGTCGCGGGCCTGAGCTGCTCCTCCACCTGGTCCAGGACGCTGAGTAGAGGGCCGTCCGCGTTGATCCGATTGAAGCGGGCGAAGTCCGGCAGGCTGAGGTATCCGTCCCGGTAGGCGCTGAGGTGAGCGAGTGTTTCGCTGTCAGTACCGCGCCTCGCAATCCTTCGGTGTGCTTCCTCAACGCTGACGTCCAGGAACAGCGCAACGTCAGGTGCTGGCAGCAATCGTTTCAGCACGGCAAGAAAGCGCGCCGGAGGCAGACCGCGTGCTGCCCGCAGCGCCTGCTGGCAGGACAGGTCCCGGTCCATGATCACAACCCCGTCGAAAAAACGCGCCCGCAGCTGGTTCAGCACCACGTTGAACAGGCGGATGGTGGACTCCACCGCATCCAGCGTCCGCGGTGAAAGGGTGAGGCCGAGCCGTTCTGTCCAGCCCTTGATCAAGCGACGCCCGGAGTAGTTGGCGAGCACGAGCGTGGGCACCTCCGGTGCCAGCAGGTTGCCGAGCGCACGGGCCACAGTGGTTTTGCCCGAGCCGTCAATGCCCGTCAGTACGACGACGGTGCTGCGGCGGGCGCGCCTGTCACCGGGGGAGGCGGAGGATGTCATACCTCTGTTCTACGCGAGCGAACTATGGCGACTCTTGGCTTTGGCTGTACGCGAGCTGTGAACGGGCGGTCTGGGTCTAAACTTCTGCGCCTCCTGGCCGGCCCGCATTGCCCAGGTTGTCGTATGTGGGATCCCGCTCCTGCGGCGTGTTGCGAGGCGACACGGGGTTTGGGCTTCAGAAACCGGGCAAACCGGTCCGCGAAGGACTCGGCCTCGCCCGGTTCTGTCTCGAAGTCGCGGCTCGTAAGCTGGGATCCGGACACGACGACGGGGGCTTTCAACATGGCAGGTGCAGCGGTCACCGAGACCTCAGTGGACGAGGTGCTGGCCGAACTGGCCGCCCTCGAGGATCCCCGGATCCGTGAGGTGAACCAAAAGCACGGTGACGACCACGGCGTGAACCTCACCAAACTCCGGGCAGTAGCCAAGCGACTGAAGAACCAGCATGCGCTGGCTCGGAAGCTGTGGATCACCGGGGACTCGGCTGCGCGGTTGTTGGCACTCCTGATCTGCCGGCCGAAGGAGTTCACCCAAAACGAACTCGATGCCATGTTGAGGGACTCCCGCACGCCGAAGGTGCAGGACTGGCTGGTGGGATACGTGGTGAAGAAGTCGCCGCACGCCGAGGACCTGCGCCGGTCTTGGTTCGACGACGCAGATCCCATGGTGGCCAGTGCCGGTTGGGCCCTGACCAGCGAACGCGTGGTCAAGAAGCCCGAGGGCCTGGACCTGAAAGGGCTGCTCGACATCATCGAAGCGCAGATGAAGGGCGCGCCGGAGCGGCTGCAGTGGGCCATGAACACGTGCCTGGCGCAGATCGGCATCGAGCACGCCGAATATCGCGTACGCGCCCTAAAGATCGGTGCACGGCTCGAGGTACTCAAGGATTACCCCACGCCGCCGGGATGCACGTCCCCCTACGCACCCATCTGGATCGGCGAGATGGTGCGCCGCCAGAGCGCGAAGTAGAGGCTCAGCACCAGCGGGCGGTGAGCCGCCTGTGTTCCTCTGCGGTGATGGCAAGCAACGAACCGTGCCGCGCACGAGGCGGCAGGACGGCGTCGTGCACGTGCTTCCAGGTGCGCAGATCCGGGTCGGCGGCTTCAAACAGGTGGTAGCCGCTGAGGCCGAACTCGTCGATCAGCAGCAGCGGCGCTGAACCGTCGGGAGGAAGCACGACGGCGGGACCCTCGCCCTGCCGGATGTCGCCTTTGCCGACGGCTATGACCCACGGCTCGAAGTTCGGGTCGAGGAGGCTGCGGCCGCGCTCGATGAAGACGTGGGCCTCGTCCTCGGGGCTCTCAGCGGGGCGGGAGGTGGCCGAGAAGCGGTAGCGCCATTCGCCGACCTGCAGGAACGTCACGTCGATGACAGATCTGCCCAGGTCGAGGTACAGCACCGGGGCGGTGAAGCTGGAGAAGTCAGTGGTCTCGGCGACGAACATGCGCTGGTAGCCCCCGCCCACCTCGGCCGTGTTCGGAAGTGAGGACGCGAAGAAGACCAGCCAGGCGTCCCGCTCGTCGGACCAGAAAGCCTTCGGTGCCCATGCGTTGCCCGCGTTCTCCCAGGCGATGGGAACCAGGCGCGGCCCGGACCACGTGATTAGGTCATCGGACTCCCACACCAGGATCGAACGGCTGCCGCGGTGCTCGGCCCGGTCCCAGTCGCCGTCCGCGGCAACCCGCAGGTCGGTCGCTAGGACCACGAACCTGTCACGCCGGTGGTCTCGCAGAATGAACGGGTCGCGGGCGCCGCGCTCGCCGACGTCGCTGACGAGAACCGGGTTGCCGCCGTTGAGGGGCGTCCAGCTCTTCGCGTCGGGGCCTGCGTTCACGGCGAAGCGGACCTGTTCGCCGTCCGCTTCTGTTTCGGGCGTGAAGTAGGCGAAGAGCCAGTGCTGGGACGCGGCGTCGTCGTCGTTCAAGCGGGCGGCAGGGGCGGGAGTCCTGTCTTCATTATGCCGGGAAGCGCTTTCCCGGCCCTCGTAGTTCTGGGGCGCGTGCCGAATTGCCCGGGTTCTTCGGCGCTACGGTCTGCGAAAGCGGCGTGTCGCGGCCTGACACGCTGGTTCGGTCGCAGAAGGCGGGCGAATTGGCCCGGCCACGGCGGCCGAGCAAGCCGCCAAGCCATGCCGACGACGACGGCGCACTCACCTGCCGGCCTCCGGCTGAGGAGCACAGGCGGTGACGAAGCGGGCAGCACCGCTGCCCCGGAACCGGTCGCCGTCGACCTGCCGCCCGGACACGGCGAGGAGAAGGTCAAGAGCCGGACCGGCGACGTCGTTCCCGTTCCCCCACGCCGCACCGGACGCGCTGTCCATCAGCCGGAAGCCTGCCGCCCGCTCGCGCCCTCCGCCGAAGGAGACAGGTGTGCGCAGCTGGTACCTAAGGGCCCGGGTGACCGCACTGTCTGGGTGGTGCCCGGGAATGCCCAGCGGACGGCGGATGTCCTCGCCGTGGACCACCGCCTCCACCAACCGGGTAGCGAGGTTGGCCGGGGGAGTGCGGGTGAGGCTCATCGCGTCCTGGAGCGCGGCAAGTGTGTCCTGCGGGTCTGCCTGCTTAGTCCGCACGATGCCGAGGTCGTTAGCGCGGTCGAAGTTCCCACGCGCGGCAATCATGTCGTGGACGAAGGAGAGCCGGCTGGTGCGTGCGGTGTCGACCAGGTGCGCGACGACGTCGTGCACGTCCCAGCCCGGGCAGAGCGAAGGCCGGCTCCACTGCTCCGGGGTGAGGGCCGACAGGTCCTCAACGAGGCGACGGCGTTCGGCATGGACCAGTGACCAGATTTCTGCTGAGTCCCCCATGCCCACAAAGCTACGTCATGGGCCGAGCAGGAAGTCAGCCCCGTTCTTCGAGCAGATCTCCCTGAGTTGGGACAGGAGTGCATCGCTGAGGGGGATTCCGGTCTGCACCCGCTCCGCCCGGGTCTGCCGCTCAATATCTCCGGGCACCAGGACGGGTCGATCGGGGGAGGCCGGCGGTTCTGCCCGCAGCGTATCGAGGATCTGCGAAACGGACTGTGCAAATTGCGCCGGCTCGCCGAAGGAGGCCGGATTGATGGCGAGGCAGAAGTGTCCGATGTTGTCGGCGTCGTCCGCGTCCTTTAGCGGCGCGAACGCGGCGCCGGCCAGTGCGCCCGCGAGGATCTGCACCATCAGCGCCAGCCCGAAGCCCTTGTGGCTGGCCAGCGGCTCGGTGCCGCCGAGGGGAGTGAGGCCGCCGTGTTCCTCGTTCCGCAGGTAGGAGTAGGCGAGGGCGGAGTCCGTCACCGGTTCGCCGTGCTCGTCGACCGCCCAGCCGGCGGGTAGGTCCTGCCCCAGGTAGTCGTACACCTTGACTTTGTTAACGGCCACCGTGCTTGTCGACATGTCCAGGACAAACGGCGCGTCGGGGTCGCTGCTCGGTGCCGCGAAAGCCAGGGGATTGGTGCCGAGCAGCGGCCTGGTGCCGCGGGTGGGAACCACCGCCTTGGTGCGCGTGGTGGTGGTGACCAGCCCGATCAGACCCGCATCCGCCGCTATCCGGGCGTAGTAGCCGGCCGCGCCGAAGTGGAGGGACCGGCGCACCACCACCACTCCGACGCCGCTCTCCCGAGCCTTCCAGATAGCCAGTTCCATGGCGCTCACCATGGTGGGATGGCCCAGGCTGTTTCCACCGTCGACGACGGCGGTGGCGCCCGTCCTCATGGTCACTTCCGGCTCGGTGCGGGTGTCCAGTTTGCCCTGATCGATGAGCCGCTGGTAGCTGGGCAGCATTGAGATGCCGTGCGAATCGACGCCGGAAAGGTCCGTTTCAACCATGACCTCCGCCGTCGTTTTCGCCTTGTCCTCGGGCAACCCCCACGCATTAAGGATTGCGAGGATCTGTGCTCGCACGGTGTCTGCCGGGTAGAGGGTCATGAGGTGCCTTTCGTCGTCGAACGGGTCTTTTTCATTCAAGCGGGTCATCCCGGCGCAGTCGATGGGGTCAGCCGCCGATCCTTGCCTCCAGCCGGGATCAGCTCTAGCGTCTACCTCACCGTGACGCTCGGGCCGCGGCCTCATTCGTGATCGGTTGGAAGAAGTAGGGCCATGGAGATCGTGCTGTGGATTGTTGGGGGGCTGCTGGCCGCGGTATTTCTTGCCGCCGGGCTCATGAAGATCACGCAACCGAAGGGCAAGCTCGAAAGCTCACAGGGTTGGGTAGAGGACTTCAGTCCCGGCGCGGTCAAGGCGATCGGCGTCGTCGAAGTGCTCGGTGCGCTCGGCTTGATCCTGCCGGCGGTGACGGGGATTGCGCCCATCCTGGTTCCGGTGGCGGCCACGGGGCTTGCCCTGTTGATGGTGGTGCAATGATCACGCACCTGCGGCGGGGTGAGAAGCAGATGGTTGTGGGGAATGTTGTCCTAGCAGCGCTCGCAGTGTTCGTGGCGCTCGGGCGGTCCGGGGCGTGGGCGTTCTAGCGGCACGAGTGTCAAAGCTGCTCTGAAGTTACCCGCCGGTCGTTCCTCCGCGCGGCCCCGTTCGTTCAGGTTCGCGGCCCCAACTGTTTACCCGGGGTAACTACTACTGGTGAGCGCACCCCGTCCGTGACATGAGGATCACCATGCCCAAAACACCCCCACTTCGTCGTGCCTTCACGACGGCCTTGCTCGCCGCCACCGCGGCCGCCGGGCTCACCGTCCTGCAGCCGGTCCAGCCGGTTCAGGCCGCACCGGAAGCCGAGCCCGCCGCGACGGCGGAACAGATTTCCAGCTTCACTCTCGGCGTTCTGCCGGACACCCAGTTCTACTCGCGCTACGCCACCTCGGATGAGGGCCGCCAGTTCCAGGCCCGCTACGGCACGGAACCGTTCTCCGCGCAGACCGGCTGGCTCGTTGATGCCCAGGACGAACTGGGCATTCCGTTCGTGACCCACCTTGGCGACGTCGTCGATCAGGCGAACAAGCCCCAGCAGTGGGAAGTGGCCGACGCCGCGATGAAGGTTCTCGAGGCGGGGAACCTTCCTTACTCGGTGCTGGCAGGTAACCATGACGTACTCTCGCCCTGCGAGGGTGGGGAGTGGTGCTCGGAGCTCAACCGCAACCTGAACGCCGAGCCCTTCCCACGCACCTTCTCGAAGACCCGCGCGGCGAACCAGGCGACTTTCGGCGGGCGGGACGCAACGGGCTTCCACGAGTACCACGTGTTTGAGCGGGAAGGAGAGCAGTACCTCGTGCTCGCCCTCTCCTGGCAGGCATCCGACCAGGGAATGGCGTGGGCGCAGGAAGTCATCGACGCCCACCCCGGCCTTCCCACGATCCTTACCAGCCACCAGATTCTGAACATCGGCACTGACGGTGTCACCGCCGTCGACACCGCTTTCGGCAACAGGCTGTGGGACCGCCTCATCGCGAAGAACAACCAGATCTTCATGACGCTGAGCGGTCACCATCACGGCAACGCGCACCGCGTCAAGATGAACGACGCCGGTGCTCCCGTTCTCCAGGTCGTCAACGACTACCAGATGGCGTACCAGGGCGGGAACGGCTACCTCGGCCTGTACGAGTTCGACTTCACCAACTCACAGATCCACGCAAACCAGGTATCGCCCTGGGTGGTCCAGAAGCCCGCAGAGACCGTCACCGAGTTCGACCAGGCAGTCCTCACCGGCGACAATGAGCAGTACTCTGTTCCCTTCGATCTGACCAAGCGCTTCACCGAGATCGATGCCACCTTCACTGCTCCGCCGGCGGACCACACCTCGTACTCCCGGCGCGCAATCGACATGCTGCTGGAGAACTGGACCGAACCCGAGCGGCCAGACGTCACACCGCCGAGCAACCCGGAGGACTACTTCACCACCGCCAACACGGTGGCGCACTGGCGCTTCGACGGGAACGACGGCGACGTGTTCCCCGTGGGCGGCACGGTCACCGACCTGACGGGCGACAACCCGCTCACCCGCGCACCGCTGATTAACGGCGCTGAGGAGGTCGACGTCACCATCTCGAGCGATGCCCACCGCCTCGCCCCGTCGCAGACGAGCATGTGCTTCACCAACACGGACCGCCGCACCGACCGGCTCAGCTACCTCGCCACGGCAGCATCAGCACCGCTGAATGACAACCGGTTTGAAAACGGCTACACCGTCGAAACCTTCCTCAAGATCGACCCAGACTGGACATACGACGGCCACCGGTGGATGACCGCGCTGGCCAGCGGCGGCACCCGCGGCGGATCCGTCGCCGACCGCGAGCTCGCCCCGTTTTTTGCCGCGATCTCCAGCCTGCGTGAGGTCCAGTGGAGCGTGAACGGCCAGGGCGGTGCCAAGACCAACTGGTCCGGCGAGATCATGCCCAACCAGTGGATCCACGTTGCAGCAGTCAATGACCCAAGCACCCGCACCACCACGCTCTACGTCGACGGCGCACCGGTTCTCCGCAACACCAGCGACATCCTTGGTATCAACACCCACGCGGACCTGCCGTGGATGCTCGGCGCCGGTACCGAGTGGGGCACCCCCTCCGCCGGTTGGTTCGGCTGCATTGGCGAAACCCGCATCGTGGAGCAGCCGCTGAGCTCGGACCAGTGGCTGACCGCACGCGCCGAGGTTCCCTCCGATCAGACCGGCAAGGCTGCCTTCTCCGACGACTTCGAGCGCGCCAACGGTGAGCTCGGCGCCGATTGGAAGGTCACCCGAGGTGGATGGGCCGTCGTCGACGGAACCGCCCGCAACACTGCCCCGTCCGGCCTGGACAACCTCGCTATTGCCGGCGCGCAGGAGCTTGGGGACCACTACACGGTCTCGTCCACCGTCTCCGTTGCGAACCTCAACAACCCGCGCCAGTGGGTGGGCCTTGCCTCGAACGTCCATGGCGAAGGCACCGACGACCAGGGTTACTACCTGCTCCGCTTCGCCCCGAACGAGGCGTCCGACACCGGCCGCTGGCAGTTCGCGCGGGTCGATGCTGGCCACCGCATCACCGGCCTGGCACCGATCAGCACCTACAACCACCCGCGTAACGAACCCGTCGTGGTCACGCTGACCCGGGAGGGCTCCCAGCTCACCGGAACGCTGTCCACCACCGATGGCACCGAGATCATGAGCGAGACCTACACCGTTCCGAGCACCTCCGGTCACGCAGGCGGTCTCGCTGCGCTCTACTCGAACACCGGCGACACCATTGCGGACAACTTCCGCATCGCGACGTCCGCTGACGCCTCGGCGCCGGAAGCGCCCGCCGCACCGTCGCTGGCTGTTGCCGGCCGGGATGTCACCGTTCGCTGGTCGGCTCCGGAGTGCGGCGGCGGCTCACCGCTCACCGGTTACACGGTCACCCTGACCGGTCCTGAGGGCGATACGGTCCGGGACCTCCCGGCCGACGCTACCTCCGTGGTGTTCGAGGGCCTGCGCGCGGGGGACTACACCGCTACTGTCACCGCGGTGAACTCGCTGGGCTCGTCACCGGTGTCGGCAGCGCCCGGGCCAGTGACGGTTCAGCCGGAGCTGCCGTCCGTAATCGCCGAAGCCCCCGCACTGCGGATGGACGGCGACTCCCTGTTGGTCACCTGGGTTGCCCCGGAGAACGACGGCGGCGCTGCGGTCACGGAGTACGTCATCGAGCTGCGTGCCGCGAACGGCCGCACGACGGTGATCTCGGTCGATACTGCCGATCCGGCCTTCACCGATCCGGTGTCCGGATTCCGGATCACCGACTACACGAACGGCCGCTTCACGGCGACTGTTGCTGCGGTGAATGCTGCAGGTCAGGCGGACGCCTCACCTAGTTCAGCGGCGACCACCGTTGCACCGGGATTGGGCGTTGCCGCAGGGCAGCGCTGAGCTGACTGACTGAAGCAGAAGGGCCGGGTGCGATTGCACCCGGCCCTTCTGTGTATAGCGGATCGTCCATAGGGAGGGCGCATATCGCTATGTTGTGGACCGGTGTCGGAGACCTAGATTTGGCGCATTGGAACAATTCAATTCCCTGTTTGCAGTGCAAAGGAGCATGTCATGTTCGGCAGCCATTTCTCTCGCCGACGGTCGGCGCTGGCCGCATCGGTAGTACTCGTCCTCGCCGGCGGCCTAGCAGCCTGCAGCCCGGGAAGTGAAAGTTCCCCGGCCGCACAGGAAGGTCCCGTGAACATCACCTTCCAGTCCTGGGTGCCGAATATCGACAAGGCGGTGGACGCTTACAACGCCTCGCAGGACGATGTGAACGTCACTCTGGAGACCATCACCGCGGGTCCCGATGGCGGGTACGCCAAGATGCTATCGGCCGTTCAGGCTGGTAACCCTGCCGATGTCGTCCAGCTTGGGTACGACGCCATCCCGGACTTCCTGGTCAACGACGCACTCGAAGACATCACCGAGTACGTCGGCGACCAGGAGGACAAGTTCGTCCCCTGGCAGTGGCAGACAGGCGTCTTCAACGACAGCGTCTACGCAGTTCCGCAGGCCAGCGGACCTCTCGGCCAGTTCTACCGGAAAGACATCTTCGACTCCCTCGGCATTGAGTACCCGACAACCTGGGATGAGTACTACGAAGCCGCAAAGAAGATCCGGGCTTCTGATCCCGACCGATACATCACCGCATTCGCCTTCAACCAGGCGCCCTGGCTGATCGGTCTGTCCCAGCAGGGAGGCGGAAACTGGTTCACAGCGGAGAACGATGCGTGGACGGTGACCATCAACGACGACGAAACGCTGAAGGTCGCAGAGTTCTGGCAAAAGATGATCGATGAGGATCTTGTGAAGATCGAAGCGGACTTCTCGAGCGAATGGAACGCGGACATTCAGAACGGCAACGTGGTCACCTGGATCTCGGGATCCTGGGCCGACGCGATTCTTCGCGGTACCGCTCCGGACACCGCCGGCCAGTGGGCAGTTGGTGCTGTGCCTCAGTGGGAGGCCGGGGACAACGTCTCGGCAACCTGGGCCGGCGGTTCAGCTAGCGCAGTGCTCAAGGGATCGGCCAATCCGAAGGAAGCCGCTGAATTTGCAGCATGGCTCAATTCAGACCCGGAAAGTGTCAGCATCCTGACCAGTGTGGGCGCGGGCTGGCCGGCTATTGCCGATACCGGATCCATCAAGTCTCTTCAGGACGATCCGGAGGTCTTCGCCTTCTACGGCGGCCAGGACATCTGGGACGTGTTCGCAGAGTCGGACAAGAACGTCGACAACACCTGGCAGTGGCCTCCGCTGTCTTCGACGCTGTTCGCTTCACTCAGCGACAACGTCAAGACTGCCGTCGAGAGCGGAACGCCGCTGACCGGCGCTTACGAGAAGACGCAGGACGAGATGAGCACTGCGCTCAAGGACAAGGGAATCTCGGTCAATTGAGTCAGACCCGAACGGTGGGGCGGGTTTCCCGCCCCACCGCCGCCCCAACATTCCAGAACAAGAAGGCAGCACCGTCCCGAGGCAAGTCCCGGCGGCACTCCAACTTGGCACTTGTGGTCTTGGTGCTGCCCTTCGCCGCCATGTTCGCTGCGTTCTTCATCGCGCCGATCATCTATGCGATCAACGACAGTCTCTTCTCCACGAAGGCATCCGGGCTCGGTTTCGGAGCACCTGAGAAGACCTTTGTTTTCCTCGATAACTACGCCGCAGCCCTGAGCAATCCCTCTTTCATCGCAAGCCTCGGACGGCTCCTGGCATTCGCGGCAATCGAGGTGCCGCTGATGGTAGTCACGGCAGTCGGGCTTGCTCTGCTCATCGACTCGGCCAGCGCGCGGTTCCCCCGGATCTTCCGGGTCATCTTCTTCATCCCGTACGGCGTACCGGGCGTGATTGCGGCATTGCTGTGGGGCTTCCTGTACATCCCGGCAACGAGTCCGATCCTGCAGGTCCTGTCCTCAGCGGGCATCAGCGTGAATCCGCTGGACACGAACAGCATCCTGTTCGCGATCGCGAATATCGCGCTGTGGGGCTTCGCGGGCTACAACATGTTCATTCTCATTGCAGCGCTGAATGCCATCCCCTCCGAGTTGTTCGAGGCTGCAAAAATCGACGGGGCGTCGGAGTGGGCCATCACGTGGCGCATCAAGCTGCCGCTCGTTCGCCCCTCAGTCATCCTCGTTACCGTCTTCACCATCATCGGCACTCTGCAGCTCTTCGTTGAGCCGCTTGTTCTCCGGCCCTTGACCACCGCAATCAGCTCCGACTACACGCCGAACCTCGCCGCGTACAACCAATCCTTCTCCCAGGGCAATCCGAGCCTCGCCGCAGCTATGGCCGTAATCGTCGCCGTACTAGGTTTCGCCTTCTCCTTCGGATTCCTCCGGCTTGTAAACCGCAAAGGAAACCGCGCGTGGTAACTCAGAACCGCCCCATTCGTCAGCCGCTGACCAGCTCGATCGCAATCAATTCTGTGCTTGTCATCGCCGCCCTGTACTTCCTGCTGCCGATCCTCTGGGTTCTCGTTGCGGCAACCAAGAGTCCGGGGGAGCTCTTCAGCAGTTTCGGGCTGTGGTTCACCGACTCGCCCCAGGCCTGGCAGAACCTCCTGAACGTCTTCACCCAGGACGGCGGCGTGTTCAGCACCTGGGTGCTGAACAGCATCCTCTACTCCGCGGTCGGCGCTTTGGTCGCGACCGTGTTGTCGGCTGCCTGTGGCTATGCGATCGCGAAGTATGTGTTCAGGGGGCGGGAGCTGTTGTTCTCGATCATCCTGGGTGGCGTACTCATCCCCGCGACAGTCATCGCCCTCCCGCTCTACTTCCTCCTCAACGCCGTGGACCTCACCGGCACGTACTGGTCGGTCCTGCTGCCGAGCATGGTCAGCCCCTTCGGCGTGTACCTCGCGCGAATCCACGCCAATGCCGCCGTCCCGGACGAGGTCATCGAGGCCGCCCGCATCGATGGCGCGGGTGACCTGCGAATCTTCGGGGCGATAGCGACCCGCATGATGTCGCCGGCGCTTGTGACCATCTTCCTGTTCCAGTTCGTCACCATCTGGAACAACTACCTGCTTCCGTTGGTCATGCTCAATGAGACGAAGACATTCCCGCTGACGCTCGGGCTCACCCTCTGGAACTCCCAGACACAGCGCGATCCGATGTTCTACCAACTTGTCGTCACGGGCTCGGCGCTGTCGGTAGTCCTGCTGGTGGCACTCATGATCGGGCTTCAACGGTTCTGGAGAGCGGACCTGACGGCAGGCGCAAGCAAGGGATAAGCAGAGTCAGCCCTTTCGCTCGGCTCGATACGCGGAGGGGCTCGACCCATGTACGCGACGGAACTGGCGCGAGAAGTAGAACTGATCATCCATGCCGATCTCGCGTCCAATCTGTGCGACCGACAGCGTGGTGGTGTCCAGCAGCAGCCTCGCCCGCGCCATCTTCAGGGCGAGGTGATGCGCCAGTACTCCTCCTCCTGTGGCTTCCCGGAAGAGCTTGCTCAATTGCGACGACGACACTCCGACCAGTGCCGCGAGGTCAGGAACCCGGATACTTCCGTTGATGCGCTCCTCAAGGAACCGCATGGCCTGTTCGAGGGGCGCGCCGCGTTCCGGGGATCGACGATCCACCGCCAGCAACGCCAGGAGACGCCACGCCAAACCCGCCGTGGCGATGAGGCGGGCAGGGGACTGGTCACGTTCAAGTTCGGTGATGATCTCGTCCAGGATTGCGATGAGCCGGTCGACGGCGACAAGCCGGATGAGGGGACGTTCTTCACTGATGCCCGCTTCCTCGATGAGCTCGGGCACATCCGTTCCCCGTACATGACACCACCAGATGGTCCAGGGGTCGGTAGCCAATGCTCCATAAGCGTGAGGCGTCCCGGTGTTCCCGGGAAGGACCACCGCGGTTCCCTTCTCTACTTGGCTCCGGATCCCATCGACCTCGACCCATCCGCTACCGGCAACGCAGAGCATGACGATCGTTTCCGGCGCACCAGAGGGCCGACGCCGCCCGTGACTTTCAGCGCGTGGGAAAAAGCCCGCGTCGGTGACCACCATGCGCCGCGTCACCGGGCGGCTTATAGCGTCCCGAATGAGGGGCCGGGGTACCACGACCAGGCGCTGGTGGTCGAAACCTGTGGCGCGTTCGACTGCCGGCGCTTCGAAATCGGATCGTCCATGCATGCCTCATTATGTGCCATGGTGAACCATCTCCCGCATTTCTAGAGTTGGTGTTGTGACCCACGCCAATGACGCCAAGAGTTCAATCTCTCTTCCTCCTGCACCCGCCGACCAGCAGGCACTGCTTGACGACGGCGGTGTTGCCTGCTGGAGCGAACCCGTAACCATTGATACCTACGAGCCGGAGGAGCCGGACGAGTACCCGCTGTTCCTGGACCGCCGGGTGTATCAGGGCTCAAGCGGACGGGTCTATCCCATTCCCTTCACCGACCGGATCTCCACGACGAAGCGACCGCGTCTGTGGCAGGCCGTCCATCTCGAGAACCAGTGGATCCGGTTGATGATCCTGCCCGAGCTGGGCGGACGCATCCACATCGGCTATGACAAGACCAGCGACTACGACTTTTTCTACCGCAACAACGTCATCAAACCCGCGCTGGTGGGCCTGGCCGGTCCCTGGATCTCGGGCGGAGTTGAATTCAACTGGCCCCAGCACCACCGGCCGGGCACCTACCTGCCGGTGGAGACCGCCGTCGAACGTTCCGACGACGGGACCGTGACCGTGTGGCAAAGCGACCTTGACCCCCTCCAGCGCATGAGGGGGAGCCACGGCATCCGCCTCAGCCCGGACGGCTCAGTGATCGAGGTGGCGGTTCGCCTCTATAACCGCACCGACCTGCCGCAGACCTTCCTCTGGTGGGCGAACGTCGCAGCCCGCGTGCACGAGGACTACCAATCGTTCTTCCCCACCGACGTGAACTACGTCGCCGATCACGCGCGCCGGGCGATCACGGCCTTCCCACGAGCGGACCGGCCGTACTACGGCGTCGACTATCCCGCCCTGGCGAGCGAAGCAAATCCGGACGCTGACCGCATCGACTTTTACAGCAACATCCCCGTTCCCACCTCGTACATGATCACGGATACCCGCGATGACTTCTTCGGCGGGTACGACCACCGCGCCCAGGCCGGCTTCATCCACTGGGCCGACCGCTCGATCGCCCCCGGCAAGAAGCAGTGGACCTGGGGCAACGGTGCTATCGGCCGAGCCTGGGATCGCCTTCTGACGGACACGGACGGCCCCTACGTCGAACTCATGGCCGGCGTCTTCACCGACAACCAGCCGGACTTCAGCTACCTGGCCCCCGGCGAGACCCGCACCTTCAGTCAGTACTGGTACCCCATCCACGCCATCGGGCCGGCGCATCAGGCAACCCGTGATCTCGCTGTCTCCCTTTCATCCGAGACCGGCAACCCGCAGGCAACGGTCGGCGTGGCAAGCGCGAAGGTGCTCGACGGCGCGCGGATCGTCCTCGAGAGGGAGGGAGTCGTGTTGTGGGAGACCGCTGCCGAGCTCGCCCCCGGCGCACCCTTCACCTCTGATGCGCTGATTGACGACGGCGGGCCGGGCCTGACGTTGCGGGTGCTGCATCAGGGGAGAGAACTGATTTCCTGGACGGTCCCCGCCTCCTCGGCAGACGCGACCGAACCGTGGGTGGCAACTGAGCCACCGCAGCCGGCGGACATACCGTCAAGCGACGAGCTGTACGTCACCGGCACCCACCTGCAGCAGTACCGGCACCCCACCCGTTCGGCTGTCCCTTATTTTCAGGAAGTGCTCGACCGCGACCCCAACGACTACCGCGCGTGCCTTGCCCTAGGGGACTGGCACCACCGCCGCGGCGAATACACCGAAGCCCGTGACCTTTACGAGCGCGCGCTCGCGCGGTTAACCCGACGGAATCTCAACCCACCGACGGGAGAGGCTCATTACAGGCTCGCACTGCTTGCAGAGCGCGAGGGGCACCTGAGTGAAGCCCGAATTCTGTTCCGCAAAGCCGCTTGGGACAAGACTTGGGTGCATTCGGCACGGTTGGGGGCAGCGCGAGTTTCGCTCCGCGCCGGCAGGCCGCTGGAGGCACTGGAATCGGCACGCAGCGCCGAGGCCCAGGACGTGCTCAGCCCGGGACCGCGGCACGTGATGATTGTTGCGCTGCGGCAGCTCGGCAGGATGGCGGAGGCCACGCACCTCCTCGAACGATGCCTCGCGGATGACAGGCTGGACCCCGTGGCGCAGGCGCTCGCCGGCAGTCTCGCCCCATGTGACCCGCGAACGGTCCTCACGACGGCATGCGAGCTCTGGCGCATGGGCGATTCCGTCACCGCATTGGAACTCACCGCTCGACCGCTCGCCTCGACGCTGAACACCTTCGGGAATCAGGAGCCGCTGCGGCACTACCTCCGGGCTCACTGGCTCGAATCCGCGGGGGAAAGCGGCAAGGCATCGTCCGAACGGGAAGAAGCGCGCGCTAGTGACACCACGTATGCCTTTCCCTCCGGTCTCGACGACTACGATGCGTTGACTACAGCCGTCGCCGCGGAACTCCTGGACCCGGTGGCGCACGCTCTCCTGGGTTCCTGGCTTCTTGACGCGGGGCGCATCGATGAGGCGGGCCGCTCACTTGAGCGTGCACGGCACCTCGGATCCACCGACGCCGTCGCCTGGCGCAACGCAGCCATCGCAGAGGTCAATGGACATGGATCGATCACGGAGGCCCAGCGCTTCTTCGACCACGCCCTGACGCTCCGGCCAGGCGACCCGCGACTGGTTTTCGAGCGCGCCCTTCTGGCCGCACTCGCGAACGAGCCACTGGAAGCCCGCCTGGCCGCCATCGAACAGTACGGTCCGGCGGTCCTGATCCGCGATGATCTCGCCCTGCACTATGTGAACCTGCTGGTCGACGCCGGACGCTCCGTGAAGGCGCTGGCGATCATGCAGGAGCGCACGTTTCAGCCGTTCGAAGGCGGGGAGGGCGAGGCGCTCGCCGCCTACGACCTCGCATCGATCGCCGTTGCGCGCGCACTCATCGTGACTGATCCTTTCGCAGCCGCAGACCTGCTCACCGCGGGTATCGAGGCTCCGCTCAACCTCTCCGAGGGACGGCACCCGGCCGACAGCCTCGCCGAGCGCTACGTGCTCCTCAGCGAAGCACTCGAAGCGATCGGGAAGGACGCTGAAGCCCGGGACGCACTCAAGAAGGCGTGCGCACAAAACGGTGCCCTCGCCGTCGGACGTGCGGTTGATGAGCAGGACTACTGGAGAGGTGTTGCCCACCTCTGGTTGGGGGAGGAGCAGACGGCATCCCAGGTGTGGGCTGAGTTGGAGGCTCGGGCTGCCGAGCTGGAAAGCGTGGGCCCCCGCGTGGACTACTTCGCTACGTCGCTGCCAGAATTGCTGCTCTTCACCCGGCAGCCTGAGGCTGAACAGGTGCTTCTGGCCGGTCGGCTGAGGGCGCTCGCCGAGCAGGGGCGCACCCTGCGCATCAGGGAAGGAATTGCACGATGAACGAGCGCTACCTCGGGTCAGGGACCATCGACTCCACCAATTCCGGTCTGACCGGCCCTATGCCCGAGCACCTGCCGGACCGGTTGACCGTCTGCCTCTGGGACTTTTCCTGGTACACCCGGGCCGAGGAGGGCGGACCCTATGCCGACCTCGACGCCGCCTGCGCCGAGACCGCGGCGCTCGGCTTCAACGCGATCCGCATCTGTGCGGCGCCGCTGCTGCTTTTCGGGGACTTGGGTTTGGGCGGGCTCTCGCGGTCGCTGGAGATTGAGGGCCTCGGCGCCGCTCCCGGCGGAGGGTTCTACGGGCAGCGCACCCGCTGGTATGACACCCCCGGCGGCTACACCGTGAACCTGCAGGACCGTCTCCTGGAGCTGTTCGAGTCGGCGGCGCGGCACGGTCTCGTCGTCGTGCTGGCAAGCTGGGAGTACCAGCAGAGTCCCGCGTTCGCGCGGTCCGAGGAGTGGTTCCGGGCTATCGACCGGGTGCCGCTGGAGGACCGGTATGCGGTGCTGACGGCCGCTTGGGACCGGCTCATCGGTGCAGTGACCGAGGCCGGCCACCGGGAACGGATTGCGCTGGTGGAGCTACACAATGAGGTGGACTTTTCGATCCTTCCGGCACTGCACGACGGCGGCAGCGAGGCGGTCGTGCGCCTGCAGGAACAGCATACGGACCTGCTGGTCACAGCCAGCTTCGGGAAGCCTCCGCACCTGACCATGCATGAGCTGCCGGACGTGCTCGGCGCCGCGCAGTTCCATATCTACAGCTACGGTGTGCTGGACGCGCTGCAGAAGCGGATCGATATCCGGTCCGAAAGGAGTGCGGGCTTCCCGAATGCCGAACTGCAGGCCCTGCTGATGCAAGACGCTCCCACTCCTGCCGAATACGGACGGCCCGCCGAATGGAAGTACGAAGCCACGGTGGTCACGGACCAGATGGTGTACGGGTACGACTGGGTAGACCCCGACGCCTGGGACACCTGGCTGTACAACGAATACGGCGCCTATCGGGAGGTTATGCGTCGGGAGATCGAGTCCAGGGTCATCGCGGTTGCCGGCTGGGCTCGCTGGCAGCAGCTTCCGGCAGTGATCGGTGAGGGGTGGATCGGCTACACGCCGCTGAACGGCACCTTCGAGGAGGGCCCGATCGGGAGGGAGTTGGCCGAGCACGGCATTCGCACCGCCCTGGAGCACGGCGTGTGGGGGATGGTTTTGGGGTCCAACGCGGCGCCGCATCATCCGATGTGGTCCCACAGGGACTGGATTCAGCGGACGAATGCCATGATCCTCGACTACGCATGATCCTGGACAACGGCAGGGGCGTTGGCTAGGAGGCTGCAGAGGGGCTGCGTGTAGGGAAGATCTCAAGGATTCCCACGAGGAGCACATCCCGGCGTCGATAAAATTGGATGGTACTTTCGCGCATTTTGATAGGGAGCGGTTCCATCCAAACAAGTAGTGCCCCAGTGGCCACGCCGGTCAGGCACAGCAAGCTCGAAGATGTCCTCGGGTTGCTGGTTGGCACCTTTATCGTTTCCCTCGGACTCTTCCTTCTCAACAGCTCCTCGGCCGTGACAGGCGGAACGGCGGGTCTGGCACTCCTCCTCAACTACGGCATCCCGGTTCCGTTCGGCGTGCTGTTCCTGGCCATCAACCTGCCGTTCTTTCTGCTTGCGATCCGCGGGAAGGGGTGGAGCTTCGCATTCAGAAGCGGGCTGGCCATCCTCCTGGTTTCGGCCTTCTCCTATCTGCATCCGGCCGTCGTCGACCTGCCCGCAATGAACACCTGGTACGCGGTGCTTGCCGGCAATGCGCTGTGCGGGGTGGGCGTGCTCATCCTGTTCCGCCACAACTCGAGTCTGGGTGGCTTCAACATCGCCGCGCTCATCCTGCAGGAGCGGTTTGGCCTGCGCGCGGGGTACGTGCTGATGTGCCTGGATGCCGCCGTCGTGCTGGGATCCATGCTTGTTGTCCCTCCGCTGAATGCGCTGGTGTCAGCGGTCGGAGTGGTCCTGCTGAACCTCATCCTCGCTTTGAACCATCGCCCGGGCCGGTACCTGGGGGCGTAGGTCGCGTCCGAGGTAGACCGAGTCCGGATCGTCCGTATAGATGCCGAAGCCGGGCACAGGTTGATATGCGGCCGACCGGTATAGCGCCAGAGCCGCGGGTTGCTGCTGGTTCGTCTCGAGGACCATGGTCCGGACGCCGGCTGCCGCTGCTGATTCCTCCAGCCAGCTGAGCATCGCGCGCGATCTGCCGTAGCCGCGGTGAACCTCGACGACGTACATCCGCTTGAGCTCGGCCTGCCCGTCGTCGCGGAGGCGCCAGCCGCCGATGGCGACGGGTTCGTCGTCGACATAGCCCACCGCGATGGTGCCGCGGGGTGGCGTGAATTCGGCGGCGTCGACGGGGGTTTCATCGCGTGAGCCGTAGATGCGGACGTACTCGGACTGCAGGCCTTCGATAAGGGCAGCCACTTCTGGAGAGTCGTACGGGACAGCGACGATTTTCATCATTCAAAGCCACCTTCGTGAGGAGGATCGCCCGGACGACGGGCGGCGTGGGTCGTTGTTATGGGCACGGACGAGGAAAAAGGTACCTCCCGGGCGCTGTTGAGAGACACTGCAGTGATCAACGCAGCCCTAGGCACATCAGAAGGGCGAGGAAAGGCATTTTGTCGATCTGCGGATCAAATGGGGCGTCCAGTTCTGCGAGATATGCTCTGCCGCTCCCGAGATAACTTGCTTCAAATCTGGACCTATCTACTTTGTGACTAATTAGGTCGCCCGCGTATTAGGGTGGAACCGTGGACCCCTCAAGCGCATTGAATGTAGTGGAGATAGTTCTTCGCAACGCAATTCGCTTCACCTTCTCGTCCGATTGGGTGGGAAAGGCTGGCGCTCCAAGCCAAGAGACTCTGGCCGAAAGGCAGGCAACAGAGGTCGCTAAGTGCAAGGGGGCGGTTGTGTCCAACGACCTCCTCGACTACACCATGACCTATGAGCTCACCGACTTCGTCGAAAAGAACTGGCAACATTTCAAACCAATCTTCCTTGATTTCGGGAGGATCCGTGAGTTCTTCAGAATCGTGAACGCAATTCGGAACACGATCGCTCACAACCGTTCGCTCCTGCCCTTCGAAGAACATCTCATCTTGGGTATCGCAGGACAACTCGCCAATCAGGTATCACTTTTTCTAGGAAGCGCGGATTTGTCCGGACATTACTACCCCTTGATCGAGTCAGCGCGTGATTCCTTTGGCCAGGAAGGCGCCCAGTGGAAGGTGCAGCCATACGTGGAGTCATTCGTACGTGTCGATGTGGGCCAGCGTGTGGTTCTGAAGGCACGTGCCGTGAGTGCGCGCGGAAAGGGTGTTACCTGGTATGTGTCTAGCCCGTCTACAGGCAGATCGCTACGCGACACTGATGGAATTTGGACCCAGAAAGTGGGTGATGGGGAAGACCTGGAGTTTGCGTACACTTTTTCTGAGAAGGACATCCGGGAAGATTGCGCGCTTCGTCTCATCTTGGTTGCGGATTCGAAATACCATCGCTACGGAAGCGAGTTTCAACAGACGGATGGACCGTTTGATGACAGTCTCTATTTCTACTACAGCGTTAATCCACCGTTGGAAGAGTGAGACTTCCTTCCCGGGTCGAAGAAGCGCAGTGCCAAATTCCGAGCACAGTGCGCCGTTCCTTCGCTTAGAGCCTCGTTCTCCACTAGTCAGTGTTTCGCCCAATCAGCAAGAAGCGTAGAGTGCCGAGCATGGCCGGCACACTGACACGTCCCCGTAACGGCAAAGTCCTCGCTGGAGTCTGTGCGGCGCTGGCCGCAGGGTTCGGATTGCCCAAGTGGCTCGTCCGGCTGGGCTTCATCATCTTTGGGCTGGTGGGAGTGGGCGAGCTCGTCTACATCATCCTGTGGATCATCCTGCCCAAGGCGAATGCTTGAGCGCCGCCCAGAGCCCTCTTCGTGAGGCGCTCGCCCAGAGGGTCCGCGGCATATTGAGCTCCCAGCAGGACGTGCGGGAGAAAAGCATGTTCGGTGTCCTGTCCTTCATGGTGGATGGCCGGTTGGCGGTCGCGGCCGGCAAGGACGGGAGCCTGCTGGTGCGCACCGATCCTGCAGACTACGACGACCTCCTCAAGCGAGGAGGCGAGCCCGCCTACATGAGCAAGGACCGGCTGATGGGCCCGGGCTGGCTCACCGTGCCAAGCGCCCGGCTGGAAGGCGACGAAGAGCTTGA
This sequence comes from Arthrobacter sp. JZ12, assembly GCF_035189165.1. Taxonomy (NCBI): domain Bacteria; kingdom Bacillati; phylum Actinomycetota; class Actinomycetes; order Micrococcales; family Micrococcaceae; genus Arthrobacter; species Arthrobacter sp. JZ12. The sequence goes on along the minus strand of NZ_CP045246.1, from coordinate 2,916,205 downwards.
GTGGTGGGTCGGCGTCGGTCTCGCATCTAAAAGCAGCGGAAGCTGACTGCCCTCGCTACGGTGCTTCCAGAAATCCTGAACCCCTAGCCTGAAGCTCCCCTTCAAGGAGGCGGATCGCCTTCGGCCCCACCCCGTGGATGGCGAGCAGCTCCTTCGTCGTCACCTGAGTCAGGTGCTCAAACGTCGTGTACCCACTCAGCGCGAGTGCTCGGCGTGCGGTGCGTCCGATCGCCTGCGGGTACTCGGTAGGTACTGGAGAATCTTCTGGCGGCATCGCGCTCCTCGTTCTGTTTGGCCCCCGACACCGTCATCCGGTGAGGGCGGGTGTACGGCGCAGCCACCATTCCCCGACGGCGACGTGCATAGTGAACGCTAGCCAGAACGCTATGCCGAACATCGTCGGGTCAGGTTCGCCCGGCGATGTCCCGCCGGAGGTTGCCTGCTCCACACCCTCGAAGATACCCACCCAGATCCTGATGGTTCCGATACCGATGGCGACGGCGAATGCGCGAATCATCCAGCGCCGGTGTTGCCGTACGTCATCACCCCGGATGGCCCGGAACGCGAGCACGAGGCACACAAGGAACCAGCAGCCGAACACGACCGTCGCGACCGCTTCAGGCGCTCCCGCCCAGGCATACGGCACGCCGAAGAAGAGCGCGAAGAGTCCGGAGATCAGCGCGCAGGTAAGCAGGACCCGACCGAGCCGCCGATGAAAGTTGTAGTGCCGGGTGCGGAACCGCCGCGACAGCTGCAGCGGTGCGCCCAGCAGGTAGACGAGTCCCGGTGCTATGTGAACGTATGCCAGCCAGGGGTGGGCGACGTACCGCCTAGCGAAGTCGTTCTCGGTGGGCTCGGTGCCCGCGAGGATGTTCGGCCAGTCGACGGCGATCCGAACCGCCGCGGACACCAGGACGATGGCGACCAGTAGGCCGATCGCCACCGCAGTAGGTCTCACGAGCCGCGGCCTTGCGGTCGAGATTTTCTCAGCCACGAGAGGATTGTGGCACCGCGTGAGTTAGGCGTAAAGGACTCAGCGGTTCACTGATGACCGCAGAGTCGCGGCGTTCCGCACAGCGTTCCCGCCGCCGTCGTTATTGAAGTAGACGTACACGTCCTTGCCGGAGCCATGCCATTCCCGGATCCGGTCCGCCCACCAGCCCAGGTCCGCGTCCGAGTACGAGCCGGCATACAGGTGCCCATGATCCGGGCCATGCAGCCGCGCGTACACAAATGGCGCGGTCGCCCGCAGAACGCAGGGGAGACCAGCTCCGCTCATGACGGTGTAGGCGGCCTGGTGCCGTTCGAGCAGCGCGTACACGGCGTCGTCGTGCCAGCTGGGATGGCGGAATTCGACCGCCACCCGGATCCACCAGGGCAGCTGGGACAGGAAGTAGTCCAGGCGGGCGTCGTCGCGCTCCGTCCCCGGCGGAAGCTGGACGAGCAGGACGGCGCGGCGGTCGCCCAGCTCGTGCCAGCAGCGGGCGATCCGCTCGATCCACACCTCCGGCGCGTACAGCTTCTTCGCGTGGGTCAGCCCGCGGGGTGCCTTCACCGACAGGGCAAAATCATGGGGAAGACGACGGCGCCACCCGGCGAACGTCGTATCCCGCGGCCAGCGGTAGAAGCTGGCGTTGAGCTCCACCGTGTCGAAGCGGGCCACGTAGGAATCGAGCCGCCGCGCCGGGGGAGTGCCATGCGGGTAGCAGACGCCGTTCCAGTGGTCGTAGCTCCAGCCGGAGGTGCCGATGCGGATTTCGCTCACGCTCCACAGTTACACATCGCGTCATCTTGACGCCCATGGAACTCCGTCTGCTTACACTGGGCTCAGGTCATGAGTGCCAGCAGATAGCCCCGGCTTGCTGGCCGGCAACCCTCCAACCGCGGCGGGGTGCCCCGGGTGAAGACCTGGCCGTCCGGCGAAGTGTCGGGTGGCAAGCGCGGCCCGTGGTGCTTCGAGCATGCCGGGCCCTGATTCCAGGAGACTTCAATGTCCAACGGTTGGTCCTTTGAAACCCGTCAGATCCACGTAGGCCAGGAGCCCGACGCCGCCACCGGCGCACGCGCCCTGCCCATCTACCAGACCACGTCGTTCGTCTTCCCGACCGCCGAGAGCGCCGCGAACCGCTTCGCGCTCGCCGAGATCGCGCCGATCTACACCCGCATCGGCAACCCGACCCAGGACGCGGTCGAGCAGCGGATCGCCAGCCTGGAGGGCGGCCTGGCTGCCCTGCTGCTCAGCTCGGGGCAGGCGGCTGAAACCTTCGCGATCCTGAACATCGCCGAGTCCGGTGACCACATCGTCGCCAGCCCCAGCCTCTACGGCGGCACGTACAACCTCTTCGCGCACACGCTGAAGAAGTTCGGCATCTCCGTCACCTTCGTCGAGGATCCCGACAACCTCGACCAGTGGCGCGACGCCGTACAGCCCAACACCAAGCTCTTCTTCGCCGAGGCCGTTTCCAACCCGCGCCAGGACGTGCTGGACATTGAGGGCGTCTCCCGCACCGCGCACGACGCCGGCGTCCCCCTGATCGTCGACAACACCCTTTCGACGCCGTACCTCATCCGCCCGCTTGAGTGGGGCGCCGACATCGTGGTGCACTCGGCCACGAAGTACCTGGGCGGCCACGGCGCGGCGATCGCCGGAGTCATTGTCGATTCCGGGAAGTTCGACTTCGGCGCCGATCCTGAGCGCTTCCCCGGCTTCAACACGCCGGACCCCACCTACAACGGCCTGGTCTACGCCCGTGACCTGGGCGAGGGCGGCGCACTCGGCGCGAACCTGTCCTACATCCTCAAGGCGCGGGTCCAGCTCCTGCGCGACCTCGGCTCGGCGGTCTCGCCGTTCAACGCCTTCCTGATCGCCCAGGGCCTCGAGACCCTGAGCCTGCGCGTGGAGCGTCACGTTGAGAACGCGGAGAAGGTGGCGCGCTGGCTGGAGGACAGGGACGACGTCGTCGCCGTCGCTTACGCGGGGCTGCCCTCAAGCCCGTGGTACGAGCGCGGACGCAAGTACGGTCCCAAGGGGACCGGCGCCATCGTCGCCTTTGATCTGGCCGGTGGTGCCGAGGCGGGCAAGCGCTTCGTGGACGCGCTGGAACTGCACTCCCACGTGGCGAACATCGGCGACGTGCGCTCGCTGGTGATCCATCCGGCGTCGACCACGCATAGCCAGCTCTCAGCCGAGCAGCAGGCCGTGGCCGGCGTACGGCCGGGACTGGTCCGGCTGTCGGTGGGCCTGGAGCACATTGATGACATCCTGGCCGACCTCGAGAACGGCTTCCGGGCGGCGAAGGAAGCGTAAAGAAATCCGCCACCAGCAACAACGGTACGAACGAAGAAACGGAATAGCTTTCATGACACTTGACCGCATCCACACCACCCATGCCGGCTCGTTGCCGCGTACGCCTGAACTGATTCAGGCCAACGCTGCGCGGAGCTTCGCCGAGGATGGCTTCACCCTGGAGCGGACGCCCGAGTTCGAGGGCCTGCTCACCGCCGCCGTCACCGACCTGGTGCAGCGCCAGAAGGACCTGGGCATCACCATCCCCGGCGACGGAGAGTACGGCAAGGCAATGTCCAACCCGGTGGACTACGGAGCCTGGTGGACCTACAGCTTCCAGCGCACCGCGGGCCTGGAACTGACGGACTTCAACCCGATCCTCGCTGAGCCCGTGCGCAGCGAGCCGGGTGCGGTTCGGCTGACATCGTTTGCTGACCGTCGTGACTGGACCCGATTTGCAGATGCCTACCAGGATCCGGACAGCGGGATCCAGATCGGCAAGAATGCGACGGCGTTCCCGTCCGCTACCGGGCCGATCTCCTACACGGGGCAGGATGCGCTCGCCAGCGACATCGCGAACCTGAAGGCGGGCCTGAACGCTGCGGGTCTGTCCACCGGCTTCATCACGGCGCTGTCGCCGGGATCTGCCAGCCGAATCGGCAACGAGTACTACGCCACTGAGGAAGAGTTCATCTACGCGTGGGCTGACGTGCTGCGTGAGGAGTACAAGGCGATCGTCGAGGCGGGCCTGACCGTGCAGATTGACGATCCGTCGATCGCCGAGAACTGGGACCAGATCAACCCTGAGCCCAGCGTCGAGGACTACCAGAAGTTCACCCAAATCCGGGCAGAGGCGCTGAATTACGCCATTCGCGATCTGCCTGAGGAGCAGGTCCGCCTGCACATCTGCTGGGGATCCTGGCATGGACCGCACACCACGGACATCGAGTTCAAGGACATCGTGGACATCGTGCTGGGTATCAACGCAGGCTCGTACTCGTTCGAGGCTGCGAATGCCCGCCACGAACACGAGTGGGCGCTGTGGCAGGACACGAGGCTCCCGGCGGGCAAGGTGTTGGTTCCCGGCGTCGTTTCCCACGCGACCAACGTCGTCGAGCACCCCGAGCTGGTGGCCCAGCGCATCGAGCGGTTTGCCTCGCTGGTCGGTCGCGAGAATGTCATCGCCTCCACCGACTGCGGTCTGGGCGGCAGGATCCACCCGCAAATCGCGGCCGCGAAGCTGGAGTCCCTTGGACGAGGTGCGCAGCTTGCGTCGGAGCGTCTGTTCGCGAAGTCGGGGACGCTGGTCTAGCTCCGGTTCATGAGCGTTGGCTCCGGCAGGACGAGTCTGTTCGACACCCTGCCGGAGCCGGCCTGAACAGAACCGTGCTCTGGAATCCGACTGGAAACGCGGCCTACAGTCGGATCACTATCTGCTGCCATCGGGCAGCCGGGCACTGCTGCGGGTAAGGAAGCCATGGCCGGAAACACCAGTTCCAACGAGGATGAGCGGAAGACGCCGACCGTTCTTCGTGCGCTCCGCAGCACTACAGGCAGGGAGAGCACCACTTTCGGTTTCTCCATCCTGGTCACGGTCACCTTCGGGCTCCTCCAAGCCACAGCGGGCGCTCCGAACGTGCCCGAAATCTTCCTTTACGCGACGGGCTCAGTCCTGTCCTTCACCGTGCTGGAAGGGCTTCTCTCCAAGGGGTTTACGCGGTCCATGCCTCAGCACTCGACCATCACCCAAGCCCTGGGCACCAGCATGAATCTGTTCTCAGTGCTGGCCGGGATGGGCGTGGCTCTCCTGCTCACCCTTCGGTTGGACGGCAATTGGCTCTGGAGCCTCGCGCCGTTCGCCGCGGCAGTCGCCTACCTGCTTATGGAGAGCATCGAATCGGCGCTGGCGGAGAGGGTCCTTGTTGCTGCCGGACACAGGGAGGCTTCCCGCGTCGAGCCCTGAGCCGATTGGCCAGACGGAAGTAGATACAGGGCTTTTGTAGTCTTCCGCGCGCAGCCTCGCCGGTCTAAGTTGAGTCCATGCGAGCGCTTCGCCTCTGGGCGGTCATGGCCACATGGGCCATGGTGGTGTTCGGGATAGCCGCTTGCTCGCCGGCGTTTCCGCTGTCTCCCGACCAGGCGCTGGACGCGAGCACGATTAAACAGGAACTGGCCGACCAGGACTATGAGGCACACCTGCAGGCGCTGCAGGACATTGCCGATGCCAACGACGGGAACCGCGCGGCCGGCACCTCAGGGTACGAAGAATCCGCACAGTACGTCGAGGAAGTTCTCCGCGAGGCGGGGTACGAGCCCGTCCGGCAGCCCTTCACCTTCCGGAAGGGACGCGACGACGAGGAGGTCCAGTCCTTCAACATCCTGGCCGACACCGGAGGCAACGAGAAGCACACGATTGTCGTGGGCGGCCACCTCGACTCGGTGGACGAGGGCCCCGGGATCAACGACAACGGTAGCGGCATCGCGGCGATGCTTGAGGTTGCCCGGTGGATTGCTGCCTCGGACACACCCCCGGCCAACCGCGTCCGGTTCGCGTTCTGGGGGGCGGAGGAGCAAGGTCTTGAAGGGTCCGATCACTACGTCGATGAGCTGTCCGGCAGCGAGAGGGACCAGACGGCACTGAACCTGAACGTGGACATGGCGGCTTCCCCGAACGGTGGGCGGTTTGTGCACGACGGCGATGGGTCGGACTTCGGCGACGATCTCCCCGAGGGTTCGGCCCAGATTGAGAGGGTCTTCCTCGAGTACTTTTCGGCCGTGGGTCAGGACGTTGAACCCACATTCTTCGACGGCGGTTCCGATTACGCCGCCTTCGAGGAAGAGGGCATTCCCGTAGGCGGCCTGTTCTCCGGCGACGTCGGGGTCAAGACACCTGCAGAAGTCGAGGCGTTCGGCGGGGAAGCGGGGTCTGCCCACGACCCGTGCTATCACCGGAACTGCGACACCATCGACAACGTGGACCTGGATCTGCTGGCCGACATGGCGGGAGCGCTTGCCTACGCGACGTGGGCGTTCGCGGTTGCCTCCCCGGCAGACGATTGAGGGGAAGACCTGCCCGTTGAAGCAGGGCCGTGGTCGCGATCTCGCCGGGCGAGACAGTGTGCTTCAGCCGGCTATCGAAGACTTCCCTGACAGGCGAGTGCGGGTGCGTCTTGTTGCAGTTGCGATGAGGCTCTCCAGCGGCCCGTGATCGTGGATTCTTCGCCACAGAGAAGCGAAGAGGGCGGCGACAGCGATCTGGACGATGAGGGAAGCGTCGGATTGGTCTTCCAAGAAGCCGGTTGCGAGGATGATGAGGTGTGCCGAGTAGAGGGTCAACGTCATGCTGCCCATAGCGACCAGCGGCATCAGCGGCTCCGTGGTGAGGCGGGCGAGGAGCAGTATCAACCCTAGTGCGGCGATGGATGTGCCGGTGGTGTTCACCATTTCCAGGATTGTGGTCGAGTAGGGCGCAACGACGGCGTGCCACCACAATGAAGTGGTTGGCAGATACTCTTCAGGCCCCCAGATCAGCATCTCGTCGATGATGTCGGCGCTCATTTCGGGTGACGACTCCAGCAAACGGCTCATCCCTCCGAGCGGACCCAGGAGAACGACCGAAAACAGCCAGCTGGCGATCGTCAGAATCAGGCCGGTCAACGCCACGCGGATCTGTACCATGCGGGAGCTGAGGTCCAGTCGACCGAGGGCCAGCCCGGCGCAGAGGTAAGCCATGTACGGCAGAGCAGGATACTCACCGGTCAAGAGCAGTTGACTGAAGAGCACATCGGGTTCGGTGAAAAGTGTTGTGAAAGTAGGATCGGAACCAGGTTCCGGCAAGAAGTCCCGCAGAGCCTGCACAGCGAGCGGGCCCACCACCGCCAGGCCCGCGGCAAGGAAAGCCAGTGATTTGGCGGAGAGTCGAAGCAACGGGATCGCCAGCATAAACATCACGCCGTAGTAGGCCAGAATGATCGACGGCGGCGTATCGATGTAAGCGATCGAGAGCCCCAGGGCTGTGATGAGACCGGCACGGACCGCGACCGACCATCGAGTGGCCCTAAGCGCAGGGCCTTTCACCGGGTGCTGGCCTCCGGAGATAAAAGCGAGCGACACTCCCGCCAACAGGGCGAACAAGGCGGCCGAATGGCCGGCGAATATTGTCCACAAAACAGTCGGGCCGTCGTCGTCATTTGTGCCCGAGAGAATATGGATGATCATTAGCCCGACCAAGGCGACACCGCGTGCTGCATCGACCCCGAGCATCCGGGTCCTTTTCACAGCGCCAGAGAACCGCATCTAATTCTCCTCTACTCATACTGCCTAGCCGTCAACCGCTACTAGTCCAGCAGGCTGCGCTATGCCTGAGTTATAGGAGTCCTGTGAGTTTGCCGTTAACAACCGCCAACATATTGACCGGGCCTTCACCCCGCTGCCGACTAGTTGCTAGGGAACCCTTGAACCATTTTTCGCAAGAGGGAGAATGCATCCATGACCTCGGACACGTGGGGCTCGATGATGGCGCACTTGCCACTATTGCGGCGCTTCGATGGGTCTCGGGTGCGAGCTTTGGTGGTCGATGATGAGCCTGCGCTCTCTGAGGTGATGAGCTCGGTACTCAGACTGTCGGGATGGGACGTTACGGTGGCAGCGGACGGCCTTTCTGCTGTTCAACTTGCCCAGCGGTTCCGCCCGGATGTTCTGGTGCTGGACGTGATGCTTCCTGGGCTGGACGGTGTTGAAGTCCTACGCAAGATTCGGGACCACGATCCCAACATTGCCGCGCTTTTCCTGACCGCGAAGGGGCGCGTGGAGGACCGAATCACCGGCCTCACTGCAGGAGGCGACGATTACGTCACGAAACCCTTCAGCCTGGAGGAAGTCGTCCTGCGCTTACACAGGCTGGTTCAACGCTCAGGGATCACCGCCGCTGACAACGTCAGGCTGGTAGTTGGTGACCTATCCATGAATCTGGATACGCGTGAAGTCAACCGTGCCGGCCAGGACATTCAGCTAACAGCAACCCAGTTCAACCTACTCCGTTTCCTCATGGAGAACTCCCGGCACGTCCTGAGCAAGAGCCAGATCATGGACCATGTCTGGGACCACGGCTTTGACGGCCAACTGAACGTCGTCGAACTGAACATCTCTTACCTGCGGAAGAAGATCGATATGGGCCGCGAACCCATGATTCATACCGTGCGCGGCGCCGGATACGTACTCAAGCCAGCAAAGGAAAGTCATGGAGACTCCGGCGGCTGAGCCCTTAGGGGCTGCACAAAAGGGGAACTCTCCCTCCCGCTGGAAGGTTTCCTCGTGGAAACTGCGGACTAAGTTGTCGGTGTTGACCCTGCTCCTACTCACCGCGATATGCAGTGCGTTGGGCATTCTTGGCTACGCCGCGGTGAATGTAATCCTCACCCAACAACTTGACCGCGAACTGCACGAGGCCTCGAACCGAACGATCAGGTTTGGAGACCCCATACCCCGGCGGACATCACAGGTGGAAAGGGACGCTCTGCCCAATCAAGGCGCAGGCACGCTCAGCGCCTACCGATCCGATGGTGAAGTCTATTTTTCCGCGCTGTACTCCATCGATGAGGAACACGAGGATCTACCGCCTGCAGACATCCCAATAATCAACAGTCTGCCCGAAAGCAGCGAGCCCGCGGAGCGCTTACTGTCCGTAGGCCGGTACCGCCTGATCGCTGTGGATGACACGGAAGGGGACATCCTCATAACAGGACTGCCTACAGCTGATAGAGACGCCACCTTGAATTCACTGGCAAGCGCAATGGCCGGCATTTCCCTAGCAGGGCTTATTGTCACCGGACTCTCAGCGGCATTCGTCATCCGCCGAACTCTTCGCCCCTTGGATAACCTGTCGAAAGTAGCAACCAACGTCGCCGAATTACCCCTCGATGTGGGGGAAGTTGTATTGGCTGCACGTGTTACCTCAGGTTCCCCTCAAACCGAAGTGGGCAACATGGGACACGCCTTCAATAAAATGCTCGATCACGTTGCCAGTGCCCTCAACGCTCGACAGCGCAGCGAAACGCAAGTCCGTCAGTTTGTGGCAGATGCCAGCCATGAGTTGCGCACACCTTTGGCTGCGATCCGAGGCCACTCCGAGCTGATTCGAATGACAGAACACCTTGGGCCAAAAGGCGACGCTTCACTGCGGAGGGTTGAATCCGAGACTCAAAGAATGACCACCCTCGTTGAAGATCTGCTCCTCCTCGCCTGGCTCGATGAGGGCCACTCCGCGGTCGATGAGGACGTCGACATAACGGAACTCATCATCGAGGCCGTAAGTGACATCCGGATTACCGCTCCTGAGCAACAGTGGAGCGTGCATCTCCCCGAGGAGCCCGTCGTCATCCGCGGAAATGCAAATCACCTGCGCCAAGTCCTCATCAACCTCCTCTCCAACGCGCACAAGCACACCAGTCCTGGAACCACTGTCGTGACAAGCGTGACCATGGAGAACGATCAGATCAGGCTCACGGTGACCGACGATGGCCCCGGCATTCCGCCCGAATTCCTCGACCACGTCTTCTCCCGCTTCACCCGTGCCGACAAAGCACGAACCGGCGGGCACGCGACGTCAGGGTTGGGATTGTCTATAGTCGACGCAATCGTTCGTGCTCACCAAGGGCAGATCACTGTGCACAGTGAACCGGGTAGCACCAGCTTCACCGTCCGTCTTCCAAAGGGCACGAACTCCGCTCATCCCCGGTCGATATCGCCAGATGCGTCCAGCACAAGGGGTGCCTAGTCGCCGAGAGGGAGGAACCGCTTCGAGTTTTCATTAGGTAACCCGGCACGTAAATGGCCAGCGGCGGCTGGCTCCACGATGATTCACCGGAAGGGCAGCCGTCACCGTGATCTTGTTGTCCAGGATCAGGTTGTGCCCCTCGTGGGCCCCCTCGAATGTGAGCACGCTCTTAATTGGACGTCATCGACTCCGGGTTAGACCTGATTGACTAGTTGCTTGCTAGGCAAACCTGCGTCGTTCAAACTTCCGCGGCATCAATGGCTGCGGTCGGATGTCGAGATCAGAAGCCGGAAACCACCTCCGCAGAAGTCCGCGGACTCGGCGGCCGCAGTGAGCGTGGCCGGTTTCCAGTGATTAAGACCGAAGTGCCGGGCAGTGCTCAGCGCTTCAAGTCGCAGGTACTTTTCCACGCCGGTAGGTCCACCCTCAGAATAGAAGTCCGCAATAGCAACGCTCTTCTCATAGAGCAGCTCAACTGCCTCTTCCGAATAGACCGTACCCAACTGGAAATGGGCGAAGTGTGAGACGAGAACTCGAAAGGTTTTGTCCGGTAGCCCGGACGCTTGCACGATCTCGAATGAAGGAATAATGCCGTCGCCAACTTCCAAGGTTGCCCGCAGGAAGGGCTCTGATCCTGGAAGCTGATCGAGGTAGGCGTGGATGAATGCAGGATCCCCCAAGTCAGTCTTGTACAGCTGGTCCTTTCGCTTGTTGCAGACGCCGCAGACGGGAACCAAGTTGACTGTGAGAGCAGCAAATTCGGGGAATAGCTGCTTAGGAAGATAATGATCGAGCTCGCTCGTGGGGCGGAGACCACACAGACAGCAAATCCTGCTACGCGCCAAGATTTTTGCACCATCATCAACGAGCGCGCCTGATCTCAAAACCTCGTAATTCGACCGGACTTTCTGGGCTGTATCGTCATCGTCGATGACAGTCGCCAGGCTGCAAAGTTCCCCGAGCTTGTACTGGATGTAGGCTCCAAATACAGCCTGCCTGACATTTACGAGCACGGTCGCAATATCGCGGTTCCGGCGTGCTCGTAGGCGGTCATAAAGGTCGCGTTCGTCGATCACAGGCGGTGTAAGAGTCCTCATCTCGTTCGCGAAGCACCTCTGGCGCGCAGAGCTAGAGCTCGGGCCTGACTGCTGAGCCCTAGGGGAAACAGTTGCTCGAGCTCATCATGGCTCAACTTCTGTGCGAGTTCGCGAATCACAGTACGGTAGTCAGACACAGAGTTGTCGAGTCCGAACGCCTCATGCGTAAGTTCGCCGAGCCCGGCTCCGAACGTTTCAAGCTGAGGGTCAACAGCGCGAATGGTACTGCCGAACCTCTCAATCACCTGCACATCTTTGGCAGGCACCTCTTGAAGGACGACTGGACTGTGAGTGGCGATAATCGCGAATGAATCGAAGCCGTCTAGAAGTTTTTGAGTTCCCCGCAGGAGGGCTGCTAAAAGGGAAGGATGCAAATGTGTTTCTGGCTCGTCGATTAGAACTAGAGAGCGATTACGAAGATGTGCGCCCAGCTGAACGATGATGTTGATCACAATCTTCTGTCCGGCGCTGAGCATCCCCAATTCTTCGTCAGGTAACTCACCGACGGTAACCCATTTTGATAAGCTCAAGCCTGATCGTCCGAATGAAGGGTCCAGTTCGAGGTCTCTGAGTGCTTGATTAAGTGCGCTTGCATCGCGGCTGCAGGCTAGGCGGAAAGCGTCTGAAAGCTCGATAGTCAGCTCGTGAATCGATTTCAGTTGGGAACTAGCTTGGCCATTTTCTAGGCGGCGGAGTCCACAATAGGTGTATCCAAAATACGTTGTTACGGGCTGGTGATCAGCGTCGCCGCCTCCGTTGAACGTATGGCCAGCCGATGGAGGCAGTTCAAAGGTATCGAACGCGCTATACGAGACCGCCAGGACAGCGCTGAACAGACTTTCACTTCCTCCATGATTCTCCGGAGATTGTCCTACCTTACTTGTTGCCCTCGCTAGGTCGGCGAGTAACCGCGTCTTGCCAACGCCGTTGTAGCCGATCAAAACCTTACAACGTCCGGGAAGCACGTCTGAGTCATCAAAGTCGAAACGGATCTCTGCATCGAGCTCACGGCTTCGATGAGTAAAGAACATTATTCCTTCGGAGGGTTCCGTTCCATCGAAGAGCGAGCTTGCGGAAGCAAGAGTGTGCTCGGCCTGTCCGAATCGGAGTAGCGACTTATTCCAGCCTTCTTCGCCTTCAAATGTTGCGGCTATCTCCTTATCCGTCGCGGCATCTCGGATCGATCGCAGGAAGACGACTCGCTCTTCTTCAGCAAGAGCAGTCAGCTTCTCGTAGAATTCGATGTCTTGGCCGAGCGAGCAGTAATCGCTGCCCAGCGCTTCGAATTCATTGGCTTCGAACGTTGTCGGGCCCGTCCGCTGTCCAGCTCTGAGGATCTTGACAAGTCCAAGGTCGACTGGGTCGCCGACCGGGCGCAGCAATTCCGCTTCGAAGGAAGTTTTGAACGTGAAGTCGTCCCACGAGTTGCGCCTTAGTAGGACGAGGGTCTCATGGGGCGGTTTGCTGACGGCTCCGAAACCGTCGATCACGCGAAATTTCACTCGCTGCCTCCCAAAGGGGTTTATATTGCAAATACGAGCCGGAGCGCCGCTCTAAGAGAAGATGGACACCTGAACACCTATCACTCGTCAATCATAAATGGAGTGGCAGCCAACCAAAGAAGATCGCGGTGGGAACCGGGATAGAGAACGCAGCGATCGAGTAGAATTAGACCGCGAAGGAAGCAAATCGTTTCATACTTCCTCGCTCCTGCCGATCGACACTTGCAGTCTCCTCTTGTCCCAGCGCCTATGGTGAACTTGTGACCATTCAGAATGATGCTGGCTACGGGTTGGCCCACCCCATCTATCTAGATGTGCAAATGATGTTGAGTTTTCTTGCGCATCTTGAAGGCGGAGTTTCGGTCTCGGAGAGCGAAAGGACCACTGCCACTGGGGCTCGTGAGCGATTTCTGAAGGCTCGTGGGGGAATTCGTGCGAAGCTCTTCGCGATTGGTGACGCGAACTTCGAAGGCGAAGGGAGCCAGCAAAATCGGGACGAAACCCAGGTTGAATCTCAAACGGAACGACATCATACTGAGGCGAGCCTCTTCAACCTGCTATATGACTACCTGACCGAAGATGGGAAAACGATTCGCCTTGACGATCCCGGTCAGCTCACTGAAGTGCAGAATGGGCAGTTGGTAGAGTTTTCTGGTGAGTTCCTAGGGAACCCAATTGAGAATGTCCTTGCGTTCTTCGATGCGTTTCTGCCCTATATCGAGGAGGATGAGCCGGCGAAGGTCGAACCTGCGCCTACGGTTCAGACTAGAGCTCAAAAGAGTCGCTCTGGCAATCCCGCAGTCAAAGCCTCGACACAGCATCAAGTCCAGCAACCAGTCGTCGAGGAGAATCCTTCGGAAGAGGGCATTCGTGTGTTGCGGCGGATGAGTCAAGATATAAAGTCAGCGCCTGTCCACGATCTTCTGTTTCGGACCGAACACGAGCTCGAAGCCGTGGTCACGGTGGCTTCGCTTTACTACTCCGCCACCACAACTGAGCATCTGCGCGCTGGCGAGTTCCGCGTCATCGGAAAGGTGACCAGAGTGCTGGAGGAAGGCCAATCCATAAATCTGATGCGAAGAACAGTTCTTGGAGTGGCAGGACCTGCCTTGGCGAACGACGTTCTCAATTCGGTTACGAACTCAGATGACTTCAATCTGGACGTTCCCGACGCGATTGTGAGCGGACCGGCTATACAGGTGCTTCCCATGGCTATCTTCATTTGAAGGCTCTCCCGAAACACCGTCAAAAAGGCGAACACTAGGGTGTGCCGGAATGGCTCCGATGCCGCCCACTTTGGCTTGACTTGTCAGCAACGTACTCGATGGGCGACTATGTGTATTTTTCACCTTCCTCGGTGGCAAGATCAGGCGCGGGCAAACTGAGGAGGGTGACCTGGCCGTTCAGCACTCGACCGTGCCAGACAAGCCCTCCCAAATATAGCGCCCTCCCAAGACAGGCATCACCGCACGCCTGCCGATTTAGATCGCCCGGGAAAGAGCTGTTGGACCAAGGTGTTTCTCCAGACTCGATCAATGAGCTAATCGACGATGGCGTGTTGGCGGGCAAGAGTCACCTCTTCTGCTTCCCAAGCCTCTCGGAATCTTGCCTTGTCTTGAACAGGTGAGCAAGGGACACGCCACCGTCGATGCGACCTGGTCGGCGTGGTCTATCAACGCAAGCTCCCCGGGACATCCGAAGACCCAGCGCTCACCGGAACGCTTGCGTACCCGTGATCTTGTTGCCCAGGATCAGGGTGTGCACCTCATCGGTGCCCTCGTACGTGCGCACGCTCTCCAGGTTGTTCGCATGCCGCAGCGGCGAATAGTCCAAGGTGATCCCGTTGCCGCCGAGCATCGCCCGCGCCTCCCGGCAGATCTGGATCGCCTCGCGGCAGTTGTTCAGCTTCCCCACAGAGATCTGCCACGGTTCCAGCGTCCCGGCATCCTTCAGCCGTCCGGTCTGCAGGGCGACCAACGTTCCCTTGTTGATCTCCAGCGCCATGTTCACTAGCTTCTGCTGCGTGATCTGATACCCGGTCAGCGGCTTGCCGAACTGCAGACGCTCCTTCGAATACGCCAGCGCCGCCTCGTAACTGTCCCGCGCAGCACCCATCGCACCCCAGATGATCCCGTACCGCGCCTCGTTCAGGCACTCGAACGGCCCACGCAGCCCCTTCGCGTTCGGCAGCATCGCCGACTCCGGCAGTCGCACGTCCTCAAGCGTGATGTCGCACTGGATCGACGCCCGCATCGACAGCTTCTGCGTGATTGCGGTCGCCGTGAACCCCGGCGAGTCGGTCGGCACCACAAAGCCGCGGATGCCGTCGTCGGTCATGGCCCAAATGATCGCGACCTGTGCAACCGTTGCCAGCCCGATCCACCGCTTGGCACCGTTGAGCACCCAGCCGTCGCCGTCGCGCCGGGCGTTGGTGGTCATCGACCCCGGATCGGACCCCGACCCCGGCTCTGTCAGCCCGAAGCAGCCAATCACCTCGCCCTTGGCCATCCGCGGCAGCCACTCGTTCTTTTGCTCCTCGGACCCGTGCTTGGCCAGAGCGCTCATCGCCAGCGACCCCTGCACACTCACGAACGTCCGCAGCCCCGAGTCGCCGGCCTCCAGTTCCATCGCCGCCAGCCCGTACTCCACCGAGCTGCGGCCGGGGCAACCGTACCCCTTGATGTGCATGCCGAGCAGCCCCAGTTCCGCCATCTTCGGCACGATCTCCAGCGGGAACACCGCATCCTCGTACCACCCGGCGATGTTCGGCTTGATCTCCGACTCCACAAATGAGCGGACACGCGCACGCAGCGACAACTCCTCCTCAGACAGGAGCGAGTCAATGGACAACAGGTCAACAGTCATGGTTCTTACTTTCCCGTCGAGGTGGAGGTGGTGGTGGACGTGGGGGAGACAGACGCAGGGGAGAGCGACGCGAACGCCGCGCCGTCGTGCTCGCCGAGCAACGGCGGCAGGCGCCGATAGCTGGCTGGGGTTTCGGACAGATGGATCGGGTTGGCGACCTGGTGGCTGGTGCGCGGGCCGGCGTCGTCGTTCATCACGACGGCGGGATCCAGCCCTAGCTGCCCAGCCAACTCCAGCGCCTCCTTGATGGAGTTCACCTTCCCGGCCGGCACGCCCTCGGCGGACAGGACGGCGGACCACTCGGCGGCGGGCCGCCCGGCCAGCTGCTCCTCGAGCAGCGCCTTCAGCTCGACGCGGTGCGCCACGCGCTCCGTATTGGTCCGGAACCGGTGGTCCTCAGCCAGCCGCGGGATCCCGAGGATCCGCACCAGCGCGCCGAACTGCCGGTCGTTCCCCACAGCGACGGCGAGCGGCCCGTCTGCGGTGCGCAGCGTCTCGTACGGCGCGATCGACGGATGCGCGTTCCCCATCCGCTGCGGCGCCTCGCCGGTGGCCAGCGTGCTCGACGCCTGGTTCACCAGCCCCGCCAGCAGCGACGACAGCAGGTTCACCTCAATCCGCTGCCCCCGCCCGGCCGCGTCCCGGTGCCTCAGCGCCGCCAGAATTCCGACGACGGCGTTCTGCCCGGTGAGCACGTCCACCAGGGCCACGCCCACCTTGCTCGGCTCCGAATCACGCGACCCGGTGACGCTCATCAGCCCGCCGACCGCCTGCACCAGGAGGTCGTACCCGGGAAGGTGGGCTCCCGCCGTCGCACCGAATCCGGTGATGGAGCAGTAGATGAGGTCGGGCTTCTCGGCGTGCAGCGTCTCGTAGTCCAGCCCGAACTTCTTCATCACGCCGGGCCGGAAATTCTCGATGACGACGTCGGCGTTCAGCGCCAGCTCACGCGCCCGGTGGAGTCCCTCGTCAGTCCGCAGGTCGCAAACCACCGAGCGCTTGTTCCGGTTCACGCTCGAGAAGTACGTGCCGACGCCGTGCGCGTCGACCGGCGGCGTCCACGACCGCGTGTCATCCCCGGCCGGGCTCTCCACCTTAATGACGTCCGCTCCGAAATCGGCGAGCATCATCGACGCGTACGGTCCCGCCAGCACGCGCGAGAAGTCCGCCACCCGGATGCCCGCAAGGGGACCGGCAGCTCCAGAGGTGCCCATCGGCGTCGTCTCCTTACTTGCTAGTACGTTCACTTGGCAGGACACGCCCCGAAAGGTGCCTATAAAGGGGTGTGTCCTGCCAACTCAACGAGGGGGTTCACGGCCCCTGGACAACAGGATTGGTCAGAGTGCCGACGCGGGCCACCCGCGCCTCAGCGACGTCTCCCGGCTTGATGTGGATCGCGCCCGGTGTGCCGGTGGAGATGATGTCGCCGGGGTACAGCGGCATCACCTTCGAGTGGAAACTGATCAGGTACTCGGGGCTGTAGCGCATGTGGGAGACGGTGTTGGCCCGCAGCACCTCGCCGTTGACCACCGTGGACACCTCCATGTCTGCGAGCATTCCGTCGCCCACCGCCTCGGCCAGCGGCACAATTCGCGGCCCGAACGAGAAGAAGCCCGGGAAGTTCTTCGACCGCGTCAGGAAGCGCGGATTCCGCTGCAGGATGTCCTCGGCCGTCTGATCCAGCACGGGCACGACGCCGGCCACATAGTCCAGCGCGTCCTCCACCTCCACATTGCGGCAGTACTTTCCGATGACGACGGCGACCTCCGCCTCCGCCGTGGTCCGCTCGCTCTGCGACGGGATGGGAATATCCTCGCCGGGGCCGATGACGGTGTGGTCGCCCTTGATGAACGACGCCGGCTCCTCCGGCACACCCTCGGACAGATCGGACGCGTGCTCCACGTAGTTCAGCCCGATGCCCCACAGCATCCGCGGATGCCGGTAGGGCGCACCGTACTCGACGGAGGCAGGGTCCCGGAAGGTATCGTCGTCGGCCGTGAGGGCAGCGGACTCAAGCTGGTCCAGCAACCCACCGGTGAGCACATCGCGGATGTCGCCGTGGAACCCGGGAACCAGTTCGAGGACCAGCGCCAGTCCGCGGGACGGATGTACCACCGCGGCGACCTCGGAATCGCCCTCGCGGATCGCGCACAAGTGCAGGGTGTTCTTCATCAGTAGCTCCTCACCAGTCCGCCGTCGCAGCGGATCTGCTCACCGGTCACGTATGCTGCGCGCTCGCTCGCCAGGAAGGCGACGACGGCGGCAAACTCCTCCGGCTTGCCGTACCGGCCCGCGGGGATAGTCGCCTCAGAGGACGCTCGCGCTTCCTCCGGGGTCTTGCCTGTCCGCTTCGCCGCGGCGGCATCCAGCGACGCCACCCGGTCGGTGTCGATCCGGCCGGGCAGCACCATGTTCACGGTGATCCCGTCGGCGGCGACCTCGTTGGCAAGAGTCTTCAGGTACCCGGCCAACCCCGCGCGGCCGATGTTGGACAGCGCCAGGTTCGGCAGCGGGCTCTGGATTCCGGAGGAGCCGACGGCGACAATCCGCCCCCAGCCCCGCTCCCGCATCCCGGGCAACACCAGTGACACGAGCTTGATGTGCTGCAGCAGCAGTTGGTTCACGGCGGCCAGCGCCTGTTCATCCGAGACGTCGACCGCCCCTCCCGGAGCCGGCCCGCCGCTGTTGAGCACCAGCACATCGATCGGCCCGAACGCCTTCTCGGCCTCCTGAACCAGTCGCTCGGGCGCACCGTCCTCGTTCAGGTCCAGTCCGATTCCGACGGCGGACGGCAGCTTCCCGGCCTCGGCCTGCACCACGTCCTCGCGGCGGGCGGCGAGCACCACGTTGGCGCCCTCGTCTGCCAGCGCCTGCGCGATGGCCAGCCCGATGCCGGAGCTCGACCCCGGCACCAGCACGTTCTTCCCTTTGAGTCCGGTATCCATCTAGGCAAGCTCCTTAACAGCGTCGAGGTGGGCGTCAATCATGTCGGCAAGCTCAGCAGGCAGCGTCGGTGCGGGCGGCCGGACCAGCGCCTCGGCGATGATGCCGCGCCGCTTCAGGATCTCCTTCCGCAGCGCCAGGCCGATCCCGGGCTGGCCTTCGAAGTTCGCCAGCGGCAGCCACGGTGCAAAGGCGTCGCGGGCAGCGCGGAAGCCGCCGTCGTCGTGCGCGGTGATGGCAAGCTGCAGCGCTTCCGGATGGGAGAAGCCGGTCATGGCACCTGCCGCGCCCGCGGCGAGTTCATCAAGCAGCCCGACGCCGCCCAACCCACCGAACACCGGCACATCGGTAGCCCTCGTCAGCGCGGCGATCGCCGCAGCGGTCGGCGGCGCCTCCGACTTCACGGCCGCGATGAACGGACACCGTTCGACTACGGCGAGGATCTGTGCCGTGCTGATCTTCACGCCCGAAGCGACCGGGTAGTCCTGCAGCACGATGTCGGCGCCGGTCGCGTCGTGGACGGCGGTGAGGTGCTGGACCAGGACGTCCGGCTGCGGAGTGTTTGCCTGCACCATCAGCGCCGCAAGGTTCGGCCCCGCGGCGTTGACCGCCGTCCGGCCCTGCTCAATCGCAACCGCAGTTGTTCGCGAGGACAACCCGACGACGACGGGCGTCTCACCGGTCGCCTCCACCACCGTAGAGATGGCGAGGATCTGCTCGCCGGTATCGAGCGTCGCGCCCTCACCGAATACCCCGAGCACCACCATGCCGGTGGCGGGGATGCGCGTGTACAGCTCCACCTCGCGGGTGAGGGACTCGGTGTCGAGGGCGAATTGCGGCCCGGTGAACGGCGTGGCCAGCACGCCCCAGAGGCCCTTCTTCAGATGCGTCATGCAGTTTCCTTCCGGTCGGAGGCGGCAACTTCAAGAACTTCGGCGACGATGTGCTCGGCGATAGCCAACGACGACGTCGCAGCCGGCGACGGCGCATTCCGCACCGCCAGCACGGAGCCGTGTCGGGTGATGCGGAAGTCGTCCACCAGCGATCCGTCGCGGTCCAGCGCTTGGGCGCGGATGCCGCTGGGGCCGGGAACGACGTCGTCGATTGTCAGTTCCGGCACGTACTTTCGCGCCTCGTTCACGAACCGGCGCTTGCTCAGGGAGCCCAGCATTTCGACGGCACCGGTGCGCCAGTGCTGCTTGGCGAAGGCTCGGAAGCCGGGGTAGCCGACGGCGTCGCCCAGGTCGCGCGGGGACACCGTGCCCCAGCCGTACGCCTCGCGGGCCAGCGCCAGCACCGCGTTGGGGCCGACCATCACCTCGCCGTCGGTCCGCGGGGTCAGGTGCACGCCGAGGAACGGATAGCGCGGGTCGGGCACCGGGTACACGAGGCCCTTCACGAGCGAACGCTTCTCCGGCTTCAGCAGGTAGTACTCGCCGCGGAACGGGACGATCTTCGGGTCCTCCTTGTCGCCCGCCAGCTTGGCAACGCGGTCCGACTGCAGCCCGGCGCAGATGATCACCGAGTCGAAGATCTCCCAGGTCTCGGTTCCGTTGTGCCGCCCGGTCACGAGCGTCTCATTGCCGCGGGTGGTCAGCCCGGTGACCTCGAAGCCGGTGTGCACAGTGCCACCGGCGGTAACGACGTCGTCCGCCAGCGCGCGCGTCACCGCCCCGTAGTCAACGATCGCTGTGGAGGGGGAGTGCAGCCCGGCGACGCCCTCGACGTGCGGCTCGATTTCCCGAAGCTCATCCCAGCCGATGATCCCCACACCCGGGACGCCATTGGCCCGGGCGCGGTCCAGAATGCCGCCCAGCCGGGATTCCTCCTCGGCGTTGCGGGCGACAAGTACCTTGCCGATTTCGTCATAGGCGAGGTTACGCTCGCCGCAGTACTCCTTCAAGAGCCCCACGCCCCGCCGGCACAGGGTCGCCTTCAGGGACCCGGGAATGTAGTACAGGCCCGCGTGCACCACGCCGGAGTTGCGTCCGGTCTGGTGGGCGGCGAGTTCCTGCTCCTTCTCGAGCACCGTCACCTGGGCATCGGGCTGCTGCTGCAGCAGCCGGCGCGCGACGGCGGTCCCCAGGATACCGCCGCCGATGATCCCGTAGCGGGTGGCTGTCATGAAGTCTCCTTGACCGAGGGGGTGAAGCGATTGCGAATCGAAAATAGGTTAGGCACTGGAAGTCCTCTTGATTTGCGGATCATTCGGCGTGCGATGCGGAAGGTCAGGGCGGCCGCCAGAGCGACGACGCCGGCCACCACCCAGGCGGTGGAGTACGACGTCGCGCTCACCAGCAACCCGAACAGCAGCGGCCCGCCGGCCGCACCGAGCGAGAGCCCGGTCTGCACCACGCCGGTGGCGGAGGCGGCCGCCAGCCGGTTATCGCGGACGACGGCGAAATGCAGGAGCCCCGGCCATGTCCAGCCCGCGCTGTACGCCAGGAGAGTCCCGGCAACCATCAGCGCCGGCGTTCCGACACTGAGCAGCAGATAACCGACGACGCCGGCCACCAGCAGGTTGGCCATCAGTACGTAGGGGCTGCGGGTGGGCATCCGGTCCATCAGAGTGCCCAGCAGGATCCGGATCCCCAGTCCGAGCACCGCGGCGCCCGCGAAGATTAGACCCGCAGTGCCCGGCGCGATGCCCGCCTGCACCATTGAGTCCACCAGGAACACACCGAGCGACGTTGCAGCCGCAGCCGCCAGCCCCGCACCGATGGTCAGCACCACCAGGCCGCCGCGGGGGGTGCCGCGGTCCCTTGCTTCGCCTACCGCCGTCGTGGTTCCCTGCGCCTGCCCCCGAAGAAGGGCCCACCCGGCCAGGCACAGTGCCAGCACGGCGCCTGCAAAGAACGCGTACCGCCAGCCGAGCACCAGTGCGATGCCGGGAACGGCCAGCCCGCCCAGCAGCGACGCCGCCGGGATCGACGACTGCTTCACACCGAAGGCCAGGCCCAACCGGTTGCTGCCGATACTCCGCGAGATACCGAGGTTCGCCGAAGGTTGTGCGGTGGCGTTGGCCAGTCCGCCGATGAACAGGGCAGCCACCAGGACAGGGAAAGTAGGGGCTGCACCGGCACCGGCCAGAGCCACGGTGGCCAGCGCGGCCGAGAGAACCATGCCCCGTCCGGCACCCATTCGCTGCACAACCCCGCCCAGGGGACGGGCGAGCGTCCCGGACACCGCAAACAGGATTGCCGCGGCGATGCCCATCTGCGCCGGCCCCAGGTCGAGGTCGTCGCGGATCTGTACTGCCAGCGCGCCCAGCAGGAACGCCGGCAGTACCCCGGTGGTGGTGACGGAGACGGCCTGCAGCAGGGTGGTGACAGGCCGTCCGGACAGCGGTTCGGTCACAGCACGCTCACGAGGCGGTCCTGGGCGCGCGGGTCTCCGCCGCCGTCGTCGTGGCGTCCTTCGTGCTGTCCTTGTGCTTGTGCTGATTTCTCTTCACCCGGATCACATGCAGCACCAGCCCGACGGCGATCAGCGCCGCGCCGATCCCGATGTACATCGGCTCCATCACCAACAGCGGCAGCGAACCGAGCCCGATCAGCACGCGCTCGACGACGTTGGCCGGCCCCAGCACCCAGCCGCCGGTGGCGACGGCAAGGGCAGCGACGGCGACCGCCGAAACAACCAGCGCCAGCAACACCGTGCCGACCCCGCCCTGCATCAGCAGGCCGATGCCCGGGCCCGACAGCACGAACACGAACGGCACCAGGAATGCCGAAAGCGTGTACCGCCAGGTGAGCCACATGGTCTTGATCGGCTTGCCGCCGGTGATGGCCGACGCCGCGAACGGGCTGAGCGCGGTGGGCGGGGACACTTCGCTGAGGACCGAGTAGTAGAAGATGAACATCGCCGCTGCGAAGGCGGGCACCCCGACGTCCTGCAGGGCAGGGCCGATGATCACCCAGGAGATGATGAAGCTCGCTGTCACCGGAACTGCCAGGCCGAGCAGGATCACGGAGATCGCCGAGAACAGTGCCGTAAGGAACAGTGAGCCGCCGGCAAAGTCCACAATGATGTTCGCCAGTTTCAGGCCCAGGCCGGTCAGCGTCATGATGCCCACGATCAGGCCCGCCGCGGCCATCACGGGAATGACGGACAGCGCGCCGTGCGCGCCGGCAGCCAACGCCTCCCAGATCCGCTTCGGCGTCATCCACGATTCGCGGTCGAGGAAGCTGAGGATGAACGCCAGGATGGTTGCGTAGACCACTGCGCGGAACGGCGTCATGCCCAGGGCCATGAACACCACGATCGCGATCAGCGAGCTGAAGTGGTAGCCGAAGCGCAGCAGCAGCTTGCCCACCGGCTTGGTCTCGATGTCCACCGCGTGGGTCTTGAACTTACGGGCGTCCATCTCGATGGCCAGGATGATGCCCAGGTAGTACAGCAGCGTGGGGATCGTGGCCCAGATCAGAACCTCGAGGTAGGACACGTTCAGCAGTGCTGCGATGATGAACGCCGCAGCGCCAAGGGTCGGGGGCGACATGATTGCGCCGATACCGGCCGCAGCCAGCACACCGCCGCCGTGTTCCTTGGGATAGCCGGCCTTCTTCAGCAGCGGCCAGGAGATACCACCGAGGGTGACGGTGGTGGCAACACCCGATCCGGACACGGTGCCGAGCAGGAAGCCGGCCAGGGTCACGGTACGTCCGGGCCCGGACTTGGACTGCCCGAACGCCGAGAAGGACAGATCAATGAAGAACTTTGTGGCACCGGATGCCGTCAACACCGCGCCATAGATGGTGAAAAGGATGATGTAGGTCGCCGCAACGTCCGTAGGCACACCGAACAGGCCCTGCGTGCCCATCACGTTGTGGCCCAC
The DNA here is from genome assembly GCF_035189165.1 of Arthrobacter sp. JZ12. Classification (NCBI taxonomy): domain Bacteria; kingdom Bacillati; phylum Actinomycetota; class Actinomycetes; order Micrococcales; family Micrococcaceae; genus Arthrobacter; species Arthrobacter sp. JZ12. Next base: position 2,892,903 of record NZ_CP045246.1, on the reverse strand, counting down.
CAGCCGGATCCACCCGAACGACGACGTCTGGAACGGGTCCGGAAAGTAGGGACCGAAGTAGGCGTAGGCGAAGAATCCGAGCACCACAATCGGCACCAGGATGCCCACCGTCCGGCGGCATGCTTCGAGCACCACGAGGATGGCGATCGTGCCCATGATCAGGTCGAGGTAGGTGGGGATGATGGCGCGGCGGAAGAAGCCGTCCCAGTCGCTGATGATGTAGGCGAACGGAACGGCGGCGACGACGGCAAGCACCCAGTCGGCGATGTGCGGGTTGTCAGCCTTGCCGGCTTCACGGTCCTTGTCGGACCTGCCCCAGCCGCGGTACACCAGGAACGTCATCGCCAGGCCGATCATCAGGAACGCCGGCAGGTAGAACTGCGTGGCCATCGGGTTGAAAACCCAGTACAACCCGAACGCGGACAACGCCACACCGACGATCTTGATAATCAGGTCCGGCTTTCCGCTGGTGTGCCGCGCGGGTTTTTCGGCTTCGAACTCGGCGATCAGCGCCTCTTCATCGATGGCGACGTCGTCGGTGTCCGGGTCTGGTGAGCCCTTGAGGGTAGGCGCCGGGCTTGCGGCGTTGGATGCCTCAGCCCGGTGGGAGCCTCGCTCGGTCATTGGGTCTCCTTGATGTTCAACACAACGTATGGATTGTCGTTCCCCACAAGCTCCCACAGCTCAAGCGGTGGTTCTCCGGGAACGTGGAGGGTGCGCTGCCCCAGGTCTGTGGCAGCGATCGAGAGGGTCTGGAAGACAGCCGGACGGTCAGGGTTCGGCGGGACCACGTAGTTCCGCCGGTCCTGATCATCGGCCGGGACAGGGGTGCCGGGAACGGCGTAGTACTCCTCGAGGACGGCGAGCTGGTCGGCTGCGATCTCGACCAGCCGGAACGACCCGTCCCCGAGCACCTCGTAACGCTCCTCGGCGAGCGTCTGATAGATGGAGTTGCGGTAGCTCACCGCGAAGGTGGTGCCGGCCAGCGGCACCTGCGCCAGCCCGCCGTCGTCGTTCATCACCGCCAGGTAGCGCCGGGGTTCACCGGCGCTGCCCGCGCTGCTTCCTCCCAGCGTGCCCAGGCTCGCAAGGATTACGACGACGGCGGCCAGCTTGCGCATCTCGCTGATCGGCCCTTTTCCTGGCTCGCCTTATCCTGCCGAGTCGAAGTAGGCCTGGGCGCCGGGGCAGGTCTCGACGAAGGGGACATCAGCTGCGGTGGCAGGGTCCATCTCCTCCGCGGCGGGGTGCACCTGGACGAGCTGATCCTTGTTGTCGAAGAGCGCGGCAGTGATGTTCTGCTGCAGCTCCTCGTCCATGCTCTTGGAGGCAACGAGGATGTTCGGCGAGGCGATGACGGGAATAGCTTCGGTCTGGCCCTCATAGGTCTCCGCGGGGATCTCGCTCTCGACGTAGTACTCGCCGTACTCCTCGGCCATCGGTGCTGCGTACTCGCCGATCGGGATGATCACCATGTCGCCGTCCGCTGCCAGGTCGATGAGTGCACCGGTGGGCAGGCCGCCAGACCAGAATCCGGCGTCGATGGTGCCGTCACGGAGCGCGGCCACCGTCTCGGCTACACCGAGCTGGCGGCGGTCGATGTCCGTCTCGGGGTCCAAGCCCGCGGCTTCCAGCGTGCGCAGCGCTGCCACTTCGGTTGCCGAGCTGGGTGCACCCACGGAGACAACCTTGCCGCGCATGTCCTCGATGGACTGGATGCCCGTGCCCTCGACCGTCACGGTCTGCAGGTAGTTGTTGTAGATGTTGCCGAGGGAGCAGATCTCCAGGGGCTGGCCCTCGAAGTCATTGACGCCTTCCACGGCGTCCGCGACAACGTCGCCCACCGAGAACGCCAGTTGTGCGGCGTTGCTCTGGATGAGCAGCATGTTGTCAACTGACGCGTTGGTCTCCTGGACGGTGGCATCGTAGCCCTCGACGTTCTCGCGGATGACGGTCGCGAAACCGCCGCCCAGCGGGTAGTAGACACCGCCGGTGCCGCCGGTTGCGATGGAGAGGGTACCGCCGTCGCCGCCCTCCGCGCCGCCTCCGCCTTCGCCACCGCCGCCGTCGGTGACGGGGCTGCCGCAGGCGCTCAGGAACAGTGCCGGTGCAAGGATCGCGGCGGCAACGATGCGCGGTCCGCGAGCCCTGTTGGTGGTGCTGGTCATGGATTTCTCCCTTGATCTTCAGTGATGGGTTGATGTGAAGCGTTGTCGGCCGGTGCGCCCGCACCGGCCACGGTCAGAAGTCCTGCGAGGGTGCGGTAGTACCCCGTGAGGATTGACACCTCGGTCATTCCGTCCAGCCCGAGGTGTTGCCGGGCAGCGGAGTGGGTCCGTTCGGTGATGCCGTTCTCCGCGAGCAGTTCCCGGGTCAGCGCCAGCGCTGCCTTCTCTGGATCCGACGCGCTCGCGGGTATTTCCCCGGCTGCAATGCGGTCCAGCTCCTCATCGGTAACGCCTGCCTTGAGAGCGACGCGGCTGTGGGCGTACCACTCGTACTCGGAGTTCAGTGCGGCGGCGACTGCGCAGATGACGAGTTCCCGTGTGCGGTCGGTCAGGCCGCCGCCGAAGCGCAGCGCGGCGCCCAGGGCCTGCACGGCGTCACCGATCCGAGGAGCGAAGAGCAGTGCATTGAAGGGACCGGCGAGGGTGCCGTCGTCGTGCCGGATGGTGAAAGGGCCGTTGGCGCGGGGGCCGGCAGTGAGGGTGTCGTAGAGCTCCTTCTGGGCTGCGGACAGGGAGTCCGGGAGCAGGAGCGGGAAGGGGCTGGTCAGATCAGACAAGGGTCCGCCCTCCATCCACGTAGAGCACGTGACCGGTAACGAAGGCCGCCTGGTCGGAGGCCAAGAAGAGAACGGGCCCGGTCAGGTCATTTACGGTGCCCAGCCGTCCCGAGGGAACCAGCGAGGTGTAGTGTTCCCGGACTCCGGGCCTGTCGAGGTGTGCTCGGGTGAGGTCTGTTTCGGTGTAGCCGGGGGCGATCGCGTTGACCGTGACGCCATGCGGTGCCCACTCCCGGGCCATGACGCGCATGAGCTGGTTGATGCCGCCCTTGCTCGCGGCATAGGGTCCGTGGTCGGGGTGAGCGAGGAGACCCGAGACGGACGAGCAGTAGACCTGGCGGCCCCAGCCTGCCTCAACCATGTGCCTGCCGGCGGCTTTGCCCAGGCGGAATGCGCTGGAGAGGTTGATGTCGAGCGTGCGCTGCCATTCGTCGTCGTCGGTGTCCAGGAGGGGGACGCGGGAGTTGATGCCGACGGCGTGAACCAGGACATCGATGCCGCCAAGGTCCGCGGCGGCCTGTTCGACGGCGTCCTCGCATCCCTGTTTCGTGGAGAAGTCAGCCGTCAGCGAGCGCTCGTGCTGCTCAAGCCGGGAGGAGTCGATGTCGGCGACGAGTACCTGTGCCCCCGCCGCGGTGAAGGCTCCTGCGCAGGCCTCACCAATGCCTCCGGCGCCTGCGATCAGCACGCGCCGTTCAGTGAGTCCGAGCCAGTTCTCCACGAAGAGCGATCCTCTGTTTCGTCGTTGAAAGTAGGTCGTTGAAGCGAGAGTTATTGGAGATTGTATACAAATCCTGCATCTAGTGTAACCGCGGTCACACTGAAGTTACCAGAGGTAACTGACGATGGAGGTTACAGTTTTGCGGCGATCGGCTGCCGTCGGCTGCTACGGGAACTCTTTGGGACCGTCTACCGAGAATCGAGGAAGGCTCGCAGGGCGTCGACGGCGTGGTCCCGGTGCTCGTCCAGGTGCTTGACCAGGCGTTCTGCGTCGCGCGCGGCAAACGCGTCGATGATCAGGTTGTGCTCCGCCTCCACACGTTCCCGGTTGGTCGGGGTTCCGTAGTAGACAAAGCGGTAGGTGTCCGTGGCGTCCCAGAGCACCTGGATGAGCTTCTCAAGGCGCGGCATTCCGGACGCTGACAACAGCACGAAGTGGAACCGGCGGTTGGCTTCCGTCATGGGAAGGATGTCGGCCGCCGCGCTGGCGTCCTCCACCTCGCGGGCGGCATCCTTCATCGCCTGAAGCACAGAACTGTCCGCGCGTTCGACGGCGGCGGAGGCTGCTTCCGTTTCCAGCAGCTTGCGGATGCGGTAGACCTCCAGCAGGTCCTCGAGGGATAGCCGGGCTACCTTGAACCCGCGGTGCGGTTCGTAGACGATCTGGCCTTCGCCCTCGAGAATCTTGAAGGCTTCGCGCAGGGGTACCCGGCTTACGCCGAGGCGTTCGGCCAGCGCGTCCTGGCGCAGCGGCTGCCCGGGTTCAACCTCGCCGGCGATGATCATGCGGCGGAGCTCGGCAAGGGCGAAGGCCTGCGCGGTGGGTGGGCGTTTGCCCGATGTGCCGGCCATGCCGTCTGCCTCCTCGTCGAGTTGCCGGTGTTCCGCGGTGGGTGCTGTCGACTCTAGTTCAACACACCGTCAGCCCCGCTCGACGGGCGGGAACCTTAAGCCAGGCCTGCCGCGGAGGTTTCTTGAGGAAACCTTCGCCGCGCTTCTCCGATTCTCTTGAGGATGGTGGTTCACAGTGGATATGACGCCGGACGAGTTTCCCGACTTAGACGGCCGTCCCGAGTTTTGCCGAACCGCAGCGTCGCGTGATCCGGTGATTATGCTCCTCCGGGCCGGACCGTTCGCCGGCCCGGAGGTTATTTGTTTGCCAGAGGTTAGGAGCGTACGCGATGACCTGGCTGAAGCGGAGCCTGCACCGGGAGTCCCGGTCGGAGCCGGCATCGGCTGTGCCGCCGGTGGAATTTGTGCCCCGCAACCTGCCTGTCCATCAGCCTGAAGCGCTTGCCAAACTTGCGGACGAGCTGCCCAACCGGGAGGACGCGCTTCGCTACCGCGACAACTTCGCCAGGCTCCTGCCCGAACGCCTGGAGAGGCTCGCGATGGGCCTTCGAGCGCGGGACTACGAGGTTGCCACCTCCACCCTGCTGACTCTCAAGGTGGGGTCAACCATGGTGGGCGCACCCCGGCTGCAGCACGTGGTGCGCCAGTGCCTGGCCGATTATGAGCAGGACTCCACGGTCCCGCTCCTGCCCGCACTCAGGCGTGAGGCCGAGACCTTCCTGGCCTACCTGGCCAATGAAAGACCTGGCCGGTGAAAGCAACGAAACCTGCAGCTAGCGGAAGCGCAGTTAGCCGATCGGAACCAGCCGGTACCCCACGCCGCGGACCGTCTTGATGTAGCGGGGATCCCGTGTGTCTTCGCCGAGCTTCTTCCGCAGATTCCGGATGTGGACCTCCACCAGGTGGTGGTCGTCGGTCCAGCCCTCACCCCAGACACGTGCGAGGAGGCTCTCGCGGGTCCACACGCGCCGCGGCCCGGTGATCAGCGTTGCGAGCAGATCGAACTCGATTCGGGTCAGCGGCAGTTCCTCGCCGTGAAGGCGCGCTACGCGCCCGTCGATATCCACCGACAGTGCGCCATGCTCGACGACGGCCTCCCCGTCCTGCTCAGCCGCTGCCGGCTCGGGAGCTCCTTCGGCGGGCGCGCCCTGCTCCTGCATGGACCGTGGGCGGCGGAACATCGCTCCGACGCGCGCGCGGACCTCGCGCGGGCTGAACGGTTTGATGATGAAGTCGTCAGCACCGATCTCAAGTCCGACCACGCGCTCGATCTCCTCGACGCGCGCCGTGATCATGACAATGTAGGCGTCGGTGACCGGCCGGATCTGCCGGCATACTTCCATGCCCTCAAGGTCCGGGAGGTTGAGGTCCAGGGTGACCAGGTCCGGCTGGTGTTCCTGGACAAGGTCGATGGCTTCCTTGCCGCTCGCGGTTTCGATGATCTTGAAGCCGATCATCGACAGCGTCAGCGCGAGGAGCTCGCGGATGTCGGAATCATCCTCCACCACCACGGCTGTACGCTCAAAGGATTCAGTTGCCATACCCAGTACCTTGCCAGAATCGGGCCCACAAGTGGGAACGTGGTTCGTTTTTTGTGCTCATGCCCGCGGGAGCTCCACGGTGACTGTGGTCCCGACACCCAGTTCGGACTCCACGGAGAGCTTTCCTCCGTGCCGTTCCACGGCTGCGGCCGTGATGGACAGGCCGAGTCCCGTCCCGGGTATCTCGGCCGACACGGAGTTCGAAGCCCGGTAGAAGCGGGTCAGCAGGTGAGGCAGTTCGTCCGGCGGGATCCCGATGCCGCTGTCCTCGATCATCACCCGGACGGTCTCGCTGTCCGATGCAAAGCGGGCGGTGACCGATCCGCCGTCGAGCGTGAACTTGACCGCGTTGGACAGCACATTGACGAAGGCCCGGGCCAATAGCTCCCAGACCCCCAGCACTTCCTGTGTGTCCGGGGCCGGGAGGACCAGGACCTTGACGTTCTTGGCGCCGGCGATTGGAAGCAGGTCGGTGGCAACGGTGTTGAGGAGCTGTTCGATATCGATTCGTGCCGAGCCCAGTTCAGTGCCGGCGTCGAGCACCGACAGGGCGAGCACGTTCTCCACGAGTGTGCTCAGGCGTTGGCCGTTGCGTTCGATGATTCCGAGCATCCGCTGAGCCGGACCAGGAAGGTCGCCGGCGTCCCCGTCCTGGAGCAGTTCCACATAGCCGAGGATCGAGGACAGCGGGGTGCGCAGCTCGTGGTGCACAGTTGCCACGAAGCCGTCCTTGGCGGCGTCGAGCTCCTGCAGGCGTTCGACCACCTGCTGCTGGGCGAGAATCAGCTCGCCCTGGACCATGCCGTACGCGAGGTTCCCGAGTAGGTGCTGCAGCAGGGCGATTTCGGCGCTGGTCCAGCGTCGCTGACCGCGGTCGGCGACCAGCCAAAAGAGCCCGAACGGGCGCGCGCCCTCTCCGACAGGCAGTACCAGGCCGCTTCCTCCGAAGGCATCGATCCGGGCCTTCAAGCCGGGCAACTGTCCGCGCAGATGCTCGGGAAGGCCGTCGCTCTTTCCATCCAGCACCGCCAGCGAACCGGAAGCCTTCCACAGCTCGCTACCGAGCTTCTGCAGTTCCTCGCTGTACTCCCCGACGTCCGGGGCCGCCACCATGCCTTCACCGCTCTGCCAACGCGACGACGTACACGTCAGCCGGGTGTCATCGAAGATGAAGAGGGTGGCCGTTTCAGCGTCCATCGCTTCGCCTACGCCCCGAAGGGCCAGCTCGACCATCTCGGTCGGTGAATTCGTATGACGGATCTCGTCCGAAATCCTTCGTACCCGCTCACGCAGATACGCCGATTCCGTGCGGCGTGACATCCGCAACTGGTTGCGGTGGATTGCTGTGTGGACCCGGTGCACCAGCTCATCGGCAGTGAAGGGCCGCAGCAAATAATCGCTCGAGCGCATCGCCAGTTCCGGGTGGGAGGTGACCTGCTCCGCCGAATCGACGGTCAACACCACCGGGATATCGCGCGGCAGTAGGTGGTCCGCTTCCTTTGCGATGGTCGAGAGGTACTTCAGGGCAATATCTCCACCAACGACGGCGACGTCCGCCGTACTCACACGGGCTGTCTCGATCGCGTGGTCGACTTCGCTGAGGGTGGCGACGTCGAACCCCGCATTCCGGAGGCTGTTCGCGACTTCGTCGAGTACCTCGAGATTGGAATCGACCACCAGGGCCCTGCTTGCAGCAGCTTCGGACATGCCGGTTGCGCCCACGCGTCTGGATCCCTTCGTCCGGATTATCTGTCCCATACGTTAACCCGCTGCGCCCGAGTCTATCGACGTGCCGGATTCCGTGCTGAGATACAACTGTAAGATCAGGCAACCAGTAGCCCTGGCAATGACCCTGGCGAAGACCCTGGCAATGACTCTGGCAATGAGAGGTTCGCACGTGCGCCGTGGCACCAACCTTCCCCGCATGGGGGACTTCAACCAGAGCGTCATCCTTGACGCCATCAGGCGCTCCAGCGAGGGGCTCAGCCGGGTGGAACTGGTTGAGCTGATCGGTCTGTCCCCGCAGGCCGTCTCCAACATTACGCGCCGCCTGCTGGCCGAGGAGCTCATCGTCGAGGCCGGCAAGGCGGGTTCCGGTCCCGGAAAGCCGCGCACCATCCTGCGGATCAATCCCTCGGGCCGCTTTGCGATCGGAGTGCACCTGGACCCCGCCGTCATGACGGTCCTGCTGATGGACCTGATGGGAGTGGTGCTTCAACGCCGGGTCCGGGAAACCCCGGTGGAGACCGAGCCGGCCCGAATCATCGAGATCATTGCCGATGAAGTGCGGGCGCTGATCGAGGAGTCTTCAGTCGATCCCGCCCGTATCGAGGGCATCGGGGTAGCGCCTCCCGGGCCGATCGACCAGCCGGCGGGCGCCGTCGTCGACCCTCCCCTCCTGAGGGGGTGGAGCCGGGTGCCGCTGCGGGACGCGCTGGCCGAGGCCACGGACATGCCCGTCTTCGTCGAAAAGGACGTCACGGCCGCGGCTGTTGCGGAGATCTGGGCTGGCGGCCACGAGAGCACCCGCAGTTTCGTCTTCGTCTATATCGGCACGGGTATCGGCAGCGGCATCGTGGTTGACGGCGAGGTGTTGCGCGGGACGTCCGGGAACGCGGGCGAGATCGGGCACATCGTCACGGATTCAAACGGACCCGAATGTTCATGCGGCATGCGCGGCTGCATTGCCGTCACGTGTGATCCGCAGTCGTTGGTGCGCGAGGCCGAGGCCCTCGGCGTCCTGAACGGGGAGCGCCACCGCAACGGTGACGTGGCGGACGGGCTCCTGCGGCTGTGCGCCATAGCCGAGGAGGGCAACGAGCTGGCGAATGAAATCCTCGACCGGGCCGCCGTCCGTACCGCCCGAGCAGTCTCCGTGGTCACCAACCTCCTGGACGTGGACCGCGTGGTTTTCGGGGGGCCGTTCTGGGAGCCGCTGGCGAAGCGCTACTTGGAAGTGATGCCGTCGTCGTTGCCGAGTTACCGGGCCGCGCGAAGCATCCATCCGCTGGAACTCGTGTCAACCAGAATCTCCGACGACGTGGCCGCCGTCGGCGCCGCCTGCCTGCTGCTTGAACAGACGCTGGGTCCCCGGGCCGAGCGCCTCATGCTCGCCCAGTGAGCGGCCAGGCACAGACCGTTGTGGCTTAAATCCAGTCGATGTACTATTCCCGGTAACGGCAAGTCTCCCGATGCCGGTTTCGAAGGAGAAACTATGCGCGGCGCCTCACAAACCCTTTCAGCAGCGGCCCTCGTCGCACTCCTCGCACTCAGTGGCTGTGCGTCGGGCGGCGGTGGCGGCACCGATGATGCAGGCGGGGAAACACTCCGCATCATCTACCAAAAGACCGGCGATGAATCACCGCTGGACACCCTCATGCAGACCACCAAGGAACAGTTCGAGGCAGCCAATGAGGGCGTGACCGTCGAACTCGAACCGGTCGAGGGCACCGACGAGGACTACAACACCCGATTGGCACTCTCGCAGCGCTCGCCGGACACTGCTCCCGACGTCTTCTACGAGGACACGTTCCGCCTCCGTTCCGACGTTGAGGCCGGCTATCTCCTCAACCTGGACGAGCACCTGGCGGGCTGGGACGAGTGGGACAGCTTCAATGAGGCGGCAAAGGAAGCAGGCAAGGCCGACGACGGCAGCACCTACGCGGTGCCCCTGGGCACCGACACCCGCGTGATCTGGTACAACAAGCAGGTCCTTCAGGACGCCGGCGTCGAGGTGCCCTGGCAGCCCGAGAACTGGGACGACCTGCTCGAGATGGCCCGTGCCGTGAAGGAATCCCAGCCCGACGCAGTGCCGTTCAGCATGTATGCGGGAACAGGCACCGGCGAGGGCACGGTCATGCAGAGCTTCTACGAACTGCTGTACGGAGCCGAGGACGGCGGGCTGTACGACGAATCGTCCCAGAAGTGGATCGCCGGTTCCCAGGGATTTGTTGACTCGTTGGCCTTCCTGAAGACCCTCTACGACGAGGAACTCGCCGTAACGCCTGCCGAAGCGCTGGATCCGAACGTCTGGCAGACAGTCATCGGCACCCTGCTGCCCGAGAACCGGATGGGCGCCACCGTCGAAGGTTCCTACGCGCCGTCGTTCTGGCAGGAAGGCGGGCAGTTCGCGTGGCCGGAATACGGAGACGTCATGGGGGTTGCGCCGTTCCCCACGCAGAACGGCCAGGAGCCGGGCGCGGTGAGCATGTCCGGCGGCTGGACGCTGGCCATCGGTGCCGGAACTGAGAATCCGGACCTCGCATTCGAGTTCCTCACCACCGCGATGAACCAGGAGAACCTGCTCTCCTACACCATCGACAACTCACAGATCGCAGTACGCACGGACATTGCCGAGGCTCCCGAGTACCTCGAGGCCAATCCGTTCGTCGGCGCTGTATCTGAAGTGGTGGACGTGACGCACTATCGCCCAGCCACATCGAACTACGCCGAAATCTCCACCGCGATCCAGGAGGCCACGGAAGCCGTGATTACCGGCGGCGCTACTCCTGAAGAAGCGGCAGCAACCTACGACGAGACGCTCAAGTCCATCGTCGGCGAGGAAAACGTCGTGGAGGGATAGCCATCTCGTCCACGGTGACGTCCAGGGGCTCGTCGTCCGGCGTTCAGCGCCGAACCCCGCGGAGGACCAACAGACAGGAGCGGGAGCGCAACGGACGGGCCTCCCGCTCCGCTTCGTGGTTCTTCCGATCCGCGCTGAAGCTGGTGCCGCTCGCGCCTGCCCTCATCCTGATCGGGATCTTCCTGGCCGGACCGATCGTGTGGTCCTTCTACGGGTCCTTCACCAACGCAGCCCTGACCGGAGTCAACGCAAAGAACCCTGAGTGGATCGGACTCGACAACTACACAGCGCTGTTCTCCGACCCGCTGTTCCCGCAGTCGCTGCTGCTCACCGTCGTCTTCGTGCTCGTTTCGGCCGTGATCGGACAGAACTTCCTCGGACTGGGGCTGGCGCTCCTGATGCGCAGGGCGCATCGGGTGGTTGCCGCCGTCGTCGGTGTTTGTGTTGTGGCGGCCTGGGTGCTGCCGGAGATCGTGGCCGCCTTCGTGGCGTACGCATTCTTCTTCCGGGACGGGACCCTGAACCAGCTCACCGGGCTGGCGGGTCTTCCCGCGGTGGACTGGCTGTTCGAGCATCCGATGCTCGCGGTGATTCTTGCGAACATCTGGCGCGGAACGGCGTTCTCGATGATGGTGTACCAGGCAGCGCTGAATGACGTGCCCAAGGAGGTCACCGAGGCCGCCGAAATCGACGGTGCCGGCCGCGGGCAGACCCTGCTCTTCGTGACCGTGCCGATGATCCGGCGCAGCATCGCCACCAACCTGATGCTCATCACCCTGCAAACACTCGCGGTCTTCACGCTCATCTACGTGATGACGGCCGGCGGGCCCACCAACCGCTCCACGACGCTGCCGATCATGGCGTACGAGGAAGCCTTCCGCTACAGCGATATCGGGTACGGGACGGCCATCGCCGTCGTCATGCTCATCATCGGTGCCGCCTTCTCGCTGGCCTACATCCGGCTGCTGCGGGAGAGGAAGGCGTCATGACCGCTTCAACGGGCACGACGACTCTATCGGGCACGACGGCGGCGCGAGCGTCGGGCAGGCGGCGAGGCGCGCCCAGCTGGCTGGCCAGCGCTGTCCTCGCACTGATCGGACTGTGCTTCGTGGTCCCGCTGAGCTGGCTGGTGCTGGCGTCACTCGATGCGGAGGCCACTTACGAGACCCAGGTGCCGTCATCGTTCTCGCTGGCCAACTTCACCGAGATCCTGACGCCGGAGCAGACGTTCGGGCCGCTGCTCAACAGCGTGATTCTCTCGGGCGGATCCGCGGTGATCACGGTGATCGCGGCTGTGCTCGCGGCGTATCCGCTGTCTAGGTTCAACACGCGGTTCAACCGGCCGTTCCTCTACACGGTGCTGTTCGGGACGTGCCTGCCGATCACCGCGATCATGGTGCCCGTGTACAGCCTGTTTGTGCAGCTGAACCTGCTCGATTCGCTCGCCGCGACGACGTTCTTCATGGCTGCGACGTCGCTGCCGATGGCCATTTGGATGACGAAGAACTTTATGGATTCGGTGCCCGTGTCCCTGGAGGAGGCGGCGTGGGTGGACGGCGCGTCCGCCATGAAGGCGCTGTGGCACGTGGTGGTGCCGCTGATGCGTCCCGGGATCGGCGTGGTGTTCATCTTTGTCTTCATCCAGGCATGGGGGAACTTCTTCGTCCCGTTCATCCTGCTGTTCTCGCTGGAAAACCAGCCGGCCGCCGTCAGCATCTTCCGGTTCTTCGGGCAGTTCGGAACCGTTGCCTACGGTCAGCTGGCGGCTTTTTCCATCCTGTATGCACTGCCTGTCATAGTTCTGTACGTCCTCGTCTCGCGCGTGTTCGGTGGCTCATTTGCCATGTCGGGCGCCCTGAAAGGCTAGATCCATGCACGACAACCGGCTCCTGGTCGAGGCCCGAATCCTGCGCTTCCTCACCGAGCGGCTTACCCCCGCCGTCTGGCCGGTCGGCGTTCCTCTGGAAGTTTCGATGTGGCAGGCGCCGGGGGAGCCCGTGCCGTTTTCGCAGGCGGTGCTGGAGCGGTTCGAGCCATTCGTCATCGGATCCGTCTGGGGGCGGCCGTGGGGGACCACGTGGTTCCGCTTCGCCGGGACCGTGCCCGAGGAATGGGCCAAGAAGGACGGGTTAACCGTCGAGGCGGTAGTGGACCTCGGCTTCACGACGACGATGCCCGGGTTCCAGGCCGAGGGGCTGGCCTACGCGCCCGACGGCACGGTGATCAAGGCGCTTGAGCCGCTGAACATGTGGGTGCCCCTGGATGCGAAGCCGGGTGACGCCGTCGAGTTCTATGTGGAGGCGGCGTCGAACCCCAATGTGATTGAAGGGTTCGACTACCAGCCCACGCCGCTGGGTTCGCTGTCCACGGCCGGATCCGCTGCTCTTTACACCTTCCGCCGGGCTGATGTAGCGGTGTTCGACCGGGAAGCCTGGGAGCTGGGGCAGGACATCTGGACGCTGAACGGGCTGATGCACGAGCTGCCCGTCGATCTTCCGCGGCGGCACGAGATTCTGAGGGCCCTCGAGAAGGCACTCAACGCCGTCGACCCTTCCGACGTTGGGGGGACGGCAGCCGCCGGCCGGGCGTGCCTGGCCGGTGTGCTGGCGTCGCCGGCCTATGCCAGTGCGCACCGGGTGCATGCCGTTGGCCACGCGCACATCGACAGTGCCTGGCTCTGGCCGGTACGGGAGACCGTCCGCAAGGTGGCGAGGACGTTCTCGAATGTGCTGGAGCTGATGGAGCGGAACCCGGACTTTGTCTTCGCTGCGTCGTCGGCGCAGCAGTATGCCTGGCTGAAGGAGCACTATCCGTCCGTCTTCGAGCGGGTGGCTGAGAAGGTCCGGTCGGGGCAGTTCGCGCCCACGGGCGGTATGTGGGTGGAGTCCGACACCAACATGCCCGGTGGTGAGGCCATGGCACGGCAGTTCGTGGCTGGGAAGCGGTTCTTGCTCGAGAACTTCGGGGTTGAGCCGGAGGAAGTGTGGCTGCCGGATTCGTTCGGGTATTCGGCGGCGTTGCCGCAGATCGTGCGTGCGGCCGGGTCCCGGTACTTCCTGACGCAGAAGATTTCCTGGAATGAGACGAACCTCTTCCCGCATTCCTCGTTCGCGTGGGAGGGCATCGACGGAACGAAGGTGTTCACGCACTTTCCGCCCGTTGATACCTATAACTCTGAGCTGTCGGGAGCGGACCTTGCCCGGGCACAGCGGCACTATCGGGAGAAGGGCGTGGCCAACACGTCGCTGGTTCCGTTTGGCTGGGGCGACGGCGGTGGCGGTCCCACCCGCGAGATGTTGGCTGCGGCCGAGCGGACGGCGTCGTTGGAGGGGTCACCGACGGTGAAGCTGTCTTCGCCGGCACGGTTCTTTGAGGAGGCGTCAGCGGAGTACCCGGAAGCTCCGGTCTGGTCGGGGGAGCTGTATCTCGAGTTCCACCGGGGCACGTACACGTCGCAGGCCCGGACCAAGCATGGAAACCGTCGGTGTGAGCACCTGTTGCGGGAAGCTGAACTGTGGTGCTCCGTGGCGGCGGTGCGGAGCGGATTCGCTTATCCCTATGACGAGCTGGAGACCGCCTGGCACACCGTCCTGTTGCAGCAGTTCCATGACATCCTGCCGGGCTCGTCCATCAACTGGGTGCACCAGGAAGCTGAACGGAACTATGCGGCGGTCGAGGCGAAGCTGGAGTCGCTTATCACGGCGGCGTTGAGTGCGCTGTTGGGTTCGGGATCCGCGACCGTTGCCCTGAATGCCGGTCCGTACGGTGTCGATGGCGTGCCGGCGCTGGGAGGTGCGGGCGTCGGAGGCGAGAGCGCTGGGGGCGCAGGTGCGCTGGAAGGTGCGGTGTCGTCGTCGTCGGCTGGTTTCGAGCCGCGGCCGGTGGGTTCCGGCTGGGTCTTCGAGAGCTCATCGTTGCGACTGACGGTCGACGAGAACGGCCTGTTCACCTCACTGGTGGCCGGCGGGCGTGAGGTCATTCCGGCGGGGTTGCGGGCGAATGTGTTCCAGTTGTTCCGGGATACGCCGAACCAATGGGATGCCTGGGACATCGACGAGCATTACCGGTTCAACGTCACCGAGCTTGTGGATGCGGCCGCGATTGAGGCCGTTGGTGCGGTGTTGCGGGTGGAGCGGGTTTTCGGGAAGTCGCGGTTGGTGCAGCGGATCTCGCTCAGCGCTGACGGTACGGCGGTGGACCTGTCGATCGAGGCAGATTGGCACGAGCAGCAGAAGCTGCTGAAACTGGCGTTCCCGGTAGAGGTGTTGTCTGATACGGCGTCGTCCGAGATCCAGTTTGGGCATATCCGTAGGCCTACGCATTCGAACACTTCGTGGGATTCTGCGAGGTTTGAGACGGTGGCGCATCGGTGGACGCATGTGGCGGAGCCGGGGTTCGGTGTGGCGTTGGCGAATAACTCGACGTACGGCTACGACATCACGCGGGCATCTTCCCCGTCAGGTGTCCCTTATACGTTGATGAGGGCGTCGTTGTTGCGGGGACCGCTGTTTCCGGATCCGCAGGCGGATCAGGGCGCGCATTGTTTCGAGTTCTCGTTGAGGCCCGCGTCTGGGATTGCTGAGGCGGTGGCTGAGGGATATCGGTTGAACCTTCCGTTGCGGAGGGTGTCCGGTGTTGAGCTGACATCGGTGGAGCCGATGGTGACGGTGTCCAGTCCGGCGGTGGTGGTTGAGGCTGTGAAGCTGGCGGAGAACCGTAGCGGCGATGTTGTGGTTCGGCTGTACGAGGCGTTTGGTGGGCGGGCGTCGGCTCAGGTGGTGCCTGGGTTCGAGTACTCCTCGGTTGAGGTGACGGATCTGCTGGAGCGGGAGGTGGAAGCGGGGTGCCTGGGGGTGACCGACGGTGTCCTCGGTGACCGCGGCCTGACGCTTTCGCTGCGACCGTTCCAGTTGGTGACGTTGCGCTTCCGGAGGTAGCCCGCTGTCGGCTGGACGCTGGGGCCGGGGTTCCCCTGCCGCGTCGTCAGTGCCACGATGGTGGCCATGAGCGAAACATCCCAGGAAGACGACCACGGCCACGACGCACGCTCCCGTCCTAAGACTCCTGACGAGACCAGCGGTAACCAGGATCTGCAGGCTCTTTCCCATCGGCGTCAGGACGCCGAGGAGAAGCTGAACGAGCGCCACGACGGAGACCACGAACAGGCTTGACTCCGTCGGTGCTGTGGCGCCGCCACGTTGCCGAGTACCAACCAGCGAACAGCAGGACGATGAGCATCACGTCAACCGCATCGCCGCCGTAGTACATCAGTTGGGCGCCGATCCGTGCATCAGCCTCTTCAACACCGGCAGGCGGGTTGGCGTACAGCCATTTCGCGAGGATTGAGTGCACCGCGATAAACACGATGAGCACCGCTGACCGCAGGCGCATCGACGTTGGATGGGGATTGGGATCCACTCCTACCAGCGACGCCGCGAACACATAACCGGCCAGGAGAATATGGGCATGCACGAGTGCATGAATCACCGGCGACGCGTGCATCAACGGGTAGAGATCCGTGGCGTACAGAGCCCACAATCCGCCACCGTTGAGCACCAGCGCAGTCACGGGATGCGCTGCAACGCGTACCAAGGGGGACCGCAGCATACGGGCTAGGGCCTTCGCGGCCGGAACCGGTAAAGCGCGCAACCCCACGGTTATCGGCCCCGCCAGCACGAGGAGCACGGGGGCGATCATCCCAAGCAGAAGATGCCCCGTCATGTGGGCTGTGAAGCTCGAATGGGCAGCCTCGGCCACCGGACCAACAAGCCCAGCACCGGCGGCCATCAGGCCGAGATACCAGAAGAGCGCACGGTGAACCGGCCACCGGCCGCGCTCGCGCGCCACCCACAGCGCCATCCCATAACCACTCGCGGCGGCGGTGAGAACAACAAGGATTACGACGTCGGACGCCGGCCAACTGAGTGGACCGGACGAGGCGGCGCCATGATTCAGGTGGTCCATCACACGCGTGCCCGGGCATGGCGGGTCCGCCATAGGACGAAGGCGCCGAGCAACAGGACTATTACCGCAGAGCCGATCCATACGACGTCGTACAGCAGCAGGTCCACGTTGTAGCGGATCTGATGGATGCCGAGGATCTTGTGGTTGAGCACGCCGTCCAGCAGTTGAAATAACCCAACACCGGCCAGCACAGCACCCGTCCAACGCGCCCACACCACTTCAGCGCGGCGACGCACGTCGGCAAGCAGGAACAGGCCCCAGATGGTGATGAACCAGCCGAACGCGTGGAAGAAACCATCGACGGTTAATGCCACCTCTGTGGTGGAGAGGTCATAGAAGTGATGCCAGTGAAGGGCGAGGTGGAAGATGAACAGGTCGATCATCGACGCCGCGATGCCGCATCCGAACAAGAACCCGGAAAGAATGGTGCCGCGGTCCGGCTCGAGGCTCGAGGCGTTCTCGGGAGGCTTCACAGTGGACATACGTCTCCTTAGGTCCCGTCTTTCTGCGTCCACATGAAGTAACCCGTCGCTGCGATGGAGAGGGCGAAGGGAATCGCCAGCAGGACCGCAGCGGTTTGCTCGTTCGCAGCGATCAGCAGAGCAGCGCCGAAGAGGAGGGCTGCCCCAAGCCAACGAGGCAGAACACCCGAGCGGAGGATGAAGATGCCGATCAGCACAAACCCCACAATCAGCAACAACATCCCGGTCACAACAAAGTAGGGCATGCCCCCGAAATCCCCGCCATGGAGCAACACCTGAATCGACACGCCTCCAAGAAGGACAAGGAACCCTGCCGCGGCGAACAGGAGCCCGGATTGCACGGTTCGAGGCGACCGTCCTGAACGCCGCGCAACAAGGATCAGGCCAATGACGCCCACTGCCACCAGGACGGCCGACACAGCCTGCAGGCCGGTGACTAAACCAGTGGCCTCCCGCATTGCCCTCACGCTGCATTCGTCTCCGATGCATCCTTCCGGAGCCAGCGAATGAAGCACCACACCCGACGCAGACAGCAGACCGCCCAACATCGCCGCAGGCCCGGCCCACCGCGGGAATCGTTGGGTCGTCGTAGTTTCAGTTCCCGAAGTCATCAAAGACCACCATCGAATAAGGAGACCCGGTGCAAAGGCTTCCCCATAGTCACCCGCTGTCGAGCGGCCGTCAAGGGTCGGCTGCAGTGTATCCAGCCCAATAACGACGGCGGCACGCACCGTGGATAGCCGCGCACCCTTTCCTGCAAGCGAAGACGCAGTTTTCGGTCACCCAGGGCAGTATTCTCCAATGTCTTTCCAAGATCCGATGGGTAGCTTTATGCTCACCTTTACCTTGGAGATGGCTGATCATCGAGGGGTCGAACGTTACAACGCCCGGGCCTTTGGCAGCCCAACCGAAGTTCCCCCCACGCTTCCTTCGAGCGTCCTGGACGTCCGCACTCCGGCGGACTCGAAAGGTGAGTTATGCGTTCCTCACTCCGCGCCTTCGCCGCAGCAGCAATCACAGCCGTAGCCGTCAGCTCCGTTGGTCCCGTCGCCGCAACAGCGGCACCTGCCGGCGACGAACAGCAGTCGCGCTACATCGTCCGGTATGCGCCGGGCACAGACGTCGCAGCCGCGGCAACCTCCCTTCGCAAATCCGGCAAATCGGTCGGCAAGACCTTCTCGACCGCCGTGCGCGCAGCCGTCGTCACCACGACGCCGGCACAGGCAGCTTCGCTCGCTGCTTCCCCGAACGTCGTTGCAGTGGAGAAGGACATGCCCGTCCGCATCTCGGCCACCCAGACCAACGCTCCGTGGGGGCTGGACCGTAGCGACCAGCGCGCCCTCCCGCTGTCCACCACCTACACTCCGCCGTCTGCAGGTTCCGGGGTGAATGTGTACGTCGTGGACACCGGTGTCCTTGCCTCGCACACCGACTTCGGAGGCCGGGTGGCGGTGGGTTTTTCAACGATCGCTGACGGGCGTGGGTCGTCGGACTGCAACGGTCATGGAACCCATGTGGCCGGCACCGTCGCCGGAGCAAAGTACGGCATCGCGAAGTCCGCAACTGTAGTCCCTGTCCGGGTTATGGCTTGTGACGGTGGCGGATTCACGTCGGACGTCATCGCGGGCCTGGACTGGGTGGCTGCCCATCACGCGGCCGGCACTCCCGCCGTCGTAAATTTGAGCCTCGGCGGCGGTGCAAACTCAACCGTCGACGCAGCGCTGCAGAACGTCATCAACGACGGCGTGACGGCGGTAGTTGCGGCCGGAAATGAGACCGCCGATGCCTGCGGAAGCTCGCCCGCACGCCTTGCTGCCGCCCTGACTGTTGCAGCCAGCGACTCGTCCGATCGACAGGCTCCCTTTTCGAACTTCGGCTCGTGCGTTGACCTCTATGCGCCCGGCGTGGGTATCGCGTCGGCGTACCACACGTCGACAACGGCGGTCGCGTCCCTGTCCGGTACCTCGATGGCGTCACCGCACGTTGCCGGCGCGGCAGCGCTGCTGCTTTCCCAGAACCGGTCACTCACTCCCGCCCAGGTCGCATCCAGCATCAACGGAAGCGCCACCCCCGGAGTAATCTCGGCAGCCTCCGCCGGTACCGCGAACCGGCTGCTCTTCACCGGCACCGCAACTGGTACGGGGACCGTTACGACGGCGACCAAGCCTTCCGCAGCCACGCGCGTGACCGCGACTGCCGGCAGCAGGTCCGCGAAAGTCAGCTGGACCAAGGGTAGTGACGGCGGCTCACCGCTGACCGGCCAGACCGTCCACGTCTACTCGGGCACCAGCAGGATTGCGTCGCTCTCGGTAGGGGCATCGACCTCCAGCGTTACCATCTCCGGTCTTTCGTCCGGGCGGTACTACTCGTTCAGTGTGGTAGCCACCAACAAGCTCGGCAGCAGCCCTGAGTCGGCACGGTCCAACACGGTGCGGGTGTACTAGGGGGTCCGACCGGCCAACTCCTGGCGAAGCAGTAGCCACATAGACCCGTTGCCCGGGTGCAGAACCGTTGCCCAAACGCCACGGCCTCTGCACCCGGGCAACGGGTTTGTGCCTGAGGAATTAGGTGGAACCTGGCACGACGACGCCGGGCAGCTTCCACAGGCCCACAGCCGGACCGCCACCACTGAAGGTGACAGCATCGGCGTCCCAGGCAGCCTCGAGATGGCCGGAACTCCAAAGGTTAGATGGGGTACCGATGCCGCCCAAGCCGAGCAGCGTCAACGGCAGGCGCACACCTTCAAAGCCAGCCCGGGCGGCCACCACCAGCACCGACTCTGAAACGTGCTCACGGATGAACGCGAGCACGTCGCCCTTCGCGTACAGCCAGCGCAACCCGCCGAAAACCAACGCCGAAATGTCCCGGCGCAACTGCCCAAGGGAGGCAACGGCGTCGTACTGGTCTGTGTGGGCCCGCGACAGGGAGTCCCACGGCATCGGCGTCCGCGAATGCTCACCGTTGACACCCTCAAGGCCAAACTCGTCGCCGGCGAACAGGGTGGGAATCCCGGGCATCGAAAACAGGATTCCCAAGCCCACGAGTTGGCTGCCCGGGATCATGACCGTCGCCGCACGCGCGGTGTCGTGGGTATTCACCGCAATCATGTTCTGCGTCCGCACCTGCCATGGAAACGCCGCAGCGAACACGGAATGAAGCTCAACAAACTGCTCTGCCGGAATCCGATTCGGGCCGGGCAGGGGAGTCCCGAAGAAGTTCACCTGATCAGCAGAGTCACCAGCTAACCACTGCCACAGCGGCCGCGTGAAGTTGGAGTACGTCATGGCGCCATGCCAGGTGTTGCCGTCGAAGTCCGCGGCCGCATCGTTGGCGGACTCGGCAAGCAGTAGCGCATCGGGCTTCACCGAACGCACCGTGTCGCGGACCGCCTGCGCAACCGAACGGTTCAGGTCGACGTCGCCATGACGGCCGGTCATATTCGCAACATCTATCCGCCAGCCGTCCAGGTTGAACGGCGGCTGAAGCCAACGCCCCACAACTGAATCGGGACCGCTCACGAAGCGCTCCCGAAGCGCCTGGGAACGCCAGTCCAGCTTCGGCAGGCTCGGCACCCCGAACCAGGCCGCATACTCGGAACCGTCTTCCGAAAAGTAGTAGAAGCCCGCCTCCTGCGATTGCGCGTCGGTCTGCGCCAGCCCGAACCACTCGTGCGCGTCACCGGTGTGATTGGTCGTCAGATCACCGATCACCTTCAACCCGCGGGCATGGGCGGCAGCAACCAACCGGATCAGTGCCTCGTCCCCACCCAACACTGGGTCGACCATCGTGAAGGTCGACGCGTCGTACCGGTGGTTGGACCGTGCGGGAAAGAACGGCGTCAGATAGAGCACCGTCCCACCCGTCGACGCGATGTGGTCCAGCCGCTCGGTAATCCCGTCCAGATCTCCGCCGTAGAACTGGTATGGCGTATCGACGCCGGACGCCTGCACGGGTTCATCCCAGTCACACGGCACTGCCCAGTCGGGGACCTCGCGGGAGGAAGCCGCTGCCGACCGGCCGAACCGGTCTGGAAAGATCTGGTAGATCACCCCACGACGGGCCCACTCGGGCGCCGGTTCGAAGCAGGTCAGACGGAAGTCATGAACGTCCGGAGTGTCCCGCTCAAAATGCCCTTCCGCGTTGAGCCAGTGCCAGGCGGAGCCGGCAGCGTCCGCCACTTCCAGCAGGAACCGGTACTGGGTCACTGGGTTCACCAGCGTGAGCGATGCTTCCCACCAGTCCCAGCCGTCGTCGTCGGAACCAGGCGGCGAACCGGGCACTGCAAGCAATGAAGCCGAAAGCAACGACGCCTCGTCGTAGTGCGGCTCCGCATCCCGCAGGGACCGCACAAACACCCGACGTACGTCCCCGTACGCACGCGGCACCCGGATCCGGACCGGCACCACCGAACCCAGCACCGGCGCGGCAGGAACGTACAGCGCCGAACCGTCGTGGTGGGGGAGGACGAACATCAGCCCTTCACCGAACCGGCGGCAAGCCCGTTCACGATGTACTTCTGCAGGTAGAGGAACAGTGCCATCACTGGCAGCGCGGCAAGGACGGCTCCGGCGGCGAACACGCCCCAGTTTTCGGACCGCTGCTGCCCGACGTAGGAATACAGTCCGACCGCGAGTGTCTGGCTGTCCGGATCCGTGAGCACCACGCTCGCAATCACGAACTCGCTGCTCAGGCCTATGAAAGCCAGCAGCCCCACGACCGCGAGGATCGGAGTGACAAGCGGCAGGATGATCGTGAAGAACACCTGGACGTGACTCGCACCGTCAATGCGCGCAGCCTCATCGAGCGACGCCGGAATGGTGTTGAAGAACCCGTACATGAGGTACGTGTTCACCCCGAGCGCTCCGCCGAGATACACCATGATCAGCCCCAGCTGGCTTCCCAGCCCCAGCCACGGCACCACATCGGTGATGAAGTTCAGCAGCAGGAAGATTGCGACGACGGCAAGCAGCTGCGGAAACATCTGCAGGATGAGCAGCGACAGCAGGCTGACCCTGCGGCCCCTGAACCGCATGCGGCTGAAGGCGTACGCGGCAAGCGCACCCAGGAAGACTGTCGCCACAGAGGTTACGACGCCGATCACCAGCGTGTTGAGGAACCACTTGCCGAAGGGGCGGTTGGGATCGCTGAACAGCTGCTGGAAGTTGCCGAAGTCGATGCGGCTGAAGAGAACGTTGGACCCGGCCATCGTCCCGGTTGAGTTGAACGCCGCGGACAGCACATAGAGCAGCGGGAAGACGGCAAAGGCGGTGGTGAGGACACCCACCAGGTGACGCCAGCCCTTCTCCCGGAACCAGGCTCCGAAGGACTGCTTGCGCTGGGAGGGGGTTGCCGGCGTCGTGCCCGTTGCTGTGTTGTCCAGGAGTGTCTCGGTAGCCATTAGTGGATCTCCTCAAGGGCCTTGGTCTGCCGGAAGCTGATGATCGAGATCGCGGCAACGATGAAGAAGATGACGATGGAGAGGGCGCTGGCCAGGCCGTAGTCACGCCCCACGCCGCTGCCGAACGCAACCTCGTACACCAGGGTGATCAGGATGTCTGTGGCACCGACGTTCACTGTGGTGTCCGGAAGCCTCGGACCGCCGTCCGTAAGCATGTAGATCACGTTGAAGTTGTTGAAGTTGAAGGCAAAGCTGGCGATCAGCAGCGGTGCTACGGAAACCAGGAGGAGCGGCAGCTTGATGGAGGTGAAGATCTTCCACGGGCCGGCGCCGTCCATGCGCGCAGCCTCGTTGACGTCTTCGGGCAGTGACTGCAGGGCGCCGGTGCACACCAGGAACATGTACGGGAAGCCGAGCCACAGATTCACCAGGAGCACGCTGAACTTTGCGAGCAGCGGATCGGTCAGCCATGGAATGTTGGCCCCGCCGAAGAACGTATTGTTCACATAGCCGAACTCGGGGTTCAACAGACCCGACCACACCAGGCCCGCCAGGAACGCGGGGAAAGCGTAGGGCAGGATCATCAGGATCCGGTAAATCTTCTTCCCGCGCAGGTTGGGCAGGTTGAACGCGTTGGCGAGGAACAGGCCCAGGGCGAAGGTGGACAGCACCGAGACCAGGGCAAAGGTGAAGGTCCAAAGCGTGACCTCCAGCAGTGGTCCGCGGATGTTCTCATCGGTGAAGGCCTTCGCGAAGTTCGCGAATCCGACGTCGATCTTCCAGCCTGTGCTCAGTTCCTCGCCGTCCTCGGAGACAAACGTGCCCTGCCCGGAATCCGCGTAGGTGGTCCCGGTCTCGGTGTCGGTGAAGGTGTCGGCGGCCTCGTCGTATTCGAGCGTGGGGCTGAAGACGTAAGCGGTGGAGCCGTCGCTCGTCTTCAGCGTGCCGTCATCGGGATCGTCGGAGAACGGGACGCTGAGTGCGAGGATATCGGCCTGGTTGGCGAGAACCTCGTTGAACTGCAGGGTGCGATAGCCGTCGAGGCCGGTTGCCTTACCGGTGCCGTCGGTTGCGGCGTTCGACACCTCCTCCAGGGGTTCCTCCGCGCTGCCGATGCTGACCCCGCCGTCGGGATCCGTGGCCAGGAAGTGGAACTCATTGTCCTGTTCGAGGATGGTGACGCGATAGGCGGGGGAGTCCGGCACCCGCTGCTGGGCGGCCGACTGAATCGCCGCAATAGCGTCTTCCTTGGTGCTGTTGTGGCCGTCACCGTAGTTGGTGAACGCGACGTAGCCGCTGAAGACCATGACGAAGACCTGGAAGATCAGCAGGAAGAAGACGCCGGGAGCCAGGTATTTGGCAGGCAGCCCGCCGCGTCGCAGGTAGATCCAGTTGATGAGCAGGGTGACGCCGGCCGCCAGGACCAGCACCGCCCACTTCTCCTGCAGGAACAGGACTATGAGGACGTAGACCGCAAAGGCGTCGACGAGGCCAAGCAGGATGATCTTCGCCAGAAGGCCGGCAAGGGAGTCGGAGGGCCGAAGGGTGCGGGGCTGTTTCCGCGTAGGGGTGCGTGTCAGTTCGGTGGTGGGCATGGGCCGAAGCTTTCGTTCAAAGCAGTGCAGGAGAGAGGCTGTGCACCGGATAAATGGTGCAGAAAGGTAAGCCGTTGCGGGCCGGAATTGTCGTCGGCCCGCAACAGCTGCTCAGGGACTAACTACCCGGCAGAGATCTTCTGCTCGATGTTCTTCACCATGGCCGGCCAGGCTTCCTCCGGCTTAGCGCTGCCCTTGATGAGGGCGAGCTGGGTTGAACCCCAGTCAGCCCAAACTGCCTGCATCTCGGGGACAGACGGCATGGGGACGCCGTTGGCGCCGATCTCACCGAAGGCTTCGACGATCGGGTCCGACGCCGCCTTCTCGAAGGAAGCGGTGAGTGCCGGGGGACGGCCGCCCACCTCGAACATGGCGTCCTGTGCCTCTTCGGTGGTCAGGTAGTTGACTACGAACTCGTTGGCCGCAAGCGCGTTGGAGCTCTGGGCTGAGATGAAGTAGCCGTTCACGCCGATGAAGGGCTGTGCGGGCTGGTCGCCGACTGTCGGCAGCGGATCCACGGCGACGTTGATGCCGGCCTCCTGTGCCGCACCCACGTTCCACGGACCGGTCAGGAAGTACGGGGATTCTCCGGCGTTGAACTTCTCCTTGGCGATGTCGCCGGTGATGTTGGAGTTCAGGATGCCGGAGCCGGCATCACCCCACTCAACAAGCTTCTTGGCGAATTCGACGCCGTTCGGCTCACCGAGCAGGAGCTTGGACGCGTCGTAGCTGCCGTCCTCGTTCTGCGCGAAGACCGGAACGCCCATCGAGGTCTGGAACGGGTACATGTGGTACGGATCGGCCTGCTTGGGATCCAGTCCCACGAGGAACGGGAACTCCGCCTCGCCTGCTTCGACGGCTGCCTCACCGTTCTTGACCACCTCGTCGAACGTCCCGACGGGCTCGGGCACGAGGTCGGCATTGCGCAGCAGGGCAATGTTCTCAATGGCGTAGGGGACGCCGTACAGGTTGCCCTCGTAGGACATCGCCTGGATTGCAGACTCCTGGAACTCGGAGGCCTTGTCGCCGAGCTCGATCGGCGCCACAACGCCGTTCTCCACGAAGGTG
Organism: Arthrobacter sp. JZ12; assembly: GCF_035189165.1. Lineage (NCBI taxonomy): Bacteria > Bacillati > Actinomycetota > Actinomycetes > Micrococcales > Micrococcaceae > Arthrobacter > Arthrobacter sp. JZ12. The sequence goes on along the minus strand of NZ_CP045246.1, from coordinate 2,867,916 downwards.
CCGATCCAGTCGTGCGGCCCGACGATGAGGTCGGGACCGTTTCCGGTGGGCACCTGGGTGATGAAGTCATCCCGAACCGCCGCAAAGTCCTTCACCGCGAGATCGATCGCGATTCCCGTGTCTTCCTCGAACGATGCGGCGATGTTCTCGAGCGCAGGCGCGCGCTCGGCGTCAACCCACATGGTGAGGGTGGTCGAGCCGCCCTCGGCGAGATTGGTTGGCGCGGCCGATTCACCCGTAGCGGATTCGGTGGATCCACCGCCGCACGCGGTCATCGCCAGTACCGCGACGGACATCGCGGCTGTAGCCAGGGTCCGGCGGGTCAGGAGTCTGGGTGTTTGCACCTTCATTGGTGAACCTTTCTGTGGCGCCACGAAGCAGCCCAGCGCTGGGCAACGCACTGCGTGACGGGTAAGAGTTGAGACCTTTGCGGATAGTGCCTGATGCCCTTCGGAGAGCTCCGGAGGGTGAGGCACACCACATCGTAAGCGTTTGCGATCCGGATGTTCAAGGCAGGACTCGCGAATGTTGAAAAGTCCCACGTCAGCCCGCAAATCAAGAGAACAGCCGCCCAAATCATCGCTGTAAGCGCTTCCATTTCTGGGGAGCGCGTGGTTACATGTTCCGCATGCCTAACGCTTCATCCCTGGCTCCTGCTGTGTCCGTACTGCCCACAGCACTCACCTTCCAGGAACCCCTCCACACCAAGCACAACGACGACGACGCTTGGTGGCGCTCGTCGGTCATCTACCAGGTGTACCCGCGGTCCTTCCGCGACTCGAACGGCGACGGCACCGGCGACCTCGCCGGCATCACCGCCGAACTTCACCACCTCGCCGAACTCAGCATCGACGCCATCTGGCTGTCGCCCTTCTACACCTCACCGCAGCGCGACGGCGGCTACGATGTCGCCGACTACTGCGATGTCGACCCGATGTTCGGCACGTTGGAGGACTTCGACGCCCTCGTTTCCCGCGCAACCGCGCTTGGGATCAAGATCATCGTCGACCTCGTACCCAACCACTGCTCCAGCGAGCACCCGCTGTTCAAGGCCGCCCTGGCTGCCGGGCCGGGTTCCGCCGAGCGGGATCTGTTCATCTTCCGGGACGGAACAGGGCCCGACGGCGCCCTTCCGCCGAACAACTGGCAGTCCCACTTCGGCGGCTCCGCCTGGACCCGGACCCTGCACGACGACGGCACCCCCGGCCAGTGGTATCTGCACCTCTTTGACTCCTCCCAGCCCGACTTCAACTGGGACAACCCGGCGGTTCACGAAGAGTTCGAACGGATCCTCCGCTTTTGGCTTGATCGCAACGTCAGCGGGTTCCGCGTGGACGTCGCCCACGCCCTTGTTAAGGCCGAGGGGCTGCCCGACTGGCACGGGCGCCCCGACGGCTGCTCCACTGAGGACTACCCCGGTCACCTCGCCCCGATGTTCGGTCAGCAGCCTGTCCACGACATCTACCGCCGCTGGCGCAGCATCCTCAACGAGTACGACGGCGAGCGCATCCTCTGCGCGGAAGCTGTGGTTGATCCCCTCCCGCGCATGGCGGAGTGGGTGCGCGCCGACGAGATGCACCAGGCATTCAACTTCGCCTACCTGAACCACCCTTGGAGCGCCGAAGCTATCCGCACCATCGTCACGGACTCACTGCAGGCATTCGACGGCGTGGGTGCCCCCACCACCTGGGTGCTGAGCAACCACGACGTTCCGCGCCACGCTTCACGATTCGCGCTGGAGGCGGCGGCCCAGTCGGGTGACGGCGCAGAACCGGATCACGCACTGGGATTGGACCGTGCGCGAGCCGCTTCGCTGGCGATGTTCGCCCTTCCCGGCGGCATCTACCTCTACCAGGGCGAGGAACTGGGACTTCCGGATCACCACACTATTCCAGACGAACTGCGCCAGGACCCAACCTTCATCCGCACCGGCGGGGAGCGCGTTGGCCGTGATGGATGCCGTGTTCCCCTTCCATGGCAGTCGGACGAACTCCTCTATGGCTTCGGATCCGCAGAGTCGGGCTGGCTGCCCCAGCCCTCGGACTGGCACGGTCTCGCCCGCGATGCCCAGTCCGCAGACCCCTCCTCGACCCTCAACCTTTACCGCGAGGCGTTGGCCCTCCGGAAGGAACTGCGACTGGGTGCAGGGTCCCTGAGTTGGGCGGCAGACTACGAGGGCACCGATACGGTGGCGTTCCTCAACGGCGATGTCCTGGTGATCCTCAACATGGGAGAATTCGAGACCTATCTACCGTCGGGAACCGTCCTTGCAGCGAGTCATCCGGACGCCGGCGCCAATGGCGCCCTGGCTCCCAACCGCTGCGTCTGGTTGAGGGTCGCCCGTTCAAGTTCGATCTAAATTCCGTTTGCGCTGAGGAGGACACCGTGGTGGGCATCAAGGACGTTGCCGCACTCGCCGGCGTATCCACCGCCACGGTGTCCCGTGCGCTCAGCGGAAACGGCCAGGTCTCCGAGAAGGCCCGGCTGAAGGTACTGGAGGCAGCGAAACAGCTCGACTTCGTCCCGTCCTTCTCGGCATCTTCCCTGGCGTCAGGGCGGAACCGGAATGTCGGCGTCGTGGTCCCGTCTGTGAACCGCTGGTACTTCTCGCAAATCGTGGACAGCGTGGCGGCTTCCCTGCTCGACGCCGGCTATGACCTCACGCTCTATAACGTGAGCGATGGCGCCGCGCACCGTGATCGCGTGTTCTCCGAGTTCCTGCTGCGCCAGCGCTGCGACGGCGTCATTTCGGTGGCGCTGCAGCTGAGCACATCCGAACTGGACCAGCTGCACGCGGTACAAAAACCGATCGTCGGCATCGGCGGCCCCCTGCCCGGCGCCGACACGATCAGCGTCAACGAGTTCGCAGTTGCGCAGTTGGCAACCGAGCACCTCATCAGCCTGGGGCACACGCGGATCGCCTATATCGGCGGACAGGAAGACACAGCCGTGGACTTCAACATCTCAGAGGGGCGGCGCCGGGGATACGAAGTAGCCATGGAAGCTGCAGGGCTCGAGGTTCTACCCTCCTGGGTGGGCCACGCCGACTTCACCATTCCCGGCGGCTACGCCAGCGCCAAGCACCTGCTGGGTCACCCCCGGAACCGGCCAACCGCCGTCTTCTGCGCCTCGGACGAGATGGCGATCGGCACCATCGTCGCCGCCCGCGAACTCGGAATCCGGGTTCCGGATGCCCTGTCCGTGATCGGAATCGATGGACACGATTTGGGCGAAGTCTTCGGACTGACCACCGTTGCCCAGTTCCCGGCCTTGCAGGGCGCCCGCGCGGTGCAACGGATGCTGCAGCGGTTCACCGGCCCGGCCGAAGCTGACGAACGCACCAACCACACCGCTCACACCGAGATGATCATCCGCTCGAGCACATCCGCTCCACCGGAGAGCTGAAGCACCTCCACAACGCATCGAGCGGTCGGAAATAACCTCCCAAAGGGGGTTTGTGGTTATTTCCGACCGCTCGTTTACGGCTGAGGGAGCGTTACTCCGAACGGTTGGTCTGAGTCGCGAGGGTGTCCCAGAACGAGGTGTCGGCGGTCTTGATGGAACCGTCGGCGATCGCACGTACCGTGGCATCCAGCGTGGTCACGGTCTGCTTGATCAGGTACCCGTTGCTCTTCTGACCGAGAACCGCGCCCTCGTTGAAGTGGTCGGACATGCCGCGCATCTCGAACAGCAGCGTGGAGATGCCGTACTCGACGGCAATTCCGTTGCGGCTGATGGTCTCTGCCGAGCCGCCCGCGTACTTGCCGAGGTGGCCCCACCCGGTGGAGTCGACGGCGTCGAACACTACCGCGCCAAGCTGCTTGGAGCCTTCCAGAACTTCCGGCGCAACGTTCTGCGTGGTGGGGTGCAGGATCGAGCCGGACACCAGTTCGCCGTCGCGCTCGCTGCTGGTGCCCTGGTGGTGCAGGTCGATCATGTAGTCGATGTCGTACTTGGCCATCACGTTGTTGTGCAGCGCCTGCGTCTCCGGCTGGATCTTGTCCACGTGGTCGCGGTTCAGGTCCACGCCCACTGCGTTGTACCGGGTGAGGTGGCGGTCCCCGCTGGCGATGTAGTCATCAAGCGAGAAGTCCACGTCGCCCATCGCGCCGTCAGGGTTGAGCATCGGCACCACGAGCACGTTCACGCCGTCGAGCACTCCGCCGGTCTTGCCGGTGCCCAGGTGCTTGATGAATTCAAGCGCACCCTCGGTGGTGAGCTGCTCATTACCGTGCTGCTGGGTGAGGAAGAGGATGGTCGGGTTATCCGGGTTGGTGATGTACTTTGCGAGGTACAGATCCCGGCCCTTCACGGACTGACCGATAACCTCAAGTTCCATCGCATCCTGCTTGGCATCCTGCGTTTTCAGGTAGTCAACCATCTCATCGTAGGTGCGGAGGATGGAGGTGTTGATGGTTTCATTGCCGTTGTAGCCGGGCCCTTCACCAACACCGAAGCTCGGTGTGGCGACGGCTACGGATGAGATGGTGAGTGCGCCGGCGAGTGCGGCAGCTGCGAGTGATTTCCTCATGGTGAAGTGGGTGCCTTCCTGTAACTGAACGGTGATTGAACGGGTGTGTTCTAGAACGACGCCGGGATGGTGCCGGCGTAGTCCGTGCTGTAACCGGTAACCGGCGCGTGCGGGATCGCATCCCAGGTTTCGGGATCCACTTGCTGGACTTCGCCGGTTGCGAGACCGGAGAGGAGGCTCTTCATGGCCAGAACGTTCTGCTGGATACTCTTTCCGCGGGCCTTCTGGCCGAGTGATCCATCGCTGGTGTTGCCCGACGTCTCGAAGAACACCACCGGATTCGAGTGTCCGGTCGGGTTCATTCCCTGATAGTTGAGGCCGAGCATCATGGCCGAGACAACCCCGCCCTTGATATCGATCTCGAGGCTGTTGCCCACCTGGTAGCGGTCCATCGTGATGTAGCCGTACTGCGACAGTTCCTGGAAGACGTAGCCGTGCATCTGCCGGGTCAGTACGTCGTAGGCGCCGTCCTTGATGGTGGGAAGGGTGGGGCCTCCCGGCGCAAGGGAGATGCCGAGGGACAGCGTGACGTCGTCGCCGGTCCCGTACTGCTGCTTCAGGCCCTGGTGGTGGATGTCGATGCCGTATTCCGGCTGCACCATGGTCCAGTACTCGTAGAACGCGAGTGATTCATCGGCGGCAAAGCGATCCGCCGTCCAGTCCCGGTTCAGGTCGATGCGCTGCTGCTGTCCGGCTGAGTTCAGCAGCGGCTCTCCGGTTGCATCGTCGTACAGGACGGTCTGGCGGATGTTCATCTCGCTGCCGTCAGGGTTGTACATCGGGATGAAGTGGATGGTGAAGGCGTCCCGGATCGCTTGGTACTCAGCAGATCCATTAGTGCCCAGGTCCTTCAGGAGCGTCAGAATGGATTCCGTTCCGTAGGGCTCATTGCCGTGAATCCGGCCCTGAATCCAGATCTCTTCGGGCCCGCTTCCGACGGTGGCTACATAGAGGTCCCGTCCCTGCTCGCTCTTGTTGACGGTGGTGCCGGCCTCCTCAAGCGTGAAGACGTCCACGGGATAACGACTGGTGCGTTCGAGCTTGGTCAGCTCGGTGATGGTGTCGTCATAGGTCAGGATGCTCGCCGTGCTGGTGTTTCCCTCCGTGGAAGGAAAGTTTGCGACGGCGGCAGGACCGGTGAGGAGCGGGGCTGCCAGTACGGCGGCACTCAGCAGTGCGAACCGTGCATGGCGGGGTAGGGCTTTTCCCATGGTCGTGAACCTCCGGGGGTCTCAAGGAGTGGTGTCACGACGTTACTTGCGTTAAGCAACTTACTGGTGAGTATGCCCTGAAACTGGGCCAATATCGCGCTGCCATCTTGACGAGCGGGTGCCGGTGGTTTAAATGCCGGTGGGCGAGGCATCTGCCTCGCCCACCGGAACGGTATTGCGGTGCTTGCTATGGTGCCTGGACCGTGGCGCTTTCCGGCTCTCGGGCGGCGTCGGCGCCGGCAGCAGCCGCATCGGCTGTGCCTTCTACCACGGCGCAGGTACCCGTGACGGGATCTATGGTGGTGGGATCGACAGGAGCGCCGGTCACCGGATCGACAGGAGTTCCGGTCACCGGGTCGATGACCGCATCACAGACACCAGGGTCGGCGGTGGCTGCCTCGGTGGGTGTAATGGTGGCCGTCGGCACCGGGTCACTCGGAGTGGGATCGCTTGGGGCCGGGTCACTCGGTGCTGGATCGCTTGGCGCCGGGTCGCTTGGTGCCGGTGGCTCCGGCGTCGGATCGGCCGGGGGCGCAGGCGTCGGATCCGCCGGGGGCGCAGGCGTCGGATCGGCCGGGGGCGCAGGCGTCGGATCGGCCGGGGGCGCAGGCGTCGGATCGGCCGGCGGCACAGGCGTCGGATCAACCGGGGGTGTTGAGGTGGCCGGTGGTGTCGAGGTGGCAGGTGGTGTGGGGTCCGCCGGTGGTGTTGAGGTGGCCGGTGGTGTCGAGCTGACTGGCGGCGTGGGGTCGGGCGACGTGGACGTGCCCGGCGTGGGCTTGGTGGTGGTTCCCGGCGTGGCCGTGGAAGTTCCGGGCTTTGACGGTGAGGCCTGCGGAGCTGGGCTAGTGCTCGGTGAGGACGAAAGACGCGGCTTGCCGGACGACGGCTTACCCGAGGCCGACGCCGTGGAGGACCCCGTCGACGGACGCTTTCCAATTGCGGACGTTTCGGCATCCACCCGCGATGGCGATTTGACCGCTATGGGGTGAATGTCACTGCCGCCGGAGGCAAGGTAGGCAACCCAGGCGGTCTCGCCGTCGGGCTCGTTGCCCGTACCCGGAGTGAAGTTGACGAGCGACGGCATGCCAACAGGACCGCTGCCGTTCAGGGAGATGAGCTTCCACTGGCTTGGGTTGGTGTGCTCGCCGTTCAGGATGGTTTCGAAGTGCAGGTGGCAGCCCGTGGACCAGCCTGTGGTGCCAACGGTGGCGATGACCTGCCCGGCACCAACGCGGTCGCCGGTCTTCACAGCAACGCCTTCAAGATGGTTATAGGTGGTGACCAGGCCGTTGCCGTGATCCACCTCGACGCGGTTCCCGCCACCCCAGGGATGCCAGCCGGCGGCCCGGACGGTGCCGGCGTCGGCGGAGAAAACTCGCGTGCCGCAAGGGGCGGCAAAGTCCTGGCCGGAGTGGAACTCGCCGTGCTCGCCGGTAATCGGGCTGGTGCGCAGGCCGAAGGGCGAACTCGGCGTCAGGAACTGCAGCGGTGCAATCAACATGCCCTTGCCCGGGCGCTCCATGGTGCCGGCAGGTTCGGCAGGGGAGCGGTCAGGGCCGGAGGAGACGCTGCCGCGCCCGCTGCCGCCGGAACCGGAACCTTCCACACCGGGAATGACGCCGCCGGGCACCAGGGAGTCGCTCTTGCCGTAGGGTGCGAGGATCTCTGCCGGTTGCAGCAGCTGCTCACCAACGAAACCGGTGGGTGCGGAGTGGGAGTCGGAATTAGCGGCGCCCGCTGACCCCTGGGCGAGGACGGTTCCGTTAGAGCTGACGGTGGAGGAGAGCGGCGTGCTGCCGGGGTACCCGAATGAGTAGATAACTGCCAGTGCAAGGCAGACGCCCATTCCGGAACGGACCGCCGTGCGGCGGGATCGTAAAACGTGGCGGCCGGTGGTTGGCCTGACTTCGGTCACGGATGGCTCCCCATGTTTTCCCCTGGTAAAGGTCCAATACAACGAAACCCTCACTGAGGAATTCGAAACATTCGGCCTTTGCTAGGTGCCCGGCGAGGGCTCTATTGCTGTGGCCGACATTCAGACTATCGGCCCAAATGTCTTGTAGATAGGGTGCTCCGTGTCTCTTGTGGAAACCTTGAGTGAATCCATCGCGGGCGCAGTCAACTGCGCAAGAATGGCGTCCTTACTGCGGTGCTATGACGTTCCAGGCGTCACAGACAACAGCCCAACGCCGCTCGGTAAACGGACCCAGCAGTTCGCCGTCGTTGTCCACGCCGAAGCCGTCTCCGTTCACAGCGGTGATTTCCACGGTCTGTCCGCGGCCGATCCGCACATCGCTGCGACGTGCGTGGTCCCCATCCTTCAGGCCGAGTGCGTAACCCACCCTGGCCGCCCGACCCACTGATTCCCACAGAACGACGTCGACGGCGCCGTCGTGCGGGTTTGCGTTCGGTATGAGCCGGGCGCCTCCCCCGACTGTGCCGCCCAGGCCCAGCGCTGCCATCAACAGCGGGCTCGAACCGTCATGAAGCAGTTCACCGTCCACCCGTACGCTCAAGTTCCAGCCAGGGGAACTTATGCCGGCTGCGAGGGCACCGAGCGGGTAACCAAGCTTTCCGAGCCGGAATCGGGAGAGGGCCTTCTTGACGGAAGCGCCCTTCGCAGCCGCTGCCGCGCCAATCCCGACGTGCACCGCATTCACCGTGATGCGGTCTCCGCTGATCAGTAGCTCCATGCGTCTCGACCGACCGGACAGCACGCATGCGGCAGCCTGCAGCGCATCGAGCGGAATCTCCAGCGACCGGGCAAGGTCATTTCCCGTGCCCACCGGGACGATTCCGATGGGACCGGCATCCAGCAGCATCCCCTTCGAATACAGGCACTGCACCGCAGCGTGAATAGATCCGTCTCCGCCCAACAGGATCAACTGCCTGTCCTTCAGCTCGGCGAGGGTTCGGTCGAGTTCGGCCAGGTCCTGCGTTTCCGCGAGCTCAAAGGAGGTGCCGCGGCGCCGCGCGGCGGAGGAGAGGAAAGCGGCCACTGCATCGACGGTGCGCCGGTTGGCTGTTCCGGCTGATGCGTTGACGATTGCCAGCATGCCCTGACTGTGCACGGGTGCTCTTGCCTGTTGAAGGGATTGGGACAACTCGCAACACAATAGTACGAGCGGTCAAGCAGCGGCGAGGGCCGCCGTCGTACCGTCCGTGGCACGCAGCAGGTCCAGCGGGGACAGCTCGATCTCCAATCCGCGTCTGCCTCCGGAGACGAGGATCGTCTCGAAGGTCAGCGCCGATTCGTCCAGGACCAGCGGACTGCGCTGCTTCTGGCCCAGCGGAGAAATCCCGCCGACCACGTAGCCTGTCCGCCGCTCGGCGGCCGCACGGTCGGCCATGGATGCCCGCTTGCTCCCGCAGGCCGCGCCCATGGCCTTCAGGTTCAGTGTCCGGTTGACGGGTACGACGGCGACCGCCAGCTTCTGCCCCACATCCACCATCAGCGTCTTGAACACCCGGGCGGGGTCCACCGCCAGCTTCTCGGCGGCCTCAGTTCCATAATGCTCGGCCGCCGGGTCGTGGACGTAGGAGAGGATTCGGTGTTCGATGCCGAGCTTGCCCAGCAGCACTGTCGCCGGCGTTCCGGCTGATGCTTCCCGGCGCGCCACTAGCTCGGCCGTCCCGTCGGACCCTGTACGGCACGGTCCCGCCCGAGCGATTTCGCCTCATAGAGTGCTGCGTCGGCGGTGGCGATAATGGCGTCGAGGTCAACCGATCCAGGCTCGATGGATGCGATCCCATAACTGACCGTCGGCGGCCTGATGTTACCGGGGAGGGCCGTGCGGGCCAGTTGGGCGCTCATCTGGCCCACGATCGTCTCGGCGCGGTCAGGGTCGGCGCCCGAAAGCAGGATGATGAACTCCTCCCCGCCGTGCCTGCCCACCAGGTCGGTGGACCGCACGGTCCGCTCGCAGGCGGCGGCAAAAGCCTGGAGCACCAGGTCTCCGGCGGCGTGTCCATGAGTGTCGTTCACCGCCTTGAAATGGTCGAGATCGGCCAGCACCAACGCACCGTGCGTGCCGCGGTCCTTCATCCGCTGCAGTTCGTTCACCGCCAGATTGTGAAAGCCGGAGCGGTTCAGGAGCCCGGTCAGGTCATCCCGGGCAGCACGCTGTTCCAGCTCGTGAGTCACCTGCTCATTGCTCAAAGCCGCCATGCTGAAGGACACAACCACCAGCAGCACAAGGGTGATGAGCGTAGTGATTGCCGAGTCGAAGTAGAGGGCGAAGTTTGGTCCGTCGGGTCCCTCGGCTAGGAACACCACCCACCGGCAGAAGTAGAACACCGCGAGCAGTGCCGATGCGGACGCCAGCGGCCTTTGCACGCGGCTGTAGGAGCGCCTCAGTCTCCAGAGCTCAGCGGAAGTCAGGGCGAAAAACAGGGTCATGAAGCCGAGGAAGAACGGCCCGCCCGACCAGTCATTTGCGGCGGGGTTGTCCAGTGCGCTCACCACCAGCGTCAACACCGGCGCGGCCGCCATCTGCCATGGACGCGGGCCTGCCGTGCGCAGCGTCCGGGCGCCGGCCCAGACACTTGCCGACCCCAGGACCAGCAGCACGTTCCCCAACGGGTTTGCCCAGAGCTGGTGGACGGTTCCGTCGAGAAGGTAAGCGGCCGACCCGGTCAGGAAAAGGGCCAGGGCAACACACCACCAGGCGCTGTATACGGACCTCGTGTGCCGGAAAGTGACGAAATAGAACAGGGCCAGCAGGGTGAGAGCGATAATTCCGAACGCGACTCGCAGCGAGGTTGTATCAAGGAATTCCATGGGGTCCCCAGCCGTGTCGTGATTGGCACAAGTATTTCATTCCGCTCGACCGAACCGCCACGTGGTCTCCGGGAGTATCTTTAGGCAAGACTTCCACACCGAGAGGGGCCCCTTGTGCTCAAACTCTTCGAGGGACCCAGCATCATCTACACGGTTCTTGGCCTCGTTGTCTTTGCCGCAGCCCTGCTGCCCAGGCTGCTCCGACGGGCGCCCATATCCATGCCGATGGTGTTCCTCGCCGCGGGTGTGCTTGCCTTCGCGCTGATCGACTACCTGCCCACGCCTGATCCCGTGAAGTACGAAACCGCAACCACGCACCTGACCGAGGTCTGCGTGATCATCTCCCTCATGGGCGCCGGATTGGCACTCGACCGGCCCATCGGCTGGAGAACCTGGTCGACGACGTGGCGGCTGCTCGCCATCGTCATGCCGCTGTGCATCCTGGTGTTCGCAGTGCTCGGCTACCTGTTCCTGGGCCTCGGCATCGCCAGCGCGATCCTCATCGGGGCAGCACTGGCGCCGACGGACCCTGTCCTCGCCTCGGAGGTTCAGGTGGGCGAGCCGGCCGACGGCGAGGAGGGTTTCGACCGGGAGGACGAGGTTCGGTTCGGGCTCACGAGCGAAGCCGGCCTGAATGACGGCCTGGCCTTCCCGTTCGTCTACCTGGCCATCACGATCAGCCTGGCGGGTGCCGGAGCCTCGTCGCTTTCGTGGCTGCCCCAGTGGTTTGCGGTGGATGTACTGTGGCGTATCGGCTTCGGCGTGCTGCTGGGATACGGCACCGGCAAGCTCCTGGGACGCCTCTTCTTCTCCTCGCGCCGGGAGTCCTTCCGCCTGTCGAATCACTCCGAGGGATTCGTGGCGCTCGCTGCGACCTTCCTCGCGTACGGGGTTACCGAAACCTTTGAGGGATACGGCTTCATAGCCGTGTTTGTCTGTGCCATCACCATCCGGGCCGCTGAACGCGACCACGGCTTCCATCGCGTCCTCCACAGCTATGTTGAACAGCTTGAGCGGCTGCTGTCGGTTGTGATCCTGGTGCTTCTGGGCGGAGCCATCGCGCGCGGCCTGCTGGAGACTATCGGCTGGACCGACGTCGTCCTCGCCCTGGTCCTCCTGATCATCGTGAGGCCGCTTGCGGGCTTCATCGGGCTGCTTGGCGGGCCGCCCGGCGTGCGCGAGAAGGTGGCGCTTGCCTTCTTCGGCGTTCGCGGAATCGGCTCCCTGTACTACCTGGGTTACGGCCTCAGCAACGGCCAGTTCGATGCGGAAGCCAACGAGGTCTGGGCGTTCGTCGGCCTGGTGGTCGCACTGTCGGTAGTGCTCCACGGCGTGACCGCCACGCCCGTCATGCTCACTTTGGACCGGCTTCGCAGCAGGAAGGCGGGCAAGGACGACCGCGATTCGAACGTCCACGTCTAGGAACTCACGGACTGCCGTCCTCGTCCAGCGACGTGCCGCTAGTCGGTGACGAACCCGACCAGGCCCGCGCCGTCGTCGTGCATTTCCGCCTCCACGTTCTCAACCCACCCCGGAGTGTCTCCCGACTGCAGCCATTTCAACAGCTGATCGACCGAGGACTGCGGTCCGGCGGCGACCACCAGAACCGATCCGTCGGAGCGATTGGTGGCCGAGCCGACCAGGCCCAGTTGCTCCGCCTGCTGCCGCGTGCGGTACCGGAAGCCCACTCCCTGGACCTCGCCGGTGACGACGGCGGTCAGCCGCACCCCGGTCATGCCATCCCCGCAGTGCGAATCCCGGAAGGGCGGATGTTCAGCGACTCGACTGCCGCTTCCCTGGAAGCGTCGACGGCGAGACGCACCGTCTTTGCCACCTGCTCCGGCTGGATCCACGCGCCGGGGTTGTAGTCCTTGCCCTCGTACTCGTGGAGTTCGCGCTGCATGTCGGTGGCCACCCGGCCCGGGTGGATGGAGCAGACACGTACACCGTGAGGACGTTCCTCCTCGCGGAGTGCATCGGTCAGGGCGCGTAGCGCGAACTTGGTGCCGCTATACACTGCGGAGCTCGATCCCGAGGTGAACCCCGAACCCGAATTGATGGCAATAACCTGTCCGCCCGCTCGGCGGAGCGCGGGCAGCAGCAGCCGGGTCAACCTCGCAACGGCGAAGACGTTGATCTCGAAGCTCTCGCGCCAGGCGTCGTCGTCGAGGTCCGCCACGGCACCCATCCGCAGCACGCCCGCCGAGTGCACCAGCACGTCCAGGCTTTCGATGCCGGCGACGTCAGCTTCGGCCACCTGGCGTACATCGACCGCGAACGGCTCGGCCGACGGGTACGACGACGCCAGGGCCTCAAGCTCGGAGCGGTCACGCCCGCCGAGCAGCAGGTGGTGGGTAGTGGCGAGTTCGTCGGCGATGGCACGGCCGATACCGCGGGAGGCGCCGGTGATGAGGGCCGTGGGCAGCGGCGTCCGTGGGAGCGGGCTTGAGGAAGTCATGGGTTGAATCCTAGTTCCCCCTAGCGCTGCCGCTTCCGGCGTGGCAGGGTGGAAAACGTTTCCCGAAACTTCGCGAGGAGAAATTGCGCTGATGCAGTACACCCATCTGGGCCGTTCCGGTCTGTCCGTTTCCCGGCTCTGCCTGGGCACCATGAACTTCGGCACCAAGACCGAGGAAGCCGACTCGCACTCGATTATGGACGCGGCCCACGCTGCCGGCATCAACTTCTTCGATACCGCCAACGTTTACGGCTGGGGTGCCAACAAGGGCCGCACCGAGGCCATCATCGGCCGCTGGTTCGCCAAGGGCGGTGGACGCCGGGAGAAGACGGTCCTGGCCACCAAGCTGTACGGCGACATGTCCGAGTGGCCTAACGACGGACGGCTCTCCGCACTGAATATCCGCCGCGCACTCGATGCAAGCCTGCGGCGGTTGCAGACCGACTACATCGACCTGTACCAGTTCCACCACGTTGACCGGAACACTCCCTGGGACGAAATTTGGCAGGCCATCGAGGTGGCCGTCCAGCAGGGCAAGATCCTGTACTCGGGCAGCAGCAACTTCGCGGGCTGGCACATCGCCCAGGCGCAGGCCGCTGCCGCCCGCCGGAACTACACGGGACTGATCAGCGAGCAGTCCATCTACAACCTGCTCACCCGGACCGTGGAGCTTGAGGTGCTGCCCGCCGCGCAGGAGTACGGGCTGGGCATCATTCCATGGTCACCGCTGCACGGCGGACTGCTGGGCGGGGTGCTGAAGAAGGAGAATGAAGGCGTCCGGCGTCTGGAGGGCCGCGCCGCCGACACACTCGAGAAGCACCGCGACCAGATCCAGCGCTACGAGGACCTCGCAGACCAGTTGGGTCACTCGCCGGCCGACCTCGGCCTGGCCTGGCTGCTGGCGCAGCCCGCCGTCACCGCGCCGATCATTGGACCGCGCACCCAGGACCAGCTCGACGCCGGCCTGGCCACCCTTGAAATAAAGCTCGACGACGACGCCCTGGCAGCGCTGGACGACATCTTCCCCGGGCACAAGACAGCCCCCGAAGACTACGCCTGGTAGGCACCATGAACATCCTCTGCATCGGCGGAACCGGCGTCATCAGTACCGCGGTGGTGGACCGGACGCTTGCCCAGGGTCACTCCGTGACCATCCTGAACAGGGGGAGCAGCAGCGAGCGGCCGCCTGCCTCCCGAGCGGAGGTGGTGACGGCGGATATCCGCCGGCCCAGCGAGGTGAGGGCGGCCCTTGGGGACCGAACCTTCGACGTCGTCGTGGATTTCGTAGCCTTCACCTCCGAGCATGTGGCGACCGACATCGAGCTCTTCAGCGGGCGCACCGGGCAGTATGTGTTCATCAGCTCGGCTTCGGCGTACCAGAAGCCGCCGGCGTCGCTCCCCATCCGGGAATCGACGCCGCTCCGCAACCCGTACTGGGAGTATTCGCGCGAGAAGATCGCGGCTGAGGACGTGCTGGTGACCGAGTACCGGGAGCGTGGCTTCCCCGTCACGATCGTCCGCCCGTCGCACACCTACGACCACACCAAGATCGCCCTCACCGGCGGCTGGACCGACATCGCGAGGATGCGGGCCGGGCGTCCTGTGCTGGTCCACGGCGACGGTACTTCGCTGTGGACTCTTACCCACAGCACCGATTTCGCGAAGGCTTTCGTTGGGCTGCTCGGTCTTCCGCAGGCGATCGGTGACAGCTTCACGATCACTTCCGATGAGTTCCTGCCCTGGAACCGGATCTACCAGATCTTCGCGGAGGCGGCCGGCGTTCCGGAGCCGGAACTGGTGCACGTCGCGTCGGAGACAATTGCGGCAGCAATTCCGGACATCGGGCCGCAGCTGCTGGGCGACAAGTCCCATTCGGTCATTTTCGACAACTCGAAGGTGAAGGCGTTGGTGCCCGACTTTTTCTGCACTACCCCTTTTGTTCACGGCGCCCGGGAGATTCTTGCCTGGTACGACGCCGATCCGCGCCGGCAGGAGGTAGATCCCGAACTCGACGCGCAGTTCGACAAAGTGATCGCCGCCGCACGGTCGCATGGCTGAAGCTCAGCCGGGGCCTGTCCTTAGTGCGACGTCGGAAAGCGTGAGAGCAGCTGCTCCAGATGGCGTCTTTCCTCCGCCGTGTAGGTCGCTGTGGCAAGGGCCTGGGTAAGCTGTGCAACCTGGGCTGAAAGGGCGGGCTCGTGTTTTCCGTGGCGGTCGTGCCAGGACACCTCAAGGACGAGCTCGATCATGCGGGCCATCACGGCTGGGTCCTCGCTCCCGTACAGGAGAGGCTGGCGCAGTGCCAGGTCGAGCAGGTCCTCGAGGGTGGGGAGCTGGAGTATGACCCTTCTCTCGCCCCGCTGGTCCGTCAGAACCCGCGGCCCCGGGTTCCGGCCAACGAGGTGGCAGAGCAGGCTCGAAAGATGACTCAATGCATGTATGGCCGTTGTGGGGTCGTTGATTCCCGGTGAGAGGGCGCGGGAGGCAACATCGACCAATTGGCGGAAGCCGAACGCAACGTCCTGGGCGCTGGTGCGTTCATCTTCGATGAAGATGGATGCGTTGATTTTCCCGCTCAGTTCTGTCAGCACCTCCGCGTCCGGCGAGCCTGCTGCCTGTGTCCAGACGGTCGCTATCGGAACTCCGCGAATAAGGGAAGAACCCAGCGGCCTGTCGAGCCGCACCACAGCGTCGGCGGAGTGAGCTGCCCTCACCAAAGCCCGCTCATCCAATCCGGTGAGGAAACCCGACCTCTCGGCTTCGACGTGCTTGATGGAATCCCTGGGTTCAGGAATTGAGTGCAGTTCATCCTTGGATTCGGGGAAGACAGCGTTGATCGTGTCATTCGTTTCGGCATGCACGCGGGAGAGCATCGTTTCCACGCGGAGTTCACGGGCAAGATGGGCGAGGAACAGCACGAGCGCCATGACGCTGGAGATGGCAAGACCGAATGCAAGGGTGACGGAGATTTCAGGAACAAACTCCCCGCGATCGTTCTCGGCCGTGCGTATGGTGCGCAGAACGGTCAAGGCGTAGGCGAAGGAAGCAAGGAACAGCGCCAACGTCCCATGGACAAACCGATCTGCCGTAAAGGTTCGCAGAAGTCGTGGCGAGAACTGGCTGCTGGCCAGTTGCAGGGTCACTACTGTCAGGGAGAAGGTCAGGGACGTGACCGTGATGAGCGACCCCGCGATCACTTCGAGGATGGACCGGGCTGCTTCAGGTCCGCCGCCGAACAGCCAGGCTGATACGGACGGGGGCAGAGACCCGGACAGCGCAGTGTCCATCATCGGCAGGTAGACGCCAAGACCGACGGCTACGGTTACGGCCAGGGCAGGCACCGGCCACAGCTGAGTCTGGAGAGCTTCCTTCAGACGTCTGCTTCGTCGGTTCACAGGATCATCCTCCACTGAGGGGCGGAAAGGATTCTACTGAGTGTTGATCTGCTTGCAGGTGCGCTGAACCGCCAACTACGGTGAATGGGAAGCACACTTACTAGGAGACGCCGCATGGAAGTGCCCTTTATTGTCTGGATTTTGACTGTCGCAGGAATCGTGGGGCTGCTTCTGTTCGATTTCTTTTTCCACGTTCGCAAGGCGCACACGCCTTCACTCAAGGAAGCCAGTGTCTGGTCCGCGATCTACGTGGGGATCGCGCTGCTCTTCGGGGTAGGAGTGCTGGTGTTTGCGGGCCCGGATTTCGGTGCCGAGTACTTCGCCGGGTACATCACCGAGAAGGCGCTCTCCGTGGACAACCTGTTTGTCTTCCTGATCATCATGACAACGTTCAAGGTTCCCCGGGCGGACCAGCAGAAGGTGCTGTTGTTCGGCATCGTCTTCTCGTTGATTGCACGCACCGGCTTTATCTTCCTGGGTGCTGCCCTCATCAACTCCTTCGCCTGGGTCTTCTATATCTTCGGGCTGATCCTCCTCATTACCGCCGGCAACATCCTCAAGCCCAAGAATGTCGAGGAGGAAGAAACCTTCTTTGTGCGCGCGGCAAGGAAATTCCTGCCCGCCACAGAGCATTACGACGGCGACAAGCTCTTCACCATCGAGGACGGCAAGAAAGTCCTTACCCCGATGCTGCTGGTCATGGTGGCCATCGGCGGCACTGACATCCTCTTCGCGCTGGATTCCATTCCCGCCATCTTCGGCCTGACACAGAGCGTCTTCATCGTCTTTACGGCCACGGCCTTCTCCCTGATGGGCCTGCGTCAGCTTTACTTCCTCATCGACGGACTGCTGGACCGGCTCATCTACCTCTCCTACGGGCTGGCTGCAATCCTGGGCTTCATCGGCATCAAGCTGATTCTGCACGCGCTGCACGAGAACAATGTCCCGTTCATCAACAACGGCGAGCACGTTGAAGTTGTCGAGATCTCCACTGGCCTGTCCCTGAGCGTGATACTCGGCGTCCTGATCGTCACGGTGGTGGCGTCCCTCCTGAGCCCCAAGGGGAAGGCAAAGAACCTCATCTCCGGTGCCCGCCGCCACGCGATCTACTACTTGGACCTCAACTACGAGACCGATATCAACGAGCGGGAGAGGATCTTCAACCGGATGTGCGCCGAAGAGGAGATGCTGCGAAAGCAGCCGGAGAAGTACAAGAGGTTCATCCGCAACGAAACCGAGTTCATGGCCTTGCTGAAGCGTGCCCATGAGGAGCACGAGGCAGCCTTGGAGCGGGAACCTTCACGCTAGCCGGCATTCCGGAGAGCACGGAACGACGGCGGGTCCCCGCATTGCGGGCCCGCCGTCGTCGTAGCGTCCAGTCTTTGTGGTGGGGAATGGGCCGCTAGGCGGCGAGGCCGGTGGCCGGATCAGGGGCCGAGTCAGTAGGAACGGAAACTGGAACAACCGCACGGATCTGCCAAATGGCGTACTCGTCGGCGTGGAGGATGGCCCGTTGGCCATCAGACTCGTCACGGATCCAGACAACGCCCAGGCCGGGAGCAGTGTCCTCGACCTTTCCGCGGTAGTGGATCTCGTTGCGCAGGTGTGCTTCGATCTCATCGCCCCGGCGCAGGACGCCGAGGTCTCGGATGCGGGTAATTTCAGTGGGAGTAAGCAGAGGCATTGCGGCTCCTTGAAGAGAAGGGAACCGGCTTTCCCGCCGGTAGTTAAAGCATTCCGCCGGTGTATTGCGGGCGAGTTTCGGTGCTGTTATTTCTTCCGGGGAAACTGGAATAGTGCTCGACACCCATTAGTTACACGGAAATGGCCAAGATTTACGCGCTGCACGAAAATCCCGAATGGTTTCCGCCCTTCGCCCGCGCCTTCGAGCAGGAAGGCCTCGAGTTCGAGGAGATGCTGCTGACGGACGGTGCCCTTGAGCTGGACTCGGTTCCACCCGAAGGGATCTTCTGGTCCCGGATCAGCGCTTCTGCCCACACCCGGAACCACAACCTGTCAAAGGATTATGCCCGCGCGGTGCTGTCCTGGCTGGAGGCGCACGGGCGCCGGACCGTCAACGGGCGGCGGATCCTCGAGCTCGAGATGAGCAAGGTGGACCAGCTCACCGCCCTCAAGGCCGCAGGGATCGATACGCCCCGGACTGTTGCCGCGATCGGGCGCCACCGTATCCTCGAGGCGGCTCGGAGGTTCGAGGCCCCCTTCATCACCAAGCACAACCAGGGCGGCAAGGGGCTCGGCGTCAGAGGATTCGAGAGCCACGAGGAGCTGGCGGCCTATGTGGCCTCGGACGAGTTCGAGGAACCGCAGGACGGAATTACCCTCGTGCAGGAGTACATCCAGGCGGCCGAACCGGTTATCACCAGGGTGGAGCTGGTAGGCGGCGAATTGATCTACGCGATCCAGGCCGACACTGCGCGCGGCGGGTTCCAGCTCTGCCCGGCTGACGCCTGTGCCATCGATGCGGAAACCGGCAAGCCGATCATGCCACCGGGTGCAACGATTGAACCTGTTGCGGACCAGCAGCTGTTCAGCCTTCGCCGCGACTTCGACCATCCGATCATCGGCAAGTACATCGAATTCGCGCGGCGGAACAACATCGAGGTCTGCGGAATCGAGTTCATGGAAACAGCCGACGGGCGACTCCTCACCTATGACGTGAATACCAACACCAACTACAACGCCCTTGTTGATGCAGAAGCACCGCGTTCCGCGCCCCGGGCGCTCGCACGGTACCTGGCGCGAATTGCCAGCCCCGCGGCGTCGTTCGCGGTGTAGCCTCGGAAGGAAGTCAGCCCTGAACGGGTACGGAACCAGCACGGAGGCACAGATGCCCAAGGTGACGAAATCAGGCAAGGTCAAGACTGAGGAGCTGCCCAGCACCCTGCAGCGGTCGGACAAGAAGGCGCAGGAAACCTTCGCCAAGACCCTGGACTCAGCGGAGGAGACCTACGGCGAGGGTGAGCGGGCGCATCGGACCGCATACAGCGCTCTGAAGCACACCCACGAGAAGGTCGGCGACCACTGGGAGAAGAAGGACAAGAACGGCCCGTCCGACAAGCAGGCCGAGGGCGGCGCACGCACCGGAAGGGAAACCGCCGGGGGAGTGGACGCGAACGCCTCCAAAGAGCACCTGTACGAGGTGGCGAAGCGCCTCGACATTCCCAAGCGCTCCACGATGAACAAGGAAGAACTCGTGGAGGCAATCCAGAAAGCCAACGATCGGGAAACCCGCAAGGCTCGGGACTAGCTATTACGCAACACAAGCATTTCGTAATGTTTGGAGGGTAGGTTAGCCTTACTTTCGTATCGTTCCGACGGTCCGTTCCCGTCACGAAAGTCAAGGATTCCCATGGCCCCCACACGTCTGCGCGGTCTTTTGGCTGCGGCTGCAGTCGCGGTAATGTCCCTCTCCGCCTGCTCGACAGGACCCGCCGGCGGCGGCTCCGAAGCAGCCGGCGCAAATGAGGCCGGCTCTGCCGACGCCTTCCCGGTCACCATCGAGCATGCCTTTGGGGAGACCGTTATCGAGGAGAAGCCCGAGCGCGTTGCAACCGTGTCGTGGGTGAACGCGGACGTCGCGCTGGCACTCGGCGTGGTGCCGGTGGGTATGCCGCTGGATGACTACGGCGCAAACGAGAACGGCTCCACGCCCTGGAAGGACGCCAAGCTCGAGGAACTCGATGCTGCTATCGGCTCCGAGAACGCGCCCGTGCAGTACTCGGAGACGGATGGGATCGCCTTTGATGAGATAGCTGCCACCAACCCTGACGTCATTCTCGCGGCCTACTCCGGCCTGACCGAAGAGGAATACAACACGCTGAGCGAGATCGCTCCGGTGGTGGCCTACCCGGACGCCGCGTATGGCACCGCCTGGCAGGACTCCACGACGATGACGGGTGAGGCTCTTGGCCTTACCGAGGAAGCCGAGAAGCTGGTCGCCGACACGGAAGCCCGGATCGCGGAGGCCGCAGCTGAATATCCGGCCATCCAGGGCAAGTCCTTCATCTTCGGCAACCTCGAACCGGCCAGCGCCGAAGGCGTGAACATTTACACCGAGGGCGACAACCGACCGCGGTTCCTGACGCAGCTTGGCATGGAGTTGGCCGCCGTCGTTTCCGAGAACACCAAGGGTGAAGAATTCTTCTTCCCCTGGTCTGCCGAGCGCGCGGATGAGCTCGAGTCCGACGTGTTCGTCACGTGGGTTCCCGACGACGCTACGAAGCAGGCTATCGCCGACGACCCGCTGCTCGGCCAGATTCCGGCTGTGAAGTCCGGTGCGCTGGTGGCCGACGCCGATAACACGCTTACGCTTTCGATCTCGGCTGCAAGCCCGCTCAGCCTGCCCTGGGCGCTCGACAAGTGGCTGCCAATGATCAATGAAGCTGCCGAGGCGGCTGACGCAGCCTGACCCAAACCGACAAGAAGGGCACTCCTCCGGACTGCCCCTTCTTGCATCAACGTTGCGAACTGCCTCCTGATGCACTGGAATGGTAAGGGTACTTGTTATTTGGCCGGTACTAGCTGGTCATGGCGACGGACAGGAGAGGCATCATGGATCCGCTCGGTATGGAGGAACTACAGACAGCCATCGCGTGGGATGCGAACGGGGAGAAGCTGGGCAACGTCACGCAGGTGCACCTCGACGGCATCTCCGGACGGCCCGCATGGATCACGGTGGGCCTCGGATTGCTTGATTCCAGGGAGCACTTCGTGCCGCTGACCGGAGCGCGGCTCGACGGCGACAACCTGTACGTGGCTGTCTCACGGGACAAGATCAAGGACTCGCCTGACTTCAAGTCGGTCGAAGGGCTGAGTGCAGAGCAGGAAGACGAGCTGCGCACGTATTACCGCGCCTGAGCCAGTGAACGTCAAAGGCCCGGACTGAAACAGTCCGGGCCTTTGCCGTGCAACTTAGCTGAAGAGGCCTGCTATGTACCCTACGAAGTACAGCAGGCCCAGAAGCACAAAGATGCCGATGAGGACCAGCCAGATCCGGGACGCAGCCTTGCCCGGTGCGTCCTCTTCGTGCCCCTGCGTCATGTTGGTGCTGCCTTCCGCGGGAGGAGTCTCTCCGGGAGGCACCCCGCCGCCCGGTTCAAGGCCCGTGATGTGTTCCTTCTCCGGATCCGGGTTTTGGCTGCTCATGACTGCTCCTCTCCGGACGAATCCGACTTGTTGGAAGTACGTGGGGTCCAGGACATGGTGATGTCCGCGCCCCCGGCTGTTTCGGTGACGTAGAGATGAAGATCCTCACCGTAGAGGTTCTCGTGCTCGACGACGTCACCGGCCTCTTCTGCCATCTCGACCAGCCGGCTGATCGCTACTGACATCGCCCTGCCCCAGTCGTGCGGGTGCTTGCTGTCCGACTCCTCCGTGACGGAAAACTTCTTATCTGCCATACCTACTCCTCACTGCCCAGTACGGCGCGTGCGGGCTGCAGCGCCATTGATAAGCAAGCTTTGTAGTGATTCCGGTCCCACATTAGCAGGAGGCTCAGGAGGAAGCGTCAGGAGAAGTAGACCCCGATACGGTTGCCCGCGATCTCCTCGATCCGAATGTCGATGTCGTAGATCTCGCGCAGCAGGGACGTATGCATCAGTTGCGCGGGAGTGCCCTCGTGGAGAACAGCTCCATCGCGCATCGCGATGATGCGGTCGGAATAGCAGGAGGCGAAATTGATGTCATGGATGACAAGAACCACGGTCTTGCCCAATTCGTCCACCGTCCGCCGCAGCATGCGCATCAGGTCCACCGCGTGCTTCATGTCGAGGTTGTTCAAGGGTTCATCGAGCAGGATGTAATCGGTGTCCTGGGCCAGGACCATGGCAATGAAGGCACGTTGACGCTGTCCTCCGGACAGTTCATCGACAAATCTGTCCGCGAGGAGGCCGAGGTCCAGGTAGTCCAGCGCACGTTCCACGTGGGCGCGGTCGTCAGGGGTGGGGCGGCCCTGGTTGTGCGGGAACCGGCCGAAGCCCACGAGGTCCCGGACAGTGAGGCGGACGGTGAGCTGGTTCTCCTGGCGCAGGATAGCCAGCTTCTTCGCCAGGGTATTGCTCGCCGTCGTCGTGATGTCCATGCCCTCGATCACCACAGAGCCGCTGTCCAGCGGGAGCAGCCGGCTCATCAGCGACAGCAGGGTCGATTTGCCGGCGCCGTTTGGGCCGATGATCGACGTGATCCCTCCCGGAGCAATGCCGGCAGTGACGGAGTCGACGACGGTGGTTGCGCCGAACGCCTTGGATACGCCATTCAGCTGGATCATTTGACCGAACCTTTCAGGAGCAGGGCGATGAAGACGATCCCGCCGATGAATTCAATGACGATGCTGAGCGCCGTATCGAAGCCGAAAATCCGCTCAAGGGTCAGCTGGCCCCCCAGAAGCGCGATGGCGCCCAGCAGCACCGCGATGGGCAGCACATACCGGTGTCGGAACACCGAGCAGAGTTGGTAGGCGACAGAAGCGACGAGCAGTCCGAAGAAGGTGATGGGGCCCACCAGCGCCGTGGACACAGCAACCAGGACGGAGCAGATCACGAGGACCTGCGTAACGGTCGTCCGATGGTTCACCCCAAGGTTGACCGCGGTTTCGCGCCCAAGGGCCAGCACGTCGAACCGGTTGCGGATGCGCCAGCCGGCGATGCTGGCCGCAAGGATGGTCAGGGCGGAAACCCCCAACAGGGAGGAGTCCACATTGTTGAAGCTCGCGAAAAAGAGGTCCTGGAGGACAACGAACTCGCTGGGATCGATCAGACGCTGCAGGAGCGAGGAGATCCCACGGAACAGCGTGCCGAAGACAATGCCGACCAGAAGCACCAGGTGAAGCGACTTCCCTCCGCCGACGAAGAGCCACCGGTAGAGCAGCCAGGAGAAGCCGACCATCAGCACCACTTCCAGAATGAAGCGCGTGCCCGCTCCCATCGTCATCAGCGCCTGCGTGCCGATCGTGAAGGCAAGGAACGTCTGCAGAAGGATGTAGAGCGCGTCGAACCCCATGATCGACGGCGTCAGGATTCGGTTCCCTGTGACAGTCTGGAACAGCACGGTGGAGATGCCGACGGCGTAGGCGACCAGCAGCATTGCAGCAACCTTGTTGGCGCGCAGCGGCAGGACGTACCCGAGGTTTCCCTTGAGGTCGATGGTCATGAACGTAACCACAAGCGCAGCGACGGCGACGCTAAGGATGAGTATCCAGGTGCCGGGGCCGAGGGTTTTCAGGGGAGTTCGCCGTCGTGCCCTTACTGCGGCGGGCAGGGTGTCAGGCGACATTACGGCGGCTCCTCAGCAGCAGGTACAGGAAGGTGGCCGCTCCCACCACGGACAGGACGGTGCCTACGGGAATCTCATAGGGGTACCGGATGAGCCGGCCGAGGATGTCGCAGACCAGGACGAGTCCCGCTCCCAGCAGCGCAACCCAGGGTACGGACCGGCGCACGTTGTCGCCGATCAGCATCGACACAAGGTTGGGCACCACCAGGCCGAGGAAGGGGACGGCGCCGACCGTCACCACGACGACGGCGCTGATAAGCGAGACAAGCACCAGACCCAGGGCCATCACGCCGCGGTAGTTGAGCCCGAGGTTGGTGGTGAAGTCCTTTCCCATCCCGGCCACGGTGAAGCGGTCCGCCGCGATGTAGCCCACTACGGCAAGGGCCCCCACCAGCCAGAGGAACTCGTAGCGGCCGGCAAGTACACCTGAGAAGTCGCCCACCATCCAGCTGTTGAGGCTCTGCAGAAGGTCGAACCGGTAGGCGAAGAACGTGGTGACGGCCCCGACGATGCCGCCCAGCATGATGCCGACCAGCGGAACCACCAGCGTGTTGCGCAGCGGAACGCGCTGCAGGATCAACAGGAACAGGGCGGTGCCGGCGACGCCGAAGACGGCCGCGACTCCCATTTTCGCGAGCAACGGGGCCGCCGGCACCAGTATGGTGACGACGAGGATGCCGAGCATGGCTGACTCGACCGTTCCCACAGTGGAGGGCTCAACAAACTTATTGCGCGCCATCAACTGCATCAGGAGGCCGGCCACGCCAAGCGCGATCCCGGTCAGGAGGATGGCGAGCGTACGCGGAATCCTGCTGATGAGCAGGATGCGGCCCGCCGTGCCGTCGGAGGAGTCCGAGAGCAGGGTGGAGATCGAGACGTCACTGACCCCGATGAAGAGGCTGGTGATGGAAAGAACGACGACGGCGAGCACCGCCAGGGCGGGCAGCAGCAGGACGCGGCGGCGCGGCGTCGTCGGCTGGGTATCCGTTGGAGAGAGTTCGGTGATCATGGGAGGAGCGGTGCCGGCCACCCTGCGGGTGGCCGGCACCAGCGGCTCAATGGATGTGAGTTAGCCGGCCAGCGCGTCGTTGACCGAGGAGACCATGGCCTCAACGTTGCCCAGGCCGTAGCCCACGAGGTACCAGCTCGCAGCATCCAGGTAGACAATCTGGTCGTTCTGGGCGGCGGTGGTGCCGTTCACAAGTTCGTTGTCGAGGACTGCCGCAGCGGCTTCGCCGGACTCGCCCAGGGCTGCATCGCGGTCGATGACGAACAGGTGGTCGGGGTTGGCCTCGGCGATGAACTCGAAGGAGACGGACTCGCCGTGGGAACCTTCGGCCTTGACGTCCGCGGCTGTCTGGACACCGAGTACGTCATGAATCAGGCCGAAGCGGGAGCCGGCGCCGTAGGCAGTGATTTCGCCCGCGTTGGTGAGTATGACCAGCCCGGTTCCTGCATTCTTCGCGTTCTCGTTGGCCTCACCGATCGTCGAATCGATCTCGGCGAGCCGGTCGGCAACGGCGTCTTCCTGGCCGAAGATCTCGCCGAGTGTGGTGCTGATTTCCTTGAAGCTTTCGATCGGGGCAGCCTGGTCGACGCTGAGGTCGATGGTCGGGGCGATCTCGCTGAGCTTGTCGTAGGAATCTGCGGTGCGGCCAGAGATGATGATGAGGTCCGGCGCACCGGCAGCGATTGCTTCAAAGTCCGGCTCCTTCATCGAGCCGATCTTGGTGTATTCATCCGATGCGTAGGCCGCCAGGGACTCGGGGAATGCCGCTTCGGGAACGCCGGTCACGTCGACGCCGAGGCTGTCCAGCGTGTCCAGCGCTCCGAGATCGAACGTGTAGACGTTCTCGGGGTTGGCCGGGACCTCGGTGGAACCCTGTGCATGCTCAACGGTAACGGTGGCAGAGGAGTTGGTGCCCTCCGTTGTGCCGCCGGAGTTGCTGTCGGCGTCAGCGGATCCGCCGCACGCTGAAAGGGTCAGGGCAGCCGTCGCCAGCGCGGCGAGCACGCTGAGCTTTCCGGGATTTTTCACGAAGAGACTCCAAGGATGGATCGGATGGGGAACCGGCCGGCCCGGTATTAAGTAAGGTATGTCTTACCTAATTCGAAAACCAAACCCACCGAGCGTGTACTGCGTCACATCGGTAACAGAGATGGTGCGCCGGGAAGGGACTCTCCTTGAGGATCAAGGAGGACTTAGATGGAGGGAATGCCGGGGATGCGGTTCTCCCGGAAAGCGTCCACGAACAGAGCGTGATCGTCGCGGACTTTACGCGCGTAGTCCAGCGAGAATTCCAGCAGGTCTTCGATGAATTCCTCCCGCCGCCCTTGAGTCACATCCAGGATGGCCCGTTCTGTCTGGAAGTTCACAAGATCCTGGTCGCTGTCCTCGTCGGAGGCACAGTGCACTTTCGCCGTCGCCTTACCCAGGTCGACAAGCACCGGACCGATTTCGTCCGGCTCCGTCAGTGCGTCCCACCGTAGGTCGGCCTTGTAGGGGGAGAGTTCATCCACAACGAAGCCCACGCCGTCGATCGTGGTGTAGCCGAGGAATGAATCGGTGTGTACCTGCAGGGCCCGCTGGCTGATTACTGTGCGGTGCCCGTCGTGCTTGAAGTAGGAGCGCACCCGTTCATCGGTCACGATGCGGCTGGGCGCAGCGACATTTCCCTGCTTCATCGAGATGATGATGTCGTTCTCGAGCGCCTGGTTGTAGCCCTCGATCAGAACGTTGTAGGCGGGCAACCCGGCGCTGCCGATCCCGAAACCCGTACTGCCGACAATGTCCTTCACGTAGTAGAACACCTGCCGCGCCGACTTCTTGTCCTTCGGAATTGTTCCAAGGTAGTCCTCAAAGGCCGCGTTGACTTTGGCGTACTCCTCCTCGTCGAGATGCCGGGTATTCCTGCTCCGCCGGAAATGGCGCTCGTGGTCCTCCACCAGGGTCATGGCATCGAGGAGGTCCGTGCGCCTCGCTGCTCGCGCCGTCAGCAGCACGCCGTGAATAGCGCCCTCGGTGCTCGAGAGGTGCAGGCCGAAGTCGTCATGGCCGACGTCGTCGTAGTGGCCGACCTGGTCCAGGTAGGCGGACAGGTAGGTGCGGATCAGGGAACGGACAGCCTCCTCGGGGAGCGCCTTCTGCCAGGCCAACAACGCGAGCGAGGCGGTGAACCGCCGAAGGTCCCAGGAGAAGTGGCCAAGGTAGGCCTCGTCGAAGTCGTTGATGTCGAACGCCAGTTCCCCCGTACTGCTCATGTACGTACCGAAGTTCTCGGCGTGCAGGTCGCCATGGATCCAGACCCGCGCGGTTCGTTCATCCGCCCAGCGGTCGTTGAGATCCTTCATGTCGCAGTAGAAGAGGCAGGCGCTTCCACGGTAGAACGCGAAGGGGTCGGCTGCCATCCTGCGGAACTTGGTGCGGAAGCCCCGGGGGTCGGCCTCCATGAGGGGCTTGAAGGCATCCACGAGGGTGTCCGCGATGAGCTTTTCGCGGGCATTTCCCATGCGTTTTTCACGGGTATTCCCCTGGACGGCGCTGTCTGCCATTGTGCAAGTGTAGGGCCGTAACCGGCAGGCGCGGCAGGGCGTAAGCTCGAACCATGACCCCTCCGGCGCGCCTCGATGCTCGACCCCGCCTGGCGCCGGTCATTCCGGCGGCGCTGGTGTCTGTTTCCGGGTTCCTCACCTTTGCACTTGAACAGCGCTTCGCCGGGTACGCGGTGCTGGCGCTGGCGCTCGCCGCAGCGTGGTTCTCCGGCCGGGGGGTCGGAGATCGGGGAAGTGGCCGGGGGCGGTAGGCAACTCCCTGCTCCGGGACCTGTCCTGCCTCGCCATCGGGCTGGTAATTATCAGCGCTGTCCCCATCACCACTGACATCAGCTTCAGCCATATGGCGATCATGGGCACTGCGATGGTCCTCGCAGTGGGCGTTCCCTACACACTGTCGCGGTTCGTCTTCCGCGATCACGCCATTCGGTTCCCCGTGCTCACCGGCCAGAAATGGAACCGCACCGAGCGCTGGTACCTGCTTGCCGTCGTCGTTATCGGGTACCTGGTGCTGCCTGTGTACATGGTCCCCACCGGGGTCTATGAGAACTGGCCCGCGGCGTCGTCTCCGAGCACGATCTCACGACTGTTCCTGGGCACCAACGTCCTAGGGATCTGGGACGAACTGTTCTTCATCTGCACCGCCTTCACG
The DNA here is from genome assembly GCF_035189165.1 of Arthrobacter sp. JZ12. Classification (NCBI taxonomy): domain Bacteria; kingdom Bacillati; phylum Actinomycetota; class Actinomycetes; order Micrococcales; family Micrococcaceae; genus Arthrobacter; species Arthrobacter sp. JZ12. The sequence continues at coordinate 2,840,044 of NZ_CP045246.1, read as the reverse complement.
CTGCTGCGCAGGCACCTGCCCGAGTGGCAGGCCAATGTGCTGCAGGCAGTGCTGTTCACGTCGTTCCTATGGGAGCTGGGCTTTCACGCCTGGGGTCCGCTGCTGATCTATCCGTTCGCCCTTGTGCAGGCGTGGATCTTCTCCCGGACCAAGTCGCTCAGCTACATCGTCAGCGTGCACCTGCTGTTTGACTTCGTGCTCTTCCTGGTCCTGCTCCATGCACACAACCGCGAGTGGTTCGCGTTCTTCCTCTACTGAGCCGGTGCCTGATCGGAAGCGTCGATTTGGAGGAGCCCGGGGGAGGTTTGAGACGGTAGGGTCATGGACCTTCTCGAGATGATTGCTCCCTTCCTTGCCGTGGCAGGCGCCGTTTTCGCCGCCGTCGTGCTGGCCTGGATCATCCGCCGGGTGGCGGCCCGCGCACTCCGGAAAGTGCCGGCCGTCCGCGAGGCAACCGGCAAGGTCCGCGGTCCGCTGCAGGCGGCGCTGGCCGTCCTTGGTGCGCGGATTGCCCTGGGCGCAACAGCGTCCGACGCCGGTTGGTTCCCGCCCGTGGACTATGTCCTCGTGCTCGCGCTCATAGTCACGCTCACCTGGCTGCTGGTGGCGGTGCTGTCCGTAATCGAGACAGTCGTGCTGCGGCACTACGCGGCTTCAGGCCGGGACCACCGGTTGGCGCGCAGGCTCACAACCCAAATCATGATCGCGCGCAGGGTGGCCGTTGCGGTCATCATCACCCTTGCCCTGGCCAGCATCCTGCTCACCATTGACGAGGTACGCGCACTCGGTGCCGGCATCCTCGCTTCGGCCGGCCTGATCTCGATCGTTGCGGGACTCGCGGTGCAGAGTTCGCTGACCAATGTCTTCGCCGGTGTCCAGCTCGCCTTCACGGACGCCATCCGCGTCGATGACGTGGTCCTAGTGGAAGGCGAGATGGGAACCATCGAGGAAATCACCATGACCTATGTTGTGGTGCAATCGTGGGACGAACGCCGGCTCATCCTTCCCTCCACCTACTTCACCTCCACGCCCTTCGAGAACTGGACCCGGCGCCGCTCGGAGCTGCTCGGCACCGTGGAACTGGACCTTGACTGGCGGGTGCCGATCGAGGCCATGCGCACGCGCCTGCAGGAAATCCTCGACGGCTCGGAGCTATGGGACGGCCGCAACGGGAAGCTGCAGATCACCCAGGCGACGGACGGCCTGGTCCGCGCACGGATCCTCATCAGCGCCGCCGACAGCGGCGCGCTCTGGGACCTGCAGTGCCTGGTTCGCGAGCAGATGGTCGGGTTCATCCAGTCCGGTTTCCCGGAGGCGCTGCCACGGCAGCGCTGGGAGGCGGTGCCGCCGTCGTCGGCTTCTGCTTTTTCACAAGCCGACGACGACGTTTCGCGCGGCTCCCTGCACGACGACCGCCTCTTCACACGATAGATTTTCCTTCAGCAGCCAACGACGGGAGAAGGCGTGAGCGCGGATCAGACGGAGCACCGGTTTGTCCTGCGCCGTGACGACGGGTTCGTTCGGGTGGAGTGGAACAGGGGCGTCACGGTAAGTGAGCGGGACGCACGGGAGCTGGTCCAGCGGCTCGAAGAAGTCAACCCTGACGTGTGTGAGCCGATGGTGGCGATCCTGAATTCGATGGTCTCGCTCGATGCCGCGGCGCTCGCCATCCTGGCAAACGACCTCAACGTGTCGGCACTGGCGATTGTGGGACCGACGGCAGTGGACCGAACAATCGCCCAGTACTTCAGGGAGGTTCACCAGCCGGCCTTCCCCACGCGCTACTTTCCGGCCGCGGCCGCTGCGATCGATTGGCTTCGGACTCCGGGGCATTCCAACTGATAATCCAGTGGGGGGATTTGGATATGACAACTTCATCCGGCTGGCAGCCGCGCTTCGACCTGACCGACGAGGGCGACTTCCTGCGGCTCTGCTGGCATCCAGGGGTTCAGATGGAGCTCTCCGATGTCCAGGCGAGTGTGTCAGCGGTTGAGTCGGTCTCCCTGGACTGCAAACGCCCACTGTTGGTGCACATCGACGCTGTGAGCGGCATCAGCACCGAGGCGAGGGAGCTGCTCCTCGAGGAAACCTGCTCAAGCCGCACCGCGGTGCTGGGCTCGGATGAGGTGGCCAGGGTCATGACTGCGTTCAACTACCGTGCCGCCACGCCCAGCCGGTACTTCTCTGACGAGGCCCAGGCCCTCAGCTGGCTCCTCGGCCCGGAGCCGGAACCCGGCGCTTGAATTCATCCGCTGCTGTTCAGTTCGCTCACAGCGCTCACAGCGCTCACAGCGGTCACAGCGGTCACAGCGGTCACAGCGCTCACAGCGCCTTCAGCGCCTGGGCAATAGGAACCGACGACGCCGCCGCCCACGCCTGGGGGCGGCAGGACGCCGGATAGGGCACCGGCGGCCAGACTTCCGACGCCGCGTGCCCGGCGAAGAGCTCGGGCAGCCGCCAGTTGAAACCTTCGGCCGCCTTGAGGAGACCTGCGGCTAGGGCGGCGGCTTCCTCGGCGAAGCCGTCCTTGAGGAGCCCGCTGATGATCATGCCCGTGTCGTGGCTCCACACCGAGCCTGCGTGGTAGCGCGTGGGCCAATAACCGCCGTTCGTCGTCGACACCGTCCGAATTCCGTAGCCGGAAAACATGGTGGGATCCAGAAGACGGCGTGCGACCAGCGCCGACTCCTCGGCATTCAGGATGCCGGTGCCGAGCAGGTGGCCCATGTTGCTCGCTACTCCGTCAACGGGCCGCTTCGAGGCATCCAGCGCGATGGCCGGGTACGGTCCCTCGCGGTCGGTGCACCAGAACTGCTCGCGGAACCGTTCCTGGAGGGTGTGCGCGTACTGCCGCCACTCCTCGCCGCCGGGCCGGCCGAGGGCATCCAGCAGCGCCGCCCCGCCAAGTGCTGCCTCGTACGCATAGGCCTGGACTTCCGCAAGTGCAATCGGACCATCTGCCAGGGATCCGTCATGCCAGCGGATTGAGTCGCCGGAGTCCTTCCAGCCCTGGTTGGCGAGGCCGTGTCCGCTCTCGTCGAGGTACTCGAGGAAGCCGTCGCCGTCGGAATCTCCGTGGTCCCGCAACCAGGCAAGCGCACGCTCAAGGTTGTCCAGGAGGTCTATGACCTCCGGCTCCGGCAGGCCGGCCCGCCAGGCGTCGTGAAGCAGGCAAATCCACAGCGGCGTGGCGTCGATGGTGCCGAAGTAGACAGGGGGAAGCGAGATGCCGGAATTCCCCTCGGTGAAGGACAGCGTGCCACGGCGGACCTCGTGCAGGATCTTCCCCGGCTGTTCCGCGGTGTCCGGATCCGTAAGCCGGCCCTGCCGGGCCGCAAGTGCGCGGAGGGTGCTTCCGGCCAGAGCCTGGTCGATGGGCAAAAGCAGGCGCGCAGAGATGAGCGAGTCCCTGCCGAACATGGTGAAGAACCAGGGCGCACCCGCGGCGAGGAAGCTGTCGTCGGGCCGGTCGGCCGAGGCCATGCGGAGGCTGTTCAGGTCCGAGATCGAGCGGTTCAGGAGCCGCTGCAGAGCATTGCTTTTGACTGCGGGAGTTTGCAGTTCCGCTCCGCGCGGCGCAACCATCGGTGCGCCTGCATCCGACACGGTGAGCCGCCAGTCCAGTTCGACGGCGCCGCCCGGCGCCACCTCCACCTGCCAGGTGAGGGTGACGCGGTCGCCGTCGTACTCAATTTCCGCTCCGGGTGCCTCGAGTGCCGCGATCGTGTCCTCATCCCTCCAGTTCCACCGTGAACTGGACAGTGAGAGTCCCGACTGGCCCGCGGTGCCGGACTTGACCCTCTCCATTGGAGCGTTGTCGGCCTCCAATACCAGGCTCACCAGCTGCTGCACGGGAACGTCGAACGCGGATTCCAAGCGGAGCCGCTCCGCTACGCCGGATGCATCAGCGCTCCGGCTGCGGATCAGGTGCAGGAGGGGATCGGCTACCTGCGACTCCACCCTGACGAAGTGAAGGTAATCGATCCGCCGGGTCGAACGGACCTGCGTGGAGACCCAGTCCGGCTCCCGCCCATTGACCGTCAGGACAGCGGAGCGGATGACTCGGTCATCACCGCAGGAGATGCCCTGCGCGCCGTCGTTCCGGATTTGCCCGGTGGGATCGGCCCACGCCTGGATGGGAGCGCTGAAGACACCGGTGAGATCGTGCAGGTAAGGTTGGAGATAGGACACGGGGGCAGGGCGGGGAGGAGCTAGCGTCCGGAGCGCAGGCTGGGGGATGCGTTCACGCCGTTCTTGAAGGCAAGGCCCTCAATGACTTCGCGCACTGCAGCGACGGAAGACCGGGTGGGTTCCCAGCCCAGCAGCGTGCGCGCACGGTCAGTGTTCATCACGGGTGCCTGCGCCGCCATATCGATCCACCCCGGGTCCGTGGCCTGGAGGTGCAGCGACCACGACGCCGACACCACCGCCCGAAGCACCGGAACCGGCAGGTCGAAGACACGCTTGGCGCCGAGCAGGCCGCCGAGTATGCGAGGGTTCAGCACAGGATCCGCGGCTATGTTGAAGGCGCCAGAGGCGCGCTGGTCGATGATCCGCCAGTAGGCATCCGCCATGTCCGCGGCGTGCACTGCCTGGAACACCAGTTGCGACGGGATGGGGAGGATGGGCAGCGCCAGCTTGTTGAGGATGAACTTGGGGACGAGCGGGCCGAGGAAGTACCGGCCGATCTCGTCTCCAGCGTCGGCCTGGAAGATCAGGCCCGGGCGCACCCGCGCCACAGGAATTTCCGGGAAATCGCGTTCGAAGGCGTCGAGGAGATCCTCCTGGGCCGCCTTGTGCCGGCTGTAGTGCGAGGTTGCGATGCCGCCGGTGGGCCAATCCTCGCTCACCAGCTGATCCTTGCGCGCCGGACTGTAGGCGCCTACCGAAGAGGCGCAGACGAAGTGCCTCACACCGGCGTCGGCCGCGGCCTGCAGCGCGTTCTCGGTGCCCTTGACGTTGGTGCGATGCATCGCTTCCTCGTCCCGGTTGGGCTGGATTGCCCAGGCAAGGTGCACGACGGCGTCGGCCCCCTTCAGTGCGGAGGTGAGGCTGTCGCGCCCCGCGTCGGTGCCGACGTCGGCGGTGTGCCACTCAACCCCGGCGTAGGGGTGGTGCTCGAGGGAGGGCTGACGACGGGAGACCCCCACCAGTTCAATGCCCGGGTTCTCTTCGCGGGCCTGCTGGAGCCTGCGCAGAAGCGCCGTGCCCACGTTGCCTGTTGCCCCTATGACGGCGATGCGCATGCGGACCCTCTCGATCGATTTGGAAGCCCTGGACCCTGAAATCCACACTAAAGCCTCGACCCCTTATTGCAATAGTAAGTATCCTTATGGTTCGGTGGGGAAAGGTGATTCTGAACCGGAGGTAGAAACGTGAGCACTAAAGATCCCGCGAAGGCGGATTCGGCAGAGGAAGCCACACAGGCGAAGGCAGCCTCAAGCCCGCACCCCGATGACTCCCGAAAGCCGGACGATCCGACTGACATCGCAAAACCGGCCTGGGGATACATCTTCAAGCGGACCATCAACGAATTCAGCAAGGACCAGTGCACGGACCTCGCGGCCGCGCTGACGTATTACGCGGTCCTTGCCATCTTCCCGGCGCTGCTGGCGCTGGTGTCCATCCTCGGCCTCTTCGGCCAGGGCCAGGCAACCACGGATGCCGTCCTAAACATCCTGTCGAGTGTCTCACCCGACGCTGAGCAAACCCTTGAACCGACGGTGCAGCAGTTGACCTCGTCAAGCGCGGCGGGCTTTACCTTCATCATCGGTCTGGTCGGCGCCATCTGGTCCGCATCCGGATTCGTTGGTGCCTTCTCCCGCGCAATGAACCGCATGTACGAGGTTGAGGAGGGACGTCCCTTCTGGAAGCTCCGCCCCACCATGCTGCTGATCACTGTTGTGGTGCTGCTGCTCGTCGTGCTGATGGCACTCCTGCTGATCCTGTCCGGCCCGATCGCTGAGAGTGTGGGAAATGCCATCGGCCTCGGTTCCACCGCGGTGACAATCTGGAACATCGCGAAGTGGCCCGTCATGGTGTTCTTCGCCGTACTGATGATCGCGGTCCTCTACTACGCGGCTCCGAACCTGAAGCAGCCCAAGTTCAAATGGGTGAGCATTGGTTCCATCATCGCCCTGGTGGTCCTGGCGCTGACCACGGCTGCCTTCTCGTTCTACGTTGCCAACTTCGGAAACTACGAGCGAACCTACGGTGCAATCGCGGGCGTCATCATCTTCCTCCTATGGCTGTGGCTGGCGAACCTGTCGCTCCTCTTCGGTGCAGAGTTCGACGCCGAGCTGGAACGTGGGCGCGAACTGCAGGCCGGCATCAAGGCAGAAGAAACCGTGCAGTTGCCGCCGCGTGACACCAAACAGGCTGACAAGAAGCGGGACAAGCACATTGAGCTCGTCGACCGCGGTCGGGAGCTCCGCAACGAGTACGGCCGCGACAAGGCGAACCGGTAAGGAGGCGGAAAATGACTTCCATCGCAGACATGATTCTTGCCCACCCCAGGCCCTCAGGGCACCTGCAGGCCGGAGACCTGGCAGCTGCGATCGAGGCGTGCCTCGACTGCGTGGCTACCTGTGGCAGCTGCGCCGATGCCTGCCTCGGTGAGGAAGGTATCGAGGACCTGCGGCACTGCATCCGCACCAATCAGGACTGCGCGGACATCTGCCTGGCCACAGCGCGCATGCTGCAACGGCAGGGAGGCCATCATCCGGCCGTCCTGCGGCCACTTCTGGAGGCCTGTGTGCAGGCGTGCCGGAACTGCGCCGAGGAGTGTGAACAGCACGCCTCGATGCACGACCACTGCAGAATCTGCGCTGAAGCCTGCCGACGGTGCGAGGCATCCTGCATGGCGCTCCTGCAGAGCCTCGGCAGTTAGGGTGAGCGCATGAGCGAATCCCAACACAGCACCAAGGGCGCCTACGTCAACGAAGGTGAAGAATTCACGCGGGACACCAACTACATCGAAACGCGTATCACCCGGGATGGTGCCGACGGCTTCCCGGTCGAACCGGGCCGGTACCGGCTGATCGCCGCGCGCGCGTGTCCCTGGGCTAACCGCTCGATCATCGTGCGGAGGCTCCTGGGCCTCGAGGACGCTATCTCCCTCGGAACGCCTGGACCCACCCATGACAAGCGGTCCTGGACCTTCGACCTCGACCCTGATGGCAAGGATCCTGTCCTCGGGATCGAACGGCTGCAGGACGCCTATTTCAAGCGCGACCCGCAGTACTCCCGGGGCATCACGGTTCCGGCCATTGTCGATGTGCAAAGCGGCGCCGTTGTAACCAACAACTATCCGCAGATCACGTTGGACTTCTCAACCGAGTGGACCGAGTACCACCGCGAGGGAGCGCCGGAGCTGTATCCGGAAGATCTGCGGGAGGAAATCGACGCCGTCAACAAGCGGGTGTTCACGGAAGTGAACAACGGCGTGTACCGGTGTGGTTTCGCGGGTTCCCAAGAGGCGTATGAGGAAGCCTACGATCGCCTGTTCACCGCTCTGGACTGGCTGGAGGAGCGGCTGACGGAACAGCGGTACCTGGTGGGAGACACCATCACCGAGGCGGATGTGCGGCTATTCACCACACTGGTGCGCTTTGATCCCGTCTATCACGGTCACTTCAAGTGCAACCGCAACAAGCTCACCGAGATGCCGGCTTTGTGGGGCTATGCCCGCGATCTCTTCCAGACGCCCGGCTTCGGTGACACCGTGGACTTCGATCAGATCAAGAAGCACTATTACGTGGTCCATGAGGACATCAATCCCACCCGGATTGTGCCAAAGGGTCCGTCACTTGAGAACTGGTACACCGAGCACCAGCGCGAACGGCTCGGGGGACGCCCCTTCGGGCGCGGCACACCGCCGGCTCCGGCCTCCTGATCTCCGGAGCTTTCGTGCAGCTTCGGCAGCTCGGCTGAGCACCGGGTCGCCGAACTGCGCGAAAGCCACGGAAATAGCGAACAGAACCGTTTCCTAATGCTTGTCACCATAGGCTAGCCTTACTTAAGTTCGAACCGACCCCGGTACCGGCTTGAGGAGGCGCGCATGGCACTGGATGCCCCTGCCTCCTCGCCTGCCCTCAACCATCGGCGTCGGCGTCCCCTGCATGGGGGTAGGGTTCTCCTGTTCGTCGCGTGCCTTCTTGTACTGTTCCTCGCCGGGATCGCGTCCCTGGCGATCGGTGCCCGCGCAATCAGCATTGAGATCCTCCTGCAGGCACTGACCCAGTTCGATCCGTCGAACGGCGACCACGCCGTCGTACTTTCGCGACTGCCGCGAACGGTACTCGGCCTCCTTGCCGGCGCCGCTCTTGGACTTGCCGGAGCTGCCATGCAAGGCGTGGCACGTAACCCGCTCGCCGATCCCGGGATTCTCGGCGTAAACTCAGGCGCCGCGCTCGCCGTGGTGATCGGTATCTTCGTTTTCGGCGTCACCAACTTCACCGGGTACATCTGGTTTGCGTTCCTGGGCGCGACGGCGGCTGCCCTGCTGGTCTACGCCGTCGCCAGTCTGGGACGTGACGGCGCCACTCCCGTCAAGCTCGCCCTCGCCGGCGCCGCGCTCTCAGCCGGGATGGTTTCCCTGGCCAACGCTGTGCTGGTTTCCAGCAGGCAGACCTTCGATACCTTCCGGTTCTGGCAGGTGGGCACCGTATCCGGACGAGGCTGGGACGTCATCGGGCCACTGATCCCGTTCCTCGCCGTCGGCATCATCCTGACCCTCCTCACCGGCAAGGTGCTCAACAGCCTGTCCCTTGGTGACGACATTGCACGCGGACTGGGCCAGAACGTTGTGCTTGCCCGCGCGCTCACGGCACTGGGCGTCGTCATTCTCTGTGGCGCGGCCACCGCGGCAGCGGGACCGATCGCCTTCGTCGGACTGGTAATTCCGCATGTGGTGCGCGCGTTCACCGGGCCCGACTACCACTGGATCCTGCCCTTCTCCATGGTCCTGGCGCCGGTTCTCCTGTTGGTGGCCGACGTCGTGGGACGGATTATCCTTCCCCCGGGCGAGGTGCAGGTTGGGATCGTCACCGCGATCATCGGCGCCCCCGTATTCATCTGGCTGGTCCGACGCCGGAAGCTGGCTGAACTGTGAGCGCCGCGACCCGCACACCTGCTCCCGCTGCCGCAAATGCGGCTACCCCGGGCTCGGCCTTTGCCAAGCGCCGCAAAGTACGCGCCCAGCGCGCGGTCAAGCTCGGTGCGCTGGTCTTCCTCGTGATCCTTTTCAGTTCCGTCACGCTGCTGCTCGGCCGCTACACCGTCACTATTCCGGACTTCTTCCGGATCATCGGCGGCGCGGACATCCCGGGGGCCAGCTTCATCGTGATGGAAAACCGCATCCCGCGCGTCCTCATCGGCGCCATGATCGGTGCGGCCTTCGGGGTGGCAGGAGCCATCTTCCAGACCATGCTCCGCAACCCCCTAGCCAGCCCGGACATCATCGGCATCAGCTACGGAGCAAGCGCGTCCGCCGTCCTGGCCATCGTCCTGTTCGGGGCCTCCGGGCTGCCGCTCGCCGGCTGGGCCATGGTGGGAGCTTTGGTAATCGCGCTTGCCATCTACGCCATCTCGAAGCGCGGGGGAGTGGCAGGCTATCGGCTGATCCTCGTGGGGATCGGGTTCTCGGCCGTCCTGCAGTCAATCGTGAGCTTCCTGCTGACCCGCGCCGACATCAACCTCGCGTCCGAGGCCCTCGTCTGGCTCAACGGCTCGCTGAACCAGAGCAACTGGGAGCGGTTGACCGTCCTGGCGCTCGCGCTCGCGGTCCTGGTACCCGTCGTCGTCGTGCTCTCCCGGCCCCTTCGCGGGCTGGAACTCGGTGACGATGCCGCAGCCGGCCTGGGAGTCAGCGTGGAGCGGTCGCGGCTCGCGCTCGTCGTCACCGGGGTGCTGCTTGCGGCGGTTGCGACGGCGGCAGCCGGGCCCGTCTCCTTCATCGCTTTCCTCTCCGGGCCGATCGCCCGGCGCTTCCTCGGCGGTCACCGCCCGCTGCTCACCGCAGCGCTGGTCGGCGCGGTGATTGTCCTCGGCGCCGATTTCGTGGGAGCCAACCTGATCCCCGGGGTTTCCCTGCCGGTGGGAGTGATCACGGGCGTGCTCGGCGCACCGTTCCTCCTCTGGCTTCTTGCCACATCCAACCGATCCGGCCAGGGAGGCTGACATGAGGTTGAACGCCAAGGACCTGACCCTCGCCTACGACAACCGGACGGTGGTCGAGGGTCTAACCGTCGAGCTGCCTGAGGGCAAGGTGACCGTGATCGTGGGCGCAAACGCCTGCGGCAAGTCGACCCTGCTCCGCGGGCTGGCGCGTCTCCTCAAACCCGCTTCAGGAACCGTGCTGCTGGACGGCAAGGACATCCACTCCCTCTCGACCCGTGCCGTGGCAAAGACGCTGGGCCTGCTTCCGCAGACGCCGGTGGCGCCGGACGGTATCGCCGTTGCGGACCTCGTGGGCCGCGGCCGCTATCCCCACCAAGGCTGGTTCCGCTCCTGGACCCCTGACGACGACGACGCCGTCGCCGCCGCAATGCGCGTCACCGACACCCTTGAACTGGCCGACCGCAACGTTGACGAGCTATCCGGCGGCCAGCGCCAGCGAGTCTGGATCGCCATGGCACTGGCGCAGCAGACTGACATTCTCCTGCTCGACGAGCCCACAACCTTTCTCGACGTCACGCACCAGGTCGAAGTCCTCGACCTCATCACCGACCTCAACAGCCGCGCGGGAACAACCGTGGCGATCGTGCTGCACGACCTCAATCTCGCCGCCCGGTACGCCGACCACCTCATCGCGATGAAGGGCGGTCGGATCGTGGCGCAGGGGATGCCGTCGGAGGTTGTGACTGAGAAGACTGTGTCCGAGGTCTTCGGACTGGATTCCCGTGTGATCGAGGACCCGGTGTCCGGCACGCCCATGGTGGTGCCTATCGGACGCCACCACTCTCGCACGCAGCAGAAACAGCAGAACGAGGACCCCCGGCAACGCCCCGGATTTCTACCGAACCCGCAGGACGGGCTATCCGCACCCATCATGGAGGCAGCATCGTGACCGACGTCAGCACAACCCGTCCTACCCGCCGAACCGCCGTACGCGGCGCATCGGCGCGGGATGCCGGAAAGCAGGCTTCGGCCTCAAGCACGACGCCGGCCATCCGCGCCTTCAACGTCGAGGTGCGCCGGGTGGAGGCTGTAGGAGCGAACTTCCGCCGGATCACCTTCGGGGGTGCCTGCCTTGAGGACTTCGGCGTCCAGGGGCATACCCTGGACCTCCGCATCAAGGTTCTGATTCCTCCGGCCGGCAGGGAGTGCATGGATGTGGGCGCACTCATGGACGGAGCCGGCAGCGGCTGGTACCAGCAGTGGCTCGCCATCGATGCGGCCGAGCGCGGTGCCATGCGCACCTACACCGTCCGGGAATCACGGTGCGACCAGGACGTGCCCGAGCTCGATGTTGATTTTGTGATGCACTTCGACGCCGACGGCAACGGCGGCCCCGCCTCCCAGTGGGCCGCGGCAGCAGCGCCGGGGGACCGCGTCTGGGTCATCGGGCCCAACGTGCACGCCGCCACCTGCTCAACCGCAGGAGCCTACGGAGGCATCGAGTGGCGTCCGGGGCTGGCGCAGAACGTCCTGCTAGCCGGCGACGAGACCGCTGTTCCTGCCATCAGCGCCATTCTTGAGTCGCTGCCGGAGGACATCCGCGGGCACGCTTTCCTTGAGGTGCCGGACGGTTCGGACTGCCAGGACATCCAGACCCGGTCCGACGTCGGCATCAGCTGGCTGGTCCGCGGTGGACGCCCGCACGGTGAACTGCTCGACGCCGCCGTCCGCCAGGCTGTGAAGGTTCCCGGCTGGGTTTCATTGGCGGCTCCGTTCAGGGTGAGCCTCGGTGCCGACACACCGTCCGGCCAGGCGCTTCGTGCGGCTGCGAACGGCGCCGCCGGGCCGGAGCCGGAGGAGATCGACATCGACACGACCATCCTGTGGGAAACACCGCAGCTCCTAGACGCCTCGGCACTCGACGGCTCCCTGAACCCGGACAAGCCCTCGGGCGCGCTGCCGTTCTACGCGTGGATCGCCGGCGAGGCCGCCGTCGTCCGCGGTCTGCGGCGCTACCTGGTGCGCGACGTCGGAATCGACCGTAAGCAGGTCGCGTTCATGGGCTACTGGCGCCAGGGCAAGGCAGAGGGCTAGGGAGAGTCTTTTCGAAAGGTGCATGCAGTGCATGCACCTTTCCGGAGGCGGCCTACCCCCTTTAGGACTACGGTGTGGGGTTCGTAAGGATCGCCGGGTCCTTCTTGCCGTAAGGCATGCGCAGCTTCAGCGACTGCGGTTCCACGCGCAGAGCCATGTGTGTGCCCTCGCCGTGGGTGTCGCCGTCGAGCTCAATCTCGAGCGGGCTGCCCACAACCTCGATCTCCGCGGACTTGCACTGGAAGTACTCGAGTGACGGATCCTTGCCCTTGCCCCTGGCGATGAGCTTGCCTAGTACCGCAAACCAGCCGAAAGCGCCGCTGGGGGCGACGGTCATGATGTCCAGGAGTCCGTCGTCGAGCTTGGCGCCCGGGAAGATCTCCAGGCCGCCCATGATCTTGCCGCAGTTCCCACCCATGACGCTGCGCAGGCGGCGGTTGATGCGGCGCTTGCCGTCCAGCGTGATGCGCACCCTCGAAGGCTTGCCGGGCAGATTGCGGATGCCGGCGTCCACATAGGCCAGCCAGCCCACCCGGTCCTTCAGGTCGTCCCGGGTGTTGGCCATCACCGCAGCGTCGAACCCGAGGCCGGCCATCACCAGGAACACGTGGGCGTCCTGTGCGCGGTCCATATTCACGTACACCACGTCGATGAGCCGCTCGGTGCCTCCCAAAGCCGCTTCCACTGCACCGCGGGGATCGTCCACCGCGATGTCCAGGTTGCGTGCAAGCAGGTTTCCCGTACCCAGCGGCAGGAGACCGAGCGCGGTCTCAGTTCCCGCGAGCTCTTCGGCCACGCAGCGGACGGTACCGTCACCGCCTGCGGCAATAACGACGTCGACTCCTGCCTTGAGAGCCTCCCTCGCCTGGCCGTGGCCCGGGTCTTCGACGGTGGTCTCCAGGAAGAGGGGTTTCTCCCAGCCCTTCTCGAGGCTCAGTTCGGTGACGATGGCGCGGATGTCCACATCCGTGGGCTTGACCGGGTTCAGGATGACTGCGGCGCGCTTCACCCTCCGCTCCGAATGTTCCTCGGTACGTGCTTCTGACTCAGTGTCCGGCAAGGAAGCCATGGGTATTCTCCTGGTGAGATGATTTCGTAACCGAGCTTAGCGTCTGGACACCTGGGCGTGTGCCCGTCTGTACGCGGGCATATGCTGGGTGGGCCAAAACCGCGTTCCGCGGGATTGCAGAAGGAGGAGTTATGACCAAGGATCAGGACGAGTCCAGCATCAACCCTGCCAACGCGCAGGAAGCCATCGCGCAGGAAGCCAACGGGCAGGAAGTCAGCGCGCAGGAAGCCAGCGGGCAGGAGGGGGAGCGGCGGGACAACCTGGGGCAGCAGGGCAACCCCCTCGGCGGCTCGCCCACTTTCCCGGACCCTGCGGGCACCCGCCCTACCGGTGACGCCACCGGGTTCAACGGCTCCTACACGGAGACCGAGCACCACACCCAGCGCGAGTACGACGCCGAGAACCAGCACCCCGAGTCCCAGAAGGAGGACTAGGCGGTTGGATAGTTCGGCGGCAAGCGGCGAGTTCGGGCAACGCTACGTCGCACTCGGCGATTCCTTCACGGAGGGCGTGGGGGACTGGGATGAGCGAAGCCCCAATGGTGTCCGCGGCTGGGCCGACCGCGTTGCAGAGCAGCTGATTCTCGCCGACTCGTCCTGGGGCTACGCCAATTTGGCCATCCGCGGGCGCAAGCTGCGCCAGGTGCTCGACGAGCAGGTCGACGCGGCGCTCGCCCTGAATCCCACCCTCGTCACGATCTACGCGGGCGGTAACGACATCCTGCGACCCCGCATCGACCTTGATGCGCTTCTGGCGGACTACGACGCCGGTATCTCCCGTCTTCGCGGCAGCGGTGCGGCTGTGGTTCTCTTCACCGGGTTCGATTCCTCCAAGTCCGCGGTCTTCGGCAAGACGCGTGGCCGCACCGCCATCTACAACGAACTCGTGCGGGAGATCGCCGACCGTCACGACACCGAACTTGTGGACTACTGGCGACTGCGTGAGTTCCAGAACTGGGATTACTGGGACACGGACCGGATGCATATGGCTACCTCGGGACACACCCTGATGGCAGTGCGGGTCCTTGAGGTGCTGAAGTCCGCCCACACCATCGAGTTGCCCGAGCTGGAACGCCGTCCCGCCCTGTCCCGGCTGGCGCAGCTCCGCAAGGACGCAGCATGGGCACGCGATTATCTTGGCCCCTGGGTGGGAAGGCGACTGCGGAGGCAGTCCTCCGGGGACACCCTCAAGCCGAAGTATCCCACTCTGACCCAGCCGGTCTGGTGCCGGGAAACATCAGGCGTATCCCGGGCGGGTCTGGAAGAATGACTGCCATGACAGGCACCCGGTGGCTCACACCCTCGGAGCGGCAGGCCTGGTTGGCACTGTACGCCGTGACCACCATGCTTCCGGGAACCTTGGACGCGCACCTGAACCGGCGTGCCCGGATCACCCTCTTCGACTACCACGTGCTCGCGATGCTTTCCGAAGCGGAGGAGAGCACCCTGCCCATGAGCGAGCTCGCGGCGCGATCCAACGCTTCGCTGTCCCGCCTGAGCCACGTGGTCACCAAGCTCGAGGGCCGCGGCTGGGTCCAGCGGAGCCAGAGCACCCGGGACCTTCGCGTCACCACGGCGTCCATCACAACCGAGGGCCTCCAGAACCTGCAGGGGCTCGCGGAGGAACACGTGGAGTACGTCCGGTCCATGGTGTTCGACGGGCTGGATGAGCAGGACGTCGCGGACCTGGAGCGGGTGGGCAAGAAGATTCTTGCTCGGCTGGACAACTCACACTGGATCCTCCGCCAGTCGATGGAGGCGAAGCCGGTATCGAACAACGCGGAAGTGCACAGTGTGGAATCCAGCAGCGTGGATTCAGCAGTGGAATCGAACAGCGTGGAAGTGAACCGAGTATGACAGCTCCACCATCAGTCCTGGCCGTGATCCTCGCCGGCGGCACCGGAGGGCGCCTTGGCGCCCTCACCGACCGCAAGGCCAAACCCGTGGTGCCGGTGGGCGGCACGTACCGGCTCATCGACATTCCGCTGTCCAACCTTCATCACAGCCACATCCCTGATGTCTGGGTGGTGGAGCAGTACCAACCGAAATCGATCAACGACCACCTTGCTAACGGAAGACCGTGGGACCTGGACCGAACCAACGGCGGACTGCGGGTCCTGCCGCCGTTCCAGGGCGAGCACGGTGAGGGCTTCGCGGAAGGCAACGCCGACGGCCTCTACCGGCAGGCGGAGTTCATCCGCGAATTCGCACCGGACCTGGTTCTGGTGCTCAGCGCAGACCATCTCTACCGGCTCGATTACCGCGATGTCGTCAGCACCCACCAGCGCACCGGAGCGGCGCTCACCATGGTGACCACCCGCTTCGACGGCGACGCTTCCCAGCACGGCGTAGTCGAGGCGAAGGACGGGCTGGTCACCGGTTTCGAGTACAAGCCGGAAAAGCCGCGCACCGACCTGGTGGCTGCGGAAATCTTCCTCTACAGCGCGGACGTCCTGCTGGATACGCTCTCCGAGCTGAAGGAACGGGATGGGCAACTGGAGGATTACGGAGACCAGCTCATCCCGCACCTGGTTGAGAACGCGAAGGTGGCCGAGCACCGGCTCGAGTCCTATTGGCTGGATCTAGGCACCCCCCAGAACTACCACCGCGCGCACATGGACCTCCTGGCCGGAGAAGGCCTGGACTTTGACAACCCGGAATGGCCAATCCTCAGTGCAAGCCCACGGCGGCTCGGCGCCTACATCGGCGACGGCGCTGATATAGCTTCCAGCCTCATCTCACCCGGAGCGCGCGTCGAGGGGACGGTCCGGCACAGCGTGATTGGACCGGATGCGATCGTCGAGGCGGGCGCCGTCGTCGTCGACTCAGTGGTACTGGACCGGGTCCGGATCCGGTCCGGGGCAGAGATACGCACCGCCATTGTCGATTCCGAAGCCGAGGTCCCCGCCGGCCGCAAGCTGGGCGAGGACGGAGAAGTCACCGTGGTCAACGGGGACGGACGGAAAGACCCCCAGCAGGGCTGACTGGCCATCCGGCTGCATGGGCAATTGGTCTTAAACCGTGCCAGCTCCTAGAATAGAGGGGCATCAGTTGGCGAAGCGTGCGCAATCGCTCCGGTTTGCGGGATTTTTCCTTCCCGAGGGCCGGTAGTTAGGGGCTCAGGTTGCGCAGGATAGCGCGTCCCAAGCGGCTTCAGCCGCCACATACGGGCGCCGCTGATTGCTTTCCATGGCAGGTAGCACTGGCTGTTTCCTGTTTTATTCAATCATTGGAGGATCGTCATGGCAGCTCACTGCCAGGTGACTGGGGCCGAGCCGGGCTTCGGGCACAGCATTTCGCACTCGCACCGCCGCACCAAGCGTCGGTTCGACCCGAACATTCAGAAGAAGCGCTACTGGGTTCCGTCCCTGCGCCGCAACGTAACGCTGCAGGTTTCCGCCCGCGGCATCAAGACCATCGACGTCCGCGGAATTGACGCCGTCGTCGCCGAAATCCAGGCGCGGGGAGTGAAGCTCTAATGGCCAAGGACAAAGACGTACGTCCGATCATCAAGCTGAAGTCCACCGCCGGCACCGGGTACACCTACGTGACCCGCAAGAACCGCCGCAACGACCCGGACCGCATGGTTTTGAAGAAGTACGACCCCAAGATCCGCAAGCACGTCGAATTCCGAGAGGAGCGCTAAACACATGGCTAAGAAGTCAAAGATTGCTCGCAACGAGCAGCGCAAGGTCATTGTTGAGCGCTACGCGGCCAAGCGCCTCGAGCTCAAGAAGACCCTTGTGGACGAAAACGCAACCGACGAGGCTCGCGAGGCCGCACGTCTGGGCCTGCAGAAGCTTCCCCGCAACGCTTCGCCGGTCCGCCTGCGCAACCGCGACCAGATCGATGGACGCCCCCGCGGCACCATCCAGAAGTTCGGCATCTCGCGCGTTCGCTTCCGCGAGATGGCACACCGTGGCGAGCTGCCCGGTGTCTCCAAGTCGAGCTGGTAAGCATCCGGGACTGCTGAGCGCAGCATCCTGAGAATCGGGACGGCAACCGAAAGGTTGTCGTCCCGATTGCTTTAAGCTCTCCTGTCCATGTTCCGGGAACGCCGGACCTGCCGATGCGGCGGGACCGATGCAGCTGGATCGCCCCGATTCCGCTAAATATCGGGCGGAACCCCCCTGAATCTGCGGGGTTATGCGGTTGAAGCTGGTAGGTTTTCCTCCAGAAGCTTCGCCAGAACGGTGAGGTTCTGATCAATCCGTACGAGTCCAGGAGGACAAACATTGGCTAAGAAAGAGACCAAGAACCGCAGTGAACTGGTTGCCGAGGTAGCAGCGAAGGCTGACACCAGCCAGACTGCCGTGAACAACGTGCTCGATGCCCTGTTCGAAGTTCTCGCTTCCTCCGCCAAGGATGACGTCAAGGTCAGCATCCCGGGCTGGCTGGCAGTGGAGCGCACGGAGCGCGCAGCCCGCACCGGCCGCAACCCGCAGACCGGCGAAACCATCGAGATCGCAGCCGGCAGCAGCGTCAAGCTGACCGCAGGCTCCAAGCTCAAGGCTGCCGTCAAGTAAGTCTTCGGATTCGAGGGCTGTCACCGGTCGGTGGCGGCCCTCAATCTGCTTAACGTGCACCCGGCGCATGTTGCAGCCGTGTGTCCCGCCACCTTAGTTGGCCGTAGTTCTACTGCGGGTAGACAATGGAAGGCGTGGCCACAACAACGAACAAGTCCAGGCCCGGCTCTGCCGGCGCTACGGCCAAGCCCGAGGTCAGGACAGCCTGGCTGGTAGCTGCGGCCGCCGTCGTGCTTGTTGCGGTGGTGCTTGCCCTCGCCTTCTCAGGCGCGGCTGCCCCGCGGCAGTTGAGCGACCCTGGGGCGCTCACCCGCTGGGGGCTCCCGATTTCCAAAGCGGTGCACAACATCGCCGTCGCCGTGGTGATCGGCTCGCTGGTCTTTGCGGTGGTCATCCTGCCCCGCCGCGTCCGCTCGCGGAGAGAAAATGCGCGCGACGACGCCGCTAATGGCGCAGACGAGGATCCGGCCTTCGCGCGGGTCATGGCGATGGCGTCCACGGCCGCAGTGGTCTGGACGCTCGCTGCACTGGCCGTCCTGGTGCTCACCTACTCCGACGCCGCCGGACTTCCCCTGAGCAGCGATCCCAGCTACACGCAGGGCCTGGCCTCCTACCTCACCGACTTCGACACCGGACGCGCCTGGCTGTCCACCACCATGATTGCGGCGGTAGTCGCAACCATGACCTTCGGGGCAAGGTCCAGCCTGTGGCTCGGACTCACCCTCCTGCTGGCCCTCGGCGGCCTGATCCCGATGGCGCTGATCGGCCACTCGGCCAGCGGCGACGATCACAACGCGGCCGTGAACTCGATCGCCCTGCACCTGGTGGGCGTCTGCCTCTGGGTAGGTGGGTTGATTGTCCTCGCCGCGATCGGCGGGAAGCTAGGCAAGCAGACTACGTCGGTGCTGCACCGCTACTCGGCTCTTGCCGTCTTCGCGTTCGCACTGGTCTTCTTCTCCGGCCTCATCAACGCCAGCCTCCGTATCGGCAGCCTCGCCCAGCTCGGCTCCGAGTGGGGGCTGCTGGTGACCTTCAAGGCGATCGCCACCATCCTGCTCGGCGGCATCGGCCTGATGCACCGCCAGTGGATCATCCCGCAGCTGGACACCAACATGTCGGCCCGGCGGGTGCTGTGGCAGCTCATCGCCGTCGAGCTTGCGATCATGGCCGCCGTGTCCGGTGTAGCAGTGGCGCTGGCGCGTACGGCTCCGCCACGCTCGGAGGAACTGGCGTCAGACGCCAGCCCCGCGCGTATCCTCACCGGCTACGAACTGCCGCCGGAGCCGACGGCGATGCGCTGGCTCACCGAGTGGCGCCCGGACTGGCTCTGGATCACCTTTGCGGTGACGGTGGGAGTTGCCTACATCCTCGGCATGCTGAAGCTGCGCCGACGGGGGGACTCCTGGCCGGTCCTGCGCCTCATCTGCTGGCTCGTGGGCCTGATCGCCCTCACCTACTTCACGTCCGGAGCGCCGGCCATCTACGGCATGGTCCTGTTCAGTGCGCACATGGTGGACCACATGGCCCTGACCATGGTGGTTCCGCTGTTCCTGGTGCTCGGCGCGCCGGTGACGCTTGCGCTGAAGGCGCTCTCGCCGCGCCGCGACGGAAGCCGCGGAATCCGGGAATGGATCCTCGTGATCGTCCACTCCCGCTTCTCGGCGGTCGTGACGCATCCGATCTTCGCCGCGGCGAACTTCGCGGGATCGATCGTTGTGTTCTACTACTCGCCGCTGTTCGGCTTTGCCCTACGGGAGCACGTGGGCCACGAGTTGATGATCCTGCATTTCCTCCTGACCGGATACATCTTCGTGCTGAGCATGATCGGCACCGATCCTGTGCCCCGGCGCGCGCCCTACCCGCTCCGCCTTCTGCTCCTCTTCGCCACCATGGCGTTCCACGCCTTCTTCGGGGTGGCGCTGACGGGCAGCACGTCGCTGCTGCAGGCCTCCTTCTTCGGGAACATGGGTCGCGAGTGGGGCCCCTCTGCCCTTGAGGACCAGCAGATCGGCGGTGCAGTCACGTGGGGCATCGGTGAGGTGCCCACGCTGCTGCTGGCCATCGGCGTCGCAATCATGTGGTCACGGAGCGATGCACGGGAGTCACGGCGCAAGGACCGTGCCGCAGAGCGGAATAACGACGCCGACCTCGCGGCTTATAACAAGATGTTCGCCTCGCTGGCGGAGCGGGACCGTTCCCGCGCCGCCGGCCCGTCACGCCCGCCTGCTGCAGCACCGCGTTCAACCCCACCAGGAGAATCTGAATGACCGAAACCCCGCTTCGCGTCGGCTACCGCGTCCGCGCTTCCGAGCTCGTCGGACGCAACTGGCTCAACACGGGCGGCCGGCAACTGGCCCTCGAGGACCTCCGCGGGAAGATTGTCCTGCTGGACTTCTGGACCTTCTGCTGCATCAACTGCCTGCACGTGCTGGACGAGCTGAGGCCGCTGGAGGCCAAGTATTCGGACGTCCTGGTGACGGTCGGCGTGCACTCGCCGAAGTTCGAGCACGAGGCCGACCCAGTGGCGCTCGCTGCCGCCGTCGAGCGGTACGAGATCCACCACCCGGTACTGGACGACCCCGAGCTGGAGACCTGGCAGGCGTACACCGCCCGCGCCTGGCCCACCCTGGTGGTCATCGATCCCGAGGGCTACATCGTGGCTCACCTCTCGGGTGAGGGCCACGCCGCGGGCCTGGAGTCACTCGTTGAGGAACTCGTTGCCGAACATGAGGCAAAGGGTACGCTGCACCGCGGGGACGGGCCGTACGTTCCCGCCGAGCCCACGGCCGGGGACCTTCGCTTCCCGGGCAAGGTGGTCGCCCTGCCCGCATCCGGCACATTCCTGGTCGGCGACAGCGGACACCATCGGCTGGTGGAGCTGGAGGCCGACCTCACCACGGTGCGGCGCACCATCGGGTCCGGCACGCGCGGTTTCGCCGACGGCGGGCCCGAGGACGCCCAGTTCAATGAGCCCCAGGGCCTGGCCCTCCTGCCGGCGCACATTGCGCGCAGGGCAGGGTACGACGTCGTCGTGGCCGACACTGTGAACCACCGCCTGCGCGCGGTGTCACTGGAAACCGGCGCGGTGGCCACCATCGCCGGCAACGGGATCCAGAGGTTGCTCGACGCGGGCAACCAGGTCAAGGCGCGCCCGGTCGAGTTGCAGGAGGCCTCACACGACTTGGGCGGCGACGCAGAGGACATTCCGGAGGATGCCGCACCGCGGCTCGAAGACACCTTCCTCGGTACGGATGCCCTGAACATCTCGCTCTCCTCTCCCTGGGACGTCATCTGGTCGACCACGCTGGAGCGGATCGTGGTGGCGATGGCAGGCACGCACCAGATCTTCACCGTGGACCCGCTGACGGGTGCGGTGGACATCCTGGCCGGTACCGGCCTGGAGGGCCTGCTCGACGGCGATGCCACCGCCGCGTGGTTCGCGCAGTCATCCGGGCTGGCCGAGGATGCGCATGGGAACATCTGGGTTGCGGACTCGGAGACGTCCGCCCTGCGCGTGCTGAGCTTCCTCACCGTCAACGGCAGGAGCCGGATCCAGGTGCAGTCGGCCATCGGCACCGGACTGTTTGACTTCGGCTTCCGGGACGGCGACGCGGCGCAGGCGCGGCTACAGCACCCGCTGGGCGTCACGGCATTGCCGGACGGATCCATCGCGATCGCCGACACCTACAACGGTGCCGTGCGCCGGTACGACCCGGCCACCCGCCAGGTCTCAACCCTCATGCGCGGTCTGGCCGAACCTTCCGACGTCCTGGTTGACCAGGCGCCGGTCGAGGACGGCGGCGAACCGCTGCTGATCGTCGTGGAGGCGAACAGGCACCAGCTCATTCGCGTTCCGATTCCGAAGGAAGCGCTCGCGGTCGATGAAGGTGCGTCCCAGACGCAGCGTCCCAAGACCGCCGTGGTTCCCGGTGCCTTCGGCATCACGGTGCGTTTCAGCGCACCGAAGGGCCAGAAGCTCGATGACCGGTGGGGCGACCCGACGCAGTTGAAGATCTCATCTTCGCCGGAGTCACTGCTGGTGTCCGGCGGAGGCACCGGGATAGGTCTGCAGCGGGAGCTTGTACTGTCCGACGAGGTTCCCGAGGGCGTCCTTCATATCACCGCCCGGGCGGCGGCGTGCGACGGTGAGCCGGGCGGCGAGATTCCGGACCACGCGGCGTGCCACCTGTACCAGCAGGACTGGGGCATTCCGGTCAACCTCAGCGCGGACGGGGAAACCGGGCTGACGCTGGACCTGCGCGGGCTGGACTGACGCCCCGTACTGCCTGACGCCTAGTACTCGACGACCGGCGTTACGGTGATCTCTTCGTCGGTCACGGCCAGGCGAGCCGTGAACCCGAACTCCTGCGGGAGGTCCACGGGTTCAATGACGCCGGTGAAAAGGTCCTGCAGGCTCGTCTTGAGCTGGACCGTGCCTGTCAGCGGGGAGATCACCCAGCCGCCGTTGAACGGTTCGATCTTCGCGTCGGGATACTGCGTGATGCTCCAGGTGATTGGCCCTGCCACCCGGCGCTCTGTCTCGAAGCCGAACGGGCAATTGGTGGGTTGGAAGACTGCCTGCTTGGCGCAGCCGTCCAGGAAAGTCTTGAGCTGCGCGTTGACGGCTTCCCTGAGCGCGGGAGTGGCAGCGGTTTCCAGATTCACGTTGCCCGGACCCCGTTGCCGGTCAGTCACAGCCACGGTCTGCGCAGGGGCGGCGAAGAATTCACTCGTGTAGTGCGCTTCGATTTCTGCGGGATAAAAGACGGCGAAGCGGTTCCGTCCCTCGGGCATCAGCACACGGGTGCCGTTGAGTGTTGCCTCGTTCTGGTTGATGACGGAGACCTCGACCGTGGGCAGCGTGGCCGGCACAAACTCCCAGCGGCTGAAGAACAACCATTCGGTCCCGGTCTTTTCCAGAAGCATGGGTGTTGTGTGTTCGGCGCCGTCGATGGTGTAGGTGACGTCCACCTGGGCTCGGTTCCCACCGGTGGAGACGGGCTGCGCGACCGTAACATCCTCCATCCCGGCCGCTGCGCGCTGCAGGGCAGGGCCGTCCAGAAGAGCCGCGTTGGCGTCCGGGACCGTGGCGTTCAGCAGCCCCAGCGCCCGTTCGCCCTCGCCCTGCCGCAGCGCCTCGAGGTAGCTCTCCACTTGCTGGTGGGGCCCGAAGACCTGCGTGTTGACCAGTGTGACGGTGGTGATGGCTGCTGCGATCGCGAGCATCAGCCCAAGCAGCCAGGCGGCCAGGACTCGTATGACTCGGGACGATTGCACGGTCCTACGTTACCGAATGGGGCTGAAAGCCCTGCCAAATGATGACGACGCCGGCACTTACGCAAGTGCCGGCGTCGTTCCTGGGTGCTGGGAATGGCAGTGTGGGCTTGCCTGTCAGCTTGCCCTCTCAACCTGCCCTGTCAGCTTGCCGCGGCGTGGCTGCCTCCGCTGCTGCCGGCGGGCTGTGCCGAACGCGCGTCATCGCTGTTGCGGGCTGTCGCGATCTCTTCAGCTCGCTGCTCGCTCGCCTCGGCAGTGAGGGCTGCTCCTGCTTCGGCGTCACGCGTAAGGTTTTCACCGGTTTCGGCGTCGAACAGGTGGAGCTTGCGGGTGTCCACCCAGATCTCCGCCTCCCGGCCCCCGCGAATGCGGCTGGCAGCATCGAGGGTTACGACCACCTGGGGCCGCAGCTCATCGGCGTCCATGTCGCGCGCAAGGTTGTTCAGCAGCTCCCGAACCTCGGGTGAGGGATCGAAATTGATGTAGCCGTATTGCTCGTTGCCCAGCCACTCGGTGTGCGTCAGGGTTGCCCTGAATGTCGAGCCGTACGGCCGCTTGGCTTCGTCGACCAGCTTGGCGTCCTCGAAGAACTCAGGGCGGACGCCCACCAAAACCACCTTGTGCCCGGAGGCCTTCGCGATCCGGTCCTCGGGGATCTCAAGATCGCCGAGGGAGGTCCGCAGCTTGCCGTTCTCAATGGTGGCAGGCAGGAAGTTCATCGAGGGGGAGCCGATGAAACCCGCAACGAAGAGGTTGACCGGCTGCTCGTAGAGCTCGCGCGGTGAGGCTATCTGCTGCAGCACGCCCTTCTTGAGGACGGCTACCCGGTCTCCGAGGGTCATAGCCTCCGTCTGGTCGTGGGTGACGTAGATGGAGGTGGTGCCAAGGCGCCTCTGCATCTGAGAGATCTCAGAGCGCATCTGTCCACGCAACTTAGCGTCGAGGTTGGACAGCGGCTCATCGAACAGGAACGCATCCGCGTGGCGGACGATGGCCCGCCCCATGGCCACGCGCTGCCGCTGGCCGCCGGAGAGGTTCGCGGGCTTGCGCTGCAGATGGTCGGTCAGCTCAAGGGTGGCCGCCGCCTCCGTCACCAGCCGCTGCACCTCATCCTCGCTATGCTTGCCCTTTGCCAGACGCAACGGGAAGGCAATGTTCTCGAAGACCGTCAGGTGCGGGTAGAGCGCATAGTTCTGGAACACCATGGCCAGGTTGCGGTCACGCGGGGCTTTGGAGTTGACCCGCTCACCGTTGATGTAAAGGTCTCCGGAGGTGATGTCCTCCAGGCCAACAATCATGCGCAGCAGGGTGGACTTTCCGCAGCCGGACGGGCCCACCAGGATGATGAACTCGCCGTCCTCGATGTCGATGCTGACATCATTGACGGCGGGAAAACCGTCGCCGTACTGCTTGACGATGTTCTTCAGCGTTATGGAAGCCATGTTCTTCTGATCCTCTTTCCTCAGTCTCTTCGGTTCTTAACCCTTGACTGCGCCCTGGGTCAGGCCTGAAACGATCTGCCGCTGGAACAGCAGGACCAGCAGCACAACCGGGATGGTCACTATGATTGCCGCCGCCGAGATGGCGCCGGTCGGGGACTCGAACTGCGAAGCGCCCGTGAAGAAGGCGAGGGCCGCCGGCACAGGTCGGGCGGCCTCGGTCGACGTCAGTGAGATGCCGTACACGAAGTCGTTCCACGCGATGAAGAAGGCGATGATCGCCGTCGTAAAGACGCCCGGAGTGGCCAGCGGAACGATGGCCTTGCGGAATGCCTGCCACGTGGTGGCGCCGTCCACCTGCGCTGCCTGCTCAAGTTCCCACGGAATCTGGCGGAAGAATGCCGCCAGGGTCCAGATGGAAATGGGAAGGGTCAGCGACAGGTAGGGAATGATCAGGCCCAACCAGGTGTCGTACAGCCCGATGTTCCGCCACAGGTTGAACAGCGGCGTCACGATCGAGATGACCGGGAAGATCGACACGGCCAGCGCCGTGGTCAGGATGAGCCGCTTACCCGGGAAATCCAGCCGGGCGATGGCGTAGGCGCACAGTGTCGCCAGCACAACGGCGATGGCCGTCGCGATAAGCGAAATGCCGATCGAGTTCCAAAGCGCGGTAAGGAACAGTTCCTGGGCGTCGCCGACCAGGATCTGTTCGTAGTTGGCCAGCGTCGCCGCACCCGGGGAGGGGAGGAAGCTGCCGTTGGTCAGGTCACCGGCCGACTTGAAGGAGGTGGCAAGGATCGAGGCCACCGGGAACAGTGCGTAGATGAGGACAAGGATGGAGATGATCGCCCAGATCACCTTTTGCTTACCGGTCGATTTCTCCTTCATCGCTTACCTCCTGTTGATCCGGAGAGGTCCACCTTGAACACCTTGATTGCTATGAAGCTGATCAGGAGGACACAGGCGAAGAGCAGCACAGATACTGCTGAGCCGAGTCCCAACTCCAGTCGGGTAATGGACGTTCGGTAGGCCAGGAGCGAGAGCACTTCCGTGCCGTACTGGCCGCCGGTCATGATGAACACGTTGTCGAATATTCGGAAGGCATCCAGTGCACGGAACAGGACCGCCACCATGATGGCCGCCTTCATGTTCGGGATGATGACCTTGCGCATCTGCTCCCACCAGGTTGCGCCGTCCACCTTCGCGGCCTCGGTCAGCTCAT
This sequence comes from Arthrobacter sp. JZ12, assembly GCF_035189165.1. Taxonomy (NCBI): domain Bacteria; kingdom Bacillati; phylum Actinomycetota; class Actinomycetes; order Micrococcales; family Micrococcaceae; genus Arthrobacter; species Arthrobacter sp. JZ12. The sequence continues at coordinate 2,814,296 of NZ_CP045246.1, read as the reverse complement.
CGGGTACCTGTGCCAGTCCGGCAAGGAGGAGGAGCGAAATGAACGGGGTGGTCTTCCAGATCTCGGAGGCCATGATCACCGGCAGCGCCGTGCTGGCCTGTGCGAACCAGTTGAGGTCCGGATCGATCCCGGGCACCCAGTCGAACCAGCTGTTCACATAGCCGGAGCTGATGTCGAAGGCGTAGAACCATGCGTACGCGGAAACCACCGTGATGATGCCGTAGGGCACGAGGATGGCTGTGCGGAGCCAGCCCCGCACTGCCTTCAGCGCCCGATGCATGACCAGCGCCAGCGCGAAGCCAAGCACCAGTTCGACGGCGACGGTCACCAAGGTGATCAGCACCGTAACCGCGAGGTCCCGCCACCACACCGGGTCGCTGAGGATCGTGACGTAGTTCTGGAACAGGACGAACTCTCGTTCGTCCGGGGCTGTCAGCCTGAATGCGTACAGGGAGTCGAAGAATGCCTGGAGGATGGGGTAGAGGGTGACGGCCAGCATGATGACAAAAGCCGGCCCCGCGAGGATCCAGCCCAGGCGCCGCTCGGCCTTGGCGCGGTCGCTGTAGTCGGTGTTCTTGCCGTTGGCCTTCATTGCCTCCGGGTTTTTGGTGATCGTGCTGGTCACAGCAGTCTCTCCCCTCTCAGCACGGCGGTGATGAAGTCCGCCGATTGCTCCGGTGTGGTTTCCGGCTCAACCTGTTCCGGGGGCGTCCAGGTCTGCTGCAGGCCGCTCGAAATCTCGTTGTAGAACCGGGTTTGCGGGCGGGGCGCCGCAAGTTCCAGGGATTCACGGATGGTTTCCGCCATCGGGAACAGCTCTTCGATCTGCGGATCCTCATAGGCTTCCGAATTCGACGGCGGATTGCCGTTGGTCAGGAAGTACTCGGTTTGGTTCTCCGGCTGCACAATGCACTCGATCGCTTGGTACGCCAAGTCGGGTGCATCGCTGGCGGCCCCCACGCCGAGGTTGATACCGCCCAGCGGGGGAGCGGTCTCCTGGCCTTCTGCTACCCGCGGGTAGAGGGCCCAGCCAATGTCGTCGAGGACGGACTGGTCGAGGGTGCCGTCCTCCACCGCGCCCTGCGTTGCAGGCCAGACGAACGGGTAGTTGACCATGAAGGAACCGGTCTCGCCCTGGAACAGCGTCAGCGACGTGTTTTCCGTTGAGGTTGCCAGGCCTGGGCCTCCCAGTCCCTGATCACCGATCGTGCCGATGATGCGCGCAGCTTCACGCCCGGCTTCGCTCTCGATTCCCAGTTCAATCTCGTCCGCGGGAGCTTCGGGGTTCTCCAGGATCGTCCCGCCGGCCGACTCGACAAGCGAGTTGATCCACACCGTCATGGACTCGGCCTGCGATCCCTGGACGCCAAGGTCCAGTTCCTGGGTTGAGGCGACCTCGATGAGTTGGTCCCAGGTGACGGGTTGGGACATGTCCAGACCTGCTGCCTCCGCAACGGATTTGCGATACCAGAGAATCTGCGTGTTGGCCCAGAACGGTACGGTGACCAGCTCGTCCTCGTAGGTTGCGCCGGCCAGTGCACCTTCGAGAGTGTTCTCGGTGGTGCTTGTTGCGACGTCCTCCGGGACCGGAGCCAGGAAGGTGGCCAGTTCCGGAACGAACGGCGGGTCGATGCTCATGATGTCGAGGGAGTCGTCCCCGGCTGCGAGGCGCCGCGCCAACTGCTCCCGCTGAGCCGCCGCGTCGTTCGGAAGCAATGAGGTCTCGATGGCATACTCGCCGTTTGCTTCCTCGGTGCAGCGCTGGGCAATTTCCGCCTGGCCGCCGGCGTCCGGGTTGATGTACCACGTCAGTGTTGGCGTACCCGAGTCGCCTGGCCCACATCCCGTGAGCAGAACTGACGCCAATCCCATTGAAGCTGCAAGCGCAGGCCCGGGACGCTTCCGGATCCGCCCTTCTTGCTGTTTGATCCTGCGATCTCCCGGCATACGTACCTCGCCTCCACATCGAGCCTGCACGATTCGGCCCTCCGACCATTTATGGGAGGACCTAAGCAACCTTATCTTTTTGACCCTAAGGCCTGACGGAGAAATTCGCTAGGAACGATGGACGTTTGATGCTCGCTTTCTTCTCCGAATGGCGTAAATGCCGAAAGATACGAATTCGGGAAAAGAAATGGCTCCGCGGGAAATCCCGCGGAGCCATTTCCGATGCTGCTGCTGCCCGTTAGAGGACGGCTGCGTTGTTCAGGGCGAAAGGCGGACGCTGCAAACCCTCGGTCAGGCCTTCGGCCGGGTCATTGCCCAGTTCAATGATGCGGTTGTCAGCGTTCACGTGAACGACCGTGGGCACGTAGGAACGCGCCTCTTCGGTGGTCATTGCTGCATAGGTGATAAGGATGACGGTGTCGCCCTCATGGACGAGATGGGCCGCGGGTCCGTTGATACCAAGGACGCCGGAGCCCCGCTCGCCGGCGATCGTATATGTCTCAAGGCGGGCGCCGTTGGTGACGTCCACAATCGAGACCATCTCACCGGGCAGGATGTCCGCTGCCTCGAGGAGATCGAGGTCGACTGTCACTGAACCCACGTAGTGAAGGTCTGCGTGGGTGACCGTGGCGCGGTGGATCTTGGACTTGAACATTGTGCGATTCATCAGCGTCAATTCTACGCGGGCACACCCCGGCGTGCTATGTGTGCTCAGGCACGCAGCTGAGCAGACGTTTCTTTCTTCTTTGTACTTCCGCTTGTACTTCCGCTTACGCGTCCGCGGACTTTCGGAGGGCACGGCCAAGAATGGCCGAGGTCAGTGTTTCGACAAGCTCCTGGTTGGCGAGGGGATTGCTCTGCAGGGTGAAGTCCACATCGCCCAGTTCGGGTAGGTTGAACCGGTTGGAGACCTGAACCAAGTCCTCCGGAATCAGGGACTGGGGGAAGACCGCCAAGCCAATTCCAGCCCGGGCGGCTGCAAGAACCCCGTTGATCTCGCGCGTGTTGCAGGTGATCCGCCAGGTCCGGCCCGCCTTCTCCAGCGCCTCGATCGCCATCTGCCGGCTGAGGCTGGGGGCCTGGTAAGCGATAAGGGGTACGGGTGCGCCGTCGTCGAGCGTTGTCTTGCTGTGGCCCGCCCAGACCAGGCGGTCGCGCTGCACCAGGGTGCCCTCGCCCGTGCCGGCCATGTACTTGATAAGGATCAGGTCCAGCTGCCCGGCACGCAGCCGGCGCAGCAGCGGCGGGCTCTGGGTCACCGTCAATTCGAGGTTGATCTGCGGATAGAGCTGGCGAAAGTGCCTGAGGATGCGGGGCAGCTGGGTGATGGCCAGGTCGTCGGCGACGCCGAAACGAAGCCGGCCCCGCATCGCTGACCCCGAGAAGTAGCTCATCGCCTGCTCCTGGGCTGCGAGGATGGTCCGCGCGAATCCTGCCATGGCATCACCGTTGTCCGTGAGCCGCACCTCCCGGGTATCCCGGGCGATGAGCGTTCGCCCGGCGGCCTTCTCCAGTTTCCTCACGTGCTGGCTGACCGTCGGCTGGCTCAGGCCAAGGCGGGCAGCAGCTCCGGTGAAGCTGCGGGTTTCCGCAACCGCCAGGAAGGATTTCAGTTGAAGCGAATCGAACATCATTCCTCCTCCTACGGGGAAAGCCGCCGCCCCTTCCCCACCAAACATTATTGCGCTTCTCAATAGTACTTATAGGCTCGATCGCTGTTCCTAATGAATTCCCTGCTGACTAGCGTGGAAAGCAACCCCGATCCCCTTACTCAGGAAGCTTCCTTTGGCACCCCCACCGCCCTCCGCGCCGGCCGGAGATCCCACGCTGACCGCACCCATTCCTGTCATCGCCCAGCGCCCGGCCTGGCGCGACACCTTCATCTCGCTCCGGATCCCCAACTTCCGCCGCTTTGCCGTCTCCCACCTGATCGCCGTTGTCGCGATGTGGATGCAGCGCATCGCCCAGGACTGGATGGTGCTTGAGCTTTCCGGCTCAGTGACCGCCGTCGGAGTAACGGTGGCGCTGCAGTTCGCTCCAATGCTTCTTCTCGGTCCGTGGGGCGGAGTGGTGACCGACCGCTACTCCAAGCGCACGCTCCTGATCATCACTCAGAGTGTCGCCGGCGCAATGGCGGCATCCATGGCGGTGCTCGTGCTGACCGGGCTGGTACAGGTGTGGCACGTTTATGTGATTGCGTTCGTGCTCGGACTTGCCACGGTGGTGGACGCGCCGGCGCGGCAGGTGTTCGTCAATGACCTCGTGGGAGGGACATACCTGCGCAACGCGATCAGCCTCAACTCCTCGATCTTCCAGTTCGGAGCGATGGTTGGACCTGCGGTCAGCGGAGCGCTGATCGTCGCTGTGGGAGGCGGATGGGCGTTCGCCATGAACGCGGTTGCCTGCTCCTACACAGTATTGACGCTGTGCAGACTGCGGACCGACCAGCTGAACAGCGTTGCCCCAGCGCCACGCGCCCGCGGGCAATTGCGGGAGGGCGCCCGGTACCTCATCCGTAAGCCGACCATCCTGTGGAGCACCGTGTCAGCGGGCTTCGTCGCGGTGTTTGCCCTGAGCACGCCGGTGCTGATGGCTGCATACGCCGACGACGTCTTCGAGTCCGGTCCGGGCGGGTACGGCCTGCTCAACACATCGCTGGCGGCGGGCTCCCTGGTGGGCGCGCTTGCCTCCACACGACGGGGCGCTCTCCGGCTGCGGGGAGTGCTCGGCGGCATGAGCGCCTTCGGAGGTTTCATGGTTATTGCGGCCTATGTTCCGGACCAGTTCCTCTTCAGCGTCCTGATGTTCTGTGCAGGGATCGGCAGTCTCTGGTTTATCACCGGAGCCAACCAGTTGGTTCAGGTGTCCACCAACCTGGCGATTCGTGGCAGGGTCATGAGCCTGTACATGATGGTGCTCATCGGCGGGCAGGCGTTGGGAGGTCCCATGATCGGATGGTTCGCCGAGTACCTCGGCGCGCAGTTGGCAATGGTGATTGCCGGAGGTGTGCCGGTGCTGGCTGCGGGAGCCATCGCGCTGCTTCTGGCCCGCAGGGGAAAAAAGTCCGTTTGATGTGGAGGAGAGCGGGCGACGGGAATCGAACCCGCGTATCGAGCTTGGGAAGCTAGCGCTCTACCATTGAGCTACGCCCGCATGCGGCCTGGGCCGCTTGATCAACACTACCGCATGGAGGAGCAGCTCTGTGCAGCACGCCGGGGTGTGTGGAACCAGTGGAGGCTATCAGCAGGTCTCGCTCCCTGGCCCTTCATCATGTCGCTCGGAAGCAGCATCCCTCACCCTGTCCAGTAACTCCTTCCAGGGCCCCTGCACCGCGCTCTCGGTGACTGTGACCTCGCGATATCCAACCGCGAAGTGGTAGACAAAACGGTCCCGCTGTACGTCTTCGGAGCCCTCCTGCGGTGCGTGCTCCAGCAAGGGCAACCACCGTTCCTCCGCCTCGGACGTGCTGATCTCGGCACTCCAGGTGCGGGTCAGTCCGGCGAAACCACCGGACCGCGACACGACAATCCGCATCACAGCACACCAACCTCCTTCCACGCATAACGCACCGCTTCGACCTCTGCTGACCCGTCACCGAAGCGCCGCCGGGCGGCGTCGACCGTGACCTGCGCAAACTGCGCGAAGTCGCAGTCGACGGGCACCTGACCGCCGGTTGCAGTGTCGTACCAGATCTGGCCGGCCGCCTCCCAGGCATTGCCGCCCAGACGGGTGGCAGCAATGTAGAAGGCATGGTTGGGGATGCCCGAGTTGATGTGGACACCACCGTTGTCCGAGGTGGTCTCAACATAGTCCGCCATGGTGGCGGGCTGCGGGTCCTTACCCAGCACGTCGTCGTCGTACGCGGTTCCCGGCGCCTTCAGGGAGCGCAGGGCGCGCCCCTCCACCTGGCCCGTGAAGATTCCTTCGCCCACCAGCCAGGATGCCTCATCGGCGGACTGACCCAGCAACCGCTGTTCCACAAGCACGCCGAACACGTCCGAGATGGACTCGTTCAGCGCCCCGGACTGGCCCTGGTAGCGCAGGTTGGAAGTGTACTGGGTGAAGCCGTGCGCGAGCTCGTGCCCGATAACGGTCAGGGAGGCGGTGAAGCGGCCGAAAATCTCGCCGTCGCCGTCGCCGAACACCATGCGGGTGCCGTCCCAGAACGCGTTGTCGTAACGGTCGCCGTAGTGCACGGTGGCATCGAGCGGAAGACCGGCGTCGTCCATCGAGGACCTGCCGTACTCCTCATCGAAGAGCGCGTAGGTGGCACCGAGGCCGTCGTAGGCTTCATCCACCGCGGCGTCACCGGTAGGAGTGTCTCCCTCGCGGCGCACCGTCTTGCCGGGCAGGGATTCGCTGCCGCCGGCATCCGCTATGGTTCGCCGAAGGGCGAGAACGACGGCGGTGCCCGGCCTGCGCGGGGAATCGGACGGCGCCTCGGCACGGGCGGAATGAATTGGATCCAGTTGGACGAGCGCCCGACGTGCGGCAGCAGCGGCAACCTGGTGGGCCGGGTCCTGCAGTTCGGCGAGCCTCGCCAGCAGGTACGGCGGAACGATGGTGCAGTGGACAGCTCCGCGCTGGGCTGCGTACTGGGCTCCGTACTGGGGGAAAGTGCTCATATGGCCTCCTGAGGTTGCTTCCAACGTAGTGCGCCCCTCTGACAGTTCTCAATGGAATCGACGGACAGGCGCGGTCCTGCTGGCTACGCTGAAGCTATGAGCGTTGAGCGGAACACCCGCCGGCTGGAGGACGGCATCCAGCGGGACTTCTCGGGGAAGATGACGTACGGCTCGTACCTTGCGCTGGATGAACTCCTCTCCGCCCAGCACCCGGTCAGCAGGCCGGAGCACCACGACGAGATGCTCTTCATCATTCAGCACCAGACCTCCGAACTCTGGCTCAAGCTGGTCCTGCACGAACTGCGCGCGGTGCGGCGTCACCTCCGCGACGATGACCTTCGCGCGGCGATGAAGGGGATCGCACGGATCAAGCACATCCAGCGTTCGCTGACGGAGCAGTGGTCGGTGCTCGCCACGCTGACGCCGTCGGAATATGCCGAGTTCCGCGGCGCGCTGCAGGCGGCCAGCGGTTTCCAGTCCTACCAGTACCGCGCCGTGGAGTTCCTGCTTGGCAACAAGAACGCCGGGATGCTGCAGGTGTTCGAAAGCGACCCGTACGCGCACGGGCTCCTCGCCGGACTGCTCGCGGAAACCAGCATCTACGACGAGTTCATCCGGTTCCTCTCCCGCCGCGGCTACCGCATTCCGGAGGCGCTGCTGAACCGTGACGTGACGCACGCTCACGAGTTCAGCCCCGAACTGGTCCTTGTCTACAAGGAGGTCTACGAGCACGCCGCGCAGCACTGGGACGTGTATGAGGCCTGCGAGGAACTGGTGGACCTGGAGGACAATTTCCAGCTGTGGCGCTTCCGGCACCTGAAGACCGTTGAACGCACCATCGGGCAGAAGACGGGGACAGGCGGCTCAAGTGGTGTGGGGTTCCTTCAGAAGGCCCTCGAGCTGACCTTCTTCCCGGAGCTCTTCGCGGTGCGGACTGAGATTGGTCGATGAGCGGCCGATGAGCGGCCGATGATCGGTCGATGAGCAATCAATAGGGAAGCGCCACTGCCCGTACGGTATTTTTAGACGGTGCTGATCTCCGACCGCGACATCCGAGCCGAAATCGACGCTGAGCGCATCACCCTGGACCCCTACGATCCCGGGATGGTTCAGCCCTCGAGCGTGGATGTGCGCATCGACCGCTTCTTCCGCCTGTTCGACAACCACAAGTACGCCCACATTGACCCGGCCGAAAACCAGCCGGACCTGACGCGGCTGGTGGAAGTGGCACCGGAGGAGCCGTTCATCCTCCACCCCGGGGAGTTCGTACTCGGCTCCACCTACGAAATGGTCACGCTGCCGGACGACATCGCCGCCCGGCTCGAAGGCAAGTCTTCGCTTGGGCGTCTGGGCCTGCTCACGCACTCGACCGCCGGCTTTATTGATCCGGGTTTCTCCGGCCACGTGACGCTGGAGCTGTCCAACATGGCCACGCTGCCGATCAAGCTGTGGCCGGGCTCCAAGATCGGCCAGCTCTGCTTCTTCAAGCTCACGTCCCCGGCTGAGCACTCCTACGGCTCGGGCCGGTACGGCAACCGCTACCAGGGCCAGCGCGGCCCGACGGCGTCGCGCAGCCACCTCAATTTCCACCGCACACGGATCAGCGAGGGCTCCGCGGGATAGCCTGCGCGGACTGTCCGCGCTGTGTGAGTGCGCCTGGTTCAGTACGTCACGCGACGCCTACGGCGCGGGTACGACGGCGGGAGCCACCTTTGCGGGCGGCCGGACCGGCAGCAGCACCAGCAGGCCGGCCAGCAGTACAGCGAGGATCCCGAGAATGCCGAACCGCTGTTCGCCGAAGACGCCGATGAAGAGCGAGAACAGCGCCGGTGCAAGGAAACTGACTGCGCGTCCGGTTGTCGCGTACAGCCCGAACATCTCTCCTTCCTCACCCTCTGGGGCGAGGCGGGCCAGGTAGGCGCGGGACGATGCCTGTGCCGGCCCCACGAACAGCGTCAGGAGGAGGCCGAACACCCAGAACGTGGTGTCACCGGTCCAGGTAGTGCCGAAGAACCGGTACGTGGACGACCCCAGCACCAGCACCATGGTGCCTGCCACAAGCAGTCCGATAAGGGACACGATGATCACGCGCTTGGGCCCCACCCGGTCGTCGAAGAAGCCGCCGATCACTGCGCCGATTGCGGCGACCACATTGCCGACGATCGCGAACAGGATCACCTCGCTGAGCTCGAAGCCGAAGGTACCGGCGGCGATCACGCCGCCGAACGTGAAGACCGCGGCCAGCCCGTCGCGGAAGATGGCGCTGGCCAGCAGGAAGAAGATGGTGTGCGGACTGGTGCGGTAGATCGCCTTGATCCGCCGGAACAGCAGGGCGTAGGACGCGAGGAAACCCAGCCGGTCGGCGTTTCGCTGCCGGGGCACCTCGGGCACCGCGAACATCACCGGAAGCGCGAAGGCCAGGAACCATAGTGCGGAGAACACGGCGACCAGCCGGATGTTCAACGCGTCTTCGGTGCTCGATCCGAACCACTCGGCCACGGGCTGGACGAAGGCCACCAGCACAATGACGAGCGCCACGATACCGCCCACGTATCCCATCGCCCAGCCGAAGCCGCTGATCCGGCCGATGCTGGCCGGCGTCGAAATCTGCGCAAGCATCGCGTTGTAGTTCACACCGGCGAACTCGAAGAAGATGTTGGCGGCAGCGATCAGGGCTACGCCAAGGATGAGCAGCTCGGGACGGGGGAAGACGAAGAAGCAGAGCGCTGTGAGCACCGCAACGGCAAGGCTGTTGATGCCGAGCCAGAGCTTCCGGCGGCCTCCGACATCCGAGCGCTGCCCCGTCACCGGCGCCAGGACGGCGATGAGCAGCCCGGCGGCCGCCAGCCCCCAACCGAGCACCTCTGACGCGTAGGCTTCTCCGCCGAAGGTCTCAGAGGTGAGGTAGACCGTGAACACAAAGGTGGTCATCACGGCGTTGAATGCTGCGGAACCCCAGTCCCAGGAAGCCCAGGCGAGCACTGGGCGGGACAGAAGGCGCCCGGAGGCAGCGGGGGATTGGGTGCTCATAGGGTGCATGCTATCCGGTGCCGAATAACAACAAGTTCAGGACAACGGTTTATTCCGCGTCGGCCGGCATTAGGCCCGTCGCTGAATACGGGAGGGCCCGAGTATGCCTCCGATAGAATGTACTTACGCCCTTGACCGTCAGCTGACCGTCTCGCCTAGAGAGATCAGGAGATCATCGTGCTAATTGTGCTCATCGCCCTTTTCGCGGTGGCCACAATAGCGCCACCGATGTTCCGCAGGTTCGGCCGATCGGTCTTCTATCTGCTGGCCGCTGTTCCGGCCGCCGGGTTCGTCTGGCTCCTCCTCACGTTCCGCGGCTACCTGGATGCCGACCAAACAGCCGTGGGCGAACCGAATGCGCCGCCGTCCGTCGTTGTTCCCTGGATTCCCGAGCTGCAGCTGGAGCTCGCCTTCCGAATGGACGCGCTTTCCGCTGTGCTCAGCATCCTCGTCCTGGGCGTGGGATCGCTCGTGCTCTTCTACTGCGCGCGCTACTTCAAGCAGGACGATCCGAACATCGGCCCCTTCGGCGCCCAGCTTCTGGCCTTCGCCGGTGCTATGTTCGGCCTCGTCATCGCTGATGACCTGATTCTGCTCTTCATCTTCTGGGAACTGACAACGGTTCTTTCCTACCTCTTGATCGGGTACTCCCGCCACCGTCTTTCCGCACGGCGCGCCGCCCTGCAGGCGCTCATCATCACAACCCTCGGCGGCCTGGCGATGCTGGTGGGACTGATCCTCCTCGGGCAGACTGCCGGGACCTACCGGCTCTCGGAAATCCTCGCGCAGGCAGGCACGCTTACCGGCCCGGTGGTCGGCACCGCGCTGGTGCTGATCCTGATCGGCGCCCTTTCCAAATCCGCACTGGTTCCCTTCCACTTCTGGCTGCCCGGCGCCATGGCTGCGCCGACGCCGGTGAGCGCCTACCTGCACGCCGCAGCCATGGTGAAGGCAGGCATCTACCTTGTGGCGCGTTTCGCCCCCGGATTCTACGAGCATCCGCTGTGGGCGCCGATCGTTCTTGGCTTCGGTCTGGCCACCATGCTCCTTGGCGGCTGGAACGCGCTGAGGGAGCACGACCTGAAGCTGCTGCTCGCCTATGGAACGGTCAGCCAGCTCGGGTTCCTCACCATGGTGGTTGGACTCGGCGGGCAGGAGGCTGCGCTCGCCGGACTGGGCCTGCTGATGGCCCACGGGTTCTTCAAAGCCACTCTCTTCCTGGTGATTGGCATCATCGATCACCAGTCTGGTACCCGTGACATCCGGAAACTGTCCGGGGTGGGACGGTCCGCGCCTGCGCTGGCAACAGTTGCCGTGCTCGCTGCCGCTTCGATGGCCGGCGTCCCGCCGCTGTTCGGGTTCCTGGCCAAGGAATCCGTTCTCGAAGCCTTCGTCCACCATGCCGAAGAAGGCGTGCTTGGCGTCGTCGTACTGGTGGGCATCGTGCTCGGCTCCATGCTGACCTTCGCCTACAGCGCCCGCTTCATCTGGGGCGGCTTCGCCCGCAAGTCAGGACAGCCCACTCCGTTCGAGCGGGAGGCGCCAACCTTCCTGCTGGCGCCGGCCCTCCTGGCCGTCGCATCCGTGGTCTTCGGCCTGCTGCCGGGGCCGCTGGACGCCGTGATCCAGCCGCACCTTGCACTGTTCCCGCAGGAGGAGAAAGCTCCCCACCTGCTGCTCTGGCACGGCGTCACGCCCGCGCTGTTCCTGTCCCTGCTGTCCATCGCCGGCGGTGTCGCGCTCTTCCTCCTGCGGGAGCGGTTCGAACAGCTGCAGACCCGCCTCGACTCCGGCCTTGAAGCGGAGCAGACCTACCGGAAGACCATCGGCGTGCTTGACGACGTCGCCGTCTGGCTCACCGGACGAACCCAGCGAGGCTCGCTGGTGTTCTACCTGTTCGTCATTCTGTCCATGGCGATCATCACGCCGCTGACGGCGCTGGTCCTCTTTGACGCGCCCACCCCTGACAGGTGGCACCTGGCCGACTCTCCCGCCCAGCTCATTGCCGGCGTCGTGATCATCCTGGCCGCCATCAGCGCGCTGCGCGCCAACAAGCGCTTCATGGCCGTCATCATGGTGGGGCTTACCGGATACGGAATCGCGCTGATCTTCGCGCTGCAGGGCGCGCCCGACCTGGCGCTGACACAACTGCTCGTCGAGACGATCGTGATGGTCGCGTTCGTGCTGGCGCTGCGCTCGCTGCCCGCGCGCCTCTGGCAACGCGAGCCCGGGCGGAAGTACCGGCTGCTGCGCGCGGTGCTGGGCCTGTCCTTCGGCGCGGTGATGGCGGCGATCGCGATGTCGGCGATGGCCTCCCGCGTCGCGGAACCCATTTCGCTGGGCTTCCCGGAGCTCGCCTACAACGACGGCGGCGGGGCGAACATTGTCAACGTCACCCTTGTGGACATCCGCGCGTGGGACACCTTCGGTGAGATCAGCGTCCTCGCCATCGCCGCCACCGGCGTGGCCAGCCTGATCTTCATCCGTGGACGCGGCGATGCCCGCGTACGTGCCGACGGCGTCAAGAGCGGCAGCGTGGACCGCTACCGGGAACCGATGAACGAGTACGGCCGCGAGGCAGCGGCCCTTGCCCTGGCGAAGAAGTTCGCCACCTCCGCGCGGGACGCGTGGCTGGTAGCGGGCCGCACACTGGCGCCCGAACGGCGTTCCATCATCTTCGAGGTTGTCACCAGGCTGCTGTTCCACTCGATCATCGTCTTCTCCATCTACCTCCTTCTCGCGGGACACAACCTGCCCGGCGGCGGTTTCGCGGGAGGGCTGCTGGCAGGCCTGGCACTCACCATCCGCTATCTTGCGGGCGGACGTTTCGAGCTAGCCGAAGCCACGCCGATCAGCGCCGGGCTCCTGCTGGGCGGGGGGCTCGCCCTGGCGTCCCTGACTGCGATCGTCCCGGTCTTCCTCGGCGGCGAGGTGTTCCAGAGCGCCATCATCGAGTTCACCTGGCCGGTGTTCGGCGACATCAAGTTCGTAACCTCCACCATGTTCGACATCGGCGTGTACCTGGTGGTCGTGGGCCTGGTGCTCGATGTGCTCCGCAGCCTCGGCTCCGAGATCGATGAACGCAGTGCGGGCAATGGCACGGACGGTTCCGCCGCCGCAAACATCCCGATGATCGACGAAGCCCCGGAACCGGAAGAAGAGGTTGTCCGATGAGCGTCAACATCACGCTGATCGTCATCATGGGCGCACTCTTCGCGGCCGGCATCTACCTGCTGCTGGAACGCAGCCTGACCCGAGTTCTGCTGGGCCTGATCCTGTTGGCCAACGGAGCCAACATGCTGCTGCTGGCATCGGGTGGTTTTGCCGGAAGGGCTCCGCTCTACGCGTCGGTTATTCCTGCCGAGGAATACAACGATCCGCTGCCGCAAGCCCTGATCCTGACGTCGATCGTGATCTCATTCGCCGTTACCGCCTTCATGCTCGGCATCATCTATCGCTCCTGGGTCCTCGGCCGCCAGGACGAGGTGCAGGACGACATCGAAGACCGGCGGGTGGCGTCGCAGAGCAGCTTCGATGCAGAGGACGACGCAGAGATTCCTATCGAGACCACCGAATTCACACCACAGGAAGAAGCAGAGGAAGCTCCCGGTTCGCAGGGCCTGGGCATCACGTCGAAGGGAGGTCGGGACTGATGAACGTTGCACATCTTGCGCCTCTGGCGGTCCTGCTGCCGATCTTCGGCGCAGCCATGGCCTTCGTCCTGATTCGCCATTCCCGGTCACAGCGGGCAGTCAGCATCACCACGTTGAGCGTGACCCTGCTGATCGAAGTCCTGCTGCTGATGGAGGCAAGCACCGAGGGTGCCTCGGCCGTGTTTGTCGGAAACTGGGCCGCACCCTTCGGCATCACCATGGTGGTGGACGAGTTCTCCGCGCTGATGCTGGTGGTGTCTTCCGCCGTCAGCCTTGCCGTGCTCATCTACGCCACGGGGCAGGGCATGACGGACGGAGACGAAGACGGGCCCATCTCCATCTTCCATCCCACCTACCTGATCCTGGTGGCCGGGGTTTCCAACGCATTCCTGGCCGGCGACCTGTTCAACCTCTACGTCGGCTTCGAGATCCTGCTGACGGCGAGCTACGTGCTGATGACCCTTGGCGGCACCACGCCGCGAATCCGTGCAGGCGTGACCTACGTCGTCGTAAGCGTGGTCTCATCGATGCTGTTCCTGATCAGCATCGGCATGATCTACGCCGCCACGGGCACCATCAACATGGCTGACCTGTCGCTGAAGCTGGCGGACATCGACCACGCCACACAAATGATGCTGCACCTGATGCTGCTGGTTGCGTTCGGGATCAAGGCTGCGGTGTTCCCGCTGTCGTTCTGGCTGCCCGACTCCTACCCGACCGCTCCAGCCCCCGTCACCGCGGTGTTCGCGGGCCTGCTCACCAAGGTGGGCGTCTACGCGATGGTGCGGGTGGAGACGCTGCTTTTCCCGGGCGACCGCATCAACACGCTGCTGATGGTGGTGGCGCTGCTGACCATGATCGTCGGAATCCTGGGCGCCCTGGCCCAGTCGGACATCAAACGTATGCTCTCCTTCACCCTTGTCAGCCACATCGGCTACATGGTCTTCGGGCTGGCGGTGTCCACCGTCGTCGGCCTGGCTGCCGCCGTCTATTACGTTGCCCACCACATCATCGTGCAGACCAGCCTGTTCCTGGTCACCGGGCTCATCGAGCGGCGGGGAGGCACCGCAAACATGGACCGGCTCGGCGGACTGGCGAAGATCTCGCCCCTGCTGGCAATGCTGTTCTTCGTCCCGGGCATGAATCTGGCGGGTATACCGCCGTTCTCGGGCTTCCTCGGAAAGCTCGGACTGCTGCAGGCAGGCGTGGAACTGGCAACGCCGGTGGCCTACGTCCTGGTAGGTGGAGGCGTGCTGACCAGCCTGATCACCCTGCTGGTCATAGCGAGGGTCTGGAACCGCGCCTTCTGGCGCAGGCCGGAGGACGCAACCCACCCGGACCCCATCCTGCTCGCACAGCGCGAGGACGGCTCCGCCATCCGCACCTCCGGACGCGTTGTGGGGCACACCGAGGGGCGCTTCGCCGGCCGGAAGCCCGTCAACCTGCTTCCGCGCACCATGGTGGGGGCAACGGTGGGGCTGGTGGCACTGGGCGTTTCGCTCACCGTCTTCGCGGGACCGCTGTTCTCCCTCAGTGATCAGGCAGCCGAGCAGATGCTGGAGCGCACCCCCTACATCGACGCCGTCCTCGGCGAGGGCGCGACGGCGGCGGCCCAAACTACTTCGGCAGGAGTAGCGCCGTGACAAGACAACGTATCCCACTCCGGGTGGAACTGCCGCTGCTGATCTGGCTGGTGCTGGTCTGGGGAGCCCTGTGGCAGGACTTCAGCCCGGGCAACCTGCTCTTCGGAGCTCTCATCGCGTTTGTGGTGGCGAACCTGCTGTACCTCCCGCCCGTGGAACTGAGCGGGCGGTTCAACGTCCTCTACGCGGCGGGCTTCGCAGGCCGCTTCCTCTACGAACTGGTGTTGGCAAGCCTCCAGGTCTTCTGGTTGGCGCTCACCCGCGGGCCCCGGCTCAAGAATGCAGTGGTCGCGGTGAAGCTCCGCAGCCCGTCCGACCTGCTGGTCACTGCCACCGGCCACGCGATCTCCCTCATCCCGGGATCCCTGGTGGTGGAAGTGGACCGTTCCACCTCCACGCTCTACCTCCACTGCCTGAATGTGGCAACGGATGACGACGCCACGAATATTCGGCGCGGGGTCCTCCGCACCGAGGAGTGGCTCATCCGGATCATGGGCACCCGCGAGGACCTCGCACTCCTCAAGGCGGAGCGGGAAGGCATCCCCGCGGGCGCCCAGGGCAGCGGAGTCGAAAGCAGCAACGGAAGGGAGGCGGAATGAGCGTACTAACAGGAGTCACGGCGGGCATCATCGCGGTGATCCTCGGGATCGCTGCCCTCTGCACCATCTACCGCGTGGCGAAGGGGCCGTCGATCCTTGACCGCGTTCTCGCAGTGGACGTGCTGCTGGCCATCGTGGGCGGCTCCCTCGCCGTCGACATGGTGGTGAATCGGCACACCAACCACCTGGCCATACTGGTGGCCATCTCGGTGATCGGGTTCATTGCTTCGGTGACAGTTGCCCGCTTCGTCACGGACGCCAAGAAGTGAGGTCGCCATGGAAGCTCTGTTGAACGGACTGACAGCCGCCCTGCTGCTGGGCGGTGCGCTGATGTCCCTCGCGGCCGCCGTCGGGCTTTTGCGCTTTCCGGACCTGCTGAGCCGGATGCACGCGGCAACCAAGCCGCAGGTGCTGGGGCTGCTGCTTTTCCTGCTGGCGATCGCCGTGGAGCTACGTAGCTGGGCGCTGGTGCCGGTTCTCATTGTCTGCTGGATCTTTCAGCTCCTCACGGCACCGGTCTCGGCCCACATGGTTGGCCGGGCAGGCTACCGGACCAAGCACCTGCGCAAGGACCTGCTCAGCAGGGACGACCTGAACGAGGTCGTGGAACACGCGGCCACCCGCCATCGTGAGAAGGGTGACCGCGCATCCGATAGCTGAGCCTAGGTGAGGTGGCGGGTGTTCTCGTAGCGCTGGATGGCCCGCTGCGTGGTGCGGTTGGTGAGAACGCGGATGGTGGTGCTCACGCTTCCGGAGATGATCGCGAAGGCCAGTGCAGAACGGAGGCTGTTCTCCAGACCCTCCTTGTCCTTCGGGGGCTCGTTGCCGGTCACGCGCTTCCAGAGGAAGTCCACCAGCTGCGTGCTCACGAGGCCCGCACCGATGCCCAGTCCCACACCCATCAGCTTGAAAATCAGATTCATGGCGCCTCCTTCAGTCGGCTTAGCTTTGCTTCCAGCCTAGCGTTACCGAGCGCGTAAGGAACGACCTCGAGGTCCCGGTTACCCCCTTTCCGGGTGTAAAGTGGACTTCGCTCAAAACAACGACAGGGGAGCGCATCCACATTGGTGGAGGGCGCTGAGAGTGCGGACCACCGCAGACCCTCGAACCTGATCCGGCTAGTACCGGCGAAGGGAGTCGAGTTCTCAGGGCGGCCGGCGGCGTGCCGGTATGCCCTCCCCTCCTGTATCCAGGAGGATCCCACCCATGACTGCAACTCAGTCTTCGCAGCCCACAAGCCGGCGCCGGTACGAATGGCGCGTCGTCGATATCGTCGTCGCATCCGTCATCTCCGTCGCCGTGGGCGTCATCTTCTTCGCGTGGTCGGCTGGTTACAGCGGCATCGCCGCGGTGACCGCTGCCTACCCGCCGCTGGCCGGGCTCTACACCGGCGGTTGGCTCATCGCCGGCGTGCTGGGCGGACTCATCATCCGCAAGCCCGGCGCGGCCATCTACTGCGAGGTTGTCGCGGCAGCCGTATCCGCACTGATCGGCACCCAGTTCGGCGTCGCTGTCCTCCTCTCCGGCCTCATCCAGGGGATCGGTGCTGAACTGGTATTCGCCCTGTTCCTCTACCGTCGCTGGAACCTGGGCGTTGCGCTCCTCGCGGGACTGAGCGCCGGACTTGCCCTCGCGATCAGCGAAAACATCATGTACAACGCCGCCTGGGCGCTCGACTACAAGCTGGTGTACGGGGTTTTCGCCGCAATTTCCGGCGTCGTGCTGGCAGGCCTGCTGTCCTGGCTTGCCACCCGCGGGCTGGCGAAGACGGGCGCGTTGTCATCGTTTGCTTCGGGCCGCACCGCCGACGTCTGACATGGGAGTGTCAGTCACCGCCCGGGGCTGGGGCTGGCGGCACTCCGGGCGCTCGCGCTGGGCGGTCCGCGACGTCGACCTGTCCATTGGTGAGGGCGAGCGCGTACTGCTGCTGGGTGCCTCCGGTGCCGGCAAGTCCACACTGCTGCATGGCCTGGCGGGCGTCTTGGGCGAGCAGGAAGAGGGTGAGCAGGCCGGCGAACTGGCTGTCGACGGCGCGCGGCCGGCAGCCGCGCGCGGCCGTTCCGGGCTTGTCCTGCAGGATCCCGACACCCAGCTGGTTCTGGCCCGCGTGGGGGACGAGGTCGCGTTCGGCGCCGAGAACCTGGCGGTGCCGCGGGATGAGATCTGGCCGCGGGTCCACCGGGCGCTTGGCGACGTCGGCCTCGAAGTGCCCCTCAACCATCCGACCACGGCCCTCTCCGGGGGGCAGAAGCAGCGGCTGGCGCTGGCAGCCGTGCTGGCCATGCAGCCGGGTTTGCTGCTCCTCGACGAACCAACCGCGAACCTCGACCCGGCCGGCGTCCTCGAGGTGAGGGACGCCGTCGTGCGCGTGCTGGACCGCACTTCCGCCACCCTGGTGGTGGTGGAGCACCGCGTCGACGTGTGGGCGGGTGTTGTGGACCGCGTGGTGGTCCTTGATTCCGACGGCGGCATCCTCGCCGACGGAAAGCCGGGCGTGGTACTGCACCAGGAAGCAACGCGGGCCCGCCTCATTGAGGCGGGTGTCTGGGTCCCGGGGCACTCCCCGCTCTCCACGGCAGGCCCGGCCGCGCAGTCCGGGCTCGCCGGCGACAGCGAGGACCTGTTGCAGGCGTCGGGCCTGTCCGTGGCGCGTAGACGGCGAGGGGCAGCAGTGCTCGACGGCGTCGACCTCACCCTGCGCCGGGGTGAGTCCCTCAGCGTGCTCGGTCCCAACGGAGCGGGGAAGTCCACGCTCGCACTTACCCTGGCAGGACTGCTGCAGCCCCGCGGCGGCGAGCTGAGCGCGCTCGAGCCGCTGGCGCGCGGCGCCGGAAACAGGCCGCACCGGTGGAAGTCGGCCGATCTGGTGGACCGGATTGGCACTGTCTTCCAGGAGCCGGAGCACCAATTCCTCACGCCGTCGGTGGTCGAGGAGCTTGAGTTCGGCCCCCGCCGGGTGGCCCGCCTGCCTGAGGAAGAGGTACGACGGCGCGTGGACCCCCTCGTGGAGCGGCTGCGACTGACCGGGCTGCTGAAAGCGAACCCCTTCACACTCTCCGGAGGCGAGAAACGGCGGCTGTCCGTTGCCACGATGCTCGCGACCCAACCCGACCTCCTGATTCTGGACGAGCCCACGTTCGGTCAGGACGCCAACACCTGGGCGGAACTGGTCGGGTTGCTCGCCGAACTTATCAGCTCGGGCACTTGCGTGGTTTCCGTGACACATGATCGCGACTTCACCTCCGCTCTTGGAAGCAGGATCCTGGCCGTCAACGGCACGGGTGCCCGAGTGGGAGCGGCGGCATGAGCGTCGATGTGCTGAATCCGGAAATCACCGGGCGGCTGCTGCCACGGGCCAACCCGCTCTCCAAGCTGTTCGCCGCGACGCTGGTCACCATCGTGGTCATGCTCAGCGTGGACTGGGTGAGCGCCGGCGTCGTGCTGGTCTGTGAGCTGCTGCTCCTGCCACTGCTGGGCATCAGCGTGCGGCGCCTGCTAGTGCGGACTTGGCCGTTTGTCCTTGCAGCGGTGGTCGGTGCGTATGGAACGGCACTGCTTGCAGAGAAGACCGGTCGCGTGGTGCTTGAGGCAGGTCCGGTTCTCTTCACGGAGGATTCGGTGAACGCCGGTCTTGCCATTGGGCTGCGCGCCCTGGCGATTGCGCTCCCCGGACTGTTTCTCCTTTCGAGTACCGACCCCACCGACCTTGCGGACGCGCTGGCGCAACGGCTGCGCGCGCCTCACCGGTTTGTGTTGGGAGCCCTTGCGGGGATGCGGCTGGTGGGTCTGCTCTTCGAGGAATGGCGAACCCTCGGACTCGCACGGCATGCCCGCGGCGTTGGCCATGAAGGTAATCCCGCAGCCCGTCTCGGAAACTTCCTCGGCCAGGCATTCGGGCTGATGGTGCAGGCGATCCGCAGGGCCACCCGCCTGGCGGTCGCTATGGAGGCCCGCGGTTTCGGGGCCGGCAAGCGGACCTGGGCGCGGGAAAGCACGTTCAGTCGCGTTGACATCGGCGTTGCGCTGGGAGGAGTGGTGATCGCCGCGCTCGCCGTGACCCTGGCCGTGCTGGCGGGAACCTGGAACTTCGTGTTGGGCTAGCCGTCGCTGTTCCGATCTGGATTTCCAGCCCCTACCGTTGTGGACTCTTGACCTTCCAATTCCTCCAGGGAGGTGCATCATGGGAAGACATGGCGCCTGGGGACAGCCTTTTTCCAACCCCGTGGCGCGTCAATAGTCTCTGGCGATGCCGAATGCGGGGGACGAGGATGGGCGACGGACAGGCTGACTGGCTCAGCAGTATCAGCGAGAAGCATCTGCGTGCCCTGCAGCGTTTTGTCCGCCGGCTTACCTCGGATGCTTTCCTTGTCGACGAGGTTGTCCAATTGACCCTGATGCGGGCCTGGGAACACCCGGACATCCGTGTCCGCAGTGATCTGGAGATCCGCGCCTGGCTGTTCGTAGTTGCCAAGAATGCCCTCGTGGACTCGTTTCGCAGCGCATTTCATCGCCATGAGTTCGATATGGATGAGCTGCCCGAAACTCCCTCTACCGACGAGCTGGAGCAACTGCTGACGTCCTGGCTGGTTTCCGATGCGCTCAACGACCTGTCCCAGGAGCACCGCGACGTGCTACAGCACTTCTACTTCCAGGGCGAGACGACGGCGGAGATTTCCCGGGCCCTCGGCATCCCGGAAGGGACGGTCAAATCCCGCCTGCACTATGCGCTGCGCTCGCTGAAGGCTGCCTTGCTCGCCCGGGATGTAGTCTCGGGCAGCTAGGCGGTTCCCCGCCCGGCTGCCCGAGGCAATCGCTACTGGATCTGTCGGCCCTACTGGATCGGTAGGCGCTACTGAATCGGTAGGCCCTACTGAATCGGTAGGCCTTACTGGATCATGGTCCCGTCCGGCCCGATGACGTACCAGACGTCATTGACACCCTGGCCGTTGGTGTCACCCGGTGCCTCATCTTCTGCGTAGTAGTAGATGGGCATGCCGTTGATGGTGACCTGAAGTTGGCCGTCGGGGGTTTCAATTGTTCCGAGCTCCCCGGTGACGCCTTCAGCCTCTACCTCTTCGGTCTCGGTCAAGACCGGTGGCCAGGCTTCGAGGCACCCGCCCTCGCAGGCGCTGACGCCGGAGTTGGCTTCGTCCTGGGTGAAGTAATAGAGAACCATGCCTTCAGCGTCAACTACTACTTCGCCGAGGTCGGTCTCGGCAACACCGAGCGGAGTTCCGACCTTGCCGCCGCTCCCGGCCGCCTCAGTCTCACCGTCCGTCGGCTCGTCGGATGGTTCCTCGGTCGTTCCCTCGGTCGCTTCCCCAGTCTCTCCTTCAGTTGCTTCCCCAGTCGTGGGCGGTGCTTCTGCCGCGGTTTCCTGGCCTGCCGGGATGTCCTCGGACTGGGTATCTGAACCGCCACAGCCGGTCAGCGCCAGGAGACAGGCGGCGACGACAGCGAATAGAACGCGCATTGCTTTACTCATATTGTGTTACCTCCCGTGATCACCCCCTGGACGCCCGGGGGATGGAAGTGGCCGCTCGGCCCCTCTGCTGAGAAGACGGAGAGACACCAGCGAAAGGTTCAATGGCGCGGGTAACTCACAGGGATATCCCAGCTTCAACGTTGAGTCGGCAGGACACACCCCTTATAGCGCGCCGAAAGGGGTGTGTCCTGCCGGATGAACGCGAGACGAAACCTACTGCGGAGCCGGGGTGTCCCAAACCGGACGGGCGGCGTTGATCGGGTCGTTGGGGTCTGCTTCGCCGGCCTTGAGCCCCACCCGGAACTGGACCATCATGTCGTGGTCCTCGTGCGGGAGGTTGTGGCAGTGGACCATGTAGCGGCCCTTGTGGTGTTCGAACTTCATGATCGCACGGACGGTCTCGTTCTCTCCGACGTATATGACGTCCTTGGGGCCCTGCTCGTAGGCGAAGGGTGCCCGGCCGTTTCGGCTGAGGATGCGGAAGTCAACCAGGTGGATGTGCAGGGGGTGGAACCAGCCGCCCGACTTGTTCTCAATCTCCCAGATCTCGACATCGTTCAGGCCGGGGTTAGCGAAGACCTGCTGGAAGTTGCTGGCGATGACGTCCGCCCAGCTCCGATCGTTGATCTTCCATTCACCATTCGAGCGTTCCACCCGCATGCGCCTGGTGGCTTTGGATTGGCTGGGAGTCAACTGCATCGGCACGCTGTCGGCGAGGACGGTTGGCATCGTGAGCGCCGTCGGATCGTTGCGGTCGAACGCCTCATCGATCACGTCAAAAGCCATGACGCGCCCGGTGTGGGCGTAGTCGATGTTGTTCTTGTTCGACAGGTTCTGCAGCTCAACCCGCTGCCCCGCCCGGTACTTGGAGAAGTCGATCAGGATCTCGTAACGCTCCGCGTTCGCGTGCCGGTAGGAGGTTACCGGTACCGCTTTGGGCATCAGTCCGCCGTCGGTGGCAACGATGGTCATCGGGTCACCGGTGCTGAGCTTGAGGCGGTAGGACCGGGAGATGCTGCACACCAGCACACGGAACCGGTAGATGCGCCGCTTGACCTTCATCACCGGCCACGGCACGCCGTTGACCAGGTTGATGTCGCCCCACAGGCCGCTGTGGCTGTGGTCGTCGTAGTTGGCGTTGCCGTCGGCCCGTAACTGGATGTCGCTGACCATCAGCGGGACATCAAACTCGCCCTGCGGCAGGAGCGCCTTCTCCACGGCGTCGTGAATCTGATACATCGCCACCAGCCCGGAGTAGGCGTTCTGCGCCGTGTAGTGCACGCCGTGGTCGTGGTACCAGAGGGTGCGGGCCGGCTGGATGTTCGGGTAGATGTAGTCCTTCTTGAACCCGGGCAGTGTGACGTCCGATGCGTAACCGTCGTACTGGGGCAACGACGCCGAACCATGCAAATGCGTTGACGTCGCCAACGGGGTCCCGAAGTCTGGATGCTTTCCCGGCAGCTGATTACGCATGGTCACCACCGCCTCGGTGCCCTTATCCAGGCTGATCGTGGGGCCGGGGAAGATCCCGTTGTAGCCCAGGATGCGGGTCTTCATCCCCGGAACGATCTCGGCCGTGGAGGACTGCTGGGTCACCGTGTAAAAGTTCCGCGGTTGCCCATTCACAGGGCTCACATCGGTCTTGTACGGCGCGAGGAACGGCGGCCGCTTGAAGCCCTGGGTGTAGGGCTTGAGTTTGGAACCGTCCAGGACCGGCACGTCCTGTGCGCTGATGGTGGAGACCGGAACTGTGAGGGTGGCTGCGGCAAGCGCGCCGAATCCGCCCATGGAGAGAAGCTGACGTCTGGTGATCGACATGGCGAGTCGCCCTTCCAAGTGGTGCAGTTTTGGGTGGGGGACGCGCATCGGGCTGTTTCCAGACTGCCGAGATCTATAACTCGATGTGTGTCTCGGTGCCAAGAGTGCGCCTGCGCTCTTGGGAAAACCTTGGACAAACGGTCGTCATGAAGCCGGTAATCGGGCGGCCGTTTCAGGGGCCGTGGGAAGGGCAGATCAGGACGCCGCGAGCGCCTTGCCGAGGTCGGTCTGGAGATCCTGGACGTCTTCGAGTCCCACTGACAACCGGACCACTCCGTCGGACAACCCGATGGCCGCGCGGCCTTCCGGACCCATTGCCCGGTGCGTGGTGGTGGCGGGGTGTGTGATCAGAGTCTTCGAGTCGCCGAGGTTGTTGGAGATGTCGATAATGGCCAGCGAGTCGAGCAGCCGGAACGCACGGTCCTTTGCCCCGCCTTCGGGAGCATCCAGTTCGAACGTGACTACCGTGCCGCCGGCGGACATCTGCGCGGACGCCAGATCAAACTGCGGATGGGATTCGAGCAGGGGGTACCGCACCCAGTTCACGCCGGGCTGCGCTTCGAGCCAGCGCGCCAGCGTCAGTGCCGAGGCTGAGGCGTGGTTGACGCGCAGCGACAGGGTTTCGAGTCCCTTCAGCAGCGTCCAGGCGTTGAAGGAGGACAGCGCCGGGCCGGTGTGCCGCATCAGCGTCTTCACCGGACCCTCGATGAATTCCTTGCGGCCCAGGATCGCGCCGCCAAGGACACGGCCCTGCCCGTCCATGTGTTTGGTTCCGGAATAGACGACGACGTCGGCACCCAGTTCGGTGCACCGCTGCAGCAGCGGGGTAGCGAAGACATTGTCCACTACCACCTGTGCTCCGGCCGCGTGGGCCAGCTTGACCACGGCGCGGATATCC
Organism: Arthrobacter sp. JZ12; assembly: GCF_035189165.1. Taxonomy (NCBI): domain Bacteria; kingdom Bacillati; phylum Actinomycetota; class Actinomycetes; order Micrococcales; family Micrococcaceae; genus Arthrobacter; species Arthrobacter sp. JZ12. The sequence continues at coordinate 2,790,598 of NZ_CP045246.1, read as the reverse complement.
ACGATCTCCTGCATCGGGTTGGATGGGGATTCGAAGAACACGGCCGTCGCGGGAACCCGGAGGGCTTCCTCCCACTGCGCAAGGTCCCATCCGTCCACGAACACCGTTTCGACGCCCCAGCGGGGCAGGATTTCGTTCAGGATGACGAAGCACGAGCCGAACAGGCTGCGGGATGCGACCACCCGGTCGCCGGCGGCAAGCAGTGCGCCCAGCGCAGTGAATACCGCCGACATTCCACTCGCGGTCGCGAAGCACGCCTCGGCTCCCTCGAGCAGGCGGAGCCGCTCCTGAAACATGGCGACCGTGGGGTTGCCGTACCGGGAGTAGACAAACCGGTCCACGTCGCCGGTGAACGCCGCTTCGGCTGCCGCGGCTGACGAGTACACGAAACCGGAGTTGAGGAACAAAGCCTCCGAGGTCTCCTCGAAGTTCGATCGCGCCAACCCGCCGCGCACGGCGAGCGTGTCGGCGCCCCAGCCGGCGTCGTCGTGCCCCTGGATTCGGGGGTAGCCGCCGTTTCCGGCGACCGGTTCGCGGCTGCCGGCAGGCGCAAACGACGACGGCGTGGACTCACTCACCTGCATCGGTCCTGTCCGTGCCGGGCACGGGAGCCGCCTGTCCGCTGTGCGTGGTGGTGGCCAGTCCGCTGGCGCGCCACCCGCCGTCGGCCTCGAAGCCGTGCAGCACGTTGTAGGCGGTGTGGCCGGCAGCAGCCGCACTCTGCGCCGCCGCAACAGAACGGACGCCCGAGCGGCACAGGAACAGCAGCTCGCGTCCCTTCAACGCGTTGAGCTGGTTGAGGAAGGACGTATTGCGGGTTCCGTCCGAGCGGTTCCACTCGAGGAACAGGGGAGCAGTGCCAGCGTCGGTAAGGTCGGGCACTCCGACGGAGCGCCACTCCTCAACGGTGCGCACGTCAACCAGTACGGCGCCCTTGCTGACCCGTTCCACGGCGTCGCGTGGCGTGATGTTTCCGGCGTAGCCCTCAGCGGGCTGGTGGGCAGGGATGGCTGAATGCTGTGACACTGGTTCTCCTCACGCTGTGCACGGTGCTGATCAATTGATCGGTGTGCCGAGTATTCACCTGAGGCACCCCGCCGTGAAAAGAGGGTTGCCGGCCAGCAAGTCAGGGCTTGGCGCTGGCGCTCGTTACTCCGGATTGAACGTAGCATCGGCTGCGTCCGCCTGCCACGCGGAGCCGTAACCTTCTGTAACGACGGCGCACCCGGCGATGACGCGCAGCTCAGGACACGGACTCCACCAGCTCGCCCAGTTCGGCGGACAACTCGGGCGAAATGGTCAGCGGCTTCCCGTCAATCGATCCGATTTCTGCGAGCAGCCGGACGCTTGAGATGAGCCACGCGCCGTCGGCGTTGAACAGGTCCTCGGGGACCAGCGGACCGTACCCCAGTTCCCACCCGGCATCACGCGCTGCCTCGAACAGCGCGCCCTGTGAAGTGCCCGGCAGGATGCCTGTTTCCAGTTGTGGGGTGATGAGGTGCTTGACGCCGTTGATCACGCGCGCGATGAGCACAGTGGACGTAGGGCCCTCGAGGACCTTCCCGTCCGAGGAGGTGAAGATGACATCATCGGCGCCCTGTGACCGGGCATGGCGGAGGGCCGCCATGTTGACTGCGTAGGAGAGGGTCTTTGCGCCCATGAGCAGCCAGGGTGCCCGCTGGGCGACGGTGCTGTCGTAGCCCCGGTCCAGGAGCAGGACGGACAGCCGCTGGCCCCGCAGTCCCTGCGGCAGCGGCGTCACCAGGACCCATGCGATGGCAGAGCTGCCGGCATCCCCGTCGCGGACTGCGACGAGCTTGACCACCAGGTCGCCGTCGTCGTCCGCTTCCCGCAGCGCGGTGGAAATGGCACGCTCCCACTCGTCCGACGGCGGCACCTTCAGTTCCAGGGCCTCGGCCGACGTCGCGAGCCGGGACAGGTGCGCCTGCAGCTTCCGGGGGGCCCCCTTCACCGCGAGCATGGTCTCGAAGATGCCGTCACCGCGCGTGATGCCCGAGCTGGTGACCTTGAGCTGCGGCTGGGAGGGGTCGGCTACGCGGCCCTCTGGGTGGGCGGGATCAAGGAATACCAGTGCGGTCATGCGCTCAAGCGTAGCCCCGCACCCGGTGTCAGGTTCCCGGCTGGTCCTCCGTCAGCCCGCGCTGGGCGCGGTCGGCTTCCTCGGAGCTGCCCTCGGGAAGCGGGTCTGTTGCGTCCGGAACCTGGTCGGGAGCGTAGTCGATCAGGCCGGCGTCGACGCGCTCCTGCTCGGTTGCTGCGGCCAATGCGTCATCGTCGAGGCGCTCGGGCTCGCCGGCATGACCCTGGTAGATCCGGTTCGGGAGGAACTCGTTGTCCGGTTCCTGAACGTCATCCAGATTCGGAGTGTTCTCCTCGGGTGAGCTGGTCATGGCTGTTCCCTCCGTTGGGTCGATGGACATCCATCATGCTTCCACACGGCCCCCGGGGAGCCAATAGCAAGCTGGGCAATGGCAGGCCTACTCTTCGTCCGGGAAACTGGTGCCCAGCGCGGAGAGTACGCCGAACGCCTTGGTGCGCACTTCCTCCCACTCGTCTGCCGGGTCGGAATCGGCCGTGATGGCTCCTCCGACGCCGAGCGTAAGGCGGGTCCCGCCGTCGTCGGCTTCCATCACCAGCGAGCGGATGACGACGGCGAGGTCCGCCGCCCCGTCGAGGGAGAAGTAGCCGGCCGCGCCCGAATAGATGCCGCGGGGCGCGCCCTCCAGCCGGTCCAGGATGGCCATAGTGCTGATTTTCGGGGCGCCGGTCATGGAACCGGCGGGGAAGGCAGCGGCAACCGCCTCTGCGCGGGATGATCCGGGCCGCAGCCGGGCGTCGATGGTGCTGACCATCTGGTGCACGGTGGCGTAGGTTTCGATGTCGCAGAGCCGGCTGACCGTCACGGATCCCGGCAGTGCAAGGTGTGACAGGTCGTTGCGGAGCAGGTCCACGATCATGATGTTTTCGGCTCGGTCCTTGGTGCTGCCGGCCAGATCCGCCTTGAGCGCAGCATCCTCGTCCGGATCCGGCGAGCGGCGCCTGGTGCCCTTGATCGGTTCGGCCCGCATGCCGCCGTCGGCGTCGAGCTGCAGGAACCGTTCGGGCGAGGTGCTGGCAAGGGCAAGCCCGGGGAACGCGAAGTAGGAGGCGAAGGGCGCCGGGTTGGCACCGCGAAGGATGAGGTGGACTGCGAACGGGTCCAGCTGCTCATGCCGCGCTGTCAGAGCCGTCGTCAGGCACACCTCGTACGAGTTGCCGTCCGTGATCTCCGCCTTGGCATCCCGGATCTTGTCCAGGTACTCCTCCCGCGAATCGCGCACGGCGAAGCGCGGCGCGGGAAGCGGCCTGGCCGGACGGGGGGAGGCCGCGGGTGAAAGCACGACGGCGCGTGCCCGCTCCAGCCACTCATCGGCGTCGTTGTCGCTCGACCCGTCGCGCAGGGTCAGGAGGTGGGTTCGCCCTTCAACGCGGTCGAGTACGACGGCGCGGCCCGCAAACAGGAGCGAGGCGTCCGGGATACTGCCGGCTGCTTCAGTCCGCCCGCCGGTCTCGCGCTTGAGCTCGTAGCCCAGGTATCCCAGCCAGCCGAGGGCGAAAGGGCCAGGGTAGGACGCCGGCCGGCGCACCGCGCGCCTGCCCCACACACCGTCGAGCCAGCGGAAGAAGGGACCGGCGATCCGTGCGGTGACCGCGCCTGCCTGGACCTCGGTGATACCCGCGGTGTGCTGTGCGAGCTGGCCGAACCGGCCGCCGTCGTCGGCCAGGATGGAGAACCGGCTGCGTCCCTGCGGATCCTCGGCGGCGGAACTGTCCAGCCATGCCGCGGAGGCGGACCCCCCGTAGAGACCCTGGAAGACACCGGCCGCGTCCGGGTAGCGCTCCAGGGTCTCGACCTGCAGGGTCAGGCCGCGGCGGGCGGCACGCTCCATCGACATCAGTGACTCGCATTGGGGAAGCCCGGTCAGCGCAAGCCGCAGTTGCTCCGGCACGGAACTTCCGCGATGCCCCTGCACCAGGAGGTCGGCGTCCTCGGCGGGGTTGTCCGACGCCAGCCACCGCTCCTCCTGGTCCGACCACCGCTGCCAGAACGGAGCGTAGGTGTCACCGTCGCGTTCCAGCGCGCTCGTGCGCCGCAGGTTCTCGTCGGCCTCGATCCAGACGACGACGTCCACCAGTTCGCGCGCCGCTGCGCAGGCCGCACCGACCCCCTCCACCACCACAATGTCCGCGGGCAGCGTGGTCCGGGTTTCGCCGTCGTCGTCGGCTGTCCAGTCCCACGCAGTCCAGGCGGCGGGAGAGCCGGCGGCGAGCGGCGTCAGCACGGACCGCACGTAGCGCTCCATGCCGCCGGCAAGCCCGTCCCACCCCGGGTAAATGTCCTCGAGGTGGAACAGGCTCACGGTGTGGTGCTGGCGCAGGAGTGCGGCCAGTTCCACGGCGAGCGTGGTCTTGCCCGCGCCGGAGCGGCCGTCCACGGCAATGATGAGCGGAACGACGGCGTGGGCGGACTTGGAGGCCATGGGCAGCTTTCGGCGGCGGATCAGGCGAACGCGAGCAGCGCGCCGACCGCCACGAAGAGGGACCCGAACACACGGTTGAGGATGCGCTGCCCGCGCGGGCCGCTGGTGAAGCGGCTGAAGGAGCGGGCGGCAGCGGCGAAGAACAGCCACATCACCAGCACATCGATGACGACGACGGTGCCCGCCAGCACTCCGTACTGTCCCAGCAATTCCTGCTCGGGACGGATGAACTGCGGGATGAACGCGAGGAAGAAGACGATCGCCTTGGGATTGAGCAGGTTTACCCACAGGCCCCGGCGGAACATGGACGCGGCGCCCTCGGCCTGAAGCGCTGCGGCTTCCTCCGCGGGGACCGGTCGCTCAAGGAACTTCCGGATGCCGAGGTAGACCAGATAGGCGGCTCCCAGGTAGCGGATGGCGTTGAAAGCCAGCGGCGAACCGGCTACCAGCAGTCCAACTCCCGCGGCCACCACCGCGATGTGGACCAGGAGTGCCGCCTGCTGCCCGAGAATGCCCCACAGCGAACGGCGGAAGCCCACGGTGAGCGAATTGCTCATGGTGTTAACGGCGCCCGCTCCGGGAGTGAAGCTGATCAGGGCCTGGGCGCCGACCAGCGCCAACCAAAGCGAAAGGGTCACTGAACAATCTTAGTGGCGGGCACGGGCTTCTTCGGCTCTCCTTCCCGCCACCAAGCCGCCGTTGCCGCCGCTCCTTCGGCAAGGGGAGTGGGGCGCAGGCCAAGGAGGTCCTCACTGGTTGAAGAATCCATGACGAAAGGCTGCTCGAACTGGTAGAGCATTTCGGCCAGTTCTCGCATGTCCCCCGGTACTGCGCCGAGCGTCCGGACCAGCCAACCGGGGATCGGTCGCACCGGCACGTCCTGCACTCCCGCTGCCCGCGACAGCTCCTTAACCAGTGTGCGGAACGTAGGTGCGGCGGCCGTCGGGGCGTGGAGGACCGAGTTCCAGACGTCGGTCCGTCCCGCAGCTGTAATCATCGCCGCCACCACGCTCAGCGTAGGAGTGTCCGAGTCCCGGCGCTGTGCAAGAAGTTCCGTGCGCACGCCGCGCTTGCCGCCCGCAGCAGCGCGGGGTGAATTCTCCGTCATCGCCTGGTCCGGCCGGCTGTAGGAGTAGAGGCTCTCCGGGAAAACGACGACGGCGTCCGTCTGGCCAGCTGCCTCCAGCACCACCTTCTCCGCGCGGGGAAGCTCGGATTGCCATGCCTTGTGGGTGTAGGACGAACCGTGGATGCAGTGGAAGACGGCGGAGGATCGCGAGATGAGGCGGGTCATCTGCTCAGTATCCGAAGCATCCGCGCGGATCCGCTCGATGTTGGGGAGATCCGGTCCGCTGCCGGACCGGGTGAGAACGCGAACCTGATTGCCTGCCAGCGCCAACTGCTCCGCCACGGTCCAACCGACCGGCCCTGCGCCCGTTACAACGTAAAACTCTTCCATCTTCCGCTCCTTGATAGGTCGTTTAAAGAGCACTGCTCTCGCAAAAGGATTGCGCCCGGCGAGCATGGTTGTCAAGAGCAGTGCTCTCTGAAGTTGACGCTGCTCTCGAACTGCTCGAGGATGATCTTCATGACTGATAGCGTGCGCACACCGCGCCAGCGTGCCCGCGCCCAGACCATCGACGACATCACCCGGCTGGGGCGTGAGCACCTGGCCGCACACGGCGCGGCGGCGCTGTCCTTGCGGGCTATTGCAAGGGATCTCGGGCTGGTGTCCTCGGCTGTGTACCGGTACGTAAAGAGCCGGGATGACCTGCTGACGCTCCTGGTGGTGGATGCGTACTCCGAACTGGGGGATGAGGTGAACCGCGCCGTCGAATCCGTACCAGAGGAGAATTACGCCGGGCGGTTTCGGGCGCTGGCACGAGCCGCGCGAGGCTGGGCGGTGCGTGAGCCGGCTCGCTATGCGCTGATCTTCGGCAGTCCGGTGCCGGGCTACCGGGCGCCGGCGGAGCAGACAACGGAACCGGGAACGCGCGTGATCCGCGCGCTGGTGAGGATCTACGACGACGCCTACCGCGCCGGGGCCATCAGCCGCCCCTTACCCGCTGCGTCAAACGGCGTTGCTGCCGATACGCCCCTGGCCGCGGACCTCGAGCGGATCCGGAACGAGATGCACCTGGAGACCGACGACGATCTGGTCGTGCGCGGAACACTGGTCTGGGCGTCGCTGTTCGGCGCCATCAGTTTCGAGGTGTTCGGGCAGTACGGCCAGAACACGTTCGGCGATCCCGAACAGCTGTTTGAGCAGTACCTGACACTCTTGCAGGGGATGGTGGGCCTGGGCGGTTAGCTCTGCTCGCTCCGCCTCGCCGGGCTTGGACTACCCGTCCGCGGAAGCATGGCCGCGGGCGAGTTCCTCCTGCACGTACTGGACAATGCCGGGAACTGCGTTGTGAATCATCTGCCAGGTGGCTTCGAAGTCGGCGCTGTCGCCGTACCAGGGATCATAGATTCCCAGCTCGGAGACAGGGGTGCCTGTGGTGGCCGGGTCGAACTCCCGCAGCATGCGCACCCTTCCCCGGCTGTCGGCGTCCGGAGCTTCAATGCGCAGGTCCTCATAATGGTCCACGTCCAGGGCAAGGATGAGGTCCCGTTCGGCATACCAGGCGGGCTCGAAGCGCCGGGCCCGGTGAGTCTCACTCTCGAGCCCGAGCTCGGTGAGCTTGGCTGCTGCCCGCTCATCGATCGGGTTGCCGATCTCCCAGCCGGTGGTTCCGGCGGAGTCCACCTGGACCTCGTTGCCAAGTCCGGCCTCCTCGAAAGCGCGGGTCAGCATGATCTCGGCCATCGGGGAGCGGCAGATATTGCCGGTGCAGACAGTGACAATCCGGTACATGACTCAATCGTAGATTCTCAGTTCGGGCAGACGCAGGGGGCTTGCCGAATTGACCGATCTTTGCAGAATCGGGCGCAGGCTAGACGTGAATGATGAGTTCGCCCGACGGGATCAGGAACCATCCGTCCGGGGACTCGCCCCAGCGCCGCCAGCCTGCCGCCATGCGCTCCAACGCGGCCTGATCCGCCAACCCGCGCTCGAGCGTCTGCTCAGCGAAGGCGGACGTCAGCACCCGCTCAGCCCAGGCCTCCGCGTGCCAGCGCCGCCGGTCCTCCGTGGCATACAGCCAGTTCGACGACGAGGGTTCAATGTCGGTCAGGCCCGCTTCGTGTGCCCACGCAAGCAGGTGACGGCCGGCGTCGGGCTCGGCATGGTTGCTCCGCGCCAACTGCTGGTAGGTCTCCATCCATTCATCCAGTTCCGGCGTCGGCGGGTACCAGGTCATGGCGTGGAAGTCACCGTCCCGGACTGCGATGATCCCGCCGGGGCGGGTCACGCGGCGCATCTCGCGGAGGGCGGCAACGGGATCGGTGAGGTGCTGCAGCACCTGGTGCGCATGAACTACGTCCACCGACTCATCCTCGAGGTCGAGGTCATAGACGTTGCCGGTGCGGAAGGAGAGGTTCTCCACGTCCGCGTAGGTCTGCTGGGCGAGGGCCACCACATCAGGCGAGCGGTCCATGCCGATGACCTGGCCTGGGTCCAGCAGTTCCGCGAAGTCTGCGGTGATGCTGCCCGGCCCGCATCCGACGTCGAGCAGGTCCATCCCGGACTTCAAATGTTCAAGGAGGTAGGCAGCCGAATCTGCTGCACGGCGGGTGGCGTGCGCGCTGGTCACGCTGGGGTGATGACCGTGGGAATAGACCTCGTTCCTCATGGTCACACGTTACTCCCGGCCGTCCTCCAGTGCCTGCTGGCGCGCCTGCACGGTTGCATCGGTGACCTTCTGCATCATCCGGGCAAGCAGTTCAAGCTCGTCGGGGGAAAACTCACTGAGCGACTGCTCCACCTGGCGGGCCAGTGGACCGAACAGGCGGGACCCGGTATCGAGGGCTTTTTCGGTCATCTCGAGGTGCACCTGCCGCCGGTCCACGGAGCTGCGCGAGCGGCGAACGTGGCCGGCAGAGTCCAGCCGGTCAATCAGTGCGGTGGTTGCGGGCGAGCTGAGGTTCAGCGCCTGCCGGAGCATGCCGGGAGTCACCGTGGCCCCGGAGCGGGCGGCCCCCATCATGATGCCGAGCGCATTCAGGTCCGTACGGTGCAGGGCATCGCGAACGCTGACGGTATCGACGTACCGATCGGTTTCAACCGTGAACTGCTGAAGCAGGGCCAGGAGTTCACGGGGTGCTGTAGGAGCCATCATTCACCTCTTCCCCTCCGAATTAAATACTAGTCAACTATCTCCATCATCGATATAGTTCTTCATGGAGATAACTACGGAAGGATTGCAATGTTGGCGAAGAAGTGGATGAGGGCGGTTCTTCCCGCTTTCATCGTGCTGTTGTGGTTCATCGGCGCGGGCTTCGGTGGGCCGACGTTCGGGAAACTCGAGGAGGTCTCCAGCAATGACCAGGCATCCTTCCTCCCCGCAAGCGCAGAGTCCACCGAGGCAGGGCAGCTGCAGGAAGCCTTCACGGACTCGACGGCGGTGCCTGCGGTGATTGTCGTCGAGTCGGAGGAGGAGATTGCGCCGGGTGAGCTGGGCCAATACCAGGAGCTGACAGAAGTTTTGGCGGACGTGGAAGGGCTGGAACCGGCCGCTGAAGGCCAGCCCGCCGTCGTCGGCCCCATCCCGTCGGAGGATGGGCTGGCCGTGCAGTACATCGCCTCCGTGTCCGACGACGTCGAACTGGGGGAGACGATCACCTCGCTTCGCGAGGTACTTGAGCGGGAACTCCCCGACGGGACGGAAGGTTTCGTGACCGGGCCTGCTGGATTCACGGCGGACCTGGTCAGCGCCTTCGGCGGTATTGACGGCATCCTCCTCGCGGTAGCGCTCGCCGCCGTCTTCGTGATCCTGCTCGCCGTTTACCGCGCGCTGCTGTTGCCCTTCCTGGTGCTCTTCACGTCCGTCTTTGCACTCGCAACCTCCATCCTGCTCGTCTACGCCTTCGCGCTCTGGGGGTGGATAGACCTTAGCGGTCAGAGCCAGGGCATTCTGTCCATCCTGGTGATCGGTGCGGCGACCGACTACGCGCTGCTGCTGGTTGCGCGTTTCCGGGAAGCGCTCACCGAATACAGTTCGAAGTGGGACGCCATGAAGGTCGCCTACCGGGCGTCCGTGGAGCCGATTGTCGCCTCTGGTGCAACCGTCATCCTCGCCCTGCTGTGCCTGCTCTTCTCCGACCTCAACTCGAACCGAAGCCTGGGCCCGATTGCCGCGATCGGCATTGTCTTCTCGTTGCTCGCCGCGCTGACCCTCCTGCCGGCACTGCTGCTGCTGTTCGGCCGGAGCGCGTTCTGGCCGCTCCGACCGAAGGCAGGCACGCACCCCATCGGCGCTTCGGCCGGGGCGGCCACCGGACTTGAGGGGTTGCGGGGAGTCTGGAAGCGCGTCGGCCGACTCATCTCGCGCGCTTCACGACCCGTGTGGATAGTCTCGCTCCTGGTGCTCGCAGCAGGATCGCTCGGCCTGCTGCAACTGCAGGCCAACGGGGTGCCGCAGTCCTCCCTGATCCTTACGCCGTCCAACGCCGTTGACGGCCAGGACGTGCTCGCACGCCACTTCGATGCCGGTTCAGGCAGTCCGCTCACTGTCATCGCGCAGGAGGGCCAGGAGGACGAAGTGCTCGAGATCCTCGAAGCGCAGGAGGGCGTCACCGAGGCGACCGTCACCGCGGACCAGGCGGGCGCCGTCGTCGTACGCGAAGGGAACGTCCTGGTGCGCGCCACGCTGGACTACCAGGCCGACTCGGCAGAGGCCGAGGCCGTGGTCCAGCAGCTGCGGAGCGACCTCGATCAGGTGAGCCCGGATGTGCTCGTGGGAGGGGTGACCGCGGTTGCGCTGGACACCAACGTCACGGCACAGGCCGACCTGGCCAAGATCATCCCGATCGTGCTCGTGGTGATTCTGGTGATCCTCATGCTCCTGCTGCGATCGGTGCTGGCGCCGGTTCTGCTGATCGGATCGGTGGTGCTCTCCTATGCGACAGCGCTCGGTGTGTCGGCGCTGGTGTTCAACAACCTGCTCGGTTTTGACGGTGCGGACGCTTCGGTGCCGCTGTTCGGGTTCGTCTTCCTGGTGGCGCTCGGCGTGGACTACAACATCTTCCTGATGACCCGGGTGCGGGAGGAATCGCTGCGGATCGGAACGCGGCGCGGCATCCTGCGCGGTCTCGGCGTGACCGGCGGCGTGATCACCTCGGCGGGAATTGTGCTCGCTGCAACGTTCGCTGCGCTGGTCGTGATTCCCATCCTCTTCCTGGCACAGATCGCGTTCATCGTGGCGTTCGGCGTGCTGCTGGATACCGTGATCGTCCGGTCGCTGCTGGTGCCTGCGCTCGCCTACGACATAGGCCCGAAGATCTGGTGGCCATCGAAGCTCGCACGCTTCGACGGCGGGCGTGGCGCCGGTGGCGAGCGCGGGAATGATCACGTGCGGCATTCAGCGGTCGGTCCCTTCAAAGCAGAGGATTCAGTGGGAGTGTCTAGACAATCCCAGTGAACGGGGCGTTTGGGTGGGACAGCCTTAGTCTTGGAGTCAAGACGAAGTTGAGCGTGGCCGACTCAACTTCGACTTGACATCAAAAACCTCCTGAGTAGAGTTGAGTGCAGAACGCTCAATCTGGGCGCGCCGGGTCCCGACAGGGTTTCCGGTCACGGCCTGTTCGAAAGGAAATCGCATGTCACGTGCAGTAGGCATTGACCTCGGAACCACCAACTCCGTTGTCTCCGTGCTCGAAGGTGGCGAGCCCACCGTTATCGCGAACGCTGAGGGTGCACGCACCACTCCGTCCATCGTTGCCTTCTCCAAGGGCGGCGAAGTTCTGGTCGGCGAAATCGCCAAGCGCCAGGCCGTCAACAACATCGACCGCACCATCGCTTCCGTCAAGCGCCACATGGGCACCGACTGGAAGAAGCAGGTTGATGACAAGACCTACACGCCGCAGGAAATCTCTGCCCGTATCCTCCAGAAGCTGAAGACCGACGCCGAGAGCTACCTTGGCGAGAAGGTCACCGACGCCGTTATCACCGTTCCCGCGTACTTCAATGACGCGGAGCGCCAGGCCACCAAGGAAGCCGGTGAGATCGCGGGCCTGAACGTCCTGCGTATCGTCAACGAGCCCACCGCTGCGGCACTGGCCTACGGCCTGGACAAGGGCAAGGAAGACGAGCTCATCCTGGTGTTCGACCTCGGCGGCGGTACCTTCGACGTCTCGCTCCTCGAGGTCGGCAAGGATGAGGATGACTTTTCCACCATCCAGGTCCGCGCTACGGCCGGTGACAACCGCCTCGGTGGCGACGACTGGGACCAGCGCATCGTGGACTTCCTGCTCTCGCAGGCCAAGGCCAAGGGCGCAGACCTGTCCAAGGACAAGATCGCCCTCCAGCGCCTGAAGGAAGCTGCTGAGCAGGCAAAGAAGGAATTGTCCTCGGCGTCGTCCACCAACATCTCGCTTCAGTACCTCTCCGTCACTCCGGAGGGACCGGTCCACCTGGATGAGCACCTGAGCCGTGCAAAGTTCCAGGACCTCACCAAGGACCTGCTGGACCGCACCAAGAAGCCGTTCCACGACGTCATCTCCGAGGCCGGCATCAAGGTTTCGGACATCGACCACATCGTCCTCGTCGGCGGCTCCACCCGTATGCCCGCTGTCTCCGACCTCGTGAAGGAACTGGCCGGCGGCAAGGAGCCCAACAAGGGCGTGAACCCGGATGAGGTTGTCGCCGTCGGCGCTGCCCTCCAGGCCGGTGTGCTGAAGGGCGAGCGCAAGGACGTCCTGCTGATCGACGTGACCCCGCTGTCGCTGGGCATCGAGACCAAGGGCGGGGTAATGACCAAGCTCATCGAGCGCAACACGGCCATCCCCACCAAGCGCAGCGAAACCTTCACCACGGCTGACGACAACCAGCCCTCCGTTGCCATCCAGGTCTTCCAGGGGGAGCGCGAGTTCACCCGTGACAACAAGCCGCTGGGCACCTTCGAGCTCACCGGTATTGCTCCGGCACCGCGCGGCGTTCCCCAGGTTGAGGTCACCTTCGACATTGACGCCAACGGCATCGTGCACGTGTCCGCGAAGGACAAGGGCACCGGCAAGGAGCAGTCGATGACCATCACCGGCGGCACCGCGCTGTCCAAGGAAGACATCGACCGCATGGTCCGCGAGGCCGAGGAGCACGCAGCAGAGGACAAGAAGCGCCGTGAGGCAGCGGACGTCCGCAACTCCGCCGAGCAACTCGCCTACTCCGTGGGCAAGCTCATCGAAGACAACTCGGACAAGCTGCCTGAAGAGGTCAAGACCGAGGTCCAGGCCGACGTCGACGCCCTCAAGAAGGCTCTGGAATCCCAGGACAACGACGACGAAGTAAAGGCCGCCTTCGAGAAGCTGCAGTCTTCCCAGACCAAGCTTGGCGAGGCCATCTACGCCCAGGCCCAGCAGGAAGGCGCAACCGGCGCTGACACCGCCGGCGAGCCGAGCGCGAACGGCTCCAAGGCTGAGGACGACGACATCGTTGACGCAGAGGTTGTCGACGAAGACGAGAAGAAGTAACCATGCCGCACCACGGAAACGAAGAAGAGCACGCAGAGCCGGTCAGCTTCCGGGATAACCGGAAGATCGACCCGGAAACTGGGCAGGTCCGTGGGCAGCAGGGCACAGGCGACTCGGCTGAGGCCGGAGTTCCTGACTCGGCACCCGCAGCGGGTGCCGGTCAGGAGCAGGCTGCCGGCTCCGCTGACACCGGAACCGGGGACAGCGGAGCCGACGGCGCCGATGCCCTGGCCCAGGCAGAGGCCATCCTCAACCAGGCGGGCGGTGGGGAGAACATTCCTGCTCCGTCCACCAATGTGGAAGCCGAACTGCGCAACGACCTGTTGAGGCTCCAGGCTGAGTACGTCAACTACCGGAAGCGTGTGGAGCGTGACCGGGACGTTGCCCGCGACATGGCAGTCATTGGAGTCCTGAACTCACTGATGCCGGTCCTGGACGACATCGACGCTGCCCGTGCCCACGGCGACCTTGCCGAAGGCCCATTCGCTGCAATCTCCACCAAGCTGGAGAACGCGCTGAAGACCTACGGCCTGACCCGGATCGACGAGACCGGTGTGGAGTTCGACCCAAACATCCACGAGGCCCTCATCCAGCAGCCCAGCGCCGATGTGCAGTTCGACAGCGTCAGCCAGATCCTGCGCGCCGGCTACAAAAAAGACGAAAGAGTGCTGCGCGCAGCTCAGGTAATCGTGGCAGTACCGGAATAGCAAGCGGCCGGTGGGTCCTTCGAGGAAGGGGGCTTTAATCCCGAAGCGAGCTCTGCGAGTCTCGGGATTTCGTTGCCGCCGTTCGGAGGTCCCTCCGGCCACCGCCGGTAGCAAGGACTTCGTGATTCAGAGAGAAGGAAACGCCAGATGGCAAGTCAGGATTGGGTCGATAAGGACTTCTACAAGATCCTTGGCGTGCCCAAGGACGCATCCGACGCCGACATCAAGAAGGCCTATCGGAAACTCGCGCGCAAGTTCCATCCGGACCAGAATCACAATGACGCTGCCGCGGAGAAACAGTTCAAAGACATCTCCGAGGCATATTCAGTGCTGTCCGATCCGGAAGAACGCCAGCAGTACGACGCGATCCGGGCCATGGGCAGCGGTGCCCGCTTCACCGCCGGCGGGCCTGGTGGCCCGGGCGGCGCCGCCGGATTCGAGGACATCTTCGGCAATCTCTTTGGCCAGACGGCCGGCCGTACCCGCGGTGGTTTCCGCGGCAGCGACCTTCCGCCCGAGTTCGCGGACCTTTTCGGTGGTGGCGGCTATCCGTCGGGAGGCGGCTTTCCCGGCTATTCGGCGCCTCCGCGAAAGGGTGCGGACCGCACGGCGAGTACCAGCATCTCCTTTGCCGGGTCCATACGCGGCACCACCATCGGGCTGCGGGAACCTTCAGGTGAAGTGATCGACGTTCGCATTCCCGCCGGTATTCGGGACGGGCAGAAGGTTCGTGTCCGTGGAAAGGGCCAGAGCGGCCCGGCCGGGAACGGTGACCTGATGGTCACCGTGAACGTGAAACCGCACCCCTTCTTCCAGCGCGACGGCGACAACATCCGGGTGCACGTACCGGTTACCTTCCCGGAGGCAACGCTGGGGGCACAGATCGAAGTGCCCACCGTCACGGGAGAAACCGTGAAGGTGAAGATCCCGGCTGGCACGCCGTCAGGGCGCACGCTTCGGGTGAAGGGCCGGGGAGTGAGAACGGCGAAGGGCACGGGTGACCTGCTGGTGACCATTGACGTCGTCGTACCCCAGAATCTGAACAAGGACGCCGCAGCCGCGGTAGAGGCATTTGCAAACGCAACCCAGGAAGCTAATCCCCGCAGCGGTCTTGCCGAGAAGGCACGGTTGTAGGGGGCGGGCTCTGAGCAGCAGAGGGGAGGATCGTTTTGTCGGTCGACATCAACATGCCCATCTACGTCATTTCGGTTGCCGCTGAACTGGCGGACATGCATCCCCAGACGCTGCGTCAGTACGATCGGCTGGGCCTGGTCAAGCCAAGCAGGGCGCCGGGCCGGGCCCGCCGGTACTCCCAGCGGGATGTCAACATCCTGCGGGAGGTGCA
The DNA here is from genome assembly GCF_035189165.1 of Arthrobacter sp. JZ12. Classification (NCBI taxonomy): domain Bacteria; kingdom Bacillati; phylum Actinomycetota; class Actinomycetes; order Micrococcales; family Micrococcaceae; genus Arthrobacter; species Arthrobacter sp. JZ12. The sequence continues at coordinate 2,775,437 of NZ_CP045246.1, read as the reverse complement.
GCGGCTGTCCCAGGAGGGCGTGTCCCTGGAGGGCATCCGCCGCATCCTTGAACTGGAGAACCAGGTTTTGGCACTCCAGCATCGGGTCCGCGAGCTGACCGAGGAACTTGCACAGAAGCGAAAGTCCGAGACCAGCCGGATCTTCGCAGCAGGACTGGCGGGCGACGTCGTTACCCTTGCGCGCGGTCAGCGACCGCGCCCGCGAAGCCAGGCGTTGGTCATCTGGCGCGGCGACAAATAGGCGTGCCGCTACCCGGACACGGCCTCTGCATGGCGCCCGGCCCAAATCCACGGCACACTTTAAGACATGCCTGACTCAGATTTCGACGGACTTGCCGAAACCATGCTGGAGGGCATCCTCCAGCTGTTCCTTTTCGGTGCAGTGACCCTGGGCGTGCTCGCCCTCGCCGCTGCTACCGGCGTATGGCTCATCGTGCGCAGGGTCCGCCGGTCGGGGGTGCTTCGCCGCCGCATCGATCGCGGCGCGAGCAGGATGCGCTCCTTCTCAACCGACCCTTCCTCACGCGAGCTGGCAAAGCTCCGCCTGCAGCTCGAGAATTCCACTGACGCAACCCGCCGTTCTCTTTCAGCGGCGGGCTCCCAGGGGTACACCGTGGGTGATCTTTCAGCCACCGCCGAGGACCTGACCCGGGCCGAAGCAGTTCTCTGCGAACGAATCTCCCTCGCAGAGCGCGAGCCGAACAAGGCGCTCCGCGCCGATCTCGCCAAGGGAATCAGCACCCAGGTCAACTCGCTCTGCGAGCTCTCGGCGCAGCTGCGCCGGACCCTCCTTGAGATCCATCAGGTTTCCGGGAACAGCCAACTCGAGCGGGCAACCTCGCGACTGTCGCTGGAAATCGGCGCCCTGCAGACGTGGAGCGCCGCGTACGGCACGGGCACCCGGCGGGCCTGACGCTCCGTGTCCATACGACGCCGCATTTCCCGGATCATCACCGCCCGCCGGAACGCTACTGAGCCCGTCGACCCGGTCGCAGCGCTGAACCAGTCCCAGCGCGCACAGGAGGAACAGCTCGACCTGGCCCGTCGAAGCGTGGCGGACCTCGCCGCCGTCCGGCACCGCGTGACCAGCCTGACCCAGCAGGCCGCCGCCGACCTTGATGCTTGCAATCGCGAGGCAGAGGCGGCCGTTGCAAGGAACGACGACGACGGCGCCCGCTCGGCACTGCGCCGGGCTCTGGAGGTACAGAAACGCCTCGAGACGCTTACCCGGCAGCGGGACGACGTCGACCGGCAGTTCCAGTCGCTGGAGGCGGATCTGTACCGGCTCGAGACTGCCTTGCACGAGAACACCGCGCGTTACGAAGCGCTCAAGGCGCAGCATGGTGCCAGCCAGGCGGCGCTCGGAATGCAGGGAGCGGTGAGCGCGTCAGCCGGTCAGAGCGCGGAAACCGCGCGTGCTGCTCGGGAGGCCGAGGAGGAGGCGCGGCGCCTGCGCCACCTCCAGGCGGCCCGCGAGGAGTTGGCCTGGTCGGACCCGACGTCGGAGAAGCTTGAGCAGGCGTTCAGCGAGCTCGAAGCCAGGGATGTTGCCGAGCAGGAGTTGCGCCAGCTCAAGGCACGCGCCCAGGAACGCGGCGGGCACTAAGCGGATCCGCTGAACGCCTAGCGGTACCGACGGCCCTGATCCCGCCGTGCCGCCCATAGCGCGGCCGCCGTGAGCGCCGTCGTCCACGCCAGCAGGCACAGCACGGTGCTGGATTCCAGGCCTTCGCCGGTGATCGCAACGACCGACAGGTCGCGCGCGGCGCGGGATGGCAGGAAGAGCGAGAACCCGTCCAGCCACTGCGGAAAGGCAGCCGGGGGCAGCATCATGCCGCCGGCGAAGGCCAGGGGGAAGAACACCACCTGCGTTACGGCCACGGCGACTTTCGAGGTGCACAGGTACCCGATCAGCAGGCCCAGTGCCAGGAACGGCAGGCCGCACAGCAGCCAGACAACGACGGCGAACGGGATCCGCCACCACGGCAGGTCACCGTTGGTGAACAGGTCCGGCGCGGAAGTCAGGGTTGCGCCGAGCAGAAGCACGGGCAGCAGTGACATCAGTCCGAACAGCATCGCGCCGGTCGCCCGCGCAAGGATTCCCGGCAGCGGCCCCACAGGCAGGGAGCGCAGGTAGGCGCTCCACGGGTTCGCCCGGTCCTCAGCCACGCCCACCCCGTAGTTGAACAGGTAGGCGCTCATCACGCCGAAGACCGCGAGCTGCGCGATCGCTGACAGGGAGGCCTGCGGGCTGTCCGTGACCGATGACTGCGGCACAACAAAGAACAACAGGACCAGCGCCGGGAAAACCACCGACGAAATCACCGCGACAGGAATGCGGAACTGTTCCAGCAGCTGCGCCTTGGTGTAGGTGCGGATCAGCGAAAACTGTGACGGTGCTGCTGTGGACGTGTTCATGGCTTCTCCTGGGCGGTGATGGCGCGGAAGGCTTCTTCGAGGGTGGCGGCGTGGACTTCGAGCTGGCCGAACGGCAGGTTGCCGACCACCAGTTCGCGGACGGTCGCGTCCGCGTCCTGCGTGACCACGGTGGTCCTGCCGTTCTCTGCCGTTGCGGCGTCTACGGCGCCGGGCAGGGCAAGGAACGACGACGCCGGCAGCCCGGTCTCAAACGACACCTTGCTTACCGCCACGCGGCTGCGGATCTGGTCCACGGTTCCATCGGCGATGACCGTGCCGCGGTCAATGACCACGACGCGGTTGGCCAGGGCCTGGATTTCCTCCAGGTAATGGCTGGTGATGAGCAGCGTCCCGCCGGACCGTCGGTACTCGCGCAGCTGCGCCCAGAGCGTTTCACGGGCGTCGACATCGAGACCGGTAGTCGGCTCATCGAGGATCACCAGTTCCGGCCGGCCCACGAGCGCCAGTGCGACCAGGAGCCGCCGCTGCTGCCCGCCGGAGAGTCCGCCGCACTGCTTGCGCTCAATGGCGGTGAGTCCGAAGTCCTCGAGCAGCTGTCCCGCGGGAACCGGGTCCGGGTAGTGGCCGGCCACAAACCGGACGGCCTCGCCGACGGTGAGGTTCTGCGGCACTGCGGTTGCCTGCGGGGTGATGCCGAGACGGAGGCGGGTCCGCGGAGAAGAGGGATCGCCGTCGAACAGGCGGACGCTGCCGGCATCGGGACGCCGCAGCCCGGCGAGCAGGCTGATCAGCGTGGACTTGCCGGCGCCGTTCGGGCCCAGCAGCCCAACCGATTCGCCGGCGCGGATCTGGAGCGTCACGCCGTCGAGCGCTGGATTGCCCGCAAAGGATTTGGTGACTGCATTCGCTGACGCAAGAACCGGGGCAGTTTGCTGCCTCGCCGAATCCAATGTGGTGGTGGTCATGGCTTCTCCGTGAGTTGAGTAGTGAGCAGTTCATGCAGTGCCTTGCGGTACGCGGCGTAAGCCGTTGAGCCTTCCCGGGTGATGGCCACGTACGTGGTGGGAGTACGGCCCTCAATGGTTTTGGTGACGGTTACGTAGCCGGCATCCTCCAGCTTTCGCAGGTGCGTCGAGAGATTGCCTGCGGTCATCTCCAGGATTTTCTGCAACTTCGTGAAGGCGATGCGGTTGCGCTCGCCGACCTCGTTCAGTGTTGTGATCGCCCTGAGCCGGGACTCGGCGTGGATCACGGGATCAAGTTCAGGCATGGTAGGTTCTCCGTCGCTGTCGGAGGGTTTCCACGGCCGCGCCCACGAAGAATCCGGCCGAGCCGAAGATGAAGAACACGGTGAGGAAGTGTTCCGGTCCGCTCATGATGGACACGATGTCCACCACCAGGAACCAGATGCCCATCACCACTTGGATCACGTCATTGAAGGTGGTGCCGCCGGTGATGTAGAGCAGTCCGACGATCAGGATCGCGATGCCGTTGATTAGCATTCCGCGGAGCCAGAAGTCATCCACTGCAGCCGAGATCGCGCTGCCAAGCGCGCCCATCACGGTGAATCCGAGCGCCCAGGCTACGGCGTAGAAGCCGCCGGTGAAGGACGAGTGCCCCCGGATGCCGCGGCTCTGCTTGCCGAAGACTGCGACGGTGGCCGCGATTCCCAGGGCGATGAGCAGGCCGAAGATGAGCAGCGCCGTCGGGGGTTCAAGGGGGAGCCACCCGTTGCGGGAGCCGTGCAGGACTCCGTATCCGAGGAACCATGCCAAGGCCCACAGCAGGTAGAGCCAACCGCCGTTGGGGTGAAGTTCTCGGCGGGCGCGGGTTTCGGCAGCCGTCACGACGCTCAGCGCCTGGGCCAGGTCGAGGGGACGTTCGTCGTCGGAATAGGAGTCGGCGCTCTCAGCAGCAGGATGGAAGCTCATGCAAACTAGTTTGCACCGCAAAGTACTTTGTCGCAACTCCGATTTCCGGATAGGGGGTTGGCCATTCGTTAGGGGAATACCCCTAACGAATGGCTGTACGGCTACCGCGAGGCAAGACCCCTAACGCGAAGGAGTGGGCGGGTGGAATTAAGTGGGACGGCGCCGGGTTAGTCTTCCCTCATGGCGATTGAACCGGACACCAAGGACTGGACGTGGGTGCTTCAGCGTGCCTGCAACGAATGCGGTTTTGACCCCGCAGACTATCCGCCGCAGGCGATTTCCCAGCACCATCGGGACGCTTTCCCGCGGTGGCAGCGGGTGCTTGAGCGGGCGGACGCCAGCGAACGCGCGGACGAGAACGCCTGGTCGGGTCTTGAGTACTCGGCCCACGTGCGCGACGTGTACCTGCTCTTCACGGAACGCACCCAACTGATGCTGGATGAGGACGACCCGCAGTTCGAGAACTGGGACCAGGACCGCACCGCCGAGGAAAAGAACTACGCCGCCGAAGACCCCCGCCGGGTAGGCGAAGAACTTGCGACGGCGGGGGAGCGCTACGCGGCGCTGCTTGACACGGTCACCGATTGGGACCGGACCGGCCTGCGCAGCAACGGCTCGCGCTTCACCATCGGAACCCTGACGCAGTACGGCTGGCACGACGTCGTCCATCACCTTCACGACGTGCGCGGCTAAAAGCTGGCCTGGTGCAGGACTGGGCAGGAAGCTGACGACGACGGCTGCCGCCGTCGTCAGCCATGCCTTCTGCCGATCGGGGCTAGGGCTGTCCGCCTTGCCGCGCCCGGTCGAGGTGCTGTCGGGCGGCCTGCTCAAGGTGGGTCAGGTCGGAGGCGATGGTCACGAAAGTGAACCCCTGGGAGATCCGTTCGCGGGCGCCGTCGCCATCGCCGGTGATGATCCCCGGAATTTTGCCGGCCGCGCGTGCGGCGGACAGCACCCGTGAGATCGCTTCGTCCAGGGCGTCCTGCACCTGCGCGTCGTCCGGGGTGCGGCCGCCGAGGGCGAGGCCCAGATCGGAAGGGCCGATGTAGACGCCGTCCACACCCTCGACCGCACAGATATCCTCAACGTTCGCCAGCCCCTCCGCGGTCTCGATCATGACCAGGACCAGTACCGCGTCGTTTGCTTCCGTGGGGGCAGGGCCAACGCGCAGGCCCGAGCGCATTGGTCCGAAGGAACGAGCCCCGGCACCCGGATAACGGGCTGCTCGGACTGCCGCGCGGGCGTCGTCGGCCGTGTCCACCAGCGGCACAATGACGCCGCGTGCACCGGCGTCGAGCGCCTGACCGATGACCGCGGCGTCATTCGCTTCCACGCGGACGACCCCGGCAGGTCCGTGGGCGGCGTCGATCGCCATCAGGTTGCTGAGGATGCCCGAGTAACCCATGAGCCCGTGCTGGCCGTCGATGGTGATGTAGTCATAGCCAGTCATCGCCACACGCTCGTTTGAGATGGGCGAGTCCAGGACGGACCAGTAGCCCAGAACTACTTCATTATTCCGGGCCCTACAGACGACGTCTGCTGCTGGGTGGTTCATCGGTTTCCTTTCACTCTCCCGGGCCTGTGAAGTCGAAGGCAAACCTCTTCATCTGCTGATGCATGGGTCGTCCTTGATCCTGCCAGGTTCACTAGATGAACAATTCGTTTACTCACTGAACGGAAAGAACGTTAGAGTGGCGTAAGCCACATAGTCAAACGCGCTCGTGTTCGACGGCCGTAGGCCCCCCATTGAGTACTTCCCAACGTTGAGGAGAACCATGCCGTACGCCATGCAGATCAGCCGGGCCGGGGGCCCGGAGGTCCTCAAAAAAGTCCTATTGATCCCCACCAAGAAAGGACAGGTTGCCTGATGGCCATCGACATTGACGACCTTGCAGAGAAGCTGGTCCGCGCCCGCAATGAGGGAAAGCCGCTCGATTCCCTGGTCCCGGCAGGGACTGAAGGCACCGTCCGGGACGCATTCCGCATACAGCAGGAGGTGATCCGTCAGCAGGTGAGTGCCGGCGACCAAGTGGTCGGCTTCAAGCTCGGAAACATCGCGAAAGCAATGCAGTCCAAGTTCGGGGTGGGGCAGCCGGACTTCGGCTACCTCCTCGCCAGCCAGTTCTATCCGGAGAACTTGTCCCTGTCGGAGGCCAACTTCATCGAGCCCTTCGTGGAGCTTGAACCTGCATTCGTGCTGAAGGGGCCACTGGGCGGTGCCCATGTCACTGTCGCAGATGTCATCTCGGCAACTGACTATGTGCTGCCGTCGCTGGAGATCATCGACTCGCGAATCAAGGACTGGAAGATCGATATCTTCGAGACGCTCGCGGACTGCGGGTCAACTGGGGGGATCATCCTGGGCGGCCAGCCCCGGCAGCTCAGCCAGCTCAATCTGGCTGACACCGCCGGCGAGATCAGGATCAACGGGGAAGTGGTGGCAGAGGGGAACACCTCGGAAATCTACGGCAGCCCGGTTTCCGCGATCATGTGGCTCTGCCGCAGGGTCAGTGAGTTCGGCGTGGAGTTCCAGAAGGGCGACGTGATCCTGCCCGGTAGCTGCCTGGCCGCTGTCCGTCTCAGCTCCAACTCCCATGTCACTGGCAGCTTTGCTGGTTGGGGCGACGTGTCCTTCGAATACGAAGCTGCAGAGTAGCCCGAAGAAGAAAGCGAGGAAGGCCAACAAGCGCAGATGGGCGAAACCGGTACGGGAAGCGGAATGAGCTCCAACAGGTCGGTGGCGCGCGCCGTCAGCGTCCTGCGTGCGCTTGCCGCCAGTCCCAACGCCGCGACGGCGACCGACATCGCCAAGAAAGTTGGCCTTCCTCGCGCCACCACGTTCCGGCTGCTTCTCACTCTTGAAGAGGAGGGGTTCGTTGACCGCAACGATACCCAGTTCTCACTGGGATGGGATCTGGCGCGTCTGGCGCAGTCCGTTGATCCTGCCGCAGGCATCGTCGCCCGTGTGAGGCCAACTGCCGAAGAAATCGCGGACCGGCTGGGGGAGACGGTGACCCTGAGCGTTCGGAAAGGTGTTTATGAGCTCGACGTGGTCCTTCAGCAGTCACCTCGCTCGATCGGAGTGACCATCTCGGACATGAGGGGCATGAGGTGGCCGCTTCATGCATCAGCAACCGGGAAGCTGCTGCTTGCGGAACTGGAAGCGGACCAGGTGCGGCAGGTTACGGGGGAAACACTCGCCAGCTTCACAGCGCACACGATCAAGGATCACGAGCAGCTCCGCGCGGAGCTGGACCGCATCCGCGACCAGGGCTGGGCGAAGATCGATGACGAGCTGGAAGACGGCATCTTCTCCGTCTCCATGCCGCTACGGGACAACGTGGGGGAGATGTTCGCGGCGCTGGCGGTGGTGATGCCCAAACACCGCCTCGATCATGGCCACTTCGAGGGACATCAACTTCCCATCCTTCGCGACGGTGCCCTGCAGCTGCAGAAGCAACTCGCCTCGGGACCCGCAGGTTAAGGGCACCTGGTTCCTGCGCCGGGCTTAGTCCAACAGACTCTTGAAGTAGCGCGCAACAGGCCATTGTTCGAATCCGGCTTCTTCGTACGCGTGCCGGGCAGGGGCATGGCCGGGGTCATCGCCGGTTTCCACCAGCACCATGCTCATTCCTGCCTCGCGTCCAATTCTGAAGGAGTGCTCCATTAGCGCATGACCGATGCCCTTCCGCTGATGGACTGGGTCTACGGCCAGCACGTAGATTTCGATCCCTCACTGACGCAGTCCGGCATTGCAATGGGTTCAGTCATCGCCTGCGGATGAAGTATTCGGCCACCGAAAGGTTCAGCGCCCAACCGGCTCCCATGAGGAGTGCCCTGGTGGTGACATCCGGTGGGCTGGATACGAGTTCCGGTCCAATCAGGATCAGTGCCTGGGTTCCGGCGCCGAGGCCGGTGGCGTAGGCGCGGGTCATCCACGCCCCGTGCGAGCTGAAGTCGCGTCGGATGATGGTCCGGACACCAAGGATGAGGCTCAGTGTCATGGCGAATCCGAAGAACAGCCGAAAGGACAGCAGCAGTTGGCCGTCACTGGGCGGCAGGGTGTAGAAGAGGGTCATCCAGAGCCCCGAGATGGCGCTTAGGAGGCCCGCCGGGATAAGGATCTTTCCGGCGATTCGATGCCAGCTCCGCCTGCCCCGCAGGGATGGACTGAACTGGAACGCCCCAAGGAGCGAATAGACGACGGCGGCAACGATGTGAGCGACCACCGGCACCGGAGATTCGAAAAAGCGGGCATTCTGCTCCGTAAGCGGCGCGCCGCCGGTCAACTCCCCGAGCCGGGCGGCGCCCGCGAGCACGGGAATGAGGCTGAGGGAGATCAGCCCCGCCGGGATGAGCCAGCCGGGCACGCGTGGTCGTGCGAAGACTGGAGTAGCGGGATTGCCCTGGCTGATGGTGGCCATGTGGTGTCCTTCTCGGATCTGTTGGTGTACGGCGTACACCTTCTGCGATCAGAGTAGGTGTACGGCGTACACTAGTCAAGGACGATACGAGCACACGAAGGAGGGACCGGTGAGCAAGCAGGAGGCGCCCGCGGCGCGGACGCGGCTCAACCGGGAGCGTGTGCTCCAGACCGCCGTCGGTCTTGCCGATGCGGAGGGCGCTGAGCAGGTGAGCATGCGAAACCTCGCTGCGGAGCTCGGCGTCGTGCCCATGGCCCTGTACAAGCATGTGTCCAGCAAGGAAGAGCTGCTCGACGGCATGGTCGACGTCATCATCGGCGAAATCGAGCCGCCTCCCGTCGACGCGCCATGGAAGGACGCCGTGCGTGAGCGCGTCCTCTCGGCGAGAAGGGTGCTTCAACGGCACCGCTGGGCTCGCCGGGTCCTGGAGACCCGCACCAACAAGACGCCCGGCGTTCTTGCCTATATGGATTCGTTCATCGGCCTTTTCCTGGCTGCGGGCTTCTCGGTCGACCTGACTCACCACGTGATGCACGCGATCGGCAGCCGCATGTGGGGGTTCACCCAGGAACTGTTCGAGGACCCGCCCAGCGAGGAAGTACGTGAATTCGGCGAGGCGGAGCTGGCGATGATGGAGGAGATGGCGAAGCGATTCCCGAACATCATGCGGATCGCAACGGCCTCCGCGCACGAATCGGAGTCGGTGGTGGGTTCCGGGTGTGATGACCAGTTCGAGTTCGAGTTCGCTCTCGATCTGCTGCTGGACCGCATCGAACAGCTCCACGAGCAGGGTTGGTCATTCCGAACAGCCCGCTCGCGGTGACGCTAGCTCACAGTCAGTGCCGGTCCCGGCGCTCCTCGCCCGCTTGATCCACAGCAGTGGAACCTCCACCCGAGGAACGCGAGGCAGAGGACTCTGAAGCAGACTTGCCCGGACGGTAGCCGGCCATTGCTGCCCGGACGTCGCCCTCCTCATGCCCGCCCTTCTTCTTGCCTAACGGCAGTGCCTTGAGCAGCGGGTGGACGATCACCATCACGAGCAGTCCCCAGATGAGCCCCACAATGGCCGAGCAAAGGGTATTTACCAGCCAGGCCAGGAGACCGCCCACCACAGGGATAGCGACGAAGGGTTCCTCGAGGGAATGGACCAGGTCGTACAGCAGGTGCCAGCCGAGGTCATGCGTTCCCTGCAGCATGATGTGGCCGCCGACCCATAGCATGGCGATCGTGCCCACGAAGGTGATGGCTGCCAGCACCGCGGGCATGCCCTTGACGAGCATTTCGCCGAAGCGCTTGGAACCGGCTGATTCCTTGGTGGTCAGGTGCAGACCGATGTCGTCCATCTTGACGATAAGGGCCACGGCTCCGTACACCAGCACGGTGATTGCGATGGCGACGACCACCAGGATGAGCGCGCGCGTCCAGATCGATTCGTCAGCCACCTCGTTCATCGAGATGACCATGATCTCGCAGGAGAGGATGAAGTCTGTGGTGATCGCGCCCTTGATGACGCGGGCTTCCGCCTCGGGACCGCGCTCGACCGCCGGCTTCTTCTCGGCTTCATGGTGGCCGCGAAGCTTGTGCCACACCTTCTCGGCCCCCTCATAGCAGAGGTAGGTGCCGCCCAGCATGAGGATGAATGGGATCGACCACGGGGCGAAGGCGCTGACGAGCAGCAGCGCAGGCAGGATGATCAGCAGCTTGTTCCGGAGCGAACCCCAGAAGATCTTCTTGATCATCGGGAGTTCGCGCGCCGGGTCCCTCCCGGCGACATACTGCGGGGTGACGGCGGCGTCGTCAATGACCACACCGGCGGCTTTGGCGCCGGCCCTGGCGGCGCCGGCAGCGACGTCGTCCACCGAAGCGGCCGCGATGCGGGCGAGGGCCGCGACGTCGTCCAGGAGCGCGACCAGACCGCCGCTCACAATTCGCCCCCGTGCTGCTGCAGGGCGGATGGCTGGACCTGAAGACCTTGGTCGAGACGCACAATAAGCATGCTTGGAGTATAGGACGGCGGGCCGCCCGCTGGGTTCTTCTTCCCAAAAGAAGCAGGGCCGGGCATGTGCTGATCACATGCCCGGCCCTGCTGTTACCTAAAGGTGGCTTACGCAGCGACGTCGGCGGTAAGAGCAGAGAAGACGCCCTTGATCTGCTCCACGACCTCAGCGTCATCCTTCGGGTGGCTTTCCGCGAAACGGACCATGGAGCCCGGCACGGCCAGCTTGACGTCCTCAAGGACGCGGGCACCGGCAATGCCGGCCGCCTTGCGGGCCTCATCCTGTGCCCACACGCCACCGTACTGGCCGAAGGCGGTGCCGACGACGGCGGTGGGCTTGCCTGCCAGCGCACCCTCGCCGAAGGGGCGGGACAGCCAGTCGATCGCGTTCTTCAGTGCGGCGGGAACGGTGCCGTTGTGTTCCGGGGTTACCAACAACACGGTGTCGGCCTCAGCGGCGGCGGCACGCAGGGCGGCGGCTGCTGCGGGAACCTTGCCCTCGACGTCAATGTCCTCGTTGTAGAAGGGGATGTTGCCCAGGCTCTCGTGGATGACTACATCCACGTCCTCGGGGGCGTTGAGCTGAATGGCTTCAGCGAGCTTCTGGTTGGTGGATTCGGCGCGGAGGCTGCCGACGAGAGTAAGAACGGTGTTCTTGGGCATATCTGATCCTTTGGCTTTCGACGCTTGCACGCCGGCGGGATTTCTGGAGGCCAATGGCCTTTCCGAATATAACCGGACTCCGGTCCGCTTCTATTCCGGAAGGGCTAGAATGCCGAGTGTGAGCTTCGACCCACTCCTGCCTGGTGCTGCAGGAGCCCGCGCGCAGGAACGAAGCGATGCTGCCCGGAATCGTGAGCTGCTGCTCAGTGCCGCCCGACAGCTGGTAGGGGAGTGCGGCGTCGAAAGCCTGACCATGGGCCAGCTTGCCGAGCGTGCCGGGGTCGGCAAGGGCACTGTATTTAGGCGGTTCGGTAGCCGGGCCGGCCTCATGATGGCGCTGCTCCACGACGCCGAGGCGGAGTTTCAGGGCCGCTTCATGTTCGGGCCGCCGCCCCTGGGGCCGGGCGCGCCACCGCTGGAGAGGCTGGTGGTCTTCGGTGCCGAACGCATCCGCTATATCCTGACGTACGGGGAGCTCGTGCGGGCCGCCGAAGCATCCCTGCACAACCGCTTTGATGCTCCGCCCGCGGTGCTGTGGCGCCGGCACCTTGAGCACCTGCTGCGGCAGGCGGGGTTCGACGGCGACCCATGGGTGATGGCCTTGTCACTGGCCGCGACGTTAGACCCCGAGTGGGTGCTGCACGCTGTGCAGGAGCAGCACGTTCCACCCGAGCGGCTCGAGGAGACCTGGCGCCGGCTGGCCGTCGGCGTCGTTCGAGCAGCGGATCGATTGTGACCTGTACAGCGGACACAACTCGCGACAGACTGGCGCGGTGGGCAAGCTGACCTTCGCCATGAACGTGAGTCTGGACGGCTACGTCGCCGCGCCCGGCGGGGACCTCGGTTGGAGCGTACCGAGCGACGAGCTGTTCCAATTCTGGTCGGACCGGGTGGGAGCGACGGGTCTGGCGCTGTATGGGCGCAAACTGTGGGAGGGAATGAGTTCGCACTGGCCGACCGCTGACCAGCAACCGGGCGCTACTGCAGCTCACATTGAATACGCTCTCCGGTGGCGGAATATGCCGAAGGTGGTGTTCTCCTCGACTCTCAGCGCTGTCGACTGGAACGCCCGGCTGGTCACTGGCGACGCGGTCGCCGAAATCGCCCGGCTGAAGGCCGACGACGGCGCCTCCATGGACATTGGCGGTGCCACTCTCGCTGCGGCAGCCATGAGGGCAGGGCTCGTCGATGAATACTTGATGGTTACTATCCCTGTCCTGGTCGGCGGCGGTACTCCTTTTTTCACAGCCTTGGACAATTGGGTGAACTTGAGTTTGGTGGAGACCCGGACGTTCCCGGATGGTGTGCTCCTGACGAGGTACCAGACCAGGCACTAATTCAAGGCATGCATGAGTTCTTCACATCTAGCAGTGCACCCGTTGCGGGAACTTGTTGCCGGGTCGAGCGGGCAACGCTTAAGGCCTGAATGTCCGCAACAACCTGAGCCAGGGCCTGTTGCCTCTGGCCCTGCAATTTCTTCACTCTGCGCTCGCCGGGTTTTGCGTGTCTTCTAGTCTTCGAACCTCGACGGGCCTGAGGATACTGCAGAAGATCATCGATTTGAGGAAGGGTGCCTTGCAGGGGGTCGTGAAATATCGGAAGAGTCATCAGTCGATCGGATTCGGGTTGGTGCTTGAGACCCGTCGTCGAAGCCACGATGTTCCTACCAACTCTCGTTCATAAGTGGAGGGCTGCACCCAACTCGGGCACGCCACTGCATCGATCTAAGCGGAACGCTGGCAACCTGCTCAACGGACGAACCGATGGAATTAATCCGGTGAGCTGTGCACTAGTACAGCTGCTTTGCAATGCGGTGGCGGAGGGAAGGCAGTACCGGCCAAGGACGGGCCGCGAGTGTTGGTTGATGGCTGAATCGCCACCGGGGCTCAGCCCAGGTCCCCTCTTTGGCTCAGCCTCTCGATGTGATTAATCGAAGTGTGTTGCGGGTTTCGAATTTGCGTTGGAGTTGGCGACGATTTGTTCGGCGAGGTCACGAAGTTTGATGTTGCGGTGCGAGGACGCTCTGACCAGGACTGAGAACGCGTCGGTTTGGCTGCACTGACTTTGACTCATGATGATCCCGACCGCGATATCGATCGCTGTGCGTGATTCCATCGCTGCTTCCAAGTTCCCGGCACGCTCGCTGTGTTGCGCGATGCGCACGGCAAGGCGCAATGACCGGGAAGCCTCATTCGCATACGTCCTTGCGCGTTCTATCGCGGGTGCGGTGAACTTGTTCACCGCATCTGAGTACAGGTTCAAGGCAGCTTTCGCGTCTCCGGCCAGATCGAACGGGACCGCGAGGATCGAGCGCAGACCGTGCCCGGAAATGATCTCAGCGTAGTGCGGCCAGCGCTCTTCCCGGCGTATGTCCGGGACTTCAACAACGACTTGCTCGCGGGCGGCCGTTAGACAGGGACCGTCATTGAAGCTGTACTGGATCTCGTCCATTTTCCGGGCGTAGTCGCTGCTACTTCCCACTGTTGCACCTTCCCGATCCCGTAGCAGGGTAACACCACAAAGCACTTGTTCCCCGAGGCTCAGGGAGCGCACCGCGTGCTGACAAAGCTCGTCGAGGAACTGATGCACGTCGGAAGAATCGAGGATAGCCTCGTGAAGACGGTGGTTGTCGTTAGTATGCGAATCGGTGAGATCGCTACTCATCGCAGTGGGCTCCGGGTTTTTCCATGCAGAGCGGCATCAGGAAAAAGTTTTCGCGCCCGGAGCATCAGCTACGCAAGAGGGACAAAAACTAGCATCCATGATGGCGCAGCTAATTGTCGGCCGTCTGCTTAACCTTGCGCCCAGCTTATCGAATCAATTCCCGCTTTCGCACAGGCCACACGGCGAGGGATCGATCAGGAACCGCTACGCCGGCCTTCTGTAATTCAGCCGCCGGATCTGAAACGCTGCGAGCAAAGCGGCGACGACACCAAACCCAGTCGCCGTGACGAACGAGGGTAACGGCATGTTCCAGACAAGGGTGAGTCCGACCCCGAGATAGATGCTGGTCATGAGGCCTGCACCTAGAGCCCCAGCGCGACCACTGGGAAAGCTTTCCGGGGACGATATACGAGCCAAGCGCAGGCTGATCAAGGCGCCGACGCCTGTCATCAAACCTGCCAACGCACCAACAGGGATTCCGATCATGCCAAGGACGACCATTTGTATGAAGCCCAGCCATGAGGACCCGCGCTGTTGAGCGATGAGGTCCAACAGGGTCAATCCGGCACCTACAGATGCACCCAGCAGAGCGCCCGCCACCGCAGCCCGAAGTAACAGTGGCAACGCAACCGGCGCCACTACGAACCAGCCCCCATGCACGACACACTAATCCATCCCGGGATGACCGGATGCAGAAGGGCACTCCGACCGTGGCGCAGTGAGGGATTCCGAGTGGCCGCAAACTGAGGGCTGGCTGCTATTGGCCTTGCGGGGCTGGCTGCTTTGCGGTGTGGATTGAAACGAACGCCACGATCCCACAGCACAGCGCTACACCTATAGCTGCGAGGGAAAAGTAGTGTGCAAATGCGAGCAGTGTGTATGAGGCATATGCGAATAGAAGGACTGACAAGGCGCCAACCACGGATGCCAGTGTCAGCACCGATTGCCTTCGAGACGCGGGTTCAGGATCCTGGATCCACTGGGAAGAGTTCGTAAGGACTGCCCTGACGATCTGTATACCGAATGCCAGCGCGGTCAGAGTTATCAGGACAGCAATCAAGGCAGATGGAGATGTCTGCGAGAAAAAGCCGACTACGAGCATCAGAACGATGCTTCCTATCAGTGGCTCGGTCCGGACGTTCCCCATTGTCGTCATGTTGCCATGCTAACTACTTCCAAATCGACGTGATCGGACACCCCCGAGACACGGGCGGTGAGGGATGCATCGGTACAACTAGAGGCTGAGCCTGTGCATGCCGGTGCTCCCGTCGGAGTAGGTCACTGTGACATCGAGTCCGTTACTGGCGTCTTTGAGTTCGTCACCGGGTAGCCAGAGCGCGAAGTGGCCTCGGGCTACTGTGGCGGTTACTTCTCCCAGGGTTGGACTGTTGTAGGAGACGCCGATGATGTCGGTGCCGGCGATGCCGGCCGCCAGGGATATGTCACCGGCGCTCATGGTCCCGGTTCCCAGACTGAGGGCTTTTAGCTCTCGAGCGTTCAGGGTCGAGGGATCGGCGGCCCTGCCAATCGAACCGATCATGGCATTGCCGAAGAAGGAAGTGGAGTCATCGGTGATGCACATTGCGGAGAAGCCGTTTGGGCCACCGAGAACGACTGTGGTCCAAACGCCGCGCCGCTCGGCGATAGCGATATGCGCCAGGTCTAGGTCGTCCGCATACATGCCGTCGCCGGTGTCCCGCTGAGAATCCCGGCATGAATCGGCGGCTTCTGACTGATTGTGCTCGTCCTCTATGCTGGCCGGCTCTGCTGTCCAGCTTGCGAAAGCTGGATCGCTGCTTTGAGTAAGGGAAGGCACGACGGTGGCGGCTACGGTTGCTGCCGCCACCGCTCCTGCGATCAGGACAAACTTGCGCAGGGGCCGTGATTTCTGAGCCTGCGGGAAGGCAGCGGTAACCGGGTCTGTGTTGAGGATTCTGTGCAGATCAGCTCGGGCACGGGGTGAGTCGGCTCGGTGGGTTGTGCTGTCTGCGGGGTCCAGGGACCGAAGAATGGGGTCGATGTCGTGAAGTTTGGTCATCGTGGTGTCCTTCCGGCGAGTTCGGCTGGCAGGGGTGTCGCCTGTGGCAGGTGGTCGAGGTGGAGTTGAAGCGCTCGTCTGGCGCGACTGAGCCGGAGCCGGAATGCAACCGGCGAAATGCCGAGTACTGCAGCTGCTTGGGGGGCCGTGAGCTCCTCTAGGACCGCAAGGCTCAGCGCCTCTTGATGAACTTCGGACAAGCGGTGCCAGGCTCGAGCAAGATCGACCCGGGTTGCGGCCAGGTCCGCGCTGGAGTCGTCGGAGAAGGCCATCGCATCTGCAAGCCGGACCCCAAGCGCCTGGCGACGCAGCTCGCTCCGGTTGCTGTTCAACAGAATGTTCCTTGTGATGCCGTAGATCCATGCCCGCGCGTCGTCCTGATCGTTCGGCACGTCATTCAACCGGCGCCAGACAACAAGGAACGCGTCTGCGACGACGTCTTCCGCATGATCTGGGTGCGCTCGGCGCTGCACGAACCGGATCAGATCCGAATAAGCGGATTCGTACAGCGCTCGGAAGGTTTCCTCCCGGTCAGGGGGGCGCGAAGCTTGGCTCATAACCGATACATGTCCGGAAGTAGTAGAAGTGTGTCTCAAGTGACCCAATCTTCCTACCGTCAATCCTGAAGAAACGGGATGCAGCGAAAACTAGGGCGCGCCTCACCGGCTGTGGCGGCCAACCTGGCCCGAGGCGCCTAAGACAATGCGTTCGCAAGAGAAAGCGCGACCCGCTGCCCTGAGAAACGGTGGGCCGCGGAATGCTGGCTCAGTCAGACGCACGGTGCAGGATCCCTCATCGCACCCGCACTTCAGGGTGCTGGCCACGCGGCCGACAGGCAGTCTTAGACCGGCCAATAATTGACGTCCATCGTCCGCATATCGTTATGCACATCCAGTATCAAACACGGTCATCTCGTGGTGCACTGGCAGCACTACATGTACAAGTGCTTGGTGGAGATCGATCATGGGAGTTCGTCGACGGCTGCTCGCTCTGACAGTGCTCTGTGCCTTCACTCTTACTGCCTGCGGCTCAGGACAAGTCGCAGGCACGAATGGATCAGATACCGTTATTCTTCTCATCTCTGAATCAGAACGGGACGGCAAGTCGGGGCCGGAGGCGCTATTTCGGGGCGTTCTTCGCGTCGGAGACGATAACTGCCTTCAAGGACATGCCCTCGACGGGAAAGTCTTCAACATCGAGTTCCCGGCAGGTACGCATTTCAATGAGGCAGGAGCCCTCGACATGGGCTTCGCGACAGTCACCATCGGGGACGAAATCTCCCTCGGCGGCGGATACAGCGAGAGGCCGGAGCTAACGGAGTCCCTTCCTGAATCCTGCAGGACTGGCACCACATTCCGCGTTTACTCGGCCTGAGTGCGACTGGCGTTCCCTCCACAGCACACACTTAGGCCATCCCTCACCGAACAGTGCTCATGAAACCTGACAAGCGGCAGGGTAGGGCGATCATGTTTCCGCATCCAGTAATGTCGTTATTGCGGGAGAGGGAAAAACTGTGCGCCTTGAGGATTTCGTGGAAGAGGCACGACTATGGAACCGCGATCCCGCGCCACAGTCGGATGCGTTGGTCAAGAAGCTGCGCTCCTTGGCTCCCGAAACGATCATCGATCTCTACCAGCAAGCCCTGCAGCGCGCTTCGGACGTGTATGAAGAATGGAATGCAAGGCCTGAACCGAGGGCCCTGTTCACTGCGAAGCACGTAGACGATCAGGGGAGTAGCCCGCAGGATCCTTTCCCTGGGGCACCACCGCTGTTGGGGCGCTTCCCGAAGTCGGTTCCGTCCGACTACGAGCAGTGGATTAGGGGTTGGTGCTTGTATCAGGTTCTCGCCGGCAACACTCCTGTACCGGATGACCAATTCGAACCCCGGACCGGTTGGCCGGATGTGATGGAGTACTTCACCGGCATGATCGGCATCAAGAGTTTTCACCATGACTTCCAATCGGCATACGAACGCAGCACCGACACTCTATGGCCGCTCTCTCCCCGTGAGGAGGATCGAGAGTTCCTGATCTATGGTGAACAGCGCGAGCACGCTCCATATCCAGTACAGCTCTACCGTGCGACCGCCCGCGAAGTAACCATGGACTTGAACGAGTCCGCCACATGGCGACGCTGGTGGCTAAGTGGACCTCTACGTTCGCTTGAGTTCGGCATCGCTGAGACTTACGCACTCTACCCAGGCGCAACCGCCATGCACACAAGTGCTACCCCTACCTCCACCCGAATGAGAAAGCTCGGCCTGACCGTGACGACAACCGTCATCCCAAATCTCGACCGGATTCTAGAAGCCGGAGAGGCTGATGTCCGCCAGTTGGTCATCACGGATCTGGACGTCATGTTCCACAAAGTACACAACAAATACGGTTTCACCGTCGAACTGCCCAAAGCCGAATAGAGCGACCGCCGCTCGAGCTATCCTTTTCCGTCGCTCAAGCTGACCCCTCACCGCGCGCCCGAGGTTCAGAAGCCTAGACGCCGAAGCCACCGTTTGTTCGATCGTCTGTCTACTTCGCGCTCTACTTGGGCCGGCGGTAGGAGCTCGGTGAATTGTTCACTTAGCCGCTGCATCAAGCTCAGATACGCCGTCTTATCGAAGGTGAACCGTTGACGCTCGAACAACCAGGGTTGTGGTGGTTCCTCGGTGTAGCCGTCTTGCCAGCCGAAGTCTTCCCAGATGACCGTGTCAGCTTCGATTGCGATGCGGGCGCTCACTGTCCCGCAGTCGACATCCCCACAGACAGGGCAGAGGAGGAGAGCGACGCGGCCGTCCTTGAACTCTCCTGGCGCGGCGAGCGTGAGCCGGTTGATTTGTTCGATAGCTGCGTGAGGCCAGTCAGCACGCAGCAATGTGGCCTCCTGCTCGATTGCCGCCAAGTCGGTCCCGGCCCGCAGCGTCTCCCGCAGGAGGTGCCCGTCGATTGCGAAATCCATGAACTGTTGAGGGGCAGCTAGCCCCTCATACTCAACCTCCGCCGGCACGACGCTCAGCGCATTCAGCTTCTCCACCCGATCAGTATGCGGCGCCTCTCACGCTCGAACTGCTACAACTGCCGTATGGGATGGCTCGATAAATGGTTTGACGAAACGGACTGGCCGAAAGATCCGAACCTCGACGTCTTCCGGGAAGCGGTGTGGGAACTGTCGCTGAACGGCGAATCCGCGGGATGGCTCACCACCTCAGTCATGCCTATGCGGTCCTTTCCCTTCATGTGGTTGAAACAGGAGCAGATGTGGACACAGGTGCACTGGCTCGATGGGACACACGAATATCTCGAGGAGGACTACGGCCCCGAATGGCCGATAGCGAAGGACCTACGGAATGGGCGCCTAGTTACCACTGACCCTCGGACAGGCCAGGACGTCACCTTCGAAGCAACGGCCGTCACCCGGCATGACCGCGATCAGCTCTGGGCGCAGCTAAAACATGGCGCAGAACCACAGGTTCGAAACGCATAGCCCCCTTCCGGGCGACGTCGAATCCACTCCCTCATCGTCCGCATCCCGGGTGGTATCGCTACAGTGGTCGAGAAGTCAGGTGAGTAGTAGTGCGATCTACCGGGGGAGACGATGGGACGCTCTGATTTGGTGGTCATTGAGAACGAGCCGCACCCCGATGGTTCGCTCCATAGCTGGAGCGAGAGAAGACTGATACGGGATTCGTTCGATCACGTACTGTTCAGTCTTTCCGCCGTTATTTACTTCGGGAAGAGTCAGGGAGCGATTGAGAAAATTGCTTTCCAGGAGCATCTGAGCGAGGAGGATTTGAGCGTCCTTCGGGCTACCAATGAGATCGCGCAGACTCGCTATTTTGAACCCGTTGTAGATCTCAGTGAGACGCGTCCCCTGCTTCACCCTCACGTACTGAAGGCCATCCGGGAGATGATCGATCAAGGGCTATGGGGCAGCCGGCCGCCCTGGCGAATTTTCTGACCATCTTCCAATTCGCTTGAGTCATCCCAGGGATCGCACACGTGAAAGTGCTGCTCGAGTATGTTGAAGGTTGCCGACAAGCTTCAACGACTAGCGACTTCGGCTATCCGGTAGTTGATGTAGTTTTCGACCGCACTGCGATCAAGCCGGTCCTGCACGAAGGCTAGGTGCCGGTCTCCGCGTTTGAAACGTTGGTCTGTCTCCCTGAAGATTGGGAAACAAACCCTCAGCCACAATTCATCACCGATGGGCATCGCGGCAGAAGGTAGGAACCGGCTGAAGCGGCCAAGGTGTTGACCTAGCACTCCGAGGAGCCGGTCCTCGGTGACCAGCTGAGCTGAGAAGACCGTGGCCCATGCATCTCCGCTTCGACCGAAAGATTCTCCTGAGAAGATGCGCTTGTCTTCCTTCTCGGTGATCCATTCGGGAACGGACGGTATTCACATTCCTCGCGTATCTCAGCGATCCTGATCGGCATGTCACTATCATCTCGCCGGTTGAGGCGGTCTTGTACATAATCCCTCACCGCTCAAACAGAAAACGTGCATTGTGATGTTTGCCCGCTAATATCTTGGTCTGGCTACGGATACGGCAATGGAGGTAGCGCCGATGCTAGAAGGCGCTATGACCATGCGACCTCAGCTGATTACGCGTATAGCCATGTTCGCGTGCACCGTCATATTCCTTGCGGTCGCCTTGTTCGATCCTGCGATCGGTTCGATGTTTGAGTCGGCACCCGATCTCGCATTCTTCGTGCTGATCATTGGTCTCCTTCTGGTGTTCAGCTGGCGGAACTGGCGCTTAGGCGTCCGCGTTTCGCCCACACACGTCAAAATCCTTGGCTTCTTGCGTGACCGCACCGTCGCCCGGTCAGCAGTTGTCGATGTGACCAGTACCGGTTACCTTGCCTGGCAAAAGGCGAACGGAGACATCCGATTGTCACCAATCCTGGCCTTCATGGATATGGGTGGGATGGCCTCAATGGTGCTGCGACATAACGATCGGAGCCTGGCACTACTGCGGAACGAGCTTGTAGGTGACAACGCAATCGACGTCGATCCTGTAGGAGAGGACCGACATTTCGATCCGCCGAGCTACATCCGTCCGCGCCGGAAAGAAGGGCCACCAAAGCATTCCGGAGGGAGGATGCCTCTCAAGGACACGTTGCTTGGAGCAGCGATGATGACTGGTCTCCTGACCGCGACCGCTCTTTCGGTCTGGCTCGTCATCGAACCCGCGCTCTGGCTGTCGGGCATCTCCAACACTCCCGGGCGGCTGCGCATGATCTACAGCAGCACCCCTTATTCCCGGGACGACGCCGAAGCACTCCTCATACCCCATACAGCCTTAGCTGTATTCCTCGTCTGGTTAACCGGAAAGCGGCTTTACTCCCTCTTCCCTCGCAGACGCTAACTCGTGCCGCCCACAATCCATCCCTCACCGAACGCGTCGTTAGCGCTATCGTGATGCGTATTTCCTGTGGGCTAGGGTCATTGCTGTGACCAGCCTGAGCCTCCATCCTTGCTTGAAAGGAAGAAATGGAATCCTCTGATCTCGCTCGCGTAGAGCAGCAGATTGATGAGTTCGCACTTCAGCAACGAGCAGGAGAAGCGGCCGAACAATTGATCCGAATCGTTCAAAGCACCCCTTACGAGGACCTGGACTCAGAGATCGCCAAGTTGCTCGATTGCACCCCTCTAGAAGCGAGGAATGTCCGCCACCTGTCACTTGACCGGCTCTCGCCCTACAGGATCGCCAAGATCAGTGCTGAATTGGAGAGCCTGCGCCGCCGCTACGCCGGCGAGGAATAACAGCAGCTTAGAGAAACGTAGGATCCCTCACCTGACATCCAGGACTATGGCGAGATTCACTCGGCACCTTTCTCGAGTGCGAGGGTGGTTGCCTTGCTTCTGAGCGCGAGCACTGTTGCGATGAATGCAACTGAGGTGACCAAACCGAATAACATCGCCGGCCCGCCGACCTTTGCGACGGAGCCGGCGTGTACGCAGATACCGGCGAAGATCAATGCCATGAGACAAAGGCATGCCATCCCGATGTTGGTCCAGGGCTTCGCTTTCCTGACCGGCTCCCTTTCACCTCCTTCGGCGGCGAGGAGCTGCCAGGCGGCAAGCAGGGCAACCTCAAAGAAGGCGAGAGCGACTACGACCGCGAGGACGTACGGCGCCTCCAGATGTGCAACCTCGGGGAAGCGCTCGGCGTAGTCAGACGCGAGCTGCGGAACGATCACGGCTTGAGCCAAAACCGCTCCGACAGCAAGTGCTCCGAGCAGGATGCGGGCGAGTGCCACTTGGTGTCTGCTCATGCTGCATCCAACTCGACCATCGGCAATAAAGCACGTCTGTGTGCCATGACAAGCCAGCCCCCCAAGGTTTGAACAGCCGATCACAAACGGGCTCCTTACGAAGCTACTCGCTGAATTCAGGAGGAGCTAGGTATCCGCTGAACCGTGATTCACCTGTAACTGCAGCCGGACCACCGGGATCCTTCAACGCGCAGTTGCACCGGTTTGTCGAAGGTGTCGGGCGCGTTTGAGATTCCGACTACTTCTAGGGCTACCTCGTTCGCGTCCTTAGATCTTTGTCGTCACGGCGTGTAGACGTTCGATGCTGGTGCGCAGTTGTTCGGCTGTGGCAACGGGGCTGCCGATTTTGACCAGGCCGCTGGGGGTGTGTGCCAGGAGGGTGGGGTAGCTGTGGACGCCGAGTGCGGCGGCTTGTTCCTGTTCGGCGAGGGCTGTGTCGCGTGTCTTGGGGTCGAGGAACAGGCGGGTGACGAGTTCGGTGTCGAGGCCGTGCTCGGCGGCGATGCGCTGGTAGGCGGTGACGCCCGAGAGGCTTAGTCCGTCGCGGTAGAAGGCGCGCTGCATGGCTCCTGCCATTTCCACGTCCCTGCCTCCGGATGCTTCTTTCAGTGAGACCAGGCCGGTGCCGGCGTCGTCGGAGTCCATGACGAAAGAGCCGTCTGCGAGGGCGGCCTGGTAGGCGGGTCCGAATTGGACTCCGGTGAGGGCGCTGATCCGCTCGTTGGCTTGAGGGATGTGCGGCATCTCGTTCATGCTGACGGCGTGGAAGAGTCCGCCGCTGATGACGGTGATGTTGATGTCGGGGTCCTGTGCGAGTTCATGGAGCGCGGGGCCGAACCCGTAGCACCATCCGCAGTAGGCGTCGAAGACGTAGGTCAGTTGCGTGCTGGTCATTGTTTCTCCAGGAGGGCTTGTGTTCATGGGAGTGCAGGTGGGACCGTTTCGGCCCCACCTGCCGTGCCGGTTCAGCCCCGGCGGTGTGTGCCGTTAGTTTGCGGCGGTGAAGCGCGCCCGAGGGTAGGCGGGGCTTTCGATCTCATCGAGCATGGCCACGGCGTAGTCCTGGGTGGAGATGCTGTCGCCGGCGGGCGTGTCGGTGGCAGTGGTGTACTTGCCGGTGCGCTCACCCGGGGTAATCAGTGGTGCCGGGGCGAGCATGGTCCAGTCCAGGGCCGCGGGGGCGTCCTGGAGGGCGTCGTAGGCGGCGGCGAGGGTCAGGGCCTCGTTTTTGTACGCTGCGGGGAAGTCGGGGCTGTCGACCAGTCGGGCGCCGTCGATCTTCAAGGCCCCGGCCCCGCCGACGACCATCAGCCGGGTGCCTGCGGCGTTGGTGTAGGCGGAGTTCATCGCGGAAAGCCATTCCTCGTGGCTGCCTCCGGTGCGGCTCGGTCCTGTTGCCAGCACGACGACATCGTGTCCGTTGGCCACTTCAGTGAAAGCCTCGACGTCAGCCAGGTCTGCACCATGAGCCGTGGCCCCGGGGACTTCGGTGGCCTTGCGGGAAATGGCGGTTACCTCGTGGCCTCGGCTCAGAGACTCGGTCACGATCTCGCGGCCGATCATACCGGTGGCTCCATATACGGCGATCTTCAAGGGTGCTCTCCTCAGGGTAGGGATTGGTTGCTGTTTTCGATGCACCATGAGAGTATCTTTTGGATACTGATCGCTTCAAAGGTACTGAGGAACCTGATGGATACTAATGGAATGGCGGTGAGCATTTTTGACCCGGGGTGCCCCTCGCGTGTCATCTTCCAGCGCATTGGGGACAAGTGGGCTTCCCTTGTGATCCAGGTGTTGGCAGACGGGCCGGTCCGATTCAGCGACCTCCGAGGCATGGTCAGCTCCGTGACACCGAAAGTACTCACCCAGACACTCCGAGCGCTGGAGCGTGACGGGCTCGTCACCCGCACGGTCCACCCACAGGTGCCACCGCGAGTCGACTACGAACTCACCGAGATGGGCCGGTCCCTTCTGGGCCCGCTCGCGCAACTACGGGACTGGGCAGAACACCACGTCCCCACCATTCTGGAGGCACGCGACAGGTATGACAGCGCACGCGACGAGGCCATCCTCGCAGGCGATTAGTCGAACCGCCCAGAATTCTCGGTGGCTCGCCAACCGCTAACCAGCGTTGGATCCCTCAACGGGCAGGTGAAGTGCCACCGCCCTGACCGCACTTCTTGCGTGCGAAACTGCACAGCACACCTGTACCTCACCTTCCGTGGCATCCGCTACGCCAGGGAAATTGCGCATTCTCCTAGAGCACCGAAGTTGCAGGATCTGCGCAGCACATGTGATGCCGGGTCCTTCCACTCCTCAATGCTGCTGAGCAACGATTGGGCCGCGGTCCATAACGGTTCGCTTACGTGATCATTTTGTGCTGTTGACTAGGGCCTTTCCCCGGTAGCGTCCGCTTTGGGGGATGCAGCACAGCAGGGTCATTTGCCTCGGCGATTCTCCGCCACCACACCTATCCGCTTCTTCACGAAAGTACGCCCTTGTCCAAGCTGACATCCGTCACCAGTCTCGCTCTGGCCGTAGCCCTTCTCGCAGGTTGCGGCAGCGCCCCAGCCGAAGAACCCAACACCCGCGCTGCATCGTCGGAATCCGCGTCTCCGTCGACTACACCTTCACCGGAGCCCACCGAGAAGACCAACACTCCCGAGCCCGAATCGGCACCCGAACCGGCACCCGAACCGACTCCCGAACAGGAGCCCACCGAGACGGCCGAGACGCCGGAGGAACCTGTCCCGACCATCGAGCCGCTGCCGGTAGGGCCGCACGACCCGTTCGTGCCGCCGCCGCACGGAGAGCCGAACCCGGAGTTGCCGCCTGTGAACCAGACGCCGCCGCAGACGGTCGGCCCCAATCTGCCACACAGCGACCCCGCCTATTTCCTGAACCAGACGATTGAGCCACTCCCGAACTCAGTGCCGACGCCATCGCTGTCCATGCAGCGAGGTGGCACCCTTACCGTTGTCGGCGGCGAATATGAGCCGGCGGAGCAGGTCTACGTCATGCTCGGTAAGCCACAGACGGACTACAACTACATCCAGGGCTCACCTATCGCAGTTGCCGACCAAAATGGGCTCATCAGCTTCCCGATCAGCGTCAGCACAGAACTGCCGGTCGGGGACTACGTGGTCATGATCGTCCCGGTGAATACTCACGAGACGGTGGAAGACGCCAACAAGAAGTGGTACAACATCACCCTCACCGTCTAGCGCGGAGGCCCGCTGAAACGAGGCGAGTGCCTCCCGCCGCCTCGCGGCAGCGGTCGAGGAGTCCCACGGTAAAGACCGTAAATCAGCCACAAGCACTTTCGGAGCCCGGCCGCACAGAGAAGTAAGTGCGGCCGGGCTTTCAGTTTCGTGGACCCAGAGAGGCCTAATCAAAAAAGATGAGTAAGAAAGCCAGATCGGCAGACCGATCTTTCTGGCCGAGCATGCCATCAGGATTGATTGAAGCGCAGAGCGTGCCCGACCAGGGCGGTCCGCTCCTCGGCGGATACAACAATGCGTTGCAAGCTTGGGCAGCTACGCATCCAGAAGTCGACCGTGCCGACCAACATCATCAATAACCGATTGCTCTGGGAACATCGATGAGTTGCACCCCATTCAGGAGCGATCCTTCAGCGGGCATGGCGCGGTTCGGGCTTTTGGGCTCGGTGCGCCTCGTAGACTCCTGGCATGCGTGATTTTGAAACTGTTCATGCTGAACCGCGCAACGTACTTCGCTCACCGAAGTATCGCGTCAATTTCTGGCAAGGTTCGCACATTGGATCTTGGAACCTCGACGGACACATACTGGTCGATGCCCAGGACCTCACGGAAGTTCTCGGATGGGTGGAGGAGAACGCGCATGGGCGTCAATTTGAGCTGTTCGTGGAGCTCGACGACGAACCTAACGAGTCATTCCAGCACCCAAGAAGGAGCAAGCTCGTTCGGCTTATCGGAGATGATCCGAACGCAGCCTAAGGATGGCATCCGGCTCGCGGAGTCGATCCCTCAAAGCCCAGCAAATTAGCGATCCTTCTCCTCAGAAGTGGGTGTTCTCTCTTCTTCCTCCGCCTCTTCATATCTGAAGACGTAGGGCAGTCGTCTAATCTCCCTGATTGATAGGACGATGCCTACAGGAGCGATAACAAGGACCCCTAGTGCTATCAGTGCGTGATCGCGGGTTGGTTCCTGAAAGTAAAGCAGAGGGGCAACGATTAGGGCACCTATACAGCCCAGGATGCCGACGGTGAAGATGTACCGGCCACGTCGTACATACGGATGAACCCAGTCCTTCATTTGCCCCCTGCTTTCAATGCGCGCCCAATGGGCAGAGCTTATCCACCAGAATGCTCAGTGGCGACGGTTCCGCTTGGAGCTCGACCATCACATCCCGAAATCGATAGACCAGGAGCCGCTCCACTAGGGCTACTCAACCTCCGAAAAAGAACCTGCTCAACAAATAAATTCCGGGCATAAGAGGACGTGGGTAAGCGCAACCTGCCTTTTGCGTTCCTGGTCGATCCCTCTCCGCACACGATGGAGTGAAGCCACAGGATGCTCAGAGAGGGAAGGCTCTGATGGTGTCCTTTTTACGTTCAATACCCCAGACAGATACAGATCCATCCTGTCTCTGGACGGCTACGGATCGCTGGACCTTCAGAATGTTCACGTCAGCTGGATACCGTTCGCTGGTGTGAGCGAAGAATGCGGTAGCGAAGCGTTCGTTGATCAGCGGCCCGAGCTTCTTTTGCAATCTCCACTGATAAACGAGGCATCCCACGAAAAGCACAAAGGGGATTAGCCCTAGGGTGCGCAGAGGTAGGTCTGCCATCTCGGGAGGGCCGTATAGGCCGAATCCCCATGTAACCCAGAAGACGACGAAAAGCACAAAGGTAGCTACCGCGACTGCCCTGGATTTCCGCGCCTCGGGAAAGGGGACAGAGAAAGCGGCACTGCGGTTCTCCAAGTGGCACTCCAAAGTCGCGATTAGTCGTTGACGGTCAGACTAGAGCTGAATGTCACCGTCCAACAGTGCCATTCATCAGGACCAGGCGCTTGCGACCAGCAGATACTCCTAACGACTTGCCAATCCTCCATCGCTCGCCCCCGGCGATGGACAACCTGGAGCTTGTAGGTGCGGCTCGATCATGCACCGGATGGGCGATCGGGATGCTGCGGATTCCTACCGCGCTCCCGCCAGTACTCATTTCGCTGCCATAAGGAGAAGCGGGCTACCAAGGTAACGAAAACAACCGTGCCGACTGCGAGGACGGCCACCTTGACCCAAACCCATGGTTCGGATCCGATCGGCAAAAAGCTGAAGATGAGTAGAACGAGTGCCCAGACTGCTCCGAAGTAGGTAAGCCGCCGGATTCTGCGCTTCAAATCAGGGCTGGCGCTTGCTGCTGCGCGCGTTCGTCGAGGTTCAGCTGGCATAAGTGAACTGAAGCATGCAGATCAAGGAAACGGTAGGGCACCGGCACCCTCACATCGGATCCTCCACCGCGCGATCCAATTTCGGCCCGACTGTCACCAATCGCGACCTATCATCGTCAAATGATCAAGGTTGTGAAGTGGCTGATCACTGTGGCCTTACTCGTCGGTTTGATAGTTCTTGTCGAGCGCTTGTGGGGATCGGAACCGGCCGCTTTGCTCGGCACCTTGATTGCAGTCTCCATCGGCGTATCGCTTGGCATCACCTGGGGAAGCAGACGAGCAGATGAAACGGACGAGTATCGTCAGAAATGGTTATCCCGTCGACGGGATAACCCGGAAGATCAGGACGGCAACCCGGCATAGGTTGCTGTAGGCATCCCTCAAAGTGCAGGCTCTTCAGCGGGCTAACTCAACCGAGGATTGTCCAGTTGAGGCATCTTCAGGTCGAACGAGTGATTGGAGCTCACTTCTTCGAGCAGTTGCAGCACGTCTTCTGCAGCTACAGCCCGGACGTCGTGGTCTCCATTCGCGTTCGCGATTCTGTCGCGGCTTGGAGTTAGGACCGCGGTGACGGCTAGCCCGGTTCTGCTCAAGCTGATCTCCGTGGGTACGTTTCCCTCGAGCATCTGATCAGTCTCCACAATGCCGAACTCCAATGACGTCAGAGGACCGCTCATCCACCACGTTCGCCACTGTTTACATCCATTGATGTGGGCAGTGAGTTCACGAAGGCTGGCCCGGTATAGCTGAATGGGTTCTAGGGAATGTTCCTGTTGTTCTTGGTAGAAGAGGAAGGCGACACCCTGGCGTGGTTTCAACGGCCATGATTGCCCGGTTCGTTCCTCGTACGCATCGCGGAAGCCATCCAGCAGGCCAGGTCCCATCATGCCCTCGAAGTAGTCAATGATCTGCAGGGGCGGTAATCCGTTGTCGAAGTGTCCGTCCTCCGGGTCGAGGTTGCCCAGGAGAACCTGATGGATGCACCAACCCCAGAGCCACTCGTCATAGCTGGGCCCGGCACTAGGGGTGAAGCCACCGACCATGGGCGGCGCGCCGCCTGCCCGCCCGTTTCCCGATGCAAAGGCCATCGACATCTGGCTCTCGAACAACCTTCGTGGACCTTCTCTGTCCTGCCATTTGCTGCGAATCCGTTCGGCGGCTTCCGTGACTGCTTCGTGAAGCTGAACGATCGACTCCGGCTCCTGAGCGAGTAGAAACTTGGACAAGGCACGCTGCTTGGCCCCAGGATCTCGACGGGCTAGACGCGTCTTCTTGGCCATCTCCTGCAGATCCAACAAAAAGCTCCTCACCTAAACCGAATTTCAACGAGTGTAAGCTTCGCGAGCCGCTTTAGAGCAGGATCCTTGAGCGCGCAGGTGCTGGAGGACCGGATTTGGTGCCGGGTGCTTGGTTATTTGCTTGTTGAGGTATTCGGGTTTTTTCTGCGTTGATCCCTCCACTGCGACAGGCGCCAAATGGCAGTAGCTGTGATGAATGAAGGAAGTAGGACGACGAGGGGGCCTCGCGATATGGCTAGGGGACCGAAAACACCCCACAGGACCGCCGCGCCCACAAACCAGGCGACTACTACTCGCCCGCTGATCTTTGGAGAAACTTCCTCGCCACTTGCCCTGCGCTGCTTTAGTTCCCGCCAAGCTGCTCTCCCAAGAGGAACCAGAACGAATACCACTGCGGTCACAACGATCACCGAGGCGACGAAGGACGAAACGCCAAGCAGCTGCAGCAGGAAGTGAGCTACAGGGGCTGCGAGCAATAGTAGGAAAATCAACCAGCCCCAGAATCGTCTCCGATGTTGAGGTAGTTCGTCCCAAGTTCTGTTGTCTCGGGTTCCCTCAGATCCTGTATTTCCGCTCACTGCGCCTCCCCATGGCTACTTGTGCACCCACATCGGAGATTACATTGCGCAGGTTGCCGTTGAATGCAGTGTCCGGCGCTCATCCTCCACCGTTCTGCCCTAAGCGCCGTGTCTCTGGGATACCTTTGGGGAACGGCGGTTAGTGAGCACATGGGGGTGTGGCGTGAAGTTTCGGCGATTCCTGATGGCGAGTATCTTCCTGGGTGCAACTGCTTGCGCGGCAGCCGACTCAACCTCGCCTGGCCCATCCCCGGAGTCTCTCGCTCCCACAGCCCCGCGGGAGGCTCCCACCATGGGGAACCATCGCTCATTTCAAGTAGGGGAGGGGGTACCCGCCGATGAGCAGGTATCCCTTGCGGCGAGCGAGTTAAGCGGCGCGTTGCAAGAGGACGAACGACTCGCCTCTGTAGAAGTAGTAGACGGGACGAAGGTCGTCATTCACTGGGATGGTCCTGTCGACGCTCAGCTGCAGAGCATATTGGCGCGCTTCCCGGATGTGCAGATTGCCGTTGAACGCACTACCTGCTCCCCAGGATCTGTACGAGCCAAGGGGGAGGAGCTGATGAAGTCGGATCCGGCGATAAATGGCTTCGCCCTCGCCCCCGATGGATCAAGCGTCGAATTACTGCTGGACCGATCTCTTGAGTCAGACAATGAAATCAACAGCCTGGAACGCTCGTACGCCAAAACCCTCGGATGCCCCGTCAAAATACAGTTCGGCGAAATAACACCCGCCTGACAGCGGATCCCTCACCGCCCGTGTCTCGGGGGTGTCCAATCACGTCGATCTGGAAGTAGTTAGCATGGCAACATGACGACAATGGGGAACGTCCGGACCGAGCCACTAATAGGAAGCATCATTCTGATGCTCGTAGTCGGCTTTTTCTCGCAGACATCTCCATCTGCCTTGATTGCCGTCCTGATAACTCTGACCGCACTGGCATTCGGTATACAGATCGTCAGGGCAGTCCTTACGAACTCTTCCCAGCGGATCCCGAAGCTTGAACCCGCGTCTCGAAGGCAATCGGTGCTGACACTGGCATCCGTGGTTGGCGCCTTGTCAGTCCTTCTATTCGCATACGCGTCATACACACTGCTCGCATTTGCACACTACTTTTCCCTCGCAGCTATAGGTGTAGCGCTGTGTTGTGGGATCGTGGCATTCGTTTCAATCCACACTGCAAAGCAGCCAGCCCCGCAAAGTCAATAGCAGCCAGCCCTCAGTTTGCGTTACACGGATCCCTCAGAGGGCACTGCCTGAAGCGGCACGTATGCCCGGGCTCGCTACTTATGGTCAACTGGGCCACGGCCTCAAGGCGTTCCGATTCCCTCCGGAGCTATTGCAAGAACAGGCTAATTAGCGCAGCGGCAAGGAAGCCCGCCCCCACCAGCATCAGAATTAGCCCGGAGATCAACCCATAGCGGAGCCTGCGACTGTAGGCCTTCTCGTACGAGTCCTCCGAGGAACTCATAGCAGCCGATGCGCGAGCTCCGAAGGCGGACAATCTAGCTCGAGCGAAGACAGACACGGCACCCATGCTCAAAAGGATCGAGCCAAAGATCAGCGGCATGAGTACGGAAGTAGTCACGGTACATCCCAGTACGACGTGTTCATGACAGAGCATCCTACTTTGACCACCAGCGTGCCCAACTAGATGCCCGGGCTTACCAACCTAGTGATTCCTAATTGACCGCGGAAATTAGGGATCCTTCACAGCTCCTCAGGTGGGGAGTGAAGCGGTGATATGGACGGGTTCTCCAGCGTTGGGATCACTTCTAAGAAGTCGGATGAGCCCACTCTTACGCGGACTGGCGAAAGGCTTCACAGGTTCCTGCTGCATCTCGACGAAGAGCTCGAACCGACGACCGCGAGCGTTTCCTTCAATCCACCGTTGCACTTCGGTTAGATCCTCGACGTCGCTCAGGACGTAGGCATCCAGCATCCAGCCGCGCGGCGGTGAGGCTTGTTCCCAGAAGTTGACCCGATA
Source organism: Arthrobacter sp. JZ12 (assembly GCF_035189165.1). NCBI lineage: Bacteria > Bacillati > Actinomycetota > Actinomycetes > Micrococcales > Micrococcaceae > Arthrobacter > Arthrobacter sp. JZ12. The sequence goes on along the minus strand of NZ_CP045246.1, from coordinate 2,743,769 downwards.
GAACGGTGAATCAAGGAAGTCTTGGTTCTCGGCATGAACAGTTTCAGATGCGCGCATGTGCAATACGGTAGACATTCACGTGACTGCGCGTGATCGCTGGCCGGAGAACGTGATGCACTCGCAACAGAGCAGACTCCTAGCCGGTCTTGCACTCCAGCTTCGATCCCTCACCGCACGATCAGATGATGATGTCGTGCGAAATCTTTACACGGTCAAATTTCGCCTGTGCGGTCGATGAGTAGCTTCAAACTGGCGTCTGATGCTGCAAGTTCAACTTCGCCTCTATCAGTTGCCACCTCCACTACTTTCCCTCCTGGGAAAACACCCCATGCGGCCTCGACTGGCTCACTAATTACTCGTGGTTGGCGATAAACCTCCACAGGTCCAACTAGAGGGCCCAATGTCCCTGTTTTCTGTTAGAACAGAAACTTGCCCGGCTCGGCTTTCACATAGCCGAGCACCCACCTTCCTCTGAGCGTTGATCCTCTTTCTCGATGTGCACACTCAAAAAGACCCCGCTCGGCGTCGGCAGCTATTCGCTTCAGTTGCTGCGGTCGCAAGATTCTTCCAAGTAGCAGGACTACCGAGATGGAAACAAGAGTTACGAGGGCAACGGCCGGCCAGAAACCGATGGCCTCTCGTAAGGAAAGAGAGACCGGGACCGCGAAGCCGATCACGACGAAGGTCGGGATGTTGAAGTCTTGAGCCTTTTCGAGCCAGCCTCGAGGTTCGGGATCCAGATCCTCGTGCCGCTGCATGTGCCCCCCGGTCATCCCTTAAGTAGTACGAAACTCTTCACAGCCCTCGGGTGAAGCCTACGAACCCGAAGACCAGCTAGACCAGCTCTACCTGCCCGACCCTGTGAGAACGTTCGAACGATCCCACAACGTGCCCATGGTGAGGTCGGTCGAACGTGCCAAGGTGATCTGAGACATCGGACGGCCAGTGGTCACAGCTAGGGGCAGTCGCCAGGTGCTTAGGGGAGGTCTGCCAGCTCCGGTGGGCCAGAGACGATGAATTCTCCGATGACTGTTTCGCCGTCCGATTCGTAGACAGGTATCGGGAACTCTTCGCCGCGATGTTCTTCCTGCCAGGCGATTGCCTCTTCTGGGCTATCGAATTGGGGTTGCACGTTCAGGGCGTCCGAGTACGCGTAGCCGGTCCGTCCGTTGGTTGCTATGACAGCAACAAGGTCAGGAGCGACACCTTGCGAGTTATGTGCTGCGCCGTAGGTTTCGCCTTTCTCATTCACCCCAAGTTCGGTGGGGGTTCTGTTGATGTAGCGAGCTTCTGCTCTCCAGCGCATATCCGCTTCTTGTGTGCGGATATCAACTGAATTGTTCCCCGTGGAGATTGGGAGGGCGTCTGCCTCGCTGACGCTGCTGGGGCTGCCGATATCGGAAGGTGAACAGGTGATCGTGCCTGCCTCGTCCAGGAACAAAGTGCCCGGACTCAAACAAGTGACCTTCACAGAGATGTGGGTGCTGCCTTCAGGGGCAGGACCCAGATCAATGCTCGCCGAACCGGTATAAACGCCGTCCACTGGCCCCGACAGTTCGGTGATCACATCACTTCCCGGAAGGGTGAAGAACCCGGCCGCTGCCGCGCCCACTCCACCGAGTACGCCGGCACCGGCAAAGGCGCCCACCCCGAGCCAAAGACGCCGGCGCCGACGCCGTGCTGCAGTAGTCCCTTCCTCCGTGACCTGACGGACGAGATGAGCCCGCAGCGCTTCGCTGAACACCTGGTCCATGGGATCTGTCTTCATGATCGTGCTCCTTCTGCGGCCTCGACCCGAGCCAACTCCGGATGTCCCTCAAGACAGGAACGGAGCCTTATCCTTGCGCGGCGGATCCGCGTCTTCGCAGCACCCTCTGTCAGGCCCACCATGTGCGCCGCCATGGAGATGGGGTATCCCTGAATGACGACCAGGGCAAACAGCTCCGCATCCTTCGCTTTCAGTGACCGCAAAGCGAGGACCAGGTCTTGATGCACCGCGTCTAAAGGTGACTGCTCCAGATAGTCCTCTTCAGCATCCGGCGCTGAGTTCCTGCTCCGAGGAAGCTCATCGAGAAGACCGCGATACCGGATGGTGGCACGCCGGGAATTGCGAGCCGCGTTGGTCGCCGTCACCAGCAGCCATGGCAGCACCGAGCCCTCAACAAGCCGCACGTCTTGACGCCGGCGCCACAGCTCCAGGAAAGCGGTCGCAGCCACATCTTCAGCATCCCGTGCACTGCCAAGGAAATAGCAGACATGCCGATGAACCCGCTCCCGGTGCCGATCAAACAAGGCACCGAAAGCATTCCCATCGCCTGCCAAGCTGCTCGCCCACAACGCAGCTTCGTCAGAATCGGACTCTCCCATACCCTGTAGTGTCCGGCAGGGCACGGAAAGTTTCACACCCTCGGTGAACAAAGCTGATCCCTCACCGCACCCCAGGCGGGAGCGAAGCGGTGATATGGACGGGTTCTCCAGCGTTGGGATCACTTCCAAGTAGTCGGATGAGTCCACTCTTACGCGGACTGGCGAAAGGCTTCACGGGCTCCTGCTGCATCTCGACGAAAAGCTCGAATCGACGTCCGCGAGCGTTTTCTTCAATCCACCGTTGCACTTCGGTTAGATCCTCGACGTCGCTCAGGACGTAGGCATCCAGCATCCAGCCGCGCGGCGGTGAGGCTTGTTCCCAAAAGTTGACCCGATAAAACGGTGAATCAAGGAAGTCTTGGTTCTCGGCATGAACAGTTTCTGATGCGCGCATGTGCAACACGGTAGACATTCACGCGACTGGGCGTGATCGCTGGCCGGAGAACGTGATGCACTCGCAATAGAGCAGACTCCTAGCCGGTCTTGCACTCCAGCTTCGATCCCTCACCGCACGATCCAATTTCGGCTCGACTGTCACCAATCGCGACCTATCATCGTCAAATGATCAAGGTTGTGAAGTGGCTGATCACTGTGGCCTTACTCGTCGGTTTGATAGTTCTTGTCGAGCGCTTGTGGGGATCGGAACCGGCCGCATTGCTCGGCACCTTGATTGCAGTCTCCATCGGCGTATCGCTTGGCGTCACCTGGGGAAGCAGACAAGCAGATGAAACGGACGAGTATCGTCAGAAATGGTTATCCCGTCGACGGGAGAACCCGGAAGATCAGGACGGCAACCCGGCATAGGTTGCTGTAGGCTTCCCTCACTGTACTGAGGGATCGAAAGTTTGGGGGGAGGAACCCCTTCTTCCTTACCCGCTCAAGACTCTATTTTTGAGGTACACCTTCGAGGCTGTGAACATCACCAGGTCCAGAGTGATCCCCACCAGACAGATGATTTGAATCCACGTTTTAACCGTCGGCGCCATTCCACCCCAGGCGCCAGACATCCAGCCCATTCCCGCCCCAACTAGGACAAAGAGCCACACAAGAGACTGCAGCAGGAAGCCTATCGGCTTGAACAGTCTGAGATTGAGCCATGACAAGAACGCGAGGCCGATCAGCAGGAAAGAGAACAGGCCGATGATCGCAAGACCTCTTTGGCCTAGATCGTTGTCTACTCTCAAACCCCTTGCCTCGTACTGGTTTATCCAACCCACGACCCTGCTCGCGTAGACCACAGTGAGCGCAACGAGAGATAGGACAACGACCAGGTTCGCCACGTTAGCGAGAAAGAAGCCTGGCCTTAAACGACGACTCACCGCAGGCCGTGTCGATGACACCCTCGACGCACGTTCGGCTGCCATTACTCGCCAACCCCCAGATTCACTAGTCGCCATGATCCGGCTGTTCACGAAGCTACTAGCTGTAAGCGATATGAACTAGCAATCCCTGTGCACGTGATCCGTCACCCGCACCTACCAGTGCCTTCGCGGTCCTCCAGCGTGCGCTTGCTCGGGCGGGCCTATCGGTCACCGGCTAAGTTGAGAGTGCCGATTATGCTGGAACGTGCCGCTGCGGCCTCTCTCTTAGATGGCAGCGTCCGTGCTGCTAGATAGCCAAAAATCTTCGCGAAATGAGCCTGCTTTGAGCGATTTTGTAAACCTGAGGTTCAAGCGGAATCGCGGGTGGCCATGGCCTGAGGATTCGTACGGCCTCACCCCGATGTTCGGCGAAGATGGATGGTGCCACACTTGCGGCACACCTAGGCGGAAGCAAACTGGATCGCTCACCTTGCAGCGGAAAGGGATGACAAACCCAACAGGTGCCTGGTTGCCATACTGGATGTTCGATTCCTTTTGTGTGGACTCAGCCTTGGGCGAGGAAATATTGGGGAACTTCTCGGTTGAGATGTTTCCTATTCATTGGCATGTGACACCGCCCGGCGAGGCCAAGCAGATAGTTGCTCCGACAAGCGAGGCAGCTTGGTACAGAGAAGAGGACCTCACGAAAGCAGCGCTGTCACGTCACAGCAGCTCAGGCGCACGCTGCTCCGCATGCAATACATGGAGGTGGATGCCAGTACTCATTCAGGACTTACCTGCCCCTTCAACCGAGGTACTTGCTAGCAGATCAGATGTCATCGCGAGCCCGGAATGGTTCGGTGACGGCATGCAATCATTCCGTCATGTGCTATTTCGGCGTGGCCTCGCTCAGAGAATAGCGGAGACGTCCCCGCGGGACTTCAAGATCTTGGAAATCGGCCGCTCCTAGCACCACGACGTTAGGCCGAAGCCTTCCAGCAACGCCGAACCCGCCGACGCGAGTAAGCCACGTCGGATCCTTCACCGCGCGCTTCGCGCGGGGCAATCACCCGCGAACCCGGCTCCATCGCTTAGTTCCCGAGGGAGCTCACTAGGCGAAGGGCAGAAGCCACGTAAGACCGATGAGGATGATTGCGATGCTGAAAATCACAGCCGTTATCTTAAGCAGTCGTTGAACCGCCGCGAGATGGCCTTTGAATGGCCGCAGTTCCTGGATGGCGACGATCTGAAAGGAGATGATGCGCTTCCTGAAAAGGAACAAGGCTACTCCAATGAGTATGAAAGCGATCCCCGATACCACTTCCTCTGGCGCGGTCATCTGCCGCGAGCTGGTGAGGGTCAAGAGCACTGTATTGGGCAACCCGTCTCTCCTCATTGCTGCCAGCCCACTGCCGATCACGACTCTGCCCCCAGCACTCTCACCGAATCACCGAACCAATGGCTGAAGGGCTAAAGCAAGCCCTCCCCACCCCACGAAGAGTCCTACACCGAACAGCACCCTGGAGGTAACGTCGCGGCGCTCCTTGTCATTGAGGTCGCCATAGATAGAAGCGGTCGGCCGCGCAAGGGGTTTCGCGACTCTCCGACGAAAAACAATCAGGAGCAGCGCCGACAGAAGAACCAAGATCCCTACCCACCACTCACTTCTAAGCACAGTGATTAGCGAGCCGCCGATAGCCCCGAACAGGACCAGGAGAAGAGCCGCACCGCCGAGAATGGAAGCACTTAACCTGCTTCGCGCCTTCTCGAAGTTGGGCGAGGTCTTGAGGATCCGCTTAGCGGCCGGTCGATTCGCCCTCTCCAGAGGACCGGCGGTGAAGAAGAGAATTAAGGCCATGACCAGGGCCAGAACTCCGAAGAGGACCGTTACTTGCGATTCAGACAATCGACCCTCCTCGAAAGAACGTTCGGGAAGTCTAACCCGTAACAAGGCGTTCTAACCCTTCAGAAAGTGGATCCCTCACCGCACGCCGATGGTGTCAGGACTTGAGCCGCCGCCGAAGCCACCCTTTGATCGATCGCCTGTCTCCTTCGCGCTCTACTTGGGCCGGCGGTAGTAGCTCGGTGAATTGTTCACTTAGCCGCTGCATCAAGCTCAGATACGCCGTCTTATCGAAGGTGAACCGCTGAAGCTCGAACAACCAGGGTTGTGGTGGTTCCTCGGTGTAGCCGTCTTGCCAGCCGAAGTCTTCCCAGATGACCGTGTCAGCTTCGATTGCGATGCGGGCGCTCACTGTCCCGCAGTCGACATCCCCACAGACAGGGCACAGGAGGAGAGCGACGCGGCCGTCCTTGAACTCTCCTGGCGCAGCAAGCGTAAGCCGGTTGATTTGTTCGATAGCTGCGTGAGGCCAGTCAGCACGCAGCAATGTGGCCTCCTGCTCGATCGCCGCCAAGTCGGTCCCGGCCCGCAGCGTCCTACGCAGTAGGTGCCCGTCGATTGCGAAATCCATGAACTGTTGAGGGGCAGCTAGCCCCTCATACTCAACATCCGCAGGCACCACGCTCAGCACACTCAGCGTCTCCACCCCATCAGTATGCGGCGCCTCTCACGCTCGAACTGCCGTATGGGATGGCTCGATAAATGGTTCGACGAAACGGACTGGCCGAAAGATCCGAACCTAGACGTCTTCCGGGAAGCGGTCTGGGAACTGTCGCTGAATGGCGAATCCGTGGGATGGCTTACCACCGCAGTCATGACTATGCGGTCCTTTCCCTTCATGTGGTTGAAGCAGGAGCAGATGTGGACACAGGTGCACTGGCTCGATGGGACGCACGAATATCTCGAGGAGGACTACGGCCCCGAATGGCCGATAGCGAAGGACCTACGGAATGGGCGCCTAGTTACCACTGACCCTCGGACAGGCCAGGACGTCACCTTCGAAGCAGCGGCCGTCACCGGGCATGACCGCGATCGGCTCTGGGCGCAGCTAGAACATGGCGCAAAACCACAGGATCGAAACGCATAGCCCCCTTCCGACAACCTCGGATACGATCCAGCACCGAACGTTCGAGGTTCGGTTTTTCTGAGGCTTGGTCAGGGCGTCGACCCGAACTGCACCATAAAGGCGCAACCCACGAGGGCGGCACCGCCCAGCACTGCCAAGATCATCGAGATCACTACAGCAACATGTTTCCGCCAACAGATCTTGCTCATCTTCACCAATTGGTGCGTCAGGACGGGCAGGAGATCCTTTTCCATTATTGCCCCCGGCAGCATCTCGTAGTCCCAGTACTTCAGGTGGCCGAAGTAGATGAAGTTGCTCGGCCATTCCTTCTTGACCTTAAAAAAACGCAGCCTCGGGATGACCACCCACACTGAAAATGCAGCAGCGATACTCAGCGCGACAAGACCGCCGAAGTAGAGGATTTCTTGCACTGGACCTTCAAGAGCGTCGTACACTCGCTTGTCGTCGGCTAGCGCAATGGCCGTCGCGACACCGGCTGACTCCAGGGTGAAAGCGAAGGAAGCCTTTGCATCTACCTTCCCGGTCCAGTCGCTAAGTGCACCGTGGATGCGCCAGGCAGTCTCTATGGCCTTGTCATGCGTCTCCTGTGCGATCTCTTCATCAGTCCTACGACCGAACACTCAAACACCCCAGTAAGCGTGGGAGCGGAAAACTCGTTCGTTCACGCCGCTGTCATTCCGCCTGTAAGCCTGCGTCCACAGCCTTTTACCTTCTTCCGTGAAGGCGACTTCATTGTCCATAGCTTCATAGACCTCTGAGGTAATGGTCAGCTGGTAAGCATCACGGATCTCACTGAGCTTGGCAGCTCGGTTTGGCGCTTTACCTATAGATATGAGGTCGTTGCGGTCACGAACACCGCCGCGGACGATCAAAGCTTCACCGGTATCGATGCCGATGCCGTGGCTGATGTTTGCGAACTTCTCGCCGTTACTCCAGCTTTCTTTGATCTTGGGGCGCAAGACTTCGAATACTGCCCAGTTGATTGCAAGAGCAGCACGAACGGCCTTGGTCTCCTTGTCCGCGCCCATGAAAATTGCCATAACCCGGTCGCCGTCGAAGCTCCTGATCTCACCGCCAAAGTTGCGGAGAATACGTGAGGCCGTGTTGATGTAGGCCCGGATGATTTTGGCAGTCGTCTCTTTGTGTAGCGAATTAGCCATTTTGGATGAGCCCGCAAGATCAGCGTACAGGTAGGTTGCGTTAATGCGCCGGCCTCCGTTCTTCATCACAACGTCTTCCGTCTTTGGCACGACGCGTCCATCTGTGATGGCCCAAGGTTCTTTCAAGATGTCGCTGACGCTGCTTTCGATGCTTGGATACAAGCTGTCCCCCTAAGTTCTGCTGGTACCTCGACCTTACCGACGGTCTCCGACATCCAGCGGTGCGCCCCTATCTAACGCCTGCAGCTACGGATTTTTTCACGGCATAACTCTCAATGGTGCCATCGAGGGCTCGGGACGTACCGGCCCATCGCGGCCGCTCACCTAAGGTCCGAGATAGAGCAGGTCTCGGGGAATCAGACAGGCTCGGGCTGACTAGAAGAGCATCTCGGCTCCGGGATGCGGTCGGATCGTATGCATTAGCCGGTCGTCCAGGGTTGCGTAAGCCGAACGCTCTGCGGGACGGTACGAGGCAGAAGAAGAGCGCCGCTCAATTGCTGCGGCGAGGGAGCCGGGAGCCAAACATGCAGCGTCGAGGAAGAGCTTGCTACGGCCGACGGACGTCCCAGCAGATGCGGGGTGACTCGGAGCTATTCCTCATCGATGCGAAACCAACCGTGGAGACATGTGAACGCTAGCACCGAACAAGCGAGGATACCGGCTCCCGCTATGGGCGATAGGCCCCAGATGGTGAGTGCGGTCCACACGGCGCTGCCCAGAGTAACGAAAGACCCGAACCGCGATAGGCGCCGGTTCCGATTGGACTCCTTCGTCGAGATCGGCCGAAACAACGCAAGAGCGAAAGTGAAGGCGCCCGCAACGATCGTCAGGCCGACGCTGATCGAGTATCCACAGCGTTCAGAACCACCAATGGAATCAGCGCTCGAGATACCTGACGAATCGGTCAAGGAGATTCCGAGCGCGGTGATTCAGCCAACTGATAGAAGAGAAGTAGCGGGCGAAAATCGGGCTGACCCAGTAGTAGCCCCTGACGAACGCGCGACCAAGTGCTGAGGTCTGAAGCCGATCGTCTCTGAACCGACGTAGAACAATAACGGACGGATGTTCATATGATCCGTACACGGCAGTCGCGATGTAACACCCACCGCTCGCCGCCTGTCGCCCACCCTGAGTGAACGGGTTCGTCTCCCGCCTCATAAACTTGTCAATGTTCTGCTCGAATACGGCGAGCTGCGCGAGTCGCTCACCATATTCAATTGTTATCTGCTGATTGTAGGCATTAGCTCGGGAAGCGTACTTCTCGGCGGTAGAGTACAGATCCTTCAATTGCGCAATTAGGTCGAGCAACTCCGCCTTGGAGACAACACCATCTGGCGCCCGACGCAGGAGAGCCATCAGCACGCTCATGCGGAGCGCCGCGAGGCCGGCAGCTTCACCCAACTCGATGTCGGGGAAACCGTACTGCCTCGTCAGAATATTCATCTCGACACCGATCACGAAGCACTGCCTGTCCCACTCGTAGATCTGGGCAACAGAAGCTTGCGAGTTCGATCCGGCATCCATCAGCTTCGCCTGCAACGGTTGCAGTTTAGAGTGGCACCGTTGAATCTCGGGTGGGAACATCGGCAGCAGACTCCTTCGGGAGAGCACAATTTCGGGATCACCCGGATGTGTCCCGCACACACCCTATCCAGGGCTGTTGTTTCTAGCCCAAAACAATCTCTGACCTGGTCAAAGGGAAGTGCGGCACCAGGTTGTTAATGAAGGAAATTCCTGTTAGTCATGAAAGCGACTAAACAACCAAGACCAACAGGAATTCCTCATGCGATCATTCCTCGAAAACCTCATCCGGCGCCACCCGACACTCCGGAACTCGACTACGAAACACTGGCCGATTTGCCTTCGGGGCTCCTAGCTGCGCTGGCAACCGTGCCGGCCCCCGCCGCGCCTAGGGCCGCCGCCCATCCGGGGCGGTTGAGTTCCGGGGTCATGCACCGGGCCAAAGCAACGCCGCGTCCACGGCCTTTGTCGTAGGTCGGATGACAGCGGCGGGGATACTGCGTGTGGCGTTATCGACCATGGCCGTCAACTCAACCCGTCCAATGACACCGTCACCGAGTTCAACGGCGATATCCAGGGGCGTGGAATAGGTCTGCATCAGTTAACCGGGCCGCACCGGGTAGACGGCACCGAACAGGCCACCGGGCTGCTGCGCCAGCGTTCGCCTGGTCCGCGCAGGACTTGTCGCGTGCCGGCCCTCTGCCAGCCGGCGGAGCAAACGCTGGAAGGTAGAGGTCGACGGCAGTGGCACGGTTCCGACGCCATGCTCAGCCTCAAGTAGCGCTGACCTGCCGCATCATCCGGTCGGTGGCGCCAGAGGATTGTTGGGTGTTCTCACCCAGGACATTCAGGATCGCGTCGAGAACCCGCTGATGGGGGACAGCACGGATCATCATGTTTGGCGAGGTTTCCCAGTGCGCCCGTCGCGTGGCGTGTACCGCGACGAACGTAGGAGTCGACGTATTCCGTGCTTCCCGGAAATGAACAGAACCCAGCGACGCCGTATCTCGGAGCGGAAGCAGGAATGGCACTTTCTGTTTCCGGGCGGGTCACAACATCCCGCAAGGGGTCTGTTCCGTTGGGCAATTCAAAGTGTCCCGTGAGCCGGTCCAGCCGTAACCAGCACACGCTGCAGGACCGCCCCTTCATGTTGACCAGGGCTGCGATCGCCAAGTAAGTCACCCCGTAAGCCGAACCGGCATAGTGCAGACTCCCAGGCTTCAACACGGGCAAATGCCGCCAGTCCGCCAATCGCACGAATAACCGGCACGGTGGTTTGCCCGGTGAAGGTTGCTCAAAGGTGCCCCGCAAAAGCCCAAAAGTGCCACACTTAATTCATGAAGATCGGCTACGCGCGGGTCTCAACAGTCGAGCAAGACCTCACCATCCAGCAGCATGGACTGGAAGCCCTGGGCGTTGATCCCACCTACATCTTCGTGGATCGCGGCCTCACGGGAACCAACCGCGCCCGCCCCGGACTTCGCGAAGCGATGGCCGCGGTAAGAGCAGGGGACACCCTTGTCGTCACCAAGCTCGACCGCCTCGCGCGCTCTCTAACTGACGCTCGCGACATCGCCGACGAACTCACCCGCAAGGGCGTTGCCCTCAGTCTCGGCGGCAGTGTCTACGATCCCACCGACCCCGTGGGACGCCTGCTCTTCAACGTCCTCGGCATGGTCGCCGAATTTGAAAGCGACCTGATTCGAGCGAGAACCAGGGAAGGTATGGCCGTCGCCAGGGCAAAGGGCCGGTTGCGCGGCAAGCAGCCAAAACTGTCGCTGCCACGCCGCCGTCACCTGCTCGAGCTGGTGGATTCGGGCAAGTACACGCAAATGGAACTCGCCGAACTTTTCGCGGTCTCGCGCACCACGATTTACCGCGAAATCCAACGGCGCGCGCTGCAACGGGCCGCCAAAGGCCGCTAGACCCGGCGGTACGTGAGATCGAAGATCATCCGGCCGGCAGTGTGCGCCTTGTTCTCAAAACTTGTCAGCACACGGCCCTCAAACCGGGGTGCCCAGCCGCCGACCAGGTCCTCGCCCTCGCCGGCTGATGCGGTACCCGCGCGCTCCCTGCCCTCGCGCAGCGGATTGCCACCCACCACATGCTCGACGCCGCTGGCCCACACCTGCGTCAAAGGACTCTCCGCTCCAACCCGCTCGCCGGCGTGAAGGTTCTCGAAAAGCGGCGAGGCGTCGGCTGCGCCGCGCATCTGCACCGCGTAATCCGACCAGTCCGTCGCGAGCCGCAGGATTCCACCCGGCTCAAGCACGCGCCCTGCCAGCTCGATGAACGTGTCCTTCACCAGGCGTCGCTTGTGGTGCCGCGTCTTGTGCCAGGGATCAGGAAAGAACACCCACAGCTCGGCAACCGACGCCGGACGGATCATGGTCGCGAGCGCCTCAGCCGCATTCACCTGCGCCACCCGGACATTGGTTAGCCCTCGCTGATCAATGCGCAACAGCGTCTGCGCCAACCCCGGCCGGTAGACCTCCATAGCCAGGAAATTGCGCTCCGGATGCTCCGCGGCGGCATGTGCCACGGCCTCGCCCAATCCCGAACCGACCTCCACCACCAGGGGAGCCTCGCGACCAAAGGAGGCAGCGGCGTCGTACTCCCACGAAGGATCCACCGACGTATCCGCCGCGGACGCGCGGGGGACATCCACCACCAGCCCCTCTGACAGCTCGTCCCAGGCATCACGACGACGGCCCTGCAGCCGCGACCCGCGCCGCACAAATGAGACGGGGTGGGCGGGGCGGGATAAGGGGTCAGAGGAGGTGTTCATCCCTACAAGCGTAGCCAAGGCCCCCAAAATCAGGCGCCGGCGAGTTCTTCAATGCGCGCCATGGCCAGCTGTGCGTAGAGCGCGGTGCCGTCGGCAAGGACGCTGTCGTCAAAGGCCGCGTAGGGGGAGTGGTTGAACGCAGTGCCCGCCGGATCGGCGCCCGGTTCCACAGCGGACAGGAACACAAAACTTCCCGGAACAGCGGCCAGCACGCGCGAGAAATCCTCCGACCCGCTCAGCGGGTTCGCCATCTGCAGGTACCGCGAATCGCCGAACAGCTCCTTCACCCGGTTCTCCAGGATGGACGTCTCGCCGGGGTCGGTCACCGTGAGCGGGTACTCGGTCTCGTACTCCACACTGGCGTGCAGGCCGTGCCCTTCCGCAATGCCGTTCACCAGACGGGGAATGGCCGTCCGCATGAGCTCGCGGTTGGCTTCGGAGAACGTTCGGATGGTCGCCTCGATCCTGGCCGACTCAGGAATCACGTTCCGCTTGGTGCCCGCGTGGAGAACGCCCACTGTCAGGACCACCGGGTCGAACATGTCGAACTGGCGCGTGATCATCGTCTGCAGGCTCGTGACTACCTCGGCCGCCACCGTCACCGGATCCTTCGCCCGGTGCGGCGCCGAGCCGTGTCCGCCCGCCCCATGAATGGTCACGAACAATCCGTCCGACGCCGACATCAGCGTGCCCGACCGGCTCGCGAACACTCCGTTCGGCAGCAGCGAGGACACCACGTGGATGCCGTACGCCGCATCCGGCCGGCGTCCCGCTGCCTCCAGCACGCCTTCGCGGATCATCACCCCCGCGCCGTCGAAACCTTCCTCGCCGGGCTGAAACATGAGTACGACGTCGCCGGCCAGTTGGTTCCGCCGGTCGGCCAGGAGCCGGCCGGCTCCGGCGAGCATCGCGGTATGCAGGTCGTGTCCGCAGGCGTGCATTGCGCCGTCGATGCGTGAGGCGTACGGGACGCCCGTCTGTTCCTGCACGGGGAGCGCGTCCATGTCGCCGCGGAGCAGGACCACCGGCTTCTGCTCCGCAGCGGACGGTGCGGTTCCGCGCAGGACCGCGGTGACCGACGTCGTATCCGTGCCGGTGGTGATTTCGAAGGGCAGCCCGTCGAGGGCTTCGAGCACCTTCTCCTGGGTGCGGGGCAGGTGCAGGCCGATCTCGGGTTCGCGATGAAGGCGGTGGCGCAGATCGGCGACTTCTTCGGAAAGGCTTGCTGCATCGGACCGGATGGTGTCAGCAGTCATGGTGTCCTCCTGCGGGATGGTCAGGTACCGGCGGCGCAGTAAGGGTGACGGCGCTCACACGCGCTCCATCATCGCCAAGCCCCGTCAGGAGTGCAAGCACTGCGCTGGTAGACTGGAGGGACTTGCTTGCAGCGGTTGAGCTGCAGCCTGCGTCGATGAACGCATTCTTTTGTCCCGCGGATTTCTCCCGACAGCGTGAGAGCGGTTGACACTGTCTGACTTTCCTTCGGCGGACCCTGCGCACCAACCGGTGCGAAGGGAAGATGAGAAGAAAGTTCGTGTTCCTTACATGACTACCTTTGCTGCGCTTGGCGTGCCGTCAGCGCTTGTCCGTACCCTCACCAACCAGGGAATCACCGAGCCGTTCCCCATCCAGGTGAAGACCCTCCCCGACACCCTCAAGGGCAAGGACGTGCTGGGCCGCGGCCGCACCGGCTCCGGCAAGACCCTGGCCTTCAGCCTTCCGCTCGTGGCACGAATGGCCGAGCGCGAAGCCGCCTACCGCCGCAAGCCCGGCCGCCCGCTGGCCCTGGTCCTGGCACCGACCCGCGAGCTCGCCACCCAGATCAATGCGACGGTCGAGCCGCTCGCCGAAGAGCTCGGCCTCAACACCACCGTCATCTACGGCGGCGTGTCCCAGGCGCGCCAGGAGAAGGCGCTGCGCGCCGGCGTCGACATTGTGATCGCCTGCCCCGGCCGCCTCGAGGACCTCATGCGCCAGAAGCTGGTCACCCTGGAGTCGGTGGAGATTACCGTGCTCGACGAGGCCGACCACATGGCCGACCTCGGCTTCCTCCCCGTGGTGAAGAAGCTGCTGGACACCACCCCGTCCGACGGGCAGCGCCTGCTGTTCTCGGCCACGCTGGACAACGGCGTGGACAAGCTGGTGCAGCGCTACCTGTCCAACCCGGTCACCCATTCGGTGGACGACCCGCAGGCCGCGGTCACCACCATGGAGCACCACGTGCTGATGATCGGCGATCAGACTCAGAAGAAGCAGCTCGTTGTGCAACTGGCTTCCGGTGCGGGCAAGCGCGTCCTCTTCATGCGCACCAAGCACCACGCGCGCAAGCTCGCCAAGACCCTGACCGACGCCGGCATCCCCGCCGTGGACCTGCACGGCAACCTCTCGCAGAACGCCCGTGACCGGAACCTCGCCGAGTTCTCCTCCGGCGGGGTGAAGGTCCTGGTCGCCACCGACGTGGCAGCACGCGGCGTACACGTTGACGACGTCGAGCTGGTGGTCCACGTCGATCCGCCCACCGAGCACAAGGCCTACCTGCACCGCTCCGGACGTACGGCCCGCGCCGGCTCGGACGGCACCGTCGTCACCATCACCCTGCCCGAGCAGAAGAGCGAAGTGCAGAAGCTGATGAGGGCGGCCGGCGTCGACGTCGCGTTCGAGACTGTTGCCCCCACCTCGCCGCTGGTCGGCAAGCTCATCGGAGAGGTGGCCGAGAAGGTTGACCCGCGCACCCGCGCCGCGTTGCTCGCGAGCCGGGAGAGCGCCTCGCGCGGCCCCGGAACCTCCACCGGCGCCAACGCCCAGCGCAAGCGTGCCCGCCGTGCCGGTGCCGCTCCCGCGGCCGGTGGCCGGGGCGGACGGGGCGGACGCGGCAAGGTGGCTGCCGAGCCGCAGGGGAACCGGGCGGAACGACGCCGGGACCAGCCGCAGGCGCCGCGCTTCGGCACCGAGGGCGGCGACCGTCGTCGTACCGGTGAAGGTGCGGCTAACGGCAACCGCAGCCGCAGGTTGCGTCCTGCCCGCTCGAACGACGTCGCCGCGCACAGCGCCGGCGGTTCGCGCAGCTCGCAGCCCAAGGCGCAGGCCGGCTCCGGCCAGCAGCGTTCACACGCTCCCGCAACGTCGTCGGCCCGCCCGGCGGCCGCCCGCCGCAGCGGATCCCGCAGGGCCAGCGCACCGGCGTCGAACGAGCGCCGCGGCCGCTAGCGAGCCGCTACCAGCCGGCTGATCAGAGCCGCAACAGAACTGCCCACCGAGCCTTCCGGCCGGTGGGCAGTTTGCGTTTCTTGCCTGGTTACCGCCGCTACTCGTCGTGGATGACTTCCTGGTAGCGCGGGCTGTTCGGGTTCATCACGGAGTTGCGCTTGCTGTAGGCGAAGTAGATCACCAGTCCGATCAGCAGCCAGATGCCGAAGCGCAGCCAGGTTCCGGGTTCGAGTTGCAGGATCAGGAACAGGGAAGCGAGGACGCCGAAGGCCGGGATGATCGGCATGAGCGGCAGGCGGAAGGTCCGCGGCTGGTCGGGCCGCTTGTAGCGCAGGACGATCACGGCGAGGCACACGACGACGAACGCGGCGAGGATTCCGATGTTCGTAAGGTCGGCGATCAGGCGGATGGGGAACACCCCGGCGAGGAACGCCGACGCGATCCCGGCGATCCAGGTCACCCGCTGCGGAGTGCCGTGCCGGTCGGTTTCCGAGAACCAGCGGGGGAGAAGCCCGTCGCGGCTCATGGAGAACCACACACGCGTGACACCGAGCAGGAAGGTGAGCATCACGGTGAGGATGGAGATGACCGCGAAGGCGGAGATGATGGTGGCGATCACCGGCAGCCCCACGGACTGGAAGGCGACGGCGAAGGCCGCGCTGGTGTCAAGCTCCTCCCAGTTCTGCATGCCCGTGAGCACCAGGGTGGCCAGGATGTACAGGCCCATGGCGATGGCCAGCGAGAGCAGGATCGCCTTGGGCATGTGCTTCTTGCCGTCCTCGGCTTCCTCGGCGGCGGTGCTCATGGCGTCATACCCGAACACGGCGAAGAATACGACGGCGGCGCCCGTGAACACTGCACCGAATCCGTTGGGCATGAACGGCGTGTAGTTCTCGGCGCTGACGTAGAAGAATCCCAGGCCGATGATGAACAGGATCAACAGGATCTTCAGCGCCACGGCCACCAGCTCGAACCGCCCGAACGTCTTGGTGCCGCGGCTCAGGATGAAGGTGATGAACAGGCAGACCACGATCGCCGGGAGGTTCACCACACCGCCCTCGACGGTGTCGCCCGTTCCCTGCATCCAGACCGGAACCTCCACTCCGATTCCGCCGAGGAACTCCGTGAAGTAGCCCGAGATGCCGATCGCCACGACGGCGACAATCGCGATGTACTCCAGCAGCAGGTCCCAACCGATGAACCAGCCGATGATCTCCCCCAGCGCGACGTAACCGTAGGTGTAGGCCGACCCCGCCCGCGGAATCATCCCCGCGAACTCCGCATAGGAGAGTGCGGCCGCCGCGCTCGCTAGCCCGGCGATGAGGAACGAGATTAGGACCGCGGGTCCGGCACCCTCACCGCCCTCCTGCCCGCTCGCCACCAGGCCCGCCAGCGTGAAGATGCCGATGCCGATAATGCCGCCGACGCCGATAGCTGTCAGCTGCCAGAGCCCGAGGCTCTTGAACAGCCCGCTCTTCTCGGCTTCGTCGTCCATTTGCGCGATCGATTTCCGCCGCATGATCGAATGGGCGTTCTGCACAGCCATGTCCGTCTCCCATCGCCAGGGTGTTTACCTGCTCCGGGTCTGCTCAGGGCAACCCCGTATGGTTCCTGATTCCGATGATGGGAAGAATAGACCCATGAACGCGATTCTGAACATCATTTGGCTCATTTTCGGCGGAATCTGGCTGGCCATCGGGTATTTCGTCGCAGGAATTGTGTGCTGCCTGCTCATTGTCACGATCCCCTTCGGGATAGCATCCTTCCGGATCGGCGCCTACGCGCTCTGGCCTTTCGGCCGCTCAGTGGTGGACCGCGGCGGCCGCACCTACTTCTTCTCCACGATCGGCAACGTCATCTGGGTGGTGGTCGCCGGAATCTGGATCGCCATCGGGCACGTACTGACGTCCATTCCGATGTTCCTCAGCATCATCGGCATCCCGCTGGGCATCGCGAACATCAAGCTGATTCCGGTCTCCCTCATGCCGCTCGGCAAGGAGATTGTGCCCTCCAGCGGAACCATGTTCCCGCAGGTGCGCTAACTTCCGGCTTGCTTCCGACGCCTGCTTCAGGCGCTTGCTTCCGCGCCGGAATGGGCGCCGGTTACTGGGCCGCGCCGCGGAGGAACTCCTCCATCAGCGGTCCGCCGGAGATGGAGCCGCGCTCGCCTTCGCCGACGAACACGGCCACAGCCAGGTCGCCCTGCAGCGCCACCACCCACGCGTGCGTCTGCGGCGGATCCTCCGTCCCGAACTCGGCCGTGCCGGTCTTGGCCAGCACCGGTTCGCCCGGAATGTCGGCTAGCAGTTGCGCGCCCCCCACGGTGACGACGGCGCCCATCATCTCCCTCAGGTCGGCCGCCTCTTCCGGGGTGAGGTTGCTGGGTGGCGGCTCGCTTGCCTCGCCGCTCGGCGAGGCTCCTTCCGTTGCCTCGCCGGTTGCCTCGGCCTCACCGGTTGCCTCAGCCGACGCTTCAGCCGACGACCCAGCCGACGACGACGGCGCCGCCTCCCCGGGGGCGCTCGCCAGGAGCGTCGGAGCGATGCGCTCTCCGGCTCCCACTGATGCGGCCATGATGGCCAGCGAGAGCGGGGAGACGAGCACCTCGCCCTGACCGATCATGGAGGCCGCATGGGTGGTTCCGTCTGCTTCCGTCGGCACCGAGCCGAAGAAGGCAGGGGTGCCGATCGCGACGTCGACACCGATGCCGAGGTCCGCTGCCGCCGTCGCAAGCGCCTCCTGCGAGACGACGTCGCGCTGGGAGATGAAGCCCGTGTTGCAGGACTGGGCGAGCGACTGAAGAAGCGGGATCTCGCCGGTGAACTCGGCGGGGTAGCCGGGTACGTTGGCGAAGGTGCGCCCCTCGACCTCAAGCTCGGGAGGGCAGTCGGTGGGTGTCTCAGGGGTGAAGCCGTTGCGGAGCAGGGCGAGCGACGTGGCCACCTTGAAAGTAGACCCCGGCGGGTACTGACCCAGCAGGGCGGACTGCATGCCCTCGCTGCCGGGTCCGTTGGCAACGGTGAGGATCTCGCCCGTTGAGGGTCGGATGGCGACGATGGATGAGGCGGACGGCTCCTCGGCGAGCACGTCCTCGGCGAGCGTCTGCAGAGCCGGGTCAAGGGTCAGGTTCAGCGGCTCGCCGGCAGTCGGCTCCTTCTCGAACAGCACCTCGCTGGTGCGCGCTTCTCCTTCTCCGGTGACCGCCTCGATGGTCATGCCGGGCTGGCCGCCCAACTGCTCGTCATACTGCAGTTGGAGGCCGGACAGGCCGGTCACGTCACCGGCTTCGAGTCTCCCCTCGGAGTTGTCGATGAGCTCCTCGGTTGCCGCTCCCACGCTGCCGAGCAGCTCCCGGGCAAAGGTGCGGGTGGGAGCAAGCGGCAGGGAATCCGGAATGCCGACAGCCCCGGGTATCTCGTTCAGTTCCTCGGTTGACACCGGGATGTCGTCGTTGTCGCGGAAGACGATCGCCTCGACGAACGCCTCCTCGCCTGCACCGGCCACCTGCTCCGTGTAGGTAGCGGGATCGAGCCCCACCAGCTCCGCGAGGGCCGCCGCGGAGGACTCGAAATCGCCAGCTTCCAACCGGGTCTTGTCGATTCCCACCCGGATCACCGGACGTTCCGTCACGATCACCTCGCCTCCCGCGCCGCGGATTTCCGCACGCTCCGCCGGGGTCCGGGAAACGCTCAGCGCCGCGTCAGCGCTCAGGTTCTGGACTACGACGGCGGGATCCCACGTCACCTGCCAGGCATCTTCAACCCGGGTGAGCTCAGCGGTGGTGGTGTAGGTCCAGTCGGAATCGGTCTCATCCAGGTCCCAGACGTGGTTGAGCTCAGCCGTGGCAGTGTCGTCTCCGGTGGATTCAACGCCGGTCACAGTGACGGTGGGAGAGAAGGGATCCAGGGGCGCGGTGATCTCTTCGAGCTGCGCGTTCGCGTCCTCCGCAGGGACGGCGCCGAAATTCACTCCGCTGATGTCGCCGCCGGTGAGCCCCTCCGCAAGCTGGGCCGCGGCGTCCTCCGCTGTCGGACCGCTGTTGCTGCAGGACGCGAGCGTCAGGGCCATCATCGCGACGGTCAGAACGGACGTTCTTTTGGCTTTCCCCGGGAATCCCATGGCTCTAATTATTGCGCAGGGCCTCCTGTGTTCTTCCTCACTGTGCCAAGAACGTGACGGCAACCACGAGATGCGGAGGGGAGGGCCGGATCCGCGGAACCGTCGCAGAAGATGCATGCCGTGCTCTCCGCGCATCGAATGATACCCGCCAAGCATGAATTGTGGCCCCAATTATGCCCAGTAGGATCGGGTCTCGATGTGCTCCCGATTACGTAACGCAACAGCCTGGGACGCGCACATCCGCCCGGTCTGCGGACCGCCCGTGAACGAATTACAAAGGAACTTCCACCCATGACGCAGTCTGTTGACGCCGTTGTCCCGGATCTGGCCTCCGCTATCAAGAAATTTTTCAGGCGTGTGCTGCCGATCATGCTGATCATGCTGGTCTGCAACCAGTTGAACCGATCCAACATCGGCTACGCGCAGGAACACCTCCAGGCCGACGTTGGTATCGGCGCAGCCGCCTATGGTTTCGGTGCCGGTCTGTTCTTCATCGCCTACGCGATCTTTGAACTTCCCAGCAACGTCATGATGGAGAAGTACGGCGCCAAGGTGTGGCTGACCCGCATCATGATCAGCTGGGGCACCGTCTCCTTCCTCATGGCATTCGTGCAGAACGAAACCATGTTCTACGTCCTGCGCTTCCTGCTGGGAGCGGCCGAGGCGGGCTTCTTCCCCGCCGTCATCTTCTATTTCGCCCGCTGGGTGCCCGCTACCCACCGCGGCAAGGCAACCGCCATATTCATTGCCGGCTCATCGGTTGCCGCCGCTATCTCCGGCCCCGTCGCCGGCCTCCTGCTCAGCCTGCACGGCGCGCTGGGCCTGCGCGGCTGGCAGTGGCTCTTTGGTTTCGAAGGCGCGCTGTCCGTCGTCGTCGGTATGGCTGTGTACTTTGTCCTCGACGCGAAGATCAAGGATGCCAAGTGGCTCACCGCAGGGGAGAAGGAAGCCCTGACCCAGGCGATCAGCGAAGAGGATGCGCAGCACGCAAAGGCTGACGGCGGCAAGGTCAACCGCTGGAAGATGCTCCTCAACCCCCAGATCCTGCTGCTGTGCGGCATCTACTTCTCCGTTCAGCTCTCGATCTACGCCAACACCTTCTGGCTGCCGAGCATTGTCCGTCAGATCCCCGGCACCACCGATCTCAGCGTCGGCTTCCTCTCCTCCATCCCCTGGATCTGCGCCGTCTTCGCGATGTACTTCGCAGCCAAGCTGCAGGACAAGGCCAAGTCCAAGAAGCCGCTGCTCGTCGTGGCGCTGCTGGTTGCCGCCGTCGGCACCTTCGCTGCCGCAATTACGACGCCGGTGCTCGCCCTGGTCTTCCTGGCCGTCGCGGCCATGGGGTTCAAGAGCGCATCCCCGCTGTTCTGGACCATCCCGCAGTCGGGCCTGCACCCGCTGGTGCTGGCTCCGGCCATCGCGATTATCAACTCGCTCGGCAACCTGGGCGGCTTCGTGGCCCCGTTCGGCTTCGGCATCATCAAGGAGCAGACGGGCAGCGTCATCCCCGGCCTGTTCGCCCTCGCCGCGGCATCCACGCTTGCCGCCGGCCTGGTCTACTTCCTCAAGGAACGCCGGACCGGCAACGATGCTCCGCCCAAGGGGCTGGTGGACACAGCTGAGGTGGAGGCAGTCGAACCTGCTACCCGCCAGGCCTGACGACCCCGACCGCGACCTCTGTCGCCTCCCTGGCCGGGCCTCACCCCCCCTCCCGATCGATGAACCTCCGGGCATACCATCGAAGGCATGAGCCCAACCCGGATTGAATTGGCACCAGGTCTTACGGTTAGCGCGCAGGGATTCGGTGGCATGGCGCTCACCGAGGTTTACGGCGGTGCGGATCCCGAGGAAGCCCTCAGGACCCTGCATTCCGCTGTGGACCTCGGTGTGACGTTCATAGACACTGCAGATATTTACGGAGCCGGCTCCAACGAGGAACTCGTGGGCCGGCTCCTTTCTGTTCGCCGGAACGAAGTGGAGCTGGCCACCAAGTTCGGCATCGAGGGCAGCCCGGCTGCAGGCTATCGCGGTGTCCGCGGGAATGCCGCCTATGTCCGGAGCGCGGCGGAGGCGAGCCTGAAGCGGCTGGGGACGGACGTCATCGACCTCTATTACATGCACCGGCGGGACACGTCAGTGCCGATCGAGGAGACCGTGGGTGCAATGGCCCAGCTCGTCTCCGAGGGCAAGGTGCGCTTCCTCGGTTTGTCGGAGGTTACCGCGGACGAGCTGGCCGCCGCCCACGCGGTGCATCCCATCGCGGCCGTGCAGAGCGAGTGGTCGATTTGGAGCCGCGACGTAGAACGCCAGGTGGTGCCCACAGCGGCTCAGCTAGGCGTTGGGTTTGTTCCCTACTCACCCCTGGGTCGGGGTTTTCTCACCGGTACCGTGCAGCAGGACTCGCTCGGCGACGGCGACTTCCGCCACCGGGTGCCACGCTTCAGTGCCGACGCCATGAAGGCGAACGCGTCCGTCGTGGAGGCGGTGCAGTCCGTCGCGTTGAACACCGGCGCCACCCCCGCGCAGGTGGCACTGGCCTGGCTTTCCGCGCAAGGTTCGCGGTTCGGGCTTCCGGTGGTCCCGATCCCCGGAACGCGCAAACCCGAGCGTGTCGAGGAGAATTTTGCGGCACTGCGCATCCGTCTTTCCGAGGCTGACCTCGACGTGCTCGATGCCGCCGCGGACCTTGTAGTGGGGGAGCGCAGCGCGGATCCGGCATGGGTCTCGAAGGGCAGGGAAGGCTGAGAACAATAGCCCGCTGAGCGCAGTTCGCCTGAAGTGAAAAGGACGCGCGACCATCCCACTCAAGAGTTGAGCGTAGTACACTCAACTTAGTTGTTGTGCTACTCCAGGGAGGTCGGCATGGACGCCAAGTTCACTACCAAGAGCCAGGAAGCGCTGAGCGCTTCCGCCATGAATGCATCCACGGCGGGGAACCCGCAGGTGGAGCCTGTGCACCTGCTCAAGGCGCTGATGGACCAGCGCGACGGCGTTGCCGTCGCCCTCCTTACCGGCGCCGGTGTGGGCGCGGACAGCGTGAGCGTCAAGGCGAGCTCCGCGATCAAGGCGTTGCCGTCGTCGTCGGGCTCCTCCGTGGCGCAGGCGCAGTTCTCCCGGCCCATGCTGCAGGTCATCACGGCCGCCCAGCAGGAGGCCGAGACACTCGGCGACTCCTATGTCTCCACCGAGCACCTGCTGCTGGGTATCGCTGCCGATTCCGGCGCGGCCGGCCGCATCCTGAAGGAAGAGGGCGCGTCCCTCGATGCGCTGAGGGCGGCGCTTCCGGGCGTCCGCGGTGACCGGCGGGTCACCAGCCCGGACCCGGAGAACACCTTCCAGGCGCTCGAGAAGTTCGGCGTGGACCTCACCGAGATTGCACGTTCGGGCAAGCTTGACCCCGTCATCGGGCGGGACACCGAAATCCGTCGCGTGGTGCAGGTGCTGTCCCGCCGCACCAAGAACAACCCGGTGCTGATCGGCGAGCCCGGCGTCGGCAAGACCGCCGTCGTCGAGGGGCTTGCTCAGCGCATGGTCGCCGGTGACGTGCCGGAATCCCTGCGCGGGAAGACGCTGATCAGCCTGGACCTGGGCTCCATGATCGCCGGTGCCAAGTACCGCGGCGAGTTCGAGGAGCGGCTCAAGGCTGTGCTCGAGGAGATCAAGGCGTCGAACGGGCAGATCGTCACGTTCATCGACGAGCTTCACACCGTCGTCGGGGCAGGCGCGTCCGAAGGCTCCATGGACGCCGGCAACATGCTCAAGCCCATGCTCGCCCGCGGTGAACTGCGCCTGATCGGTGCAACCACGCTCGATGAGTACCGCGAGAACATCGAAAAGGACGCCGCGCTGGAACGCCGCTTCCAGCAGGTCTACGTCGGCGAGCCCAGCGTGGAAGACACCATCGGTATCCTGCGCGGACTGAAGGAACGGTACGAGGCGCACCACAAGGTTTCCATCGCCGACTCCGCCCTCGTTGCGGCAGCCACGCTGTCCAACCGCTACATCACCGGCCGGCAGTTGCCCGACAAGGCCATCGACTTGGTGGATGAAGCAGCGTCGCGCCTGCGCATGGAGATTGACTCCGCACCGGAGGAGATCGACCAGCTGCGCCGCGCCGTCGACCGTTTGACCATGGAGGAGCTCGCCCTTGAGGGTGAGACCGACGAGGCGTCCGTGGAGCGGCTCGAGGCCCTGCGTGCGGACATGGCCGACCGCAAGGAGCAGCTGGCCGCGCTGAACGCCCGCTGGGAAGCCGAAAAGGCCGGGCTGAACCGGGTCGGTGACCTGAAGGCGAAGCTGGATGAATTGCGCTCACAGGCCGACCGCGCGCAGCGTGAAGGCGACCTTGAAGCGGCGTCGCGCATCCTGTACGGCGAGATCCCACAGGTGCAGCGCGAGTTGGACGAGGCCCAGGCCGAGGAAGCCCGTACCGCAGACGAGCCTGAGCTGATGGTGGCCGAGGAAGTTACTGGAGCCGACATCGCGGAGGTCATTTCGGCGTGGACCGGCATCCCTGCCGGCCGCATGCTGCAGGGCGAGAGCCAGAAGCTCCTGCACATGGAGGAGAACCTCGGGAACCGGCTGATCGGCCAGAAGAAGGCCGTGGCGTCGGTCTCCGACGCGGTACGCCGTGCACGTGCCGGAATCTCCGACCCGGACCGGCCCACCGGCTCCTTCCTGTTCCTCGGCCCCACCGGCGTCGGCAAGACCGAGCTCGCCAAGTCCCTGGCGGACTTCCTGTTCGACGACGAACGCGCCATGGTGCGCATCGACATGTCCGAGTACTCCGAAAAGCACGCCGTTGCCCGGTTGGTGGGAGCCCCTCCGGGCTACGTCGGCTACGAGGAGGGTGGACAGCTCACCGAGGCCGTCCGGCGCCGCCCCTACAGCGTGGTGCTGCTGGACGAGGTTGAAAAGGCTCACCCGGAAGTCTTCGACATCCTGCTGCAGGTGCTCGACGACGGCCGCCTCACCGACGGCCAGGGCCGCACGGTGGACTTCCGCAACGTCATCCTCGTGATGACCTCGAACCTCGGTTCCCAGTTCCTGGTCGACCCGACGCTCGATGAGAAGGCCCGCCGCGACGCCGTGATGTCGGTGGTGAATGTCAGCTTCAAGCCGGAGTTCCTGAACCGGCTGGACGACATCATCATGTTCGATGCGCTCAGCATCGAGGAGCTCTCGCAGATCGTGGATTTGCAGGTCCAGTCCCTGGCCGGACGCCTGCAGGAACGGCGGCTCACCCTGGATGTCACGGACGCCGCCCGCGAGTGGCTGGCTCTGACGGGCTTCGACCCGGCGTACGGTGCCCGTCCGCTGCGCCGACTGGTGCAGCGCGAGATCGGCGACCGGCTTGCGCGCGGACTCCTCGCCGGAGACATCAGCGACGGCGACAAGGTGCGTGTGGACCGCGCTACCGACGGCGCTGAAGGGCTGAGCGTCGCCAGCGTCACCGACTAGCGGAAATCACCGGCTGACGGCCAGGACACCTGCCGGCGGGTTAGCGCGACCTTCGCCCGCTAGCCCGCCAGCAGTGCTAGCGCGCCAGCAGTGTGTCAGTGATGACGTTGCCCTCGTCAGAGACCACGAAGCAGTCCAGCCTTCGGTCGCCCTCCGCCCACGTGCGCGACGTCGGGGTGACCTGGGTGAGGGTGAGCCCGCTGTAGTCAGCTGCTGCCGTCTCATCGATCTGGACGGCATTGCACAGCTCATCGCCGCTGGCGCCCAGAGACTCCTCGCCGGGGAACTCGGCTTCCGCAGGGAGGCTGGTGGTTGCAAGCAGCTGCGCGTTGTGTGGAGTGGTGCAGGTGACCGTGGTGACATTGGCGCTGACGTTCGCCGAGTCGAAGCTTCGAATGCAGTCACCGGTGGCGAGCTGAAGGGGCGAGAGATTTTCGGCGATGATTCCGTCCGCGCCGGGAGTGGTATTGGCGGAAGGGCCCGCGCCGGGATCGCTTCCCTGCACTGCGTCCACAATGCGTACAATCGCGAAAATCAGAAGGGCTACCACTAGTACTGCAACCGCGACCACAATGAGCCGGCTTCGGCCCGACTTTTTCGGCTCGTTGCTTCGGGTGGCGCGCCTGCTGCCGGCCCGGCCCGGCTCGCCTGCTGAAGCACCGGCCGGCGGGAAGCCGTAGGGCCCGCCGACAGGCGTCTGCGCCTGCGCGGCAGGCTTCGGCGACGGGAAGGGCTGCGCCCATGGCGAGGCAGGGGCGCCTTCAGTGCCAGCGGGGGCACCGGCGTCGTCATCAGCGGGGGCACCGGCGTCGTCAGCAGGGCCACCGGCGTCGGTAGCGGGCGCGCCTGCGGCCGGAGGTTCGGCCTGCTGGGACGCAATCGCCTGTCCCTCCTCGAACAGGGCGTCCCAGCGCTCCTGGTCTTCCTGCGACGCCGTCCAGCCGGGTTCATCGCCTGACGCCGCGAGGTTGGTGATGGCGGGAGGGACATCGCCGGCTTTGCCGCCCGCGGGAGCAGTGCCTGCCACGTCGGCCTCCGCCTGCGGCTGCGGGCCGCCAACCAGGGTCCCCACCTCGTCGGCCTCCTGCGCTACGGCCTCCGCTTCCGACGCCGCTTCGCCGAGGGATGCGGCGTCAGCCGACTCCGCACTGATCTCCGCCGGCTCAAGGGAGGGCTCAGTCAGGGTCACGGCCTCCGCGGGGGTATCGAGATCGGGCTCGAGGGCGTCGTCCGAAACCTCAGGATCGGCGAGCCTTACGTCGTCGGAATCTACGAGCACCGGTTCCGGTATTGCCGGTTCGCCTGCCGAATCGCCGTTCTCCGGCTTGCCCGGCTGATCGCTCATAGTGAACTGCCCTCTCCTGTGCCCAACTGTGCTGCGGGCGGCTGTGCTCCGATTAACCCCCGACTTTAGCCAACAATGTTGCCCGAACGCATGATCGAGACGCGGGGCGCGGCTGGTATTGCGACGTGTTCGAGGCGGCCGGGACGCGCGTGGTACCTGAAAGCATGTAACCTATACGTACGACACATTGACCGGATACTCCGGGGCCTCGCTACGTCTTGCTTCAAGGCTCAAGCGACCACCTCCGGATCGACGCACAAAAGGGGGTCACGCCATGGGGCGCGGCCGTCAGAAGGCGAAAGCCACCAAGCAGGCGCGGGACATGAAGTACTTCAGCCCGGCCACTGACTACTCGGCACTGCAGCGTGAGCTCACAGGCCCCAGTAGTCGTGCCTCCCGCCATGATGATCCGGTTGAACCGGACTACGCGGAGTATGAGGACAAGTACGCGGACCAGTTTGATGATGAAGAGGACGACGGCGACACTCGCCGTATCGGTTAACCAGCCTCTTCGCCTGGGCTGAGAGCCCGCACCATACGTTAAGAACCAGCGGCCACGACAGTAATTGTCAGGCCGCTGGTTCTTGTTGTGCACGCAACGCCTTTCATGCCCAGGCCCAAACGGAAACGTCGGTAGGTTGCAGGATCGTCGGACAGCCCCGACGATCCTGCAACCTACCGACGCGTTTGTGAAAGGAAGCGCTCCGGCTCAGCCGCGGTTATGGCTTCCGGACAGTGCCTCCCGATTGCGTTCGAGTGGAGCGGCAGTGCTCTGGCGCACCACAAGGCTGGTGGCAAGGTCCAGCCTCAGGTTGTTGGGGCGTTCCCCCTCGCGGAGGCGCAGGACCATCCGGGTCGCTTCCTCTGCCATCTGGATGAGCGGCTGGTGGATCGTGGTGAGGGCAGGACTTGACCACCGGGCCAGTTGCAGGTCGTCGTAGCCAACGATGGAGAGTTCCTCCGGGACCCGCAGGCCGATCTGCCGGGCGGCGTCCAGCACGCCCAGGGCCTGCAGATCGCTGCCGGCAAAGATGGCCGTGGGCGGGGCCTCGCTGGTCAGCAGCGCCAGTGCGTGGTCGCGCCCGCCGTCGACGTGGAAGTTGCCGTAGCGGATAAAGCCCGGTTCTATCGGCAGCGAGGCCATGTTCATAGCCGAGCGGTAGCCGTCAACGCGGGCGAGCGAACACATCATGTCTTCGGGGCCGCTGATCACAGCCACACGGGAGTGCCCCAGTTCGATCAGGTGGCGCGTGGCCATCATGCCGCCTGCCCAGTTTGCGGAGCCCACGGAGGGTACATCGGGTGAGGGGTCCCCGGCCGGATCGATGATCACGAAGGGAATTCCGCGGGCATCAAGTTTCTGGCGGAAATCGTGAGGAAGGTCGGAGAAGACAAGCACCACTCCGGCTGGACGTCGGGCCATCACACCCTCGATCCATTCCGTTCCGGGCGCTTGCCGTGTACCTGTCTCCGTGAGGACGACGCTCATGCCGTGTTCGCGCGCAACGTTCTCAACGCCGCGAATCAGCTCCAGAGCCCACGCGCTTTCCAGTTCGTGAAAAACCAACTCCACCAGCCCGGTCCTGACGTTGGATGACTGGCGACGTCGGTACCCGTGCCGCTCCAGTAGCTCCTCAACTTTCGCGCGAGTTTTCGCGGAAACGTCCGAACGCCCGTTCACCACCTTGGAGATGGTGGCCAGCGAGACTCCCGCCTCCGAGGCCAACTGAGCCAGCGTTACCCTTGGTTCCTCCGTACCGTTCGACATGGTGTCAGCATACATGGAGCGAAAGTTTTCGAAAGACCTATCGAAAAACTAATGTGACGCGTCGCACTTTTTCTCCTTGCGCATCCCCGGAATCGATATATACACTCAATCCATCATGTAACTTTCGATGAAAACATCGAAACTTTCGAGAGGCGTTCGATGAAGAACAACCGAACCTGGATGGCACGGGGTCTAGCAGGCACCGCAGCCGTGATGCTGGGACTGACGCTGGCGGGATGTGGCGGAGGAGGCGGCGACGCTTCCAACCGACCCGAAGGTGAGCTGCACCTGGCCGTGTACGGGGACGCCGGTAACACGGTGGAACAGGCAATGGTGGACAAGTTCAACGAGACGTCCGACGTCAAGATCGTACTCGACACCATCCCCGGAGCCGACTACCAGACGAAGCTGCAGACCATCATTGATACCGAGTCTGCCCCGGACATCTTCTTCAACTGGGGCGGCGGAAGCATCGCCAACTTCGTTGATGCCGGCCTCGTCCTGCCGCTCGACGAGTACATCGAGGAAGATCCGCAGCTGAAGGAAGCCTTCCTGCCGTCGGTTTTCGAGACGGCGACGGTGGACGGCAAGGCATACGGCGTGCCGATGCGCGGCACACAGCCGGTGATGCTGTTCAACAACTCGGAAGTCCTCAAGAAGGCAGGCATCGATGCTCCCCCGGCGACGTGGGATGAGCTGCTCGACGCGGTAGAGAAGCTGAAGGCCATTGGAGTTACGCCGATCGCCCTTGGCGGCGCGGACCAGTGGCCCACTCAAATGTGGTTCCAGTACGTCTTCGACCGGGTAGCAGGCGAGGACCTGTTCCAGAAGGCAATCGACGGAGACACCAGCGTGTGGGAGTCCGAGGAGAGTCGCAAGGCACTGGGCATGCTCCGTGAACTGGTGGATGCGGGTGCTTTCGGCACCAACTTCGACTCCGTCAAATTCACCGACGGCGGATCTCCCGCCCTGCTCTCCAGCGGCCGCGCGGGCTTCGAACTGATGGGATCGTGGGCCTACGCCACGCATCAGGATTCGGACCCCGCGTTCGCTGAGGAGGTCCTCGGGTATAGCGAGTTCCCCGCCATTGAAGGTGGAAAGGGTGACCCCCACAACCTGGCCGGCAACACCAACAACTTCTACTCGATCCACAAGAACACCCGCTACCCGGATGAGGCTGCCGAATTCCTCAAGCTGATGTACTCGGACGAGTTCGTGCAGCAGCAGGTTGCAATCGGAAACCTCCCCACCACAACCAACACGGAGCAGTTCCTCGATCAGGCGGCGGATCCCGAGTTCGCCAAGTACCAGTTCGACCTCGTGCAGAACGCGCCGCACTTCCAGCTCTCCTGGGACCAGGCCTACCCGCCCGAGGCAACCGTGACCATCCACACTGCCGTTTCGCAGTTCTTCAGCGGCCAGATCGATGAAGACGGCTTCATCAAGGCCATGCAGAGTTTGTAGGACACACCATGACAACGCTTGCCACCCGCAGGCAGCCCGCGCCGGGCGGCTCCCAGGAGAGCCGTCCGGCCCGCAAGGGCGCCTCACTGGTGGGACGCCCGGGATTCGCCTGGGCGCTCCCTGCCACCATCTTCTTCGCACTGTTTGCCCTTGTACCCCTTGCGGCGGTAGCGGTCCTGTCCTTCACCTCGTGGAGCGGTCTGGGGGATCCGAAGTTCGTGGGCCTCGAGAACTGGGAAACCCTGGTTGCCGATCCCGTGATGCTCAAGAGCCTCTGGCTCAGCCTGCTGTTCATTGTGCTTGGCGTGGTCACGCAGACACCGCTGAGCATCCTGCTGGGGGTCTGGGCCGCGGGTAACCAGCGGAACCGTGCAATCCTCAGCGCAATCTACTTCATTCCGCTGCTGCTTTCATCAGCTGCGATCTCAGTTCTCTGGCGGGCCCTGCTCGACCCGAACTTCGGTATCCCGGGCCAGCTGTCCTGGCTCTTTGGTGACGGCAACCTGCTTGGCAACCAGGCCGGGGCCATTGGGGTTCTCATCTTCGTGGGAATGTGGCAGTTCACCCCGTTCCACACCCTGATCTACCAGGGCGCTGCGAGGGGCATACCGCCCGTCCTGTACCAAGCGGCTCAGATCGACGGCGCGGGCACCGTCCGCCAGTTCTTCTCGATCACCGTGCCGCAGCTGCGGAACACTGCCATCACCTCAATCATCCTGATGGTGGTCGGCGGCCTCACGACCTTCGAAACGGTACTCATCCTGACCAACGGCGGACCGGGCACCGATACCACGATCACAGCCTTCTACATGTACCAGCAGGCCTTCCAGAGCTTTGATTTCGGCGTCGGTAGCGCCATCGCCCTTGTACTGGTGGTCGTTGCCACCGCGATCTCACTCGTGGTGGTCAAGGTATCGGGCTACGACAAGATGACCAGCTCACTGGAAGGACTGTGATGAAGACCCGTCCCAATTACCTGGCCGGCGTCGGCTCATTCCTCTGGCTGCTGATCGTCGCCGTGCCGCTGTACGTCATGCTGGCCGGCACCTTCCAGACCCGCGCGGAGTTCGGCGACAATGGGCCGCTGGCGTTCCCGACCAGCTTCACCCTGCAGAACTACGTGGACGCGATCACCAGCGGTTTCGGCCTCTACTTCCTCAACACGGTGCTCGTCACCGCGGGCGTAGTGGGCATCGTCCTGCTGCTGGTCCCGCCGCTGAGCTACGCGATCGTGCGCAGCAAGAGCAGGGCGGCGTCCTTCGTTTTCCGCTTCTTCCTCCTCGGGCTGGCTATTCCCGCGCAGGCCGTGATCGTCCCGGTCTTCTACCTCATCAACACGGTTGGACTGTACGACAACCTGATCGGCGTCATCCTTCCCACAGCCGCCTTCGCGCTGCCGATCTGCACGCTGATCCTTACCGGAACCATGCGTGACATCACCGGCGAGCTGTATGAAGCAATGGCCATGGACGGAGCGAGCCCCACACGCGCCTTTTTCCGCCTGGTCCTTCCGCTGTCGAAGGGCGGTATCTCCACGATCGCAGTCTTCTCGGCCCTGCAGGCGTGGAACGGCTTCCTCTTCCCCCTCATCCTCACCCAGTCCGAAGACACCCGCGTGGTGACCCTTGGCCTGTTCAACTTCCAGACCCAGTACGGCATCAACATCCCAGGCCTGCTTGCCGCAGTGACCCTTTCGATGGTGCCCGTCCTGCTCGTCTATCTCTTTGCGCGCCGCGCGCTTGTCCAGGGCCTGATGGGCGCTGGAGGAAAGTAACCATGACTGAAACAACTCTCAATGACGCCGCCTGGCGTAACCCGGAAGCTGCGCCTGAGCACCGTGTGCAATCACTGATTCAGGCCATGACCCTCCGGGAGAAGCTCGCTCAACTCGTGGGCGTCTGGGTTGGCGCCAGCACCGAGGGTGGCGAGGTGGCTCCCCACCAGAACGAAATGAACGAGGCTGTAGACCTCGACGAACTCCTGCCCCAGGGGCTGGGACAGCTCACCCGGCCCTTCGGAACAGCTCCGGTGGAGCCCGGCATCGGTGCTCTCTCCCTGCAGCGCACCCAGGAACGGATTGTTTCTGCCAACAGGTTCGGCATTCCTGCGCTGGTCCATGAGGAGTGCCTTGCCGGTTTCGCGGCCTGGAAGGCCACGGCGTACCCCGTGCCGCTCGCATGGGGCGCCACCTTCAATCCCGACCTGGTACGGAAGATGTCCTCGGCCATCGGTGGGGATCTTCACTCCGTAGGCGTCCACCAGGGCCTTGCACCGGTACTGGACGTGGTCCGGGATGCGAGGTGGGGCCGCGTTGAGGAAACCATCGGAGAGGACCCCTACCTGATCGGAACCATCGCTACGGCCTATGTCCAGGGACTGGAGCGGTCCGGCGTCGTCGCCACCCTCAAACACTTCGTGGGTTACTCAGCGTCCAAGGCCGGGCGCAATCTCGCGCCGGTCTCAGTGGGCGAGCGTGAGCGGGCTGATGTGCTGCTGCCGCCATTCGAGATGGCCATCCGCGAATCCGGAGTTCGCTCGGTCATGCATGCCTACACCGACATGGACGGCGTTCCCACGGCGGCTGACTCCTCCCTTCTCACCACACTGCTCAGGGACACCTGGGGCTTCGAGGGCACAGTGGTCGCAGACTACTTCGGCATCGCCTTCCTGAAGGAGCTCCACCGGATAGCCGGGACCCTGGGTGAAGCCGCTGCTGCAGCGCTCGAGGCCGGCGTCGACGTTGAACTGCCCACCATCCACACTTTCGGCGAGCACCTGGTGGCCGAAATCGAGTGCGGGCGGCTGGACGAGGCACTGGTTGACCGCGCCCTGCACCGCGTCCTGAGGCAGAAGCTCGACCTCGGCCTGCTGGACCAGGACTGGTCGGCCGTTCCTCCGGCCCTGGCCGACGCCGCTCCATCGGACGCGCCCGTCATTGACCTGGACAAAGCCCAGAACCGAGCGATCGCAAGGGAACTGGCGGAACAGTCCATTGTTCTGGTGCGGAACGAGGGCGTCCTGCCCCTTGCCGGGAATCCACGTATCGCTTTGGTAGGACCGAACGCCGACACGCACCGCGCATTCCTTGGGTGCTACTCCTTCCCGGCCCATGTGGGGGAGCAGCATCCCGACGTCGAGATGGGACTGTCCATTCCGACAGTGGCCGAGGCGCTCGCCTCCGAATTCGGGGGCAGCGAGATCACGTTGTTCCCCGGCTGCACGGTCGACGGCACGGACACGGCCGGCTTCCAGGACGCACTGGCGGCAGCCGGCGATGCCGACGTCGTCGTTGCTGCACTGGGCGACCGCGCCGGGCTCTTCGGGCGCGGCACCAGCGGCGAAGGATGCGACGTCGAGTCGCTGACCCTTCCGGGCGTCCAGCAGCAACTGCTCGACGAACTCCTCGCAACCGGAAAGCCGGTTGTCGTGGTCCTGCTGACGGGCCGCCCTTATGCCCTTGGCGCGGCAGCGACTGAAGCCGCCGCCGTCGTGCAGGGATTCTTCCCGGGCGAAGAGGGCGCGGCTGCAGTTGCAGGCGTTCTCAGCGGCCGGATCAACCCGGGCGGGCGGCTGCCAGTCAGCATCCCGGCAACGCCGGGCGCCCAGCCCTCCACCTACCTCGCAGCACCGCTGGCGCATGCCAACGGAGTGTCCAACATCGACCCCACGGCGGCGTTCCGCTTCGGCCACGGGCTCAGCTACACCGACTTCACCTGGCTGAACCTGGAGCAGAGCTCAGACACGGCGGCCACCAACGGTGAGGTCACCGTCCAGCTGACGGTGAGCAACACGGGAACGCGCGACGGCGTCGAGGTGGTCCAGCTGTACCTGCACGATCCGGTGGCGAGCGTAGTCAGGCCGGTGCAGCGCCTGATCGGGTTCGCCCGGGTGCCGCTGGCAGCCGGATCGTCGGCTCGGGTCAGCTTCACCGTGCCCGCCGATGTCACGGCCTTCACCGGACGCGACGGGCAGCGCATCGTCGAGCCGGGCGAGATCGAACTCCGCCTTGGGGCATCAAGCAGCGACATCCGCTTCACCGCGCCGGTCACCCTGACCGGGAACACCCGCGTGGTGGATCACACCCGGCGGCTCCACTGCGGCGTTGGGATCGTCGCTCTGTAAATCGCACTTCATCACCAAGCAATTCAGCACCAACCCAA
Organism: Arthrobacter sp. JZ12; assembly: GCF_035189165.1. Lineage (NCBI taxonomy): Bacteria > Bacillati > Actinomycetota > Actinomycetes > Micrococcales > Micrococcaceae > Arthrobacter > Arthrobacter sp. JZ12. The sequence goes on along the minus strand of NZ_CP045246.1, from coordinate 2,710,119 downwards.
GCAATTCGAAGGAGAATTCATGAAGGTTCGTCATTCCCTTGCTGCCGCGGTCCTCGCATCAGCGATGCTGATCCCCGCCGGGGTTCCCGCGGTCGCCGGGCAGCACCAGCCGGTTCCTCAACCTCCGGGCCTGGCGAAGCAGGATACGCTGCGCTGGGTTGCACCCCAGGATCTCAAGGTGGGAACGGCGGTGGCCGGTGGCGGCCACCACGAAACCCAGTCCTACCCGGATCCGTTCACCTATGACACGGAGTACCGCGAGCGGCTTGCTGCGGAATTCAACTCGGTCTCGCCGGAGAACCAGCTGAAGTGGGAGTACGTGCACCCGGCGCGGGACACCTACCGCTTCGCCGAGATGGACGCGATCGTGGAATTCGCCCAGGCGAACAACCAGGTGGTGCGCGGCCACACCCTGTTCTGGCACAGCCAGAACCCGGCCTGGCTGGAGGAGGGAAACTTCTCTAAGGACGAGCTCCGGGCCATCCTCAAGGAGCACATCCAGACCGTCGTGGGCAGGTACGCAGGGAAGATCCAGCAGTGGGATGTTGCCAACGAGATCTTCAACGGTGACGGCACACTGCGCACCACTGACAACATCTGGATCCGCGAACTGGGACCCGAAATCATCGCCGATGCTTTCCGCTGGGCACACGAGGCCGATCCCAAGGCCAAGCTGTTCTTCAACGACTACGGCGTGGAAGGCATCAACGCCAAGAGCAACGCCTACCTCGAACTCATCCCACGCCTGCAGGCGGAGGGTGTTCCCGTGGACGGCTTCGCCATCCAGGGCCACCTCAGCACGCGCTACGGGTTCCCAGGAGACCTGCAGCAGAACCTGCAGCGTTTCGATGACCTTGGGCTCGAGACCGCCATCACGGAACTCGATGTCCGCATGGATGTTGCAAGGGGTACCGCCCCCACCGCTGCACAGCTTGAGAAGCAGGCCAGCTACTACCAGCGGGCGCTCGAAGCCTGCGTTGCGGTGGACGAGTGCAACTCCTTCACCATCTGGGGCTTCACCGACAAGTACTCCTGGGTCCCCGTGTTCTTCGCCGGTGAGGGCGAAGCAACGGTCATGTGGGACGACTACACCCGCAAGCCCAGCTACCACGCACTGCAGGAAACGCTCGAGCAGGCCTCGCCGGGTCGGGGCAACCGATGAGGCAGCGGCCCCTGGTCGCAGGGGTCACGGCATTCGGGCTGCTCGCGGGAGCCGGCGCGCTGGCGCTGCCCGCAGCCCAGGCCGCTGAGCAGCCGGTGCTGCTCAGCGAAGACTTCGAGGACGGCAGCTTCGGCCCTCTGATCCAGAACGGCGGACCGACACTCTCAGTGGTCGACGCCGACGGTGACAAGGCGCTGCTGGTCCAGGGCAGGTCAAACGACTACGACGGCGTGAAGACGCCGGCGAACCTGCTTCAGGCCGGAGGAACCTACACCTTCTCGGCGCAGGTGAAGCTTGCGGCAGCAACCGGAACGACGACGTCGGCACGCTTCGTCGTCGAGCCCGCCTACAACTGGGTGGGGAACACCACGGTGACGGCCGATGCCTGGACCACCATCACCGGAACGTTCATCGCACCGGCCGGTGCCGATCCCGCCACCCTGCGGGCCTACCTCGGAACGGGAGACCTTGGCGCACCGTATGACTATCTTGTGGACGACGTCGTGATCACCGGTACGGCCGGATCCGCTGACGGCGGCTCCTGGCAGCCGACGCCGGACCCGGCTTTCGTCCCGGGCGGAGCGGACAATCCGACGACGACGCCCCTCGCGTCGGCGCGCGGCACCGGCAACACCGCTGCACTGACGCTCGACGACGGGCCGAACCCCGGCGAAACCGCTGCGGTCCTTGAATTTTTGAGGGCGAAGGGTGTCACCGCGACCTTCTGCGTCATCGGCCAGAACATCCAGGCGGCCGGCGGCGCCGAGCTCCTGCGCCAGATCGTGGCTGACGGACATACGCTCTGCAACCACGGCACGTCCTACGCGGACATGGGTTCCTGGACGCACGCGCAGATCGAGGCCGACCTGAAGGAGAACCTGCGCATCATCCGTGAAGCTGCCGGCGACCCGGACCTTGCCGTGCCCTACTTCAGGGCGGCGAACGGCAGTTGGGGTTCCACCGGTGAGGTGGCGGCAGCACTGGGGATGCAGCCGCTCGGACTCGGCAACGTGATTTTCGACTGGGACGGCAACGACCTGAGCGAGGAAACCCTCACTGCCAACCTCCGGTCCGCCTTCACCCCCGGCGCGGTGGTGCTGGTTCACGACGGCGGCGGCGACCGCTCCGGCACGGTTAGCGCACTCACCACGGTGGTTTCCGAAAAGCTCGCCGAGGGCTGGACCTTCACCCTTCCCCGTGGCGGCACCGCTGCCGGGGGAGAAACCGGCATCACCTCGGACTTCGAGGCCGGTGCCGGAGGCTGGACCGCCCGCGGTGACGGCGTGCAGGTAGCGGCCAGCACGGACGCCCGAGGCGGCACCGGGAGTCTGCTGGTCACGGGCCGCACACAGCCCTGGCACGGCGCGGCCCTGGACGTGACCGACGCCCTGCCCGTCGGCACAGCCGTGGAAGTTTCAGTGTGGGCAAAGCTGGCGCCCGGCCAGGCACCGGCGTCGCTCAAGGTATCGGTGCAGCGGGACAACGGCGGCGGAAGCGCGTACGACGGCGTGGCCGGAGCAGGCGCGTCGGTCACCGCGGACAGCTGGACCCAGCTGCGGGGCACCTACACGCTCGGCGCGGCCGCCGACAAGGCGCAGGTGTACGTGGAAGGCGATCCCGGTGTGGATTTCCTCCTCGATGACTTCAGCCTCGCCCCGATCGTGGAGAAGCCCATCCAGGAGGACGTACCGTCGCTTCGGGAGGTGTTGGGTACCCGGGGGATCGAGCACGTCGGCGTGGCCGTCGACGCGCGGGAAACCGTGGGAACTGCGTCCGACCTGGTGCGCAAGCACTTCAACGCGATCACGCCGGAGAACGCCGGAAAACCGGAGAGCCTGCAGCCGGTCGAGGGACAGTTCGCGTTCACGCAGCTCGATCAGCTGCTGGACTTCGCGGACGCCAACAACGTGCAGGTCTACGGACACGTACTTGCCTGGCACTCGCAGACCCCGGCCTGGTTCTTCAAGGACGGCGAGCGGGACCTGACCAACAGCCCGTCGGACCAGGCTCTGCTGAAGGCCCGGATGGAAGCGCATATCAAGGGCATCGCCGACCACATCAACGCCCGGTACCCCGACGGCAACAGCCCCATCTGGGCCTGGGACGTGGTGAACGAGGTTATTGCCGATGGCGATAACGCCAATCCCCACGACATGCGGGACAGCCGCTGGTTCCAGGTGCTCGGCGAGGAATTCGTCGACGAGGCCTTCCGCCTCGCTGACCGGTACTTCCCGGATGCATCCCTCTTCATCAATGACTACAACACCGAAATGCCGGCGAAGAGGGCCGACTACCTGGAACTGATCAAGGCCCTGCAGGAGCGCGCTGTGCCGATCGATGGCGTGGGACACCAGGCCCATGTTGACGTCGCACGTCCGGTGCAGTGGCTGGAGGACTCGATCAAGGCGGTCGAGGCGCTTGACCCGAACCTGCTGCAGGCCATCACCGAACTGGACGTCAACGCCTCCACCGAGAACAGGGGAGCGGACGTCAGCGGTGGCCAGGTGGATCCCTACAGCCCCGCGTTCACGAATGATGAGGACGCCGCGGCGGAAGTGGGCTACTACTACCGGGACCTGTTCGCCATGCTTACCGAGCATGGGGAGTCGATCGACTCGGTGACGTTCTGGGGCATCAGCAACGCGCGCACCTGGCTGCGCACGTGGCCCATGGCCCGGCCGTGGGAGCAGCCCCTTCCGTTCGACGACGACCTGCAGGTCACGCCGGCCTTCTGGGGAATCGTCGACCCGGCACAGCTGCCAACCCGCCCCGCCGACGTGCTTCCACCGCGCATCGCGGACCAGTCGGACGTCCACGTGGAATCGAAGGGAGCCAGCGGCGCGAAAGTGGACTACCCGCTGCCCTCCGCCATCGACACCCTGGACGGCGAGGTTCCGCTGGACTGCCAGCCGGTACAGGGCAACCGCTTCCCGGTAGGCACGACGACGGTCACCTGCGAGGCGACGGACGAGGCGGGCAATACCCGCACCAGTTCGTTCGACATCGTGGTGACGCGCAACCAGCCGGGTAAGCGCTAGTCAGCGCAAAAAGCGCCGGACCTTTGCAGGATCGTAGGGATGACCCCACGATCCTGCGACTGTCCGGCGCTTTTGCGTGCCGGTCTGTGCGGATCCGGCGCTTCTGCGTGTGAAAGCTAGGAGGCGTACGAGCCCACCAGGCGCACGGCGCCGCCGTCCACGCCCTTGGCGCCCTGCACGTAGTCCGGTCCGTCGGTGTCCTCGCCGGTTGCCGCGGCCACCTGGCCCATCACCCACGAGGGCATGCCGCGCTCGGTGAGCCGGGCAACGGTGTCGTCGGCTCCCTCAGGGGACACCACAGCCACCATGCCGACGCCGAGGTTCAACGTGCGCTCCAGGTCCGGTAGCGGCACGCTGCCCAACTCGGAAACGAGGCTGAAAACCGGGGGGAGGGACCAGGTGGAGCGGTCCACGGTTGCTTCGAGGCCGCGGGGGAGGACCCGTGCGAGGTTCGCTGCGAGGCCGCCGCCGGTGACGTGGCTGAAGCCGTGCACGGCGCCGTCGGAGTCCAGCGGGAAGTGCCGGGCGAGGTCCAGGCAGTCGGCGGCGTAGACGCGCGTGGGCTCGAGGAGCTCCTCGCCGAGGGTTCGGCCCAGTTCCGAGACCTGCCGGTCCAGCGCCCAGCCGGCCTGGTTGATGACGCGCCGCACCAGCGAATAACCGTTGGAGTGGAGGCCCGAGGAGGCCATGCCGATGATGACATCGCCCTCGCGGACCCGCTCGGGGCCGAGCAGGGCGTCGGCTTCCACGACTCCGGTGGCTGCGCCGGCGACGTCGTACTCATGCTCGCCGAGGAGGCCCGGGTGCTCTGCGGTCTCCCCGCCCACCAGAGCGGTACCGGCGACGGAGCAGGCCGCGGCGATGCCGCGGACAATCCCGGCGATCCGCTCGGGGACCACCTTGCCGCAGGCGATGTAGTCGGTCATGTAGAGCGGCTCAGCGCCGACCACCACGATGTCATCGACCACCATGCCCACGAGGTCGAAGCCGATCGTGTCGTGGATGTCCATGGCCTGCGCGATGGCCACCTTGGTGCCCACCCCATCGGTGGAGGTGGCGAGCAGCGGCTTCCGGTAGGTCAGCAGCTTGGAGACGTCATAAAGTCCGGCGAAACCGCCGACGCCGCCCACCACGTTGGCGGTGTGCGTTGCCTTGACGGCGTCCTTCATGAGCTCAACCGCCCGGTCGCCGGCCTCGACGTCCACTCCGGCGCTTGCGTAGGTGATGGGGTCGGGAGAGGTCATACCCGCTCTTTCTTGTCGGCGTCGGTCAGGAGAGTTTCCAGTTCACTGCCGGGGCCGGGGTCGCATCCGTTCGCTCCGGGCTTCTCGGCGGGATCCACCCGCTCGAGCAGATTCTTACCTCGGCGGTCTTCCTCGGGCAGCTCAATCGGGTAGTTGCCGGTGAAGCAGGCTGTGCAGAGTCGTTCGCGGGGCTGCTTGGTGGCGGCAATCATGCCGTCTTCCGAGATGTAGGCCAGGCTGTCGGCCCCGATCGACTTGCTGATCTCGTCCACCGCGGCACCGTTGGCGATGAGCTCGGCGCGCGAGGCGAAGTCGATGCCGTAGAAGCAGGGCCAGCGGACCGGCGGGGACGAGATCTTTACGTGAACTTCGGCCGCACCGGCCTCGCGGAGCATTCGGACCACGGCGCGCTGGGTGTTGCCGCGCACGATCGAATCGTCCACAACCACGATCCGCTTGCCGCGGATCACGGACTCCAGGGCATTGAGCTTCAGCCGGATACCCAACTGGCGCAGGGTCTGGCTCGGCTGGATAAAGGTGCGCCCCACGTAGGAGTTCTTGACGAAGCCGTGCGCAAACGGGATGCCCGACTCCTCCGCGAAGCCGACGGCCGCGGGGGTGCCGGATTCCGGGACGGGAATGACGACGTCGGCCTCGGCCTGGTTCTCGCGGGCCAACTGGCGGCCCATCTCCACGCGGGAGTCGTAGACCGAGCGGCCGGCGATCGCGGCGTCAGGCCGCGCGAGGTACACGTACTCGAAAACACATCCGGCCGGCGTCGTGGGAGCGAAGCGGCGGGAGCGGACACCGCTCTCGTCGATGGCGATGAACTCACCGGGTTCGATCTCGCGGATGAAGCTGGCGCCGACCGTGGCGAGGGCGGCCTGCTCGGACGCCACCACCCAGCCGCGCTCGAGTCGGCCCAGAACAAGCGGGCGAACACCGAAGGAATCACGTGCGGCGTACAGGGTTCCCTCATCCATAAAGACGAAGCAGAACGCGCCCTCGATGGTGGGCAGCAGGTCCATGGCGGTGTCTTCGAGTGAGCGGCCGTCATCGCCGGCCAGCAGTGCGGTGACCAGAGCGGTGTCCGAAGTGTTGCCCTGCGCGATTTCGCCGCTGCGCGGCTTGCCGTGGCGGTCAAGGACCCGTTGGTACAGGTCTGCTGAGTTAGTCAGGTTGCCGTTGTGGGCCAGGGCGACGGTGCCGACGGCGGTTGCCCCGAGGGTTGGCTGCGCGTTGGCCCAGTTGGAGGATCCGGTGGTGGAGTAGCGGCAGTGGCCCACGGAAATGTGGCCGGTGAGAGTGTTGAGCGTGGCCTCGTCGAAGACCTGGGAAACCAGCCCCATGTCCTTGTAGACGTTGATGCGCGCACCGTCGCTGGTCGCGATGCCCGCTGACTCCTGGCCGCGGTGCTGCAGGGCGTAGAGCCCGTAATACGTAAGTTTGGCTACTTCCTCGCCGGGAGCCCAGACGCCGAATACGCCACAGGCGTCCTGGGGGCCTTTTTCACCGGGGAGAAGATCATGGGAAAGCATTCCGTCACCGCGCACCATTACTCCATTCTCTCACGGCGTAACAGGGGCGGATTTCCCGTGCGCGTTTGTTGCGGACGGGCGCGCGTGCGGGCGCGGGAGCTTCCTAGGCGGTGTCGTCGTCGTGGGTGCGCTCCGCGGTGGCCTGGCGGGCGCGGCGAACGCTGATCCAGTCGAGCAGCAGGGCCAGCAGTGCACCGAGGAGCACGCCCGGCAGCGCGAAGACAACCGTGAAGAAGCCGAGCACCGATTCGCGGGTGAGCGTAGGGTCGCCCGGACCGCTGTAGGCGACGATCAGCGCGGCGATGAACCCGATCAGGGCCCCGAGTCCCATGAAGGATGCGAACTTGGGGGCGCGCCGAACGGTGACCTGGCGGCGCTCAGGGTGCTGCGAACTCATGCTTCAAGGCTACCGGGATCAGCCGTCGCGCTTGACCAGTTGGTAGCCGGCCTCCTCGAAGACCAGGGTGTAGTTCTCGCCGGGCCAGGTATCTTCGGCATGCTGTTCGGCGCTCGACGGGCGGACGGGCCCCCAACTCCAGTCGTCGGCGTCGACAATGAGGTAATCCGGGGGCGGATTCTCGTTCCCGATCCAGTAGACCTCGGTTTCCGGCACCAGGTACGGCATCAGGCCGACGCCGGTCTCGACGGTGGATCCCTGCGGAATTGAGTCCATCAGTCGGTGTGCCGCGTCCCAGCGGGGCGACTGGGCGAGCGTCTCCGGCTTCGCCAGCGTCCCCAGTGGCTGATTCGGCAGCAGCATCAGCGCCACCACTGAAACCACGGGCACGACGGCGGCACTGTAGGACCGCAACCAGGTCCGCCTGCTGCGGCGGGCCGCCAGGATTGCATCCACGAGCGCCGCGAAAAGGATGGGCATGAGCACGGCGTTGTAGTGCCAGTCCGGGCCCCAGTAGAACTCGTTGCCTGCCGCAAACCGCCACAGCAGTGTGGGCACCATCAGCAGCGCCAGGGGCGAGCGCAGGAACAGGAACCCGCCGGCCAGGAGCAGCAGCCACAGGGTCTCGTATTTCTCCGGCGCTGTGAGCATGATGAAAAGGGTGTTGACCGGGTCGCGCAGGAGGGCGCCGATGTCGATGCGGTCGGCGTAGTCATAGGTACCGCCGGTGTTCAGGGCGGGGAGGATCAGCGCCACGGACAGCACCATCCACGCCAGGCCCCAGACGGCGAGGCCCAGTCCTACCTTGTAGTGGCGGCGGAAACGCCAGGCCAGGACCAGCCCGAAGGCCAGAACGGTGAGCCCCAGGTCTTCCTTCACGAACACCAGCAGTCCGGCGGTAACGACGGCGGTGCGCAGCCGCCCGTCGAGGTAGGCCTCCAGTGCCAAAGCCAGCAGGGGCAGGGCAAGGGCGATCTCGTGGAACTGCACGGCAACGGCGGCCTGCACACCCCAGGAGACCCCGTAGGCGGCGCCGAGGAACAGGCCTCCGCTGCGTCCGATGTGCCGCACCGCAAGCCGGGTGATCACGAAGGCCGAGAACCCGATGAGAACGTTCTGCAGGATGAGGAGCGTCAGGCCAGACGGAAACAGGGCATACACGGGACCCAGCACCACCAGAAGGGGGTGGAAGTGGTCGCCGAGCAGGTTGAACTCGTGGCCCTTGATCGGCACGATCGGCGCGTTCAGTCCGGCGTAGGCCTTGGCCAGTTGGGTGAAGATTCCAAGGTCCCAGGACGGGGTGTCGAAGCGGTTCCACTGGGCGATCGAGAAGACCGAGTACAGGGCAGTGACAACCCCCGCGACGATCCAGGCTTCCACCGGTTGACGGCGGAAGGAAGCGGCAGCGCTGCGCAGTGCCCGGCGGCGGAGTTCGGCACCGGTCGAGCGCTCCCGCTCGACAGTCATCCCGCGCCCGCTGAGGAGAAGAGCGGCAGTACGCCGCTCAGGTCCGCCCGTTGTCCAGAAGCGGATACCGCGCCGGAGGCCACGGCGTCGGACCAGCTCAGCGTGCCGGTGACCAGAGCAAGCCAGGTGTCGGCGTCGGTCTCGACGACGTTGGGTGGGGTTCCGCGGGTATGCCGCGGACCTTCCACGCACTGGGTGACGCCGAGGGGCGGCACCCGGACTTCCACGCTGTTGCCGGGTGCGCGCGCGGCGAGTTCCTCCAGCGAGAAGCGGACCGCCGTCGTGCGCTCGGTGCGGTCAGTGCTGCCGCCGACCACGGCACGGAGGGCGGCGGTGCCGGCTGCCTGGGAGATACGCCGTCGTGCCATGCTCAGTCCAGGAGGGCCATCACGGGTGCTGCGAGCCGCAGCTTGCCCACCGGTACGCCGCCGCCGAGGACCGGCTGCACAACCTTCTCGAGGACGGGGGCGACGGCCTCGGCGTCGAGCGCGCCCGAGGCGGCCAGGAGCGTCAGCCCCACCAGCGTGGTGGCGCGGATGTTCCCGTCCAGCATCTTCAACGCCATGGAGACGCCGTTGGGAGCAGCCATCACCAGGACGCCTTCGGCGCCGTTCTTCGCGATGATTCCAAGGTCTTCCATCACAACGGAGTTCTCACGTCCGCGGCCGTGCACAGCCCAAGGGTAGTCCAGCATCGCGGTGGCGACGGTGGCAGCGCGGGCATCGGCGTTCTTGTCGCCGGGTGCCTTTGCGATCCTGCCGATACCCCGTGCCAGGCCGGTCAGCGACACCGCGCCAAGCGGGGCTCCGCAACCATCGACGGCCCAGTGCTGGACCTGCTCCCCGGTGTACTCCTCGATGACTTCCGCGATCCGCTTCTGCAGCGGGTGGTCGCGGTCCAGGTAGGTCTTGGTGTCCCAGGAGTTCTCGGTGCAGGCCCAGAGGAAGGCAGCGTGCTTGCCGGAGCAGTTGAAGGCCAGACGACGGCGGCCCTGTCCGGTAGTGAGGAGCCAGTTACGTGCTTCCTCGTCCTGCGGCCAGTCGGGCGGGCACTGCAGGTCATCTTCCGTGACGCCCGCGGCGGTAAGCATCGACTCCACCACGTCCATATGCTCGCGGCTGCCGACATGGCTGGCGGCGGCGAGTGCTACCTGAGCGCCCCTCAACGGCACACCCGACTGCATCGCGGCCAGGGCCTGGAACGGCTTGAGGGTGGAGCGCGGGAAGATGGGCGCATGGACATCGCCGAGCTCGGTCACGGTGGATCCGTCGGCGGCAAGGACCACGGCCGAGCCGATATGGCGGGATTCGATGAAGCCGTTACGCTCCAGAACCGCGAGGTCCACAGCGCTCGTGGAGGTGAAGGTGGCGGGCATGGTTCCAGTATCGCGCATCACTCCGCGGAGAACTCAACCGTGTGCCAGCCGGACGCCCCATCCGGAACCGGGTTGGCGCGCTTCTCGGTCTGCACGCCCTCCGGGTCGTAGGCCCGGCAGCGGATGCGGTGCGAGCCGGGCTCCAACTGGACCTCGTGCGTCCACTGCCGCCAGGTGTCGACGCTGTATTCGGTAGCAAGGGCGGCGTCTTCCCACGGGCCGTCGTCGACTTGCACCTGAACCCTCTCCACACCGCGGTGCTGCGCCCACGCGGTACCGCCCACACGGACCGTCCCTGCCGGCACCTTGGCGAATGGGCGGGGAACCTCCACGCGCGATTGAGTCTTGATCGGGCCCCGCTCGGACCAGCCCCGGTCCGTCCAGTAGGCCCGCGCGTCGGCAAACCGCGTCACCTCGAGGTCCACCACCCACTTGGTCGCCGAGACATAACCGTAGAGTCCCGGCACCACCATGCGGACCGGATAGCCGTGCTCTAAGGGCAGCGGTTCGTCGTTCATCGCGATCGCGAGCAGTGCGTCACGGTCGTCCCGCAGGACGGGCAGGGGAGTGGAGGCGCTGAACCCGTCGGTACTCGTGGACAGGACCATGTCCGCACCGTCGGTAGGACGGGCACGCTCCAGAAGATTGCGGATGGGGTAGCCGAGCCACTTCGCGTTTCCCACCAGGTCCCCGCCCACCGGGTTGGACACACAGGCGAGGGTGATGTGCCGCTCCACCAGTTCGGAGTCCAGCAGGTCCTGGAACGAGATCGTGACTTCTTCCTCCACAAGCCCGTGGACGCGCAGCTGCCACGTGTCGACGTCGACCGCCGGAACCTGCAGCGCTGTGTCGATCCGGTAGAACTCGGAGTTGGGAGTCAACCACGGATCCACTCCGTCGAGCTGTGCGTCGACGCCGCTGGGCACCGCTTCGGCAGGGCTCGCCGGAACGGGCAGGCTCAGGCGTTCGCGCGCGGCATTGACGGTATTGCGGATGCCGCTGACCACCGAGCCGCCGGCGGCCGAAACGACAGCGACGACGGCGGTTACCCCCGCTGCCACGAAGAACCCGCGCCGGGTGGTGCCAGTCTTGGCTCGCGCCGGTGCGGTTGCCGCGGCGCCGGGCCTGCCGTCGTCGTACTCTTCCTGGTTAGGCGCGCTGGGCGCGCTGGAAACGCGCGACGGGAGCCAACGCACCATCCAGTGCAGGGCGGCGAGCCCAACGAGGGTGCCGAGCACCGAGGGGTAGGCGTCCTGGCTGGCAGCTCCGGCCCGGGTAAGCACGGCCGCGACCATGATCGCGCCCATGAGGAGTACGCCCACCGCGCCCAGGATGAACCGGCGCCAGGCAAGGTAACCCAGTGCCGCGGCGAGGAGGACGATCGTAACGCCCATGCCGATGAAGAGGGCGAGCTTGTCGTTGGTTCCGAAGGTGCTGATCGCGAAGTCCTTCAGCCAGGAAGGCGTGAAGTCGATGAACGTGGAACCGAGCGCGATCAGCGGCGCCGAGCGTGTTGAGACGAACGCTCCCACCAGTTCGGCGACTCCCAGGACCAGGCCGGCGGCGAGAACGCCGGCCAGCATCGCGAGTACCGGGACGGATCGTCGAAGGGGCCGGGTACGGCTGGGGCGGCGGGCGATTTTCATACTGGTTCTTCGGAGAGCGGCGGCCACGGTATGGGTCCGGCCGGGGCCGCGCCAAAGGGAAGGTTCTTCTCCTTCACAGTAGACCCGCATAGTAGTTCCGCCCAGCGCCAAACCAGTACCCTGAACTACTGTGAAGGTTCTTGTGATTGGCCCCGGAGGCCGCGAACACGCCATTGTCCGAGCGCTTCTGGCCGATCCCTTTGTCAGCGAGGTCCACGCGGCTCCCGGTAACGCCGGCATCGCCCAGGTGGTCCCCGTGCACAGCATCAACGCGAACGATCCCGCTGCCGTGACCGAACTGGCCCGGTCGCTCGGCTCTGACCTGGTTGTGGTCGGTCCGGAGGCACCGCTCGCCGCCGGGGTCGCGGACGCACTCATCGAAGCGGGCATCCCTGTTTTCGGTCCAACCAAGGCAGCCGCCCAGCTTGAGGCGTCGAAGGCGTTCGCCAAGCAGATCATGGCCGCGGCCGGCGTTCCCACCGCGATGGCCAAGGTTGCCTCCACCGCGGATGAAGCCGCCGAAGCCCTCGATGCTTTCGGCGCTCCGTACGTCGTGAAGGATGATGGGCTCGCCGCGGGCAAGGGCGTCGTGGTCACCTCTGACCGGGATGCCGCGCTGGAACACGCGCAGGCCTGCTTCGACGCGGGTGGCACCGTGGTCATCGAGGAGTACCTCGACGGGCCGGAGGTTTCCCTGTTTGTCCTGTCCGACGGCTCCACCGTTGTGCCGCTGGCCCCGGCGCAGGATTTCAAGCGCATCTTCGACAACGACGAAGGCCCCAATACCGGCGGCATGGGCGCGTATTCGCCGCTCGAGTGGGTGCCTGCCGGGCTGGTGGACGAGGTCATCGAGCGCGTGGCTCAGCCCACCATCGACGAGATGGCCCGCCGCGGCACCCCGTTCACGGGCGTGCTCTACTGCGGTCTCGCCCTCACCTCCCGCGGTCTGCGTGTCATTGAATTCAACGCCCGCTTCGGTGATCCCGAGACCCAGGCCGTGCTCGCACGCTTGAAGACACCTCTCGGCGGCGTCCTGCTTGCCGCTGCGAAGGGTGAGCTGGCGACCATCGACAACCTGCACTGGGCTTCGGAGACGGCCGTCGCCGTCGTGCTCGCCTCGGCCAACTACCCGGACACGCCGCGCACGGGTGACCCCATCCGTGGGCTGGAAGAGGCGGAGGCACTCGACGGCGTGCACGTGCTGCACGCCGGTACCGCGCTGAACGGGGACGGTGCCGTGGTTTCCTCCGGTGGGCGGGTTCTCGCCGTCGTCGGGCTCGGTGCGGATCTCGCCGAGGCGCGCGATAAAGCGTACGACGGCGTCAGCCGCCTTGCGTTGGAAGGCGGTCAGTACCGTACGGATATCGCCGCGCGGGCAGCCCGCGGTGAGATCGTCGTGTCGGCCGGCAGCGAGGCGTAGGGATGGCGCAGGAGATTCCCGGCTGGCGGCACATCTACTCCGGCAAGGTCCGCGACCTGTATGAACCGGAGTCGGGAGAAGACGACCGGGTACTGGTGGTAGCCAGCGACCGCATCAGCGCCTACGACTACGTCCTAACGAGCGAAATTCCCGACAAGGGACGTGTCCTGACGCAGCTGAGCCTGTGGTGGTTCGAGCAGCTGGGCGAGGTCCCCAACCACGTGATCTCGACCGACGTGCCGGCGGAAGTGGCCGGACGGGCGATGATCTGCAAGCGGCTGGAGATGTTCCCGGTCGAGTGCATCGCGCGCGGCTACCTCACCGGTTCCGGACTGAAGGAGTATCAGGCCACCCGTACGGTCTGCGAACTGCCGCTGCCCGAGGGCCTGGTGGACGGGTCACGGCTCGAGAAACCGCTGTTCACGCCGTCGGCCAAGGCAGAGGTAGGGGAGCACGACGAGAACATCACCTACGACGCCGTCGTCATGATGCTGGGCGACGACCTCGCTGCCAAGCTGAAGACGCTGACGCTGGACATCTACTCCCGCGCGGAGGCAATCGCCCGGGACCGCGGGATCATCCTGGCCGACACCAAGGTGGAGTTCGGGCTCTCGAACACCGGTGAGGTGACGTTGGGTGATGAGGTGCTGACCCCCGATTCCTCGCGGTTCTGGGATGCGGAGCTGTACTCGCCGGGCAAGGCGCAACCGTCCTTCGACAAGCAGTTTGTGCGCGACTGGCTGACGTCCGACGAATCCGGTTGGGACGGAAACTCCGAGCCGCCCGCGCTCCCTGCGGACGTGGTGGAGAAGACCCGCGCGCGGTACGTCGAAGCCTATGAGCGGCTGACGGGACGCACGTTCCTCTAGCGTCGGGCATTCGTTCAGAAACTAAAGAGAAGGTGCCTCCAGCCTGGAGGCACCTTCTCTGCATATTGGTCGGGGTGACAGGATTTGAACCTGCGGCCTCGTCGTCCCGAACGACGCGCGCTACCAAGCTGCGCCACACCCCGATTGCGCTTTCCGCTGCACTTCGGAAGAACCGATCCGCGAAAGCAACCTCTCAAGGATAACGGACAAATTCGCCGGTGACGAACCGGACCCGCTTGCGTCTAGACGAGCGAGTCCTGCCAGGCGGCATGCAGGGTGGCAAACCGTCCGTTCCCGTTGATCAGGTCCGCTGGCGTGCCATCTTCCACCACCGCGCCGTCGTGCACCACCAGCACCCGGTCGGCGATCTCCACCGTGGACAGGCGGTGCGCGATGATCAGCGCAGTCCGGTTGCCGAGGAGCTTCTGAAGGCCCTGCTGCACCAGCCGTTCGCTGGGAATGTCGAGCGACGACGTCGCCTCATCCAAAATCAGCACGGCGGGATCGGCAAGGAACGCACGGGCGAAGCTGATCAATTGCCGCTGGCCGGAGGACACCCGGCCGCCGCGCTTGTTGACGTCGGTGTCATAGCCCTCGGGCAGCGATTCGATGAAGTCATGCGCGCCCACGGCCTGCGCCGCAGCCACGATCTCCTCGCGGCTCGCTTCCGGCTTCCCGAGCGCAATGTTGTCCGCCACGCTACCGCTGAAGAGGAAGGCTTCCTGGGTGACCATGACGACGGCGCGGCGCAGGTCCTGCGGGGACAGCTTCCGCAGGTCCACGCCGTCGAGAGTGACGCTGCCCGAGGAGACGTCGTAAAACCGGGCGATCACCTTCGCCAGGGTGGATTTGCCGGCGCCGGTCTGGCCGACCAGCGCGACCGTCTGCCCAGCGGGGATCGTGAGGTCCATGCGCGGCAGGACAACGGGACCGTCCCCGTAACGGAACTCCACGCCGTCAAACGCTATCTCGCCCTTTGCGTGCTTCAGCGGCACTGGGTTCTTCGGCGGCCGCACGGTGGGCACTTCCTCGAGGAGGCCGGAGACCTTCTCGAGGGCGGCCGCTGCCGACTGGAAGGAGTTGTAGAACATGGCCATCTGGTCCACCGGCTGGAAGAAGCGCTTGCTGTAGAGCAGTAGAGCCAGCAACGCGCCGACCTCCAGCGAACCACCAAGTACCCGGAACCCTCCGACCAGAAGGACCACGGCCACCGTCACGTTGCCGATGAGCACCAGCCCGGGCTGGAAGACCCCGTTGAGGTTGATTGAACGGACCGTCACGCGCCGGTAGTCCTCGGCGAGCTGGTCGTAGCGCTCGGCGTTCACCTTCTCGCGGCGGAAGGCCTTCACGGCGCGGATGCCGGTCATCGTCTCGATGAAGTGGACGATGAGCTTCGCCGAGACCACTCGCGACGACCGGTAGGCGATCTGCGAGTGCTTCTGGTACCAGCGGGCCAGGAACGTCATTGGAACGGCGGCAACGAGGATCAGCAGGCCGGTTGGCCAGTCGAGCACAAAGATGGTGACGGCCGTAAAGATCATGTACATCAGACCCGATGCCAATGAGCTGACGCCCGAGTCCAGCAGTTCGCGCAGCGCCTCAAGGTCCGACGTCTGGCGCGAGATGATGCGCCCGGACGTGTACTTCTCGTGGAACTCAAGGCTGAGACGCTGCGTGTGGCGGAAAACCCGGAGGCGCAGGTCGAGCAGCATCTCCTGGCTCAACCGGGCAGCCGCGAGCACATAGCCGGACGTCAGGACCGCTGAGAGCACAGCCGCCAGCAGGTAGGTGATCCCGGTGGCCCACAGAAGCATCGAATCACCCTGCAGCAGCGAGGGGAGCGCGTGGTCGATCCCGAAAGCGATGATCGCAGGACCGGAAACCCGGGCGATCTGCGAGAACACCACCAGCAGTGCGGTCCAGATGAACTGCTTCCGGTTGGGCCGGATCAGCGAACCGAGCAGCCGGAAGGAACGGGCACGGACGGACTTGTTCTGGGCCCGGTCCAGCATCACCACGTCTTCGTTGTGGACTCCGGAAGAAACCCCGGACGACGGCGGCTCGCCGGACTTGCGACCCTTGCCTCGCTGTGGTGCGGTGCTCACGCGCGTGCCCCCTCGTCGTCGTGCTTCAGCTCTTCGAGTTCGCTGTCCAGGTCCACGGGCTCCTCGGTCAGGCTTGCGATGACGTAGCGGTAGTGGTCGCTGCGCGCCAGCAGTTCCGAGTGGGTTCCGACGTCGGCAATCTGGCCGTCCTCCATCAGCGCCACCCGGTCGGCGAGGGCAACGGTGGAGGGGCGGTGGGCGACGATGAGCGTGGTGGTGTCCTTCAGGACCTGGCGCAGCCGCTCCTCGACGAGTTCCTCGGTCCTGACATCCAGCGCGGAGAGGGGGTCGTCCAGCACGAGCACGTTCGGCTTGGCGGCAATCGCCCGGGCCAGAGCCACGCGCTGCCGTTGCCCGCCGGACAGGCTGAGCCCTTCTTCGCCGATGAGGGTGTCCACGCCGTCGGGGAGCGAGTAGACAAAGTGGGCCTGCGCCACGTCCAGGGCCTCTGTGAGGATGGCGGCGCCGTCGTTCTCCGAAGCCGGGTCCACGCCCATCATCACGTTCTCGCGTACCGAGTTGGAGAACAGGGTGGTCTCCTCGAACGCCACGGCAACGTGGCGTCGCAGCTCCTCGACGGTGAGGTCGCGGATGTCCACGCCGTCGATCCGGATCGAGCCGCCGGTAACGTCGTACAGCCTTGGCACGAGCTGAAGCAGGGTGCTCTTGCCGCATCCGGTGACGCCCACCAGGGCCATGGTCTCGCCGGCCTCGAGCGTGAGGTCGATCCCGTTGAGTACCCCAGGCGCTTCCTTGTCCGCGTCCGGGTAGCGGAAGGAGACGTCGTCGAACGTGACCCTGCCGTGAGGCTGGGCGAGCGTCCGGGGGTGCGGAGGATTCGTGATGGTGTTTTCGGACTCCATGACTTCGTAGTGGCGGTCGATCGCAGTCTTCGCCGTAAAGGTCATGGCAAGCAGTGGCCCAATGAACTCGACCCGCCCCGTGACCACGCCGGCGGTTGCGAAGAACGCAACCAGCCCGCCGATCGACACCTCACCGTTGACGGCAAGCAGGATCCCCACGACCAGCGAGGCGCCGAGCGCCAGCTCGGGCAGCAGCGTGACGATCAGCGAGAAGCTCGCCAGGCTCTTGGCCTTGTGAATCTCGGTCTGCCGCAGTTCTTCCGCCTGGTCGCTGAACGCATCCAGCGCCTCCCGGCTCCGGCCGAACGCCTTGAGCACGCGGATGCCGTGCACGGATTCCTCAACCGTCGTGGCGAGGTCACCGGCCTGGTCCTGGCTCTTGCGGGACACCCGGCTGTAGGAGGTCCGGAACCGGAAGCCGTAGATCATCACCGGAACGGCCGCGGCGAGGAAGATGACCGCAAGCGGCCAACTCATGAAGAACATGATTACGACGCCGGCCGTCACCGTCAGCGTGTCGACCACCAGCATGATGGCGCCGAACGCCATCCAGCGCCGCATGAGGTTGAGGTCCGACATGGCGCGGGACAGCAGCTGTCCGCTTCCCCAGCGGTCGTGGAAGGCGACGGCGAGGCCCTGAAGGTGCCGGTAGAAGGAGGTTCGCAGGTTGGTTTCGACCGTGGTGGCCGGGTTGATGACGAAGAAGCGGCGCAGGGCAACGAAGGCTGCCTCGAGGACACCCAGCAGCAACACGATGCCGGAAGCCAACCAGATCGTGGTTGCTTCGGTGCCTTCTGCAAGTGCGTCGTTGACGAGCACACGGAACACCTGCGGGATTGCCAGGACCATGATGCTGGCGCCGAGCGCGGCAAACAGGCCAAGCACCAACCGCGGAATGATCGGCTTGAGGTGCGGATACAGGCGGCCGAGGGATTGCCACAGGGTAGATTGCGTCGGCATGTTCTTCTCTCAGGGAGGAAAGGACCGGGAGAATCCGAAGTTGGTGTCCCCCAGCAACAATCCTAGGTGAGGGAAACGCGACGCGCTCAATAGAGGGCCTCAGTGGAGGCCGGCGGCTAGCGCGCGGTGAGTGTTAGCAGGACGGCCTCGGGGCGGCAGGCAAACCGCACTGGCGCGAAACGGGACGTTCCGATGCCGGCTGAAACGTTCAGCGGCACTACTGCGCCGTTGTTCTCCCACTGAGTGAGCCCGCGCGCCCGCCAGGTGGGCAGGTCGCAGTTGCTCACAAGTGCGCCGTAGCCCGGGATGCAGACCTGCCCACCATGGGTGTGGCCGGCGAGCATCAGGTGGGCGCCGCCGTCGCTAAATGCGTCCAGCACCCGCTGGTAGGGAGCGTGTGCCACTCCGATGCGGAGGTGGGGTGCTTCGTCTGCCGTGCTGCTTCCATTGGGGAAGCCGATGAACCGGTCCCGACCCAGGTGCGGGTCGTCGACTCCGCTGAAGTCGATACGAAGGCCGCGCAAAGCGACGGACTGGGACCGGTTGGTCAGGTCGAGCCACCCGGCTGAACCGAAGCGCGCGAACATCTGCTGCCACGGCAGTTCCTTCAGCGGCTTGTCGCCAAGGGAGGAAGGACCTGCGAAGTACTTGAACGGGTTCAGCAGCCGCGGCGCATAGTAGTCATTGGAGCCGGGGACAAACACCCCCGGGAAGTCCAGCAGCGGTTCCAGTGCGTCGAGCAGGGGACCAAGGGCCTTGGGGTGGCTTAGGTTGTCGCCGGTGTTGACCACGAGGTCCGGCTTCAACTCAGCCAATCCCTGCAGCCACGTCGCCTTGGCGGTCTGGCGCGGAACCATGTGGATGTCGGAGAGGTGGAGAATCTTCAGCGGACGGCTGCCCGGGGGGAGGATCGCCAGGGACTCGGTGCGGAGCCCGAACAGGTTACGTTCTACGAGTGCCGCATACCCGAGGGTTGCGACGCCGGCTGCTGCAGTGAGTCCGAGTGCGATTCCTGCGCCGGCCCGGGTGTCCGCTTTAGTTGTCCCCACGATCAGTTGCCGCCCCCGTTTCCGTTGCCGTTCCCGTTTCCATTGTTCCCAGTATTGTCCGGCGGTGTCACGGGCTGGGTGTTGCCGGTGCTGGGCGGCACGATCAACTGTGCATTGTTGTTGTTATTGCTGTTCCCGTTGTTGTTCGAGGGCTGGTCGGGGCGGCCGCCGCCGTTCATCATGTTTGAGGGCGGATCTGCAAACTCCTTGCCGCGGTAGGCGTCGGAGATCTGCGACATGTAGCGGGCCCAGGACGGAGCCGCAACGAAGGCGCCGTCGATCTCTTCGTAGATCCGCCCTCCAATTCGCAGTGCCGACAGCGAGGTGCTGTTTTCCTTCCAGTTGCCTACCCAACTGGCGGTTGCCATTGCCGAGTTGTAACCGAGGAACCAAGTCTGCGAACGGGCGTCGTTGGTGCCGGTCTTGCCGGCCATAGGGATATCCCCGAACTCCAGCAGCTGTCCGGAGCCCCTCTCAATCACTTCCCGAGTGGCTCGGTTGACACCACGCGCAAGCTCCTTGGAAATAGCCTGCTCGCACTTCTGTTCGGGTACCGGGTAAGTGGTGCCGTCGACCGCAGTGACCTCGGACAGCGCACGAGGCTCACAGGTGAGACCCTCTGCTCCCAGAGCTGCGAAAGCCGTAGCCATGGACATGGGCGATACCTCGCTACCGCCACCAATCAGGGCGGAGGGCTGAACCTGCAGCGGGGCGTATTCGCCACCGGAACTCTTGCCGTCATGTACGCCGAGCTTCGACGCAATCTCGAAGGGCTTGCAAAGGTCCACCTGCTTGGCGGTGTACATGGTCACAGTGTTGTAGGACTGCGCCAGTCCCTCCAGCACGCTGTAGTTGCCGTAGTTGGTGTCGCCGTAGTTCTGGGGCTCGTAGCCGTCCGCGTCCGGTAGGACGTATTCGCCGCCTGGAAGGCAGCTTGCCTTCCAGGTCTCACCCTGGGGGTAGCGCTTCTTGCTTCCGTCGACGACGGTATTCAGGCCCCGTCCATCTTCGAGCCATGCAGCTACGGTGAACGGCTTGAACGTCGATCCGGGCTGGTACCCGCCGAGGCCGCCGAGCGGCCGGTTGGGGTCACCGCCCGCGTACTGGTCAACGTTGAAGTTCTGCACTGAGTCACCGCCGGTCTCACCCGGCATGTAACGGGTGTTCTGGGCCATGACCAGGATGTTTCCGGTGCCGGGCTGGAGGCTCACCATCGAGTGGCCGACTGCGGGGTCGGTGGTCTCACGGTTGGCGGTCTCGTTGATCGCCGTCTGCGCAGCGGCCTGCGCGCGGGCATCCAGGGTGGTCTTGATGGTGAGGCCGCCACGGTAGAGCAGCTTCTCGCGGTCCTCGCGCGTCTCGCCGAAGGCGGCGTCATTGAGGATGAGGTGGGTGACATAGTCACAGAAGTACGGCGCTTGCTCCGCACCGACGCAGCCATTGAGGACGGGCGTGATGTTCAGTCCGAGATCTGAGGCGACCGCGGCGTCGTGCTCTTCCTGGGTGATCTTGCCGGTATCGAGCATGCGGTTGATCACCAGGTTGCGGCGCTCCAGCGCGCGCTCCGGGTAGAGCTCCGGGCTGTAGAAAGTGGGCCCGTTGACCACGCCGGCCAGCAGTGCTGCCTGCTGGATGTTCAGGTCCTTGGCCTCGACATTGAAGAAGTACTTGGACGCGGCCTGCACACCGTAGGTGTTGCCGGTGAACGGAACGATGTTCAGGTAGCCGGCGAGGATTTCATCCTTGCTCAGCTCCTTTTCGACGGCGATCGCCAGCTTGGCCTCACGCAGCTTGTCGCCCAGCGTCTTCTGGCCGCTGAAGGTAACGTCTCCGCCGCTCTGCATGCTCGCATCGATGAGCACGTTGTTGACGTATTGCTGCGTGATGGTGGAGGCACCGCGCGTAGTGTCGCTGCTGATGTTGCTGATGGCCGCACTGATGATGCCCTGCAGGTCCACGCCGCCGTGGTTGTAGAACTGGTCGTCCTCAATAGCGATGAGGGCATCGGTCATGTTCTCGGAGACCTGTTCCAGCGTCACGGGCTGGCGGTTCTCCTCATACAGGGTTGCGATCAACGAGCCGTCGGAGGCGACGATCTTGGACGGCTGAGCAAGCGCTCCGCGCTCGAGCTCGGCCGGAAGGTTCTCGAAGAACTGAATCGACGCTGAGGCGCCGGTGCCGGCAGCGGCTGCAACGGGCACCAGAAGGCCCGCGGCGAGCACCCCACTCAGTGCGCTGATTCCAAGAAATGCAATGATTTTCCCCAAGGTGGTTGCCGTGTCAAAGAATGGGGATTTACGTGCAGCCATGCACTCCAGTTTACTAGCACACGCTAACCTGTGAGTCATGACCAAATGGGAGTACGCCACAATTCCGCTCATCATCCACGCCACCAAGCAGATTCTCGACCAGTGGGGCGAGGACGGCTGGGAACTTGTCCAGGTTGTTCCCGGTCCTGACGGCAACGGACTGGTGGCCTACCTCAAGCGGGAGAAAAACGCATCGTGACCAGCACCAATGAAGCAGTCTCGGCCGTCGAGCGCAGGCTCCTGGATCTCGGGATTGCCCTGCCCGAGGTAGCGGCACCCGTGGCCGCCTACATTCCCGCCGTAGTTTCCGGCAGCCACGTCTTCACCTCCGGGCAACTGCCGTTTATTAATGGCGAACTCCCAGCAACGGGCAACGTCGGCAGTGACGTCTCACCCGAGCAGGCCAAGGAATACGCGGCAACGTGTGCCGTCAACGCGCTGGCGGCGGTGAAGTCGCAGATCGGCGACCTGGACCGCATAAGCCGGATCGTCAAGGTCGTGGGCTTCGTTGCCTCGGACCCGTCCTTTACAGGCCAGCCGGCTGTAATCAATGGTGCGTCGGAACTGCTCGGCGAGGTATTCGGTGAGGCAGGCGCCCACGCACGTTCCGCCGTCGGCGTGGCCGTACTACCATTGAACGCGCCGGTTGAAGTCGAAATAATCGCGGAGTTTGTCTAGTTTCGTGAAGCGTTCAAGCACCAGGTTCTTCCCCGTACGGGAGGAGCATCAGGGCGCCGCCCGCAGTTGGATCGATCATGGTGAGCGCACTCCCATGAAACCCCGGCCGGCGGCGTCCGTTGTCCTTATCCGCGACGCCCCCATCGGCACCGAGGTCTACCTTTCCTATCGGCGGGGGGACTCGCCGCTGGGCGTCGTCGCCTTCCCCGGCGGCAGCGTTGAGGAGCAAGACGACGATCCGATCACCTGGTTCGGCCCCACGCCCGCCCAGTGGGCAGCGGCGCTTGCCACCGAAGACCACCACGTCGCGCGCAGGTTCGTCGTCGCAGCGATCCGCGAATTGTTCGAGGAAACCGGAGTCCTTCTTGCCGGGCCCGATGCTTCCAGCCTGGTGGAGGGGACAAAGCATCCGGAATGGATGAAGGCCCGCGAAGCAATTGCGGCAGGTGACAAGACGTTCGCGGAGATTCTGGCCAAGCGCGGGTTGGGGCTAAGGACTGACCTCATCAAGCCGCTTTCGGCCTGGCTGAGCCCTGACTTCGCCCACCGGCGCTTCGATACCCGGTACTTCGCCGCTGCGCAGCCCGTCAACCAGGAGCCCACCCTGCTGGAGAGCAAGGGCGTCTGGGGCGAATGGCGATGGTCGGCGGAAGAAGTGCGGCAGCGGCACACCACCGCCCTTGGCGACCATATCGGCCAGCCCAACACCAAGGGGCGAACGCTCGAGGAACTCACGGTTCCCGCCGTCGAGCTCATTCTGGAAAAGATCGGGTCCTCGCGCGGGTGCATTGCCTACCTGTCCCACAAGCGGCCTATGAAGGTGTACTCGCCGCGGCTCGTGGAAGTGGACGGTGAGCCGCAGGTGGAGGTCGAGTGCTCCACCGCCACGGAAGGTTCCGAACAGCGCGGCCGCTAGCCGCCGTCGTTCTTGGGACAGCCGTTCCCGGATAGCAGAAAAGCCTCGCGTTAGGGATTGACCGCTAACGCGAGGCTTTTTTGCTATCGCCTCCGGCGCACTCTTGTGCCGGAGAGATCAGCGGCTGCGCTGGCGCAGGCGCTGAATGTCCAGAATGACGACGGCGCGGGCCTCCAGGCGCAGCCAGCCGCGCTGTACGAACTCCGCCAGGGCCTTGTTCACGGTTTCACGCGAAGCACCGACCAGCTGGGCCAGTTCTTCCTGCGTCAGTTCGTGCGCAACGAGGATGCCGTCCGTCGCCGGGCGTCCGAAGCGGTCGGCGAGATCGAGCAGCGCCTTGGCGACGCGTCCGGGAACGTCCGAGAATACAAGGTCAGCCAGCGACTCGTTGGTGCGGCGGAGCCTGCGGGCCAGCGCCTGCAGGAGCTGCGCCGAAACCTCGGGGCGGGTCTCCAACAGTGCGCGGAGGTTCTCGTTCTTCAGACCGGCCAGACGGGTCTCCGAAACAGCAGTGGCCGTTGCAGTGCGCGGGCTGGGGTCGAACAGCGCCATCTCACCGAACAGTTCGCCGGGGCCAAGGATGGCCAGCAGGTTCTCGCGTCCGTCCTGTGCGGTGCGGCCCAGCTTGATCTTGCCGGAGACGATGAAGTAGAGCTGGTCGCCCTGGTCGCCCTCCCGGAAAACCGACGCGCCGCGCGAAAGGTCCACCTCCGTGAGTTCGTCGGTGAGGGCGGCGAACACCTCATCGCCCAGCGAAGCGAACAGGGGCGCCCTGCGCAGTACCTCGATATCCATGAAAGCTCCTCTTTCGTAATGCAAGTTCAACTATTCCAATCTTTTCCCATCTTGCCGTACGTGACGGACATGTGACACCAGATATACGCGTGTTCGCGCACGGCTACGGCAGATGGGCTCCCGGGGAACTGTCAGCACCGCCACGTAGAATCAGGCGAAAGCAGGGAAGTGCGGTGCTTCCTGAAAGGGGAGTGGCGTGTTCGGTCTGACCGTCCTGGACATCATCCTCCTTCTGGTGCTGTTCGGATACCTTGTCGCCGGCCTGAAGAACGGATTTCTTGTCACGCTCGGCGGAATCATCGGTTTCGCAGCCGGCGCCGTCGCGGCCTTCTTCGCCATACCGCTTGTGAGCAGCTGGGTTCCGGACAACGGCTGGCGGCTGCCTGCGGTGATCGCGACTGCGCTGCTGCTCGTCGTCCTGGGTCAGGCACTGGGCGCCGGGCTCGGCCGCGCGCTCAGCTCCAGGACAGGTTCAGCGCCGGTAAGAGCCATCGACAGGTTACTTGGTGGAGTTACCAACGTGCTGGTGGCGGCGCTTGTGCTCGCAATGCTCGCCTTCAGCATCAGCACCATGGGCGTTCCGTTCCTTTCCCAGTCCATCGCCTCCTCGAGGGTCATTAACAGCATCGACACAATGACGCCGTCGCCCGTGCGTTCGTGGATGGCGGAGATCCGGTCCATCGCGGTGGCAGACGGCATTCCCACCCTCCTGGAAGGGGTGGCGCCGGCTGCCCCCGTGCCGGTGCCCGACGCGTCGGTGGACACACCGGAACTGGCCACAGCGTCGCAGTCCGTCCTTCGGATTGCAGGGACCGCCTACCAGTGCGGACAGAACCAGACCGGCTCAGGTTTCGTCGTCGCACCCGGAAAGGTGGTCACCAACGCCCACGTGGTAGCAGGCGTGAACCAGCCCGTCGTCGAGCTTCCCGGAGCCGGCGCCATGCCCGGCCGTGTGGTGTACTTCGACACCGTCAAGGACATCGCCGTCATTGCGGTGGACGGCCTGGATCGGCAGCCCATCGCGCTGGGCGAGGATCTGACCGCAGGGGATACCGCAGCTTTCGCCGGCTACCCTGCGGGTGGACCCTTCCAGATCCAACCCGCGAGCGTCCAGGGCCGGTCCGACGTGCTGGTCGAAAACATCTACGGAGCGGACCCGACGGCCACCGACGTGTACACCCTCGCGGCCAACGTGCAGCAGGGAAACTCGGGAGGTCCGTTGCTGGACATGCAGGGCAGGGTGGCAGGTCTGATCTTCGCCAAGTCCACCTCGGACGTTCCAGTGGGCTACGCCCTGACCCTCGCCGAACTCCGCCCCGCCGTGGAGCAGGCAGATGCCCTGACCGAAACGGTCTCAGCCGGACAGTGCACCCGGCGCTGAGCAGGTGAACAGCTCCTTAACCAAATCGTGATGGCTTGCTGACTGGAAATACTCCACGCGGCAATCCCGGGAGTTAGGCTCATCACACACGAGGCTGTGTGCGTGTGTAAACACGGGAACCCGTGCGCCGCGCGGACGCACGAACGTCCACCAGGTATCAGACCATCAGGAGCACTAATGTTCAGAAGCAAATCTGTGCGCGGTGCGCATCCCACAAGGAAGCGTGCTGCCGCTCTCACCGCCGGTGCCGCAATCAGCGCACTGCTGCTCAGCGGTTGTGTCCAGAGCCAGCGCGAGGAAGACGGCGGAGCGGGAGCCGAGGGGGAGGTCGATTCGACGTTCGTCTTCGCAGCGTCGTCCGACCCCGCATCGCTTGACCCGGCATTCGCTAGCGACGGTGAGTCGTTCCGTGTGAGCCGGCAGATCTTCGAAGGCCTCGTCGGCGTCGAGCCGGGTACTGCGGACCCTGCACCGCTGCTGGCGGAGTCCTGGGAAACCTCCGAGGACGGGTTGTCCACCACCTTCCAGTTGAAGGAAGGCGTCACCTTCCACGACGGCACGGAGTTCAATGCCGAGGCGGTCTGCTTCAACTTCGACCGCTGGTACAACTTCACCGGCCTGGCCCAGGCGCCTTCGGTCTCGTACTACTACAACAACCTCTTCCGTGGCTTCGCTGACTCCCCTGATGCCGCTGTCTACGAGTCCTGCGAGGTGAACGGGGACCTCGAGGCCACCGTCACCCTCGCCAAGCCCTTCGCAGGGTTCATCGCGGCACTGTCGCTCCCTGCGTTCGCTATGCAGAGCCCCGCTGCGCTGGAGGAGTTCGGCGCCGATGACATCGGCGGGTCCGCCGAGGCTCCGGAGCTGAGCGAGTACGCACAGGGTCATCCGGTGGGTACCGGACCGTTCAAGTTCGATTCCTGGAACGTCGGCGAGGACCTGACCGTCTCCGCCTACGAGAACTACTGGGGCGAGCAGGGCCAGGTCCAGACAGTGATCTTCCGTATCATTGACGACCCGCAGGCCCGCACCCAGGCGCTGCAGGCCGGAACCATCGACGGCTTCGACCTCGTGTCACCGGCCGACATCCCGGTGCTCGAGGAGGACGGCTTCAAAATCGTCGCCCGCGATCCGTTCACAATCCTGTACCTGGGCATCAACCACAAGGTCGAGGAATTGAGCGATCCACTGGTTCGCCAGGCTATTCACCACGCAATCGACAAGCAGGCGCTGATCGACCAGACCCTGCCCGAGGGCACGCAGTTGGCCACCCAGTTCATTCCGGACGTGGTTGACGGCTACAACGAGGACGTCACCACCTACGAGTACGATCCGGAGCGCGCGCGTGAGCTGCTCGCCGAGGCAGGGTACCCTGACGGCTTCGAGGTGCAGTTCAACTACCCGACCGACGTCTCACGCCCGTACATGCCTACCCCGGAGCAGGTTTTCACCAACCTGAGCGCCCAGCTGGCAGAGGTGGGTATCACCACCACTCCTGCACCGGATGTCTGGACTCCTGACTACCTCGACCGCATCCAGGGAACCGACAACCACGGCCTGCACCTTCTCGGCTGGACCGGTGACTACAACGACACGGACAACTTCATCGGCGTCTTCTTCGGACAGGAAAAGCCTGAGTTCGGCTTCGACAACCCGGAGCTGTTCGCAGCCCTCGATGAAGCCCGCGGCATGACCGACCGTGAAGAGCAGACCGCCGTTTACGAGGAGATCAACCAGCAGATCGCCGAGTTCAACCCGGCTATCCCGCTCGCGCACCCGGCGCCGTCGTTGGCATTCGCACCGCGCGTCGAGTCGTACCCGGCAAGCCCGGTCAACGACGAAGTATTCAACATGATCGAACTCAACGAGTAGCAGCACTGGCGGAGGGGCCGGCTTCATCGGCCCCTCCGCTTTCTTTTGCCCGCTCGCTCACCGTTGGGGACCCTGTTGAGAGGACATCGTGCTTCGCGTCATTGGTAAACGACTCGCCCTGCTGGTTCCCACCCTGCTAGGCCTGTCGATCCTGTTGTTCCTGTGGGTTCGCAGCCTGCCCGGCGGACCGGCAACTGCCCTGCTGGGCGAACGTGCAACGCCGGAAGCCGTTGCGCGCGTTAACGAGCTTTATGGTTTCGACCAGCCGCTGATCGTCCAGTACTTCACCTACATGGGGAAGCTGCTCCAGGGGGACTTCGGAACCTCGATCATCACCGGCCGTCCTGTGCTGGAGGAGTTCGCAACCCGTTTCCCGGCCACCATCGAGTTGAGCGTCGTGGCCCTGATCTTCGCCGTCGGCGTCGGAATCCCGCTGGGATACCTCGCCGCGCGGCACTACGGAAAGTTCCTGGATCACAGCTCAGTGGTTCTCAGCCTCATCGGCATCACCATCCCCGTGTTCTTCCTGGCCTTCATCCTGAAGTACCTGTTCGCGATCCAGTGGCCGATCCTGCCGCCTGATGGCCGACAGAACCCGCGGATCAACGCAACCCACTTCACCGACTTCTATGTTCTGGATGGCATCCTGACCGGGGAGTACGACGCCGCGTGGGACGCCTTCCTGCACCTCATCCTTCCCGGCCTGGCCCTGGGCACGATCCCGCTGGCAATCATCGTGCGCATCACCCGCGCGTCGGTGCTCGAGGTGCAGAACGCGGACTACGTCCGCACCGCCCGCGCCAAGGGGCTGCTGGAGAAGACCATCCGTGGCCGGTTCATCCTGCGCAACGCGATGCTCCCGGTGGTCACCACCATCGGTCTCCAAACGGGCCTGCTGATCTCCGGAGCGGTCCTAACAGAGACGGTCTTCGCGTTCAACGGGATCGGAAGCTTCCTGCGCGATGCGATCTTCGAACTGGACTACCCGGTGCTGCAGGGGTTCATCATCTTCATCGCGGTCCTGTACGCGCTCATCAACCTCATTGTTGACGTCTCGTACACCATCATCGACCCAAGGGTGCGTGTTCAATGAGCAACGTCCTGCCTCCCGCCGCAGGCGGATCCCTTTCCCCGGCCGGCGAACCATCACCGTCCGGCGAGCCGCAACTCACCGAACAGGGCGGAACCGGCCTCTGGCAGGACGCCTTCCACAGGCTCCGCCGCAACCCGCAGGCCATCGCCGGCGCCGTCATCATCGGCCTGTTCCTGTTGGTGGCCGCGTTGGCGCCCATCCTCGCGCCGTTCGGCGGTGAGGAACTGCCGGGCCGCACCGAAATCCGTCCCACGAGCATTCCCGGCCCCGGTGAGCTTCCGGAATACCCGTTGGGGCTAGACCGGTTCGGCGGCGACGTGCTCAGCAAGCTGATCTGGGGTGCCCAGGCATCGCTGCTGATCGGTGTGATCTCCACCGCTATCGGCCTGGTCGGCGGCATGCTGCTCGGGCTGCTGGCCGGCGGCATTGGGGGCTGGGTGGACAGCCTGATCATGCGGTTCGTGGACATCCTGCTTTCCGTCCCGAACCTGCTGCTCGCTGTCAGTATCGCGGCGATTCTCGGCCAGGGTCCGTACGCGGTGATGATTGCCATCGGAGCCTCGCAGCTGCCGATCTTCGCGCGGCTGCTGCGGTCCTCGATGCTGTCCCAGCGCAATTCGGATTATATTCTCGCCGCCCAGACGCTCGGGTTGAGCCGACGGACCATCACCATGAGCCACCTGCTGCCCAACAGTGTGGGACCGGTCATTGTGCAGGCCACGCTGTCGCTGGCAACCGCCGTGATCGACGCCGCCGCCCTGTCCTTCCTGGGCCTGGGCGGCGAACTGCCGCAGACCGCCGAGTGGGGGCGCATGCTGACCTACGCGCAGGCAGAGCTGGCGTCGTCGCCGTATCTCGCCTTCCTGCCCGGTGCCTGCATCGCCATCACCGCGCTGGGCTTCACGCTGCTGGGCGAGTCCCTGCGCGAGGCGCTGGATCCGAAGACACGCCAGAAGTAGCACCGCAAGCACCACCAGTACGACGACGGCCGGTCACCTTCCGCTGGAAGGTAACCGGCCGTCGTCGTACTTGCCTCCCAAAGGGCGACAAGGGGAGGGAAGGGCCTAGGCGATGTTGAGTTCGTTGCCCGGGATCGAGGCCAGAAGCTTGCGCGTGTAGGGGTGGCGCGGGTTCTGGAAGACCTCCTCCGAGCTGGCCGCCTCGACCAGTTCGCCGTCCTTCATCACGCACACGTAGTCGGAGATGAGCCGGACCACGGCGAGGTCGTGCGAGATGAAGAGGTAGCTCAGGCCCAGCTCGGACTGCAGGTCGCCGAGGAGCTTGAGGATCTGCGCCTGGACCAGCACATCGAGCGCGGAGACGGGCTCGTCGCAAATGAGCAGTTCGGGCTTCAGCGCGAGCGCACGGGCGATGGCCACACGCTGCCGCTGGCCTCCCGAGAGCTCCGACGGATACCGGCGAAGGGCGCTGTGGGGGAGGGCTACCTGGTCCATCAGTTCACGAACCCGCGCGGCCCGCTCCTTCTTGCTACCGCGGTTGTAGGCGTTGAGCGGCTCTTCGACGATCCGCCCGATGGTGAACATCGGGTTGAGCGAGGAGTACGGGTCCTGGAAGACAGGCTGGACCCGTTGGCGGAAATCGGAGAGCTGGGCCTTGTCCAGTGTTGCGACGTCCATGCCGTCGAATGTCATGGTGCCGGAGGTGGGCTCGATCAACTTCAGGAGCATGCGGGCCGTGGTGGTCTTGCCCGACCCGGATTCACCCACGATCGCAACGGTCTGCCCGCGCGGAATGTCCAGCGTCACGTTCTTCGCTGCGTAGAAGTCCTCTGCGCTGCCGCGCCGCTTGTACACCTTGGTGAGGTCGCGAATTTCCACAATGTTGTCGGTCGCCTTGGCTGCCTCGGTGGAGTCGGCCTCCGCCTGGTGCTCCTCGAACGCCGCCTGGGCGGCCGACACGCGCTGCTCGGCGTCCACATGGTAGGCGCCCGGACGCAGCCGCACGGCCGCGACGCTTGGGGCAGCGCGGACCAGCGACTGGGTGTAGGGATGCTTCGGGTCATTGAGCAGCTGTGCCGCAGGACCCGTTTCCACTACGCGGCCCCGGTGCATCACCACGAGGTCGGAGGCGCGCTCCGCGGCGAGCCCGAGGTCGTGGGTGATCAACAGGACGGACGTTCCGAGCTGTTCCGTCATGGTGTCGATCTGGTCAAGGATGGTGCGCTGGACGGTCACGTCCAGGGCACTGGTGGGCTCGTCCGCGATGAGCAGGCGGGGGCGGCAGGCAAGGCCGATCGCGATCAGTGCGCGCTGGCGCATACCGCCCGAGAATTCGTGCGGGTACTGCTTGGCGCGCTCGCCGGCGTCGGGAAGTCCCGCCGCGGACAGCACCTCGATCACGCGGTCCTTGACGTTCTTCTTGTCTGCAAGGCCATGCACCAGCAGGGTCTCGGCTACCTGCGTACCGATCTTCGCGACGGGATTGAGGTTGGACATCGGGTCCTGCGGGACCAGGCCGATGGACCGTCCCCGGATGGTTCGCATGGCGCTTTCCGGGAGGGGGACCAGGTCGCGGCCCTCGAACAGGATGCTGCCGGCGGTGACCCGGCCGTTGCCCGGGAGCAGGCCGATGCAGGCCATCGCCGTCGTCGACTTTCCGGAACCCGATTCGCCGACGATCGCGAGGGTCTTCCCGCGGTGCAGGGTGAAGTTGGCATCCTCCACCGCCGATACGTCTCCGTAAGTGGTGCGGAAGGTGACCGCCAAATTTTTGACCTGAAGCACGGGCGCGTCGTCGGCGTTCTGGAACCCGTTGTCGATTGAGGTGATCTCCGTCATAGGACTATCGTGCCTCAAAACCGCCGACCGTCAGGTCATGCCGCGGTGAGTTTCCGTACCAGGTGGTCGACGGCCAGCCGGTACCCGTCAACGCCCGCACCCACGATCACCGCATCGGAGACGGCCGACAGGTAGGAGTGGTGCCGGAATTCCTCCCGCCGGTGCACGTTGCTGATATGCACCTCCACGGTGGGCAGTCCGACGCCGGCGATCGCGTCCCGCAGGGCAACCGAGGTGTGCGTGTAGGCGCCGGCGTTGATCACGATGCCGTCGGCGGTGCCCGCCGCCGCGTGGATGGCGTCCACCAGCTCACCCTCGTGATTCGACTGCCTGCAGGTCACCGCCCAGCCGTGCGCGCCGGCGGCCGACGCGCAGAGCTGCTCAACGTCCTCGAGCGTGGAAGACCCATAGATCCCCGGCTCCCGGGTACCAAGCAGGTTCAGGTTGGGGCCGTTGAGGATCAGCAGGGTGGGAGTCGCCATGGCTTAACTATGCCCCACCGGTACCGTCTCTCCGCGGCGCAGGCGGGTTGCCGCCGTCGCACCCGCGAAGGTCACCAGGCTCATGACCGCCAGCACGACGCCGGGATGCCACCACGCTCCGTCGGTCGCCTCGCCGAAGACCTGGGTGAGGGACGGCGCGAAGCCGGCCACGATCGCTGCGAGGCTGTACGAGAAGGACAGCGCGGTGAAGCTGGTGCTCGGCTCGAACAGGTCGGCCATGAGTCCTCCGAGGGCGGCCCAGGCGGCGGTGGGAAGGATTCCGCCGAGCAGGATCGCCGTGACGTAGAGCGGGGCGTCGGCAATGCTGATGACCCAGTACAGCGGGAAGGCGATGAGGGCCGTTCCCAGCGCACCGATGGCCACTACTCGTGCCGAGCCGATCCGCGAGGCGAGCCACCCGAAAGCGGGAATGGTGGCAAGCTGCAGTAGCGAACCCACCAGGGCGGCGTTGAGCACGGTCTCCTCCGACAGCCCCAACCGCTCGGTCCCGTAGGCCTGGGTGTAGGACACCATGAGGAAGTAGGAACCGATTCCCAGCAGGGCAGAGGCTACGGCAACGACGACGGCGGCCGGTTGCGTGCGCAGCACGGTCACCAGCGGCAGGCGGACCTTGTCGCTGGACTGGAAGACGGGAGTCTCATCGATGGCGAGGCGGAGGTAGAGCGCGACCGCAAGGAAGGGGAAGGCCAGGAGGAACGGGATGCGCCAGCCCCAGGTGGCCATGACATCGGGCATGGCCACCGAGAGGATCAGGAAGATCAGCGAGATCAGCATGGTGCCCACGGGCGAACCGAGCTGGGGTATTGCCGCGTACAGGGCGCGTCGCCGGCCGCTGGCGTGCTCCGTGGCGATGAGGATCGAACCGCCCCATTCCCCGCCGAGGGAGAGGCCCTGCAGCAGGCGGAGGACGGTCAGGAGGATGGGGGCCCAGATGCCGATGACGCTGTAGTCAGGCAGCAGGCCCACTGCTCCGGTGGCCAGGCCCATCAGCAGGATGGTCCAGATCAGGGTCTGCTTCCGGCCGATGCGGTCGCCGAGGTGGCCGAACAGGATGGCACCGAGCGGTCGGGCTACGAAGCCCATTGCGAAGACCAGGAACGCGGACAGGGTACCGGCCAGCGGGTTCTGGTCGGTGAAGAAGACTTCGTTGAACACGAGTGCGGCAGCGGTGCCGAAGACGTAGAAGTCGTAGGACTCGAGTGCGGTGCCTACGAAGGATGCGGCTGCGGTACGCCGGGCCATTCCGGGGCGAACGGCCGGCGGGGTTGAGGGTGCGGTAGAGGTTGACACGAAGAAAGATTGTCCTCGCAGCCGCGGCTGAACAGCCAGCTTCCGGGGCCAACATCACAGGGCGTGTAGACCCGGCTCACATAGTTGTGGCCCGGCAGCGTTTCAAGCGCTGCCGGACCACCTAGATTTCGGGGCCGGAACCCTGTCAGCTACTTCCGCAGTGAGGCTGCGATCTGCTGCATGATTGTTGGGTCGGACAGCGTGGTGGCGTCTCCAACCTCACGTCCCTCCGCAACGTCCTTCAAAAGCCGGCGCATGATCTTGCCCGAGCGGGTCTTGGGCAGTTCAGGCACCACCAGGATGTTGCGCGGCTTCGCGATCGGCCCGATTTCCTTACCGACGTGGTTGCGCAGGGTGGCGACGATGTCGTCGTCTTGAGCTGCCGAGCCCCGCAGAATCACAAACGCCACCACCGCTTCACCGGTGGTTTCGTCAGAGGCACCGACGACGGCGGCCTCCGCCACCGCGGGATGGCTCACCAGCGCTGATTCGATCTCTGTGGTGGAGAGACGGTGACCGGAGACGTTCATGACGTCGTCCACCCGGCCCAGCAGCCAGATGTCGCCGTCCTCGTCGCGTTTGGCGCCGTCGCCGGCGAAGTACATGTTGTCGAACCGCGACCAGTACGTGTCCTTGAAGCGCTGAGGGTCTCCCCAGATACCGCGCAGCATGGACGGCCACGGTTCACGGACCACCAGATAGCCGCCGGATCCGTTGGGCACCGACTTGCCCATCTCATCCACCACGTCGACGGCGATTCCGGGCATGGCAACCTGGGCCGATCCCGGCTTGCAGGCTGTGACCCCGGGTAGGGGCGAGATCATGTGCGCACCGGTTTCGGTCTGCCACCAGGTGTCCACGATCGGGGCCCGGGTTTCCGAGCGTCCGCCGTTCCCGCCAATGACTTCGCGGTACCACATCCACGCCTCGGGGTTGATGGGCTCACCGACGGAACCGAGGACGCGGATCGAGGAGAGATCGAACTTCGCGGGAATGTCCCGCCCCCACTTCATGAAGGTGCGGATGGCCGTGGGAGCGGTGTACAGAATGGACACCTTGTACTTCTCGACGAGCTCCCACCAGCGGCCCTGGTGCGGTGTATCCGGTGTGCCCTCATACATGAGCTGGGTAGCACCGTTGACCAGCGGCGAGTACGCAACGTAGCTGTGCCCGGTGACCCAACCGACGTCGGCCGTGCACCAGAAGACGTCGGTTTCGGGGTGCAGGTCGAAGGTGTACTTCTGCGTGAAGGCCGTCTGCGTCAGATAGCCGCCCGTGGTGTGGAGGATGCCCTTTGGCTTTCCGGTGGTGCCGGACGTGTACAGGATGAACAGCGGATGCTCCGAGTCGTGCCCCGGGGCGGTGTGCTGGTCCGAGGCCTGTTCAACGACGTCGTCCCACCAGACATCCCGGCCCTCGGCCCACTCAACGGGTTCGCCGTTGCGCTTGACCACAACCACGTTCTCCACGGTGTGCCCGGGACGTTCCAGTGCGCTGTCGACGGCCGGCTTGAGCGGGCTTGGCTTGCCGCGGCGGTAGGTGCCGTCTGCTGTGACGACGAGCTTGGCCTCGGCGTCATCGATCCTGCTGCGCAAGGCGTCGGCGGAGAACCCGCCGAAGACCACCGAGTGGACAGCGCCGATACGGGCGCAGGCCAACATGGTGATGACGGCCTCGGGAATCATCGGCAGGTACACCGCCACACGGTCACCCTTGGCCACGCCGAGCGATTCGAAGGCATTCGCCGCCTTCTTCACAGCGGTAGTCAGTTCGGCGTAGGTATACGTGCGGGTGTCCCCGGGCTCGCCCTCGAAGTGGATGGCGACCCGCTCGCCGCGGCCCTGCTCCACATGGCGGTCCAGCGCGTTGTACGCGGCATTGACCTTGCCTCCGACAAACCACTTTGCGAATGGGGCATCCGACCAGTCCAGCGCCTCCGAGAAGTCCTCGTGCCAGGTCAGCAGTTCGCGCGCCTGCCGGGCCCAGAACTCGGGGGCATTCCTGCCCGCTTCATACATCTCCGCAGTGGCGATCGCGTTGGCCGCGAACTCCTCACTGGGAGGGAATCGACGCTCCTCATGCAGCAAATTCTCGAAAGCGTCACCCGCGCGAGTCTGGGTGTTTTCAGACATTGTGATCCCTTCGGCCAGTCAGTGCGTGCGCGGGCCGGAACAGACGGCAACGGCCCGCATATGTGCTGCATCCCACACTAGTCCCGGGCCCCGACAAATCGTGTGCCAGCCGTCACACCGCAGATGCGAACAGCCCTGATTCTGCGCCGAGCGGTGCATGGCAACAGTCGACATGACCGATGATGGTAGGAAAAGGAAGTACGCGTTGACTAGGGTTGTTCCAGAAATCAATCCGCTCAACGCCCTCGGCACACTAACTGCGGCATGCGCCGCTGTTATGAAACGGAGAAACCCGACATGACCGAACAGCGCCAGTACGACGCCGGTGCAGACCTCGCGCACAGTTCGTCGGTGCAGCACTCGGGCCAGTCCGAGACGCCGGCAGGATCTGCCTCAACGGCGCAGGCGGGCCCCGAAGCGGTTGCAGGACCCTTCACCCTGCGGGAAACGGTCATCGGCGTCTCCGTCCTCGTCATGTTCATCGGCACCATCCTTCCCTTCGTGGAGGGAGTCAACCTTTGGCAGACGTTCTCCCTGTTCTTCCTCGGCATAGGCATCCTTCTTCCCCTTGCCGCCCTGGCACTGCTGATCGGCCGGCGCCTAGGTTCGAAGCGCCTCCGGGTCGGATCGCTTTCGGTGGACCAGTTCGCGTCCGTTGTTGCGTCTTTCGCTGTGGTCTTCTTCTTCCTGCAGACCGTGACCACCTTCGGGATTGGTTCCTTCGTTGCGTTGCTTGGCTCAGTGGGTTTCTTAGCAGCAACCGTCGGCGGCCCCCATCTGGGAATCTTCAAGCCCGACTTCAAGGGACGCCCGTCATCGTCGGCGCATCCGATGGCACGCGAAATTCTTCCGGCTAGGCCGCGGCCCCAGAAGCCCGTGCCGGCGGAGACCGTCAGCGGCTGGACCGGCTCCACAGCGGGAAGTGCTGATTCGGCCGGAACCGGCGGCCCGAGCAGCACCGGCTACACCGCCGGATACGCCGTCGCCGGGTACGCGGCCGGTCAGCTTCCGGGTGCGGGTGAGAGGCAGGACCAGCACGCCGCTCCCGCCAGCCGGCAGGTACCTGCCGCCGAGGCAGGCGAAACGAAGGCTGAAGCCTCGGCGGAGCAGGAGAAGCCGGTCAGCGAGCCGGCACCCACAATGCCCGTGGCAAAGGGAACTCCCGAGGCTCACGGTGCAACCGCCGTCGCCTCCTCTTCCGATGCACAACGGGAGTCCGCACAGCAGGCAGCACCGGCGCCTACCATGGCGCAGCCGACGGTCGAAAAGGCAAGGCAGGAATCGGCGTCGCAGCCCGCCCAGGCTGCCGAACCCGCCCATCCCCAGACCGAATCCATCTCCGCCACGCGGGAGGCGGAGGATGAGGAACCTGTCCTGGAGGCCTTCTGGTTCGCCGTCGGTACCCCTCGCTCCGTGGTGGACGAGCAGACCGGCGCACCGCTGTTCGTTCTTCAGCCGGGCGACTGGGAGGTCGGAATCGAAGACCGCGGCCACGAGTTCCTGGTGCAGGACAAGCGCACCGGCCGGATCGGCGTTATGCGCGACCTGCGCAACATCGAGCGCGCACCGCGCGAAGGATAGGAATCGCGGGGCGGCAGGCCGGCGGGAAAGGACGAGGCGTGACCGAGACGCAGGCGTCACCGATCGCGCTGAAGCGCCGTGCACGCAGGATCCACCGTGAGCTGGCGGACGCCTACCCGTACGCGGTCGCCGAACTCGACTTCCGGAATCCGTTTGAACTGCTGGTTGCGACAGTGCTCTCGGCGCAGACAACCGACATCCGGGTCAACCTGACAACACCTGCGCTTTTTGCCCGCTACCCCAATGCGCGCAGCCTTGCCGAAGCGGATGAGACCGAGCTGCAGGACATGATCCGGCCCACCGGCTTCTTCCGCGCCAAAGCCCGTAGCCTGCTTGCGCTTGCCACCCGGATCGTGGACGAGTTTGACGGCGAGGTGCCCGGCCGCCTCGAGGATCTGGTTACGCTGCCCGGGGTCGGTCGCAAGACGGCCAACGTTGTGCTGGGAAACGCATTCGGCGTGCCGGGCATCACTGTGGACACACACTTCGGCAGGTTGTCCCGGCGCTTCGGCTGGACCGCCGAGGATGACCCGGTGAAGGTGGAGTCCGACGTCGGGAGCCTCTTCGAGCGCAGGGACTGGACCATGTTGTCCCATCGGGTGATCTTTCATGGCCGGCGGGTTTGCCATGCCAGGAAGCCGGCGTGCGGTGCGTGCCCGGTTGTAGCGCTGTGTCCGTCCTACGGTGAGGGCGAGGTGGATCCGGACAAAGCGGCCAAGCTGCTCAAGTACGAGCTGGCCCCGGGGCGCGAGGAGCTTCGCCGCAGGATGCTGGAGGGCGCTTCGCGGAGCGAGTTGCAGGCCGCCGGATTCACCCTGGGCGCATGAGCGCGTACTTGCAGCTCAAGGCGTTCGCTGAGCGCTCCGGCGTCCTCGGGCCGGGCGAGAATTCACGCGAGTCCTGGCAGGTGGTGGGCCTGAATGTTGCCACCGCCAGACCGGCTGCGGTGCTGATTCTCTTCGGCCGTCTGGATGACCGTCTGTCACACGCCCACTCCGATGCCGTCCCGGATGACCTGGACGTACTGCTCGTTGTCCGCGCCGGCTCACTGCGCAGCCATCCGGGGCAGGTGGCGTTCCCGGGCGGAAGGATCGACAGCGAGGATGCGACACCAACCGCGGCAGCTCTGCGAGAGGCAGAAGAAGAAACCGGACTGGATCCCGCGGGCGTTGAGGTGCTCGGGGAACTGCCACCGGTGGGCCTGCCGATCAGCAATCATCTGGTGACTCCCGTGCTCGCGTGGTGGTCTGCGCCCACCCCGGTGCGGGTAGTGGATCACGCCGAGTCTGCTCACGTGTTCCGTGCCCCGGTGGCGGATCTGCTGTCTCCGGCCGCCAGGTTCAATGCGGTGGTCCGACGGCAGGGCCGCAAGCATCTCACGCCGGCCTTCGACGTGGATGGCGTGGTGATCTGGGGATTCACGGGGTTGCTGTTGTCGCGGCTTTTCGACGGATTGGGCTGGACGCAGCCCTGGGATGAGGCGCGGGAACAGGACGCGCCCCTCTAGGCGGATTGCGGCGACTCTGCCTTGGCTGCGATTTCCGCAAGGTCCCTGGCCAATGCCTTGCGTGTCATTGCCATTCCGATCCTGCCGAACAGCATCATCATGAGCCGGCTGATCCGGGTGGGGTAAGTGAGCGCAGCGCCGAACGTCATGGTCAGGTCCGTTCCTCCGGAGCTTTCCGCCAGGGTGAAGCGAGTGGTGTAGTCGGCGCCGTTCTGCAGCGCCTTCACCGTGGTGCTGCGTGGTGCCTCTGCCTGTGCCACCCACATCTCCACCGTTTCCGAGCGGCCCATCATGGTTCGTGTCTCCTTCCACCGCGTCCCTTCCCGATACGGCCCGGCGCTCAGCATCTGTACTGACTGGACGCCCGACAGGGTTTGAGCGGACCCCTCGACGTCCGTGATGACGGACCAGACCCGTTCCGGTGAGGCGTGGATGTGCCGCGTGATGCTGGTGGTGTGACTCATGGGTCGAGACTAGCGTCGGCCACCGACAAAGGAGCTACTTCGCATCAGCGTAGGAATCGACCGCCACGACGTTCACGGGAAAGTCCACCGGTATCTCGCCGAACATCAGCCTCGCGGCAGCAGCGGACGCGTCGACAACTAGTCTGGAGACCTCTTTCGCCGTTTCCTTGGGCACATGCAGCATCACCTCGTCGTGCAAGAAGAAGACGATTTCCGCTCCGGCTAGCCGAGAGCTGTCGGCGCGCAGCCGCCGTCGTACCTCCGCAAGCCAGCACAGTGCCCATTCGGCAGCGGTTGCCTGCACCACGAAGTTGCGGGTGAAACGCCCGCGCGACCGGGCCAGCGCGTCTGCGCGCCGCTGTTCTGCGGCACTGGCTGTCCGCTGGGAGGCGAGCCAGCCGTCCGACGGCGGGGGACACCCGCGTCCCAGGAAACTGGACACGACGCCCCCTGCTTCGCCGGTCCGCGCTGCCGCCTCCACTACCGCGATTGCCTGCGGATACGCTCGCGTCAACTGTGGCATGAGGCGTCCGGATTCGCCGGTAGTGGCACCGTACATGGCACCCAGCATGGCAACCTTCGCCTTGGCGCGCTCACCGCCGAAGCCCTGGTCGGCGATCCCCTGGTAGAGGTCCCGGCCGCGTCCCGCGGAGGCCAGGGCGGAATCCCTGCCGAGCGCGGCGAGGACCCGCGGCTCCAGCTGCGCGGCGTCGGCCACGATCAGCACCTTACCGGGATCGGCCCGCACGGCATCACGGACCTGGCGCGGGATCTGCAGCGCACCACCACCACGGGAGGCCCAACGACCCGATACGCTTCCGCCCACAACGTACTCCGGCCGGAACCGCCCGTCGGCCACCCACGTGTCCAGCCAGGCCCAGCCGTTTGCTGACAGCAGCCGGGCAAGCTTCTTGTAGCTCAGCAGCGGTGGGATCGCGGGATGCTGTTGCCGCTGTAGCTCCCAGGACCGCGTGGAGGACACTTCGATTCCCGCCCGGTGCAGGGCCCGCAGGAGCTCCTGCTGCGAGTCCGGATTGAGCTGTGGGCTGCCCAGCGCAGTCCGTAATTCGCGTGCCAGGGCCTCGAGTCTGTCCGGGCGGCTGCCCTCGGGCGGACGGGGTCCCAGCTCCGAGCGGAGCAGCTCATCGTGAATGTCGGCGCGCCAGGGAATACCGTGAAACTCCATCTCTGCGGCAAGCAGCGCTCCCGCTGACTCCGCCGCGAGCAGGAGCGCCAGTCGGGCTGAAGCAGCGCTTTCCGCGACGGTCCGCTGTTGAGCGGCGAACTCCTCTGCCACTTCGAGGGCCGTCCTGCCCGTCTGCGGGGCCGCGGCGTCGAACAGGCTGCCCTGCATCGGAGATGGTGCGGCCGGCGGCAGGGCCCTGCCCACCCGAATCTCGGCGTCCTCTGCAGCCTGGACACGCAGTTGACTGGCGTAATCGCTCTCGGCGCAGGAAGGCGCGTAGCGCAGTACCTCCCGGCTCAGTGGGACATCAAGGCAAC
Source organism: Arthrobacter sp. JZ12 (assembly GCF_035189165.1). Classification (NCBI taxonomy): domain Bacteria; kingdom Bacillati; phylum Actinomycetota; class Actinomycetes; order Micrococcales; family Micrococcaceae; genus Arthrobacter; species Arthrobacter sp. JZ12. The sequence continues at coordinate 2,670,164 of NZ_CP045246.1, read as the reverse complement.
GTTCAACGGTAAGGCCTGCTGAGAGCATGACGGGGTACCAGGTGCGGGTGGAGTCCCAGACCCAACGGACTCCCGTCCTATCCAGCCTGCGCACGGTGTCCACCAGATCCTTAACCGGTACGACGACGGCATCTCCGGTCGGCTTTCCTGTCGCGTCGATCGGCAGGAACGCTACCTGCGCATCATCGGAGTAGTTGATGCGCTGTCCGCTCGACGGCGGCGCGAGGACGATGTACACCCTTTCCATTCTCCTGCAACCAGGGGGATCTCCTGCTCCTGCGCGGTGTCTGCACTGTTCCTGCGCTGAAGTTGTCCACATAGCGCCGGTAGTGCGCGGTCCGCGGGAGCGGATGCCGCAGGCTGGGGCTATGCCTTCCTGGACCCCGGCCGCAGAAACTTCCGCCGTCGTGCTGGTTACTTCCTCCCAGCGAATCCGTGATGAGGTGGCGAGGGTTGCCGTCGCAGCCGGCCTCAGCGTGACCCCCACTGCAACGGTGAATGAGGCGCTCGCGCTGCGTCCCGCCGTCGTGCTGTTGGACAGTGGAAGCGCAGGTTCCGCCGTCCCGGGGTGCACCGTCATCCTCGTCGGGGTTGAGGGTGGGGAGTCCCGGGCCTGGACGGCCGCTTCCCGCTGTGGCGCCGACCGGGTTGCCATCCTTCCGCAGGCCGCCGGTTGGCTGGCCGAGCATCTGGGCGCGCTGCACCACGCGAACCAGGGCAAGGTGGTGGGCGTGCTCGGTGCTTCCGGCGGTGCAGGTGCCAGCGTCACCAGTTGCTGGCTGGCCGCTGCCGCGGCCGACCGCGGCCTTCGCGCACTTCTCGTGGACGGTGACCCGTTAGGCGGCGGGCTGGAGGTAGTGCTTGGCAGCGAACTGAGCACCGGGGTCCGTTGGCCCGATCTGGGAGAAGTTCGCGGAACGCTCAACCCGGACCAGTTGGTACACGCCCTTCCCGCGGTAGGCGGCTTCTCACTGCTGTCCATGGGGACGGACCCGCCGGCACCGGGAGTCCTCGCGTCGCCGGCTGTGCCGCCGGTCATGGAAGCAGCTCGAGCCGCCTTTGACATCACTGTTGTAGACATCGCGCGCGGGTGGTCTGCTGACGGCTCGCTGCTGCCGTACTGCGACACGGTGCTGCTCCTTGTTCCGGGCAGGATCAGGGTAATTGCAGCGGCCCGGGCAGTTGCGGACCAACTGCAACCGCTCCCTGTCTTCGCCGGAGTGCGCGGGCCGCTCGGGCCGGACTTGGATCCGGAGCGCGTGGCTCGGGCGGTGGGAGTTTCGAGTATCGGCTATCTGCCCTACCTGCGGGCAGCGCCGGGCGCAGAGAACCAGGGCGGCGTGCTGAGTCTCGCTCGTCGTCGTTCTGTTCGCTCCTTCACCCGGTCGGTGCTCGACGCGGTGCTGCCTGCTTCGCTGCGGCCGGCAGCATGAGCCAGCGGATGAGGGCCCGGCGCGTGCAGAGCGCCCAGCCGACGGATCAGGCGATGGTGGAGCAGGTTCGCGACGCCGTTCTCAGCGAGGCATCTCCGGTGACGGGCGCCCGTCTTGCCGCTGCAGTCCAGTCGACCGGTCGGTTGCTGGGCTCGGAGGGTGCGTTCCGCACCCTGGACCGGGTGCGGGCCGAACTTCAGGGGCTGGGTCCGCTCCAGCGTTTCGCTGAAGATCCGGCCGTCACCGACATCCTCGTGAACGGTCCCGGTGCCGTTTGGGTGGACGACGGGAACGGGCTGCACAGGACCGATCTGACGTTTCCCACCGACGCCGAGGTTAGGGCGCTGGCCACGCGGCTGGTTGCAGCGGGAGGCCGAAGGCTGGACGACGGAAGCCCATGCGTGGACGTTCGGCTGGACCGCTACCGGGTGCATGCCGTCCTGCCTCCGCTGTCAACCGTTGGAACCCTGCTCTCGGTGCGCATTCAGCGCCAACGACACTTTTCATTCGATGAGCTTGTCGCCGGCGGCGCCATGGATTCTTCGACCGCCACCGTTCTGCGGCAAATCGTGCAACGCCGCCTGAACTTCCTCATAAGCGGGGCAACCGGAACCGGCAAGACCACGTTGCTCTCAGCCCTCCTATCCTTGAGCAGCCCGCACGAGCGCCTTGTTACGGTGGAGGACTCCGCCGAGTTGAGTCCCGCGCATCCTCACGTTATTGGCCTCCAGGCCCGTCACGGGAACGTCGAGGGAAGCGGTGCAGTAGGTTTGGCGGAGTTGGTCCGCCAGGCCCTGCGCATGCGTCCCGACCGGCTGGTTGTGGGTGAGTGCCGCGGAGCGGAGGTTCGCGAGCTGCTCACGGCAATGAACACAGGCCACGACGGCGCCGGCGGAACCATTCACGCGAACTCCGCTTCGAGCGTTCCCGCCCGGCTCGCCGCCCTCGCCGCACTGGCCGGAATGGACGCCGGCCCGCTCGCTCAGCAGGCAGCGAGCGCACTGGACGTCATTGTGCATGTCGTGCGCAGCGGGGGAGGCCGGACGGTCCAGGAGATCGGTGTCCTGCAACGGGCCGCTGATGGTGGCCTCACTGTGCTCGCTGCACTCACCCGCAGGGGCAGCGTCTCGGAGCGCGGACCGGGCTGGCAGAACCTGACGGCTCGGCTGGAACGGGGACGGTGAGGTGGACGGTGCTGCAGTGGCCTGTCTGCTCTTCGCCGCGTGCTGGCTGCTGGCCATGCCCCGGCGCTTTCATGCGACGCTTCGTATTGGAGGGACGCAGCGCGGGGCAACTTCGGAGCATGTGCCGATCCGGTGGCGGCCACCCGTCCGGGTTGACCGCCACGACATTCCGCTTTTCGTTCATCAGCTGACAGGTCTACTTCAGGCGGGACGCACGCCGCTGCAGTTGTGGGGAGACGCACTCGGTGGGAGCAAGGTGAGCAGCAGTAACGGGAGCAGTCGTAACGGATTCTCCGCAGCCGCACGCCCCGTGCTGGAGGCCGCCCACCAGGCCGCCGTACTGGGACTGAGCGTTCCGCACGTCCTCCGGAACGCCTCAGTAACCACGAAGGAACCCGCCATGCGGGACCTGTGGGCAGACCTCGCATCCTGCCTTGAAGTCGCAGACCGTAGCGGCGCCCCGCTTGCAGGTGTCCTCGCGCGCTATGCGGTGCAATGCGAGTCCCAGTTGGACTCCGACGCGGCGCGGGACACGGCGCTCGCCGGACCCCGTGCCACCGTTCGGCTCTTGTCCTGGTTGCCACTGTTCGGTCTGGGGGTCGGCTATCTCATCGGTGTTGACCCGCTGGCTGTGCTTCTCGGTTCCATCCCCGGCGTCGCAGCCCTGTGCGCAGGTGTTGTACTGATGATCGCCGGCCGCATCTGGTCCAGACGGTTGGTTCAGGCAGCGGCTGGAGACGCATCATGACCGGCGGCGTACTCTCTGCGCTTCTGTTCGCTGCCTGCTGGGTCTTGCACCTGGCCCCGTCTCTCCAAGCCCCACCTCGCCTAGCCCCGCCTCCTCAGGGTTGGCCGCTCCGGGGGCGGCCGCCCGACTCCACGAGGGTCACCAAACGGAAGCACGGCGAGATTCCGCATGACGATCCTGCACTCATGATGGACCTGATGGCGGCCATGCTGGCGGCCGTGTCCTCACTCGAGTACGGCCTTTCAGTGCTCGCGCGGTCATCGTCTCCGCCGACGGGCGCTGCCTTGAGGACCGTGACTACCGCCCTCGATCTCGGCGCAACGTGGGACGTGGCATGGGACATTGCGCTGCCGTCCAACACTGGCGCCATCGCGCCGCTGGGGCAGGCCCTGCGCTTCGCCGGAACCACCGGTGCTCCATCCGCAGCGGTCGTGACGGCGTATGCCGCCCAGTTCCGGCGCAGAAGGAACCGGCAGGCTGAGAAACGGGCGGCTGCCCTGGGCGTGCGCCTGGTGGTTCCACTGGGCCTCTGCTCCCTGCCCGCGTTCGTCTGCCTGGGGGTGATCCCCATCCTCGTGGGTCTGTTCCCCACCTTCGGGTGAGCGGGATTCGCGCTCCACAGTCCCCGAAGCTTCCTGCACTTATCCACTTACAGGCACCAGCCGCAAAAGCTCCCCGCCTTCCGCGAAAAACTCAAAGCAGCCGCTGAAGCCGAAGCGGCGAGGATCGGGCAGAACCCCTGCGCGATCCAGCCACACCCCCAACCCCTGGTCCCAGCACAACCTGAAGGAGATCCCATGTCACACCCCATCACCCGAACTGTCCACAACCAGCCTCGGCGGGAAGCAGACGGCAGCGACCTTGCCTCAGCAATGCTTCGGCCCTGCCAGCCGCGGGATGCCTCTGTCCGCAGTGGAAGGCAGCCCCTCATGGGGTCGGAAGCAGGGCTCGCCACCGCGGAATACGCAATCGCCACGCTGGCCGCGGTTGGATTCGCTGCGCTGCTGGTGGCGGTTCTCTCAAGCGGGGAGATCCAGGGCATGCTGATGTCACTGGTCACCTCCGCGCTCACGTTCGGCTAAGCCGTCGTGCCCCGCACAGGTCCTGCTAAACGTGTAGCGAAGGAAGGCGGTGCCGTGACTGCCGAAGTCGCCGTCGTCCTTCCCGCAGTCGTCGTCCTGCTTGCAGCGGTTCTTGGCGCCGCATCCGTGGGCATAACGCAGTTGCGGATCGAGGAGGCTGCGCGGGCAGGAGCGCGTGAGGTTATGCGCGGTGAATCTCCCGCCGTCGTCCAGGCCACGGTAAGCAGGATCGCCGGCGGTGACGCCGCGTTCGCCGTGCAGGATGAGGGTGGCTTCCGCACTGTGACGGTGTCAGGAAGCGTGGATGCACCCGTGCTGGACCTTTTCGACCTCGAGCTCAGCGCTCGGGCGGTCGCCAGTCCGGAGCTTCGCGGATGAGCCTGCCTGCACCGGGGCAAAGGCCCGGTCCCGACAGGGAGGCTGGTGCGGGCACGGTACTGACGGCCGGAGTGGCGATGGTTGCACTCCTGTTGGTAGCTGCGGTGGGCCTGTTAACCCAGGCCTCCGTGGCTGCGTCCCGGGCAGCGACGGCGGCGGATCTGTCTGCACTCGCCGCGGCCGATGCCGCCCGTGGAATCCGGGACGGGACCCCTTGCGTGGTTGCCAATGCAACGGTGGCGCAGCACAAGGCTGTCCTTGCCTCCTGTGAAGTCCAAGGCGAGCAGGGGCACATTGTGCAGGTGCAGACAGAGATCCGCGCGGTTCCCTTCCTGCCGCCGGCTGTGGGAAGGGCGCGTGCCGGACCGCCGCCGAAAACGTCCGACCGACCATGAAGAGAGGAGGATTACCCGTCCGTCATGCTCGCCTCTGGCGCAGGCTCGCCGTCCGGAGCCTGCGCCAGCAGCATGCGCAGGAGGGTGAGCGCGCCGGATTTGCTCAGCGGGTTATTGCGGTTGCCACACTTGGGCGACTGGACGCAGGAAGGACAACCGTCGTCGCACTCGCAGGACTGGATGGCATCGGCGGTTGCGCCCAGCCAGGTCGCTGCCGCTTCGAAGCCGCGCTCGGCGAAGCCGGCACCGCCAGGGTGCCCGTCGTAGACAAAGATGGTGGGCAGGCCGGTATCCGCATGCAGCGCGGTGGACACCCCACCAATGTCCCACCGGTCACTGGAAGCCACGAGGGGAAGCAGCCCGATCGCCGCATGCTCGGCTGCATGCAGGGCACCGGGCAGATCGGCCGCGGTGATGCCGGAGCTTTCCAGCAGGCGGTTGTCGCACTCGAACCAGACACTCTTGGTGAAGAGGTCACGCGCTCCAAGGTCGAGAGGCTCTTCGCCGAGGATCTCGTTGGAGACAAACGCCTTGCGCTGGAAGGAGATCACCTGGGTGGTGACCTTCACCTCGCCGAAGCAGACGCGGATGGGGCCCCAGGGCACGCTGCGCTGCTCCGAGATCACCTCGATCTGCGTGACGTCCCGGGCCTGCGTGTAATAGTCGGGATTGGCGCGGGTGACGATCGCGCAGTGGTCCTGCTCGTTCAGTTCCTCGACAACGTAGCTTTGGCCCTGATGGATGTACACCGCACCGGTGTGGGCCTGGTAGTGGCTCTGCGGCGAGTCCATTGTGCCGAGAACGGACCCCGTCTCGCTCTCGATGATGTTGATCGGTCCGCCGCCGTCGGCCCGCAGGTTAACCATTCCTGCTGCGCTCTGCGGGTGCGTCCAGAACCAGCCGGCTGGGCGCCGGCGCAGCAGTCCCTGATCCACCAGCTGGCCGAGCAGGGTGGGAGCCGTAGTCCCGAAGAGCGGCAGGTCCCCTTCGGCCAGGGGAATCTCCGCGGCGGCAGCGCACAGGTGCGGCCCAAGCACGTACGGGTTGGCGGGATCGAAAACCGTCGCCTCAACACCCACATCGAACACCGCCTCAGGATGGTGAACCAGATAGGTGTCCAAGGGGTCGTCGCTCGCCACGAAGGCAGCAAGCGCGTCCTGCCCGGAGCGCCCGGCCCGGCCGATCTGCTGCAGGAGCGAAGCACGTGTGCCGGGCCACCCCGCCACCAGCACCGCGTCTAGACCGGAGATGTCGATGCCCAGTTCCAGTGCCGAGGTGCTGGCCACACCCAGTAGGCGGCCTGACCGCAGCGCCGACTCAAGCTGGCGGCGCTCCTCAGGCAGGTATCCGGAACGGTAGGCGGCCACCCGTGCCGGAAGGCTCGGCTCAACCTCCTGCAGGAGCCTCTTGGTGTTCGCAGCAATGCTTTCAGCACCACGGCGCGATTTGATGAACGCGATGGTGCGCACATGGGCGGAGACAAGGTTTGTGAGCAGGTCCGACGTTTCAGCGATGACCGTCCGGCGCTGACGCGCGCCGTTCTCCCCACGGAGCTCGGTCAGCTGCGGCTCCCAGAACGCAACCGTGGTGGAGCCGTGAGGCGAGGCGTCCTCGGTGAAGGAACGGACCGGTGCGCCGATGAGCTTTCCGAAAGACTCACCGGGCGCAGCAGAAGTCGCTGACGCACCGATGAATACCGGACGGGCACCATAGAACTCGCAGACCCTGCGCAGCCTGCGCAGCAGGTTCGCCACGTGGGACCCGAAGACCCCCCGGTAGCTGTGCGCCTCATCCACGACCACGTAGGCGAGGCGACGGAAGAAACGCGCCCACCACGCGTGGTTGGGCAGAATTCCGTAGTGCAGCATGTCCGGATTCGCGAGCACCAGATTGGCATGGTCGCGTATCCAGCGCCGCGCTCCTGAGTCGGTGTCCCCGTCGTACGTGTCAGCTCGGACGGTTGAAAGACCAAGGGAAGAGATCGCCGAAAGCTGGTCGGCCGCCAGCGCCTTGGTGGGGGAGAGGTAAAGAGCGACGGCGCCCGCGGGCTCCAGCGCGATCTGCTCCTGAAGCGCGGAACGATGGATGGCATCGAGCACCGGCAGCTGGTAGCTAAGCGACTTGCCGGAGGCGGTTCCCGTCGCGATCACCACGTGGGATCCGCTGTGCGCCGCGTCAGCGGCTTCAGCCTGGTGCTTCCAGGGCTCGGCAATACCCTGGGCACGGTAAGCGGCAACAACGTCATCATGAACCCAGGCCGGCCACGCGCTGTGAACAGCCTCGCGCGGCGGCAGATGCCGCACATGGACCAGCTGCTCAGGATCCTCGCCGCCCAGCAGCGGAATCAGGGAATCATGGGCAGGCACCAGCCCATTCTGTCACCCCGGCTCCCACGGGCGGGGTGGATTTCGCCCTCAGCGGCGAATCACGAAGACGTCGGCCAGATGCGTCCAGCCCAGGTGCTGGTACAGGTGCCGTCCATCGGCAGAAGCCATCAGCAGGCCGGTGTCCACGTCCTCCTCCAGGATGTCGGCAGTCAGGGCACGCATGACAAAACTGCCCAGTCCCCGCCGTCGGTACTTCTCCTCAGTGACAATGCGGTCGAAAACCGCATAGCCGTCCTGCCGGGCCACAGATCCGCGCGCCGCCTCCTCACCGTTCGCAGTGACCGAGACCCTCCGGCACTGCGCCTCACGGATGTGGTGGAGGGTGAACACGTCGTCGGGCGGAAGGGGATCCTCCACGTCCTGTTCCTCCATATCAGCACTCATCAGCGCCTGCCAGCGGTCGGTGACGCGCATTCCCAGCGGTTCGGCAGCGTCAATGAGGTCCTGCATGCGGTTGGTGATCACCGTAAGTACGCGGTAGGAGTCCTCGCGCGTTTCCTGCGCGAGTTTGAGGTACTCACCGATGGTGGGCTCATACACGATGGTTTCGAGATGATTCTGCTGGTCGGTGAGCAGGACGGACATGCTCAGACCGTTGTCCTGCGCTTCGTAGCCGCGGCACTTGGCCTAGCCGAAAACCCAGGTGCGGACAAGCTGGTCGGAAAGTACTGCTTCCATGAGTGAACGATAGTGGTGCTGCGGGTGCTTGAACATAGCAGGACGGAGTGGTCGCCGATTTGGAGCGGGCAGTTCTGCCGCCGGTACCCTTTAACGCGTGCCCATGAACCGTATCGTCCTCTACTACGCCTTCACCCCGCTGCCTGATCCGGAGGCAATCCGGCTCTGGCAGCGCGCCCTGTGCGAGAAGCTCGGGCTCCGCGGCCGCATCCTCATCTCGAAGGACGGGATCAACGGAACCGTGGGCGGCGAGCTCAACGCCGTCAAACAATACGTAAAGACAACACGTGAGTACCCGGCCTTCAAGAAGATGGACATCAAGTGGTCCGAGGGCGGAGCGGACGACTTCCCGCGCCTGAGCGTGAAGGTCCGCGACGAGATCGTGTCCTTCGGTGCGCCGGGTGAGCTGAAGGTTGACGAGAACGGCGTTGTCGGCGGAGGCGTCCACCTGCGGCCGGAACAGCTGCACCAGCTGGTGGACGAGCGCGGCGATGAGGTTGTCTTCTTCGACGGCCGCAACGCGCTCGAGGCGCAGATTGGGAAGTTCCGGAATGCGGTGGTTCCCGATGTGAACACCACCCACGACTTTGTCCGCGAACTGGACTCCGGGAAGTACGACCACCTGAAGGACAAGCCCGTGGTCACCTACTGCACCGGGGGCATCCGCTGCGAGGTTCTCTCCAGCCTGATGGTCAACCGCGGCTTCAACGAGGTGTATCAGCTGCAGGGCGGCATAGTCCGGTACGGCGAGGCCTACGGCGACTCGGGGCTGTGGGAGGGTTCGCTCTACGTCTTCGACAAGCGGATGCACGTCGAATTCACCAAGGACGCCAAGACCATCGGCAAGTGCGTCCGCTGCCAGGCGGCCACCAACAAGTTCGAGAACTGCTCCAACCTGAGCTGCCGCAATCTCACCCTCTACTGCGCTGACTGCGCTGCGGACCCGGCCACGCTCCGCTGCCCGCAGGGGTGTGAGACGGACGAGGCCGAAGCGACAGCTGTCGGCGCCGCCTAGCCAGCCTAGTTGGGGTGACGGCCAGCTAGGACGACGGCGGTGGGCCGGGTTCCAGCGCCACAACCCAGACCATGTCCACGCCGGAATTGGTGATGGCAACTTCCAGGTTTTCGGCCGGTGCCATCACCTGAATGTGCGATGACACAGCCGAACCGGAGCATCCGACCGATCCGTCCCCGACCGGTTCTCCGTCAGCTGTAACGGCCACGGCCATGCTGTCGCCGGAGGCAACACCGTTCCGGTCCGCACATGCCATCCGCAGCTCGTACCAACCGGCGTCGGTGTTGTGGAAAGCGCCCATGCTCGGTTCGGACCCCTGGTGCGTGCCCGTGAGGTGCGTGCCCTCGTGGCTCCCCAGAACGGACTCGGCCCAGACGGCTGTATCCGCGCCCAACCCGGCGGATGGCGCTTCTTCCGTCGGCGACGTGCACGACGTAAGACTGAGCGCGCCCAATGCCGCACAGATGGCTGCCACGGTGCGCATTGCGTAGTTCCCCATCCGCCAAGTAAACCCCATCCGACAACCTAGACTGGCCAGCGTGACGAACTTCGCCGCCGTACCCGGTGCCCCCCGAAGCGACGACCAGGACCTCCTCGATCGGCTCGCCGCCGACCTGCGGGACATCAACTACACGGTCGACGGCGTCGCGGACCTGGTCGGGCCGGACGCCTACGCGGCGCTTGAGCGGGACCAGCCCGTTCCCGCCCTGCTGGCGGCCCGCGCCGCCGTCGACGGCGCCGGCGGTGACCATGCCGCCGGTGGCAGCCAAGCAACCCGACGACTGGCCGCCGTCGTGCTGGTGTTCCTGCTGGGGGAGGCGCTGCCTCCTGACGTCCTCGCCGCCGCCCTGCCGCAGACCACGGTTGCGGGACTGCAGACCCTGAACCTGCTGGAAGAGTACGACGACGGCGCGTCCCTCCGCGCGGCGGTGGACCTGCGCCCCTACTCCTCGGATACCGGCGGTGAGGTGTGGGTCGCGTCGGATCTGGGTTCGCATGTGCGTCCGGGCGTGCTGCGCGCCGACCACGTGCTGGGGATCGGGCAGGCCTCCCTTACCCTTGCCCAGTTCGCCGTGCGGCAACCCGTGCAGCGGGCGCTGGATCTGGGAACCGGCTGCGGAATCCAGACCTTTCACCTGCTGGCTCACGCAGGGCACGTCACAGCAACCGACATCTCTGAGCGGGCACTCGCCATGACCCGGTTCAACCTGCTGCTCAACGCCGATGCGCTCGGAATCGATCCGCTCAACCTTGACGCCCGTGTCTCCCTGAGGCTGGGCAGCCTGCTGGAGCCGGTGGCTGGGGAGACCTTCGATCAGGTGGTGTCCAACCCGCCATTCGTCATCACGCCGCGCAGCGCCGGCGAACAGGCCGAGGACCGCTTCACCTACCGCGACGGCGGCCTCGCTGGGGACGCGATCGTCGCCACACTGATTTCCGGCCTCCCCTCGGTGCTGAAGCCCGGCGGGACGGCCCAACTGCTTGGTAACTGGGAGATTCCGCAGGGCGCCTCGTGGCAGGAACGGATCACCGGGTGGCTGGAGGACACCGCTGACGCCTGGGTGATCCAGCGCGAGCAGCTTCCGCCCACGCAGTACGCCGAGACCTGGCTGCGCGACGCCGCCGAGCAGCGGGACCCCGCACGTTTCGCCCAGCGCTTCAGTGCGTATCTCGCGGACTTCGCCTCACGCGCCGTGGAACACATCGGATTCGGGTACGTGTGGCTGCGTAACGCCGGTGGGCCGGCGAATCTTCGGCGCTTCGAAGAGATCACCTACGAGCTCGAGCAGCCCATCGGCCCGCACATCACCGCGGCCGTGGAGCGCCACGACTGGCTTGGCTCCTGCGAGGATCTGTCGCGCGTGCACCTGCTGGTAGCCGACGACGTCACCGAGGAGCGGCACCAGCGCCCGGGCGCCGAGCACCCGGGCGTGATCCTCCTTCGCCAGGGTGCCGGATTCCGGCGGACCAATCTGCTCAGCACCGAACTGGCCGGCTTTATGTCAGCGTGCGACGGCGAACTCTCCGCCGGGCAGATCATCGGTGCCCTTGCCGCGCTGCTGGACCGGACGGATGACGATTTCCGAAGCGGCCTTATCGGGGATGTACGCAATCTCGTGGCCGAGGGCTTCCTTCTTCCGGTGAAGGAAGACTGAGGACGTCGGCCGGGCTCGCTCGGCTCTGGAATAGGGATCGGGATATGCACAGACCTGCCCCGTCGGCGGGGTGCCCTGCGGCGAACCGTTACCCTAGTGCAGGTACGCATGCCGCATACTGTGAAGGGCAGGACGCCCGAACAACCTCATTCTGTGCTCAGATCGAGCGGCTTGCTGCTGTTTAAAGAAGTACCCGTACCGAGGAGAAAAGTGCCAACCAAGGCAACCGACAAGAAGCCCGGCAAGAAGCTCGTCATTGTCGAGTCTCCGGCCAAGAGCAAGACCATTGCGGGCTACCTCGGCGAGGGCTTCGAAGTAACTGCATCCATGGGGCACATCCGCGACCTGCCCCAGCCTTCCGACCTGCCAGCCGAGCTGAAAAAGAGCTCACTCGGCAAGTTCGCCGTGGACCTGGAAAAGGATTTCGAGCCTTACTACGTGGTCTCGGCCGACAAGAAGAAGCGGGTCGCCGAACTCAAGGCCGCCCTGAAGGACGCCAGCGAACTGTACCTGGCCACTGACGGTGACAGGGAGGGCGAGGCCATCGCCTGGCACCTGCTGGAGGTGCTCAAGCCCAAGGTACCCGTCTACCGGCTGACCTTCCCCGAAATCACCCGCGAAGCCATCCAGCGCGCCATGGAGGAGTTGCGGGACCTTGACATCCCCATGGTCGACGCACAGGAAACCCGGCGCATCCTCGACCGCCTCTACGGGTACGAGATCTCCCCAGTGCTGTGGCGCAAGGTGGCGCGGGGCCTGTCCGCAGGCCGAGTGCAGTCCGTGGCCACCCGCCTCGTGGTGGAAAGGGAGCGGGAGCGCATGGCGTTCCGCGCGGCGTCGTACTGGGATTTGACCGGAACGTTCTCGCCGGAGGATTCCGCCAAGGGCGAGTCGTTCAATGCGAAACTGGTGTCCGTAGATGGTACGCGGGTAGCAACGGGCAAGGACTTCACCGATCGCGGTGAACTCAAGACCCAGAACGTCGCCCTCCTCAACGAGGCGTCAGCCACGGCGCTCGCCGAGGGGCTGCAGCAGTCGGCCTTCGAGGTCCGCTCGGTCGAGACCAAGCCGTACACCCGCCGGCCGGCTGCGCCGTTCACCACCTCCACTCTCCAGCAGGAAGCCGCCCGCAAGCTGCGGTTCTCCTCTCGCGTGACCATGCAGGTTGCCCAGCGCCTGTATGAGAACGGCTACATCACGTACATGCGAACCGATTCGCCGGCCCTGAGCGACCAGGCGATCAACGCCGCCCGCAGGCAGGCCTCCGAGCTGTACGGAGCCGAGTATGTTCCGGACGCCCGCAGGGTCTACAAGGGCAAGTCCAAGAACGCGCAGGAAGCACACGAGGCCATCCGTCCCGCGGGCGATTCCTTCCGCACCCCGGCGCAGGTTGCGCAGCAGCTTCAGGGTGACGAATTCCGGCTGTACGAGCTGATTTGGAAGCGCACGGTCGCCTCCCAGATGGCGGATGCCAAGGGCTCGACCGCCTCGGTCCGCCTTGGCGCGGTCACCGCCGACGGCAAGGATGCCGAGTTCGCCGCGTCCGGAACGGTCATCACCTTCCGCGGCTTCCTGGCTGCCTATGAGGAAGGGCGGGATGCCTCCCGCGATGACGAAGACCGGACAGACGCCGACGACGCCGGACAGGGCGGCCGCCTGCCGAACCTCGCCACCGGCGACGCTCTGGGAGTGGACTCCGTCCAGCCCGTGGGGCACGAGACCTCGCCGCCGCCGCGGTACACGGAAGCGTCGCTCGTCAAGGTGCTCGAAGAGCGCGGTATCGGCAGGCCGTCCACGTACGCTGCCACTATCTCCACCATCATGGACCGGGGCTACGTCCGGACTCGCGGGCAGGCCCTGGTTCCGAGCTGGATTGCGTTCTCGGTGGTTCGCCTGTTGGAGGAGCACTTCCACGACTACGTGGACTATGACTTCACGGCGGAACTGGAGGAGGACCTCGACCGGATCGCCCGAGGCGAGCAGGGGCGGGTTCAGTGGCTCAACCACTTCTACTACGGAGACCAGAGCCACACCGGCCTGAACACGATCGTCAACGACCTCGGCGAGATCGACGCGCGGCGCATCAACTCGGTTGAAATTGCCGACGGCATTGTGCTTCGGGTCGGCAAATTCGGTCCCTACCTCGAGAAACCGCTGCCGGCGGACGCTCCGGAAGGAACGGAGCCGCAGCGCGCCAACGTGCCCGAAGACCTGGCTCCCGATGAGCTCACCGCAGAGAAGGCGGTGGAGCTCATGAACAACCCGGCTTCCGAGGAGCGGGTCCTGGGGACAGATCCCGAGACAGGACGCACCATCGTGGCGCGTGACGGCCGCTACGGACCGTACGTCATCGAGCTCATTCCCGAGCCGACGGCGGAGGAACTGGCCAATCAGCCGGTGGAGTATTACAAGAACGGGAAGCCGAAGCCGCCGAAGAAGCCTGCGAAGGTCAAGCCGCGCACCGGATCGCTCTTCAAGAGCATGTCGATCGAAACTGTCACGCTCGAAGACGCGCTCAAGCTGATGAACCTGCCCCGGGTCCTCGGACAGGACGCCGAAGGCAACGAAATCACCGTGCAGAACGGGCGCTTCGGCCCCTACCTGAAGAAGGGGTCCGATTCCCGTTCCATCGGATCGGAAGAGGAAATCTTCACCATCACGCTGGAACAGGCGCTCGAAATCTACTCACAGCCCAAGCAGCGTGGAGCCCGGACAGCTGCCCCGCCGCTGGCCGAGTTCGGGGACGACCCGGTGTCCGAGAAGCCGATCGTGGTCAAGGAGGGCCGTTTCGGTCCTTACATTACTGACGGCGTCACGAACATCACCGTGCCGCGATCGACCGCGATCGAGGAGTTGACCAGGGAGACGGCAGTGGCGTTGCTGGCGGAGAAGCGTGCAAAGGGGCCCGCTCCCCGCAAGTCGGGAGGTCGTGCACCGGCCAAGCGCAAGGCGACGGCGCGGAAGTAGCCCGCGCTCAGCAGTTGCATGGGCCGGCTGCGGATTAAGACGCCGCCGGCGCACCCTACATAATGGGACCATGCGGCTAGGCGTTCTCGATATCGGATCCAATACTGTCCATCTGTTGTTGGTGGACGCGCACGCCGGGGCTCGCCCGGTTCCCTATGCGTCCCACAAGCGGCCACTGCAGCTTGTGAGCTACCTGGACCCGGAAGGGTGCATCAGCGAGGACGGGCAGCGCGAACTCATCGCCTTCATCAAGCAGGCCCGGGCGTTTGCTGCCGAGCATCGGGCCGAGGACTTCCTTGCCTTCTGTACCTCCGCAATTCGCGAGTCCGGAAACGGCGAGGACGTGCTGCGACGGGTAGAGGCGGAAACCTCGGTTGTCCTGCAGGAACTCACCGGAGCAGAGGAAGCCGCCGCCACCTTTCAGGCCGTTCGGCGATGGTACGGATGGGGCACCGGTTCCATTCTCAACCTCGACATCGGGGGAGGTTCCTTCGAGATGGCCATGGGCCATGACGAACTGCCCGAGGTGGCCCAATCCGTTCCCCTCGGCGCAGGCCGGCTGACACGGGAATGGCTCCCCGGCGACCCGCCGGCTCCGCGCGACGTCAAGCAGCTCCGCCGCTACATCCGGCAGACACTCAAAGACTCGGCCAGCGCCTTCGCAGGGCTGGGGAAGCCACACCTGGTTGCCGGCACGTCCAAGACTTTCCGGTCCCTGGCACGCATCGCCGGGGCAGCGCCTTCAGCGGCGGGCCCGTTTGTGCGGCGGACCCTGCGCTATGAGGATCTTGCGCTCTGGTCGAAGCGCCTGGAAGCGATGCCCGTCTCCGACAGGGTGAATCTCGACGGCGTCTCTGAGTTGCGCGCACGCCAGGTGCTTGCCGGGGCACTGGTGGCGGAAGCCGCCTTCGAAGCCTTCAATGTGACGCAGATGGACATCTGCCCCTGGGCACTGCGCGAAGGGCTCATTCTCCGCCGCTTCGACCACTTCATGTTCGAGGCCGATGAACCCATGCCGTCCGTCGGCGTCGGTCATGTGCGTCTTGGCGCGCAGGGGTCCTGACACCCCGACAGGCATGCAATAGGCGTTAATTTAGGCACCGGACCAGCACCCCAAAAGGAAGTGCCGGTGAGCGTCAGCGTGATTGGGGGAAACACTGCTGTTGCTCACCGGCACTGACCGGGCCAGGGAGAGCCCGGCTTCATCACTCGCACCTTTATGAGGTGATAACGACTGTACTGGAAAACCTTGGAGCTGACCCCCATACAGGCTGTGAGGATGCTGGGAATCCAGCCGCCATGACACGATGGGCCAATGGCTACTTCCATCTCCCAGCACATCTCCTTCCTTGGCTGCGGTTCAATGAACGGCGCAATTCTTACCGGTCTCCTTGCCGCCGGCCTACCGGCGAGCCAGGTGACCGCGACGGTGCGAACCCCCGAGAAGGCTGCAGCCCTCGCAGGCAGGCACGCAGTGGCCGCGCTGTCCACAGCCGAGGACTCCGGCGCCAATCGGAAAGCCGCTGAAGCGGCCGACGTCGTCCTGCTGGGTGTGAAGCCGGTGGGCATTCTCGACCTGGCGCGGGAGATCGGTCCTGCACTGAAGCCGGGCACGGTGGTGATCAGTGTCGCGGCAGCCATTTCGATCGACATGCTCGAAGCAGCGCTGCCTCCGGGCCAGCCGGTGATCCGCAGCATGCCCAACACACCGTCCAGCCTGGGCAGGGGCGTCCTCTCGATCTCGGCCGGCACAAATGCCACGCCTGAGCTCATGGAGCAGGCACGCACCATCCTCGGAGCCGCCGGAACGGTGGTCGAAGTACCCGAGGAGCAGGTGGATGCGCTGTCAGCCGTCAGCGGTTCCGGGCCGGCGTACGCGTTCTACCTGGCGGAGGCAATGGCCGCGGCCGGTGTGAAACTGGGGCTCGACGAGGACCTGGCACGGCTGCTGGCCACCCAGACGGTTGCCGGTGCGGGTTTCATGCTCGCCGAGGACGGCGCAGATGCTACAGCGCTGCGCAAGGCGGTGACCAGCCCCAACGGCACCACCGAACGGGCTATCGCCACTTTCGAAGAGCAGGGGCTGCCCGACATCATCGCCGCAGGCGCCCGCGCCGCCGCGGAACGTGCCGCAGCCATAACCCGCGAACTAGGCGGCTGACGCCTCAGGGGCGGGCGGCGAACCGCTCCAGCAGGTCCACGTGACCGGAGACAATGAGCATGTCCCGGCTGGTCACCTTGGTGTCGGGGCGGGCATAGGTGAAGTCTTCACCCGGCGACTTCACACCGACCACGGTTACCCCGTACTTGGAGCGCACCGCCGACTCGCCGAGCGTGAAGCCCTGTGTCTCCTTCGGCGGGTACATCTTCACGATGGCGAAGCCGTCGTCGAACTCGATGAAGTCCAGCATCCGGCCGCCCACCAGGTGGGCAGCCCGCTGGCCGGCGTCAGCCTCCGGATAGATCACGTGGTTCGCCCCGATGCGCTTCAGGATCTTGCCGTGCGAGGGCGTGATGGCCTTGACCCAGAGGTTGTCGATGTTGAGGTCCACCAGGTTGGCGGTGATGAGCACGCTCGACTCGATGGATGTACCGACACCGACGACGGCGGCGGTGAACTCCTGCGCGCCGAGCTGGCGCAGCGCGTCGATATTGGTGGCATCCGCTTCGACAACGTGGGTCAGGACGCCGGCCCATTTCTGGACCAGCTGCGGGTCCTTTTCGATGGCAAGGACTTCGCGTCCCTGCTTCACCAGCTGCTCAGCGGTCGCGGAGCCGAATCGGCCCAGGCCGATCACGAGCACTGGCGCGTTGTGTGCTGGTCTGTCAGCCAATGATCGGCCTCTCTTCCGGGTAGTGGTAGAGCGTGCTGCGTTGGCGCAGTGCAAGCGCCGATGCAAGGGTAATCGTTCCGAGGCGTCCGGCGAACATCAGCGCGGAGAGCACGTACTTGCCCTCGGGAGGCAGCTCCGCGCTGAGATTGGTGCTCAGGCCGCAGGTGGCGAATGCGGAGATCACTTCGAAGAGCACCCGGTTCAGTTCCTCGCCCGAGATCCACAGGATGAGGCCCGTGCCGACCAGGACGATCGTGGCGCCCATGAACAGCACGGAAATCGCAACGCGCATGGCGCCCTGCGGGATTTTGCGGCCGTAGACACTGACATCCGAGTCGCCGCGACCCTCGGCAAGGATCGCCAGAAACATCAGGGCAATGGTCGTGACCTTGATGCCGCCGGCGGTCGACGCCGAACCGCCGCCTGCAAACATCAGCGCGTCGGTCAGAAGCATCGTGGTGGACTCCATTTCGCTCTGATCCACCAGATTGAAGCCGCCCGAGCGGGTCATGACCGAGGCAAAGACCGCGTGGATCACCTTGTCGCTTGCGCTCAACTCGCCGATAGTCCGAGTGTTGGACCACTCCATCAGCCCCCACAGCACCGTTCCGGCGAACAGCAGGATGAGCGACACATTGATGGTGAGCTTTGCGTGCAGGCTCCATTTCCGCACATGGTGGCGGAACTGCAGGAGGACCAGAATCACCGGGAATCCGAGGCTGCCGATGAAGACGCCGAGCATGAGCGGTACGAGGATCCACAGGTCCGTTTCGTAGGGAACCAGGCCGTCCGAGTGCGGTGTGAAGCCCGCGTTGTTGAAGGCCGAGATGGAGTAGAAAATCCCGTGCCAGACGGCCAGCCAGAACGGCTCTCCCAGAATCATGAACCGCGGAATAAGGGCCAGCGCCAGAACCACCTCCACCACCACCGACGTGGTGATGACGATCCTCAGCAGCGTGCCGACTTCCCCTAGGCGGGTTGCGTTGTTCAGGGCGGACTGCGCCAGCAGCTTGCCGCGCACGCCCAGGCGCTTGCTCACCACCAGTGCAAGCAGGGAGGCCAGGGTCAGCGTCCCCAGCCCACCGACGAAGATGGCGACAAGAATGACCAGTTGCCCGAAGAAGGACCAGTAGGCGGCTGTCGAGACAACGGTGAGGCCCACAACGCACACTGCGGAGACGGCAGTGAACAGCGCGTCGTGCAGGGGTGTGAAATCTCCGGACCGGCTTGCGAACGGCAGGCTGAGCAGGAAGGTGAAGAGCAGGACAACGAGCGCGAAGATCAGGAGGGCAACGCGCGCGGGCGAGCTGTTGACTACTCCGTCAATGAAATCCCGTGCCCTGCGGAGCAGCCGGAGATCGACCCGGTCCTCACCGCCCAACCAGGACGGTTGTTCTCTTGCCATCCCTGACGATCAGCTCCCGTTTCTCCTGCGGTCCCTTTGCGGTGTGCCGCTGGGCCTCCCGAGTAGTAAACCACTTTCCCCTGAACCTCGTGGGCAGGAGAGCCCCTGATCGCGTAGCCTGCTGGAGTGGCAAGTAGTTCCGATGACGCGTCCGCAGCGCCCTTCCCAACCAGGGTCGTGTGGGACGAAGCCATGCTTGCCTACAACTTCGGTTCCCACCATCCGATGAATCCGTTGCGGCTGGACCTGACGGCGAGGCTGCTGAATTTGGTCGGCCTCTTCGACCTGCCTCAGGTAACGCGCGAGATTCCGGACGTGGCCGACGACGCCAGCCTTCTCACAGTGCACGACGCCGACTACGTCCAGGCGGTCAAGGACGCGGACGCTGATCCCGACAGCGCGGACGGGGCAGTAGGGATCGGCACGGACGATACTCCCGCCTTCCCCGGAATGCACTCAGCCAGTGCGCGGATGGTTGGCGGATCCCTCGCCGCCGCAGAGGCCGTGCTGTCCGGGAGCGCGCAGCATGCAGTCAACTTCGGCGGCGGACTGCACCACGCGGGGCGGGCCAGGGCCGGCGGCTTCTGCATCTATAACGACGCGGCAGCGGCTATCCAGCGCCTGCTCGACGGGGGAGTGCAGCGCGTGCTCTATCTCGACGTCGACGCCCACCACGGCGATGGCACTCAGGAGATTTTCTGGGACGACAAGCGCGTTATGACCATCTCCCTGCACGAGACAGGCATGAGCCTGTTCCCCGGAACCGGTTTCCCGGACGAACTTGGGGGCCCCTCCGCGTTCGGGTTCGCGGTCAACCTTGCGCTGCCGACCATCACCAGCGACTCAGGGTTCCTGCGCGCGTTCCACGCGGTGGTTCCCCAGTTGGCCACTGCGTTCCAGCCTGAAGTGATCGTGAGCCAGCACGGCTGCGACAGCCACCGGGACGACCCCCTGACCAACCTCCGATTCACGGTGGATGCCCAGTATGCGGCGGCCGTCGCGATCCGCGATCTCGCCTCAAGCCTCTGCGAAGGGCGGTGGATCGCTACCGGGGGCGGCGGCTACAACATCACCTCGGTGGTTCCGCGGTCATGGACTCTGCTCACCGCCGTGGCCGCCGGCACGGACATCACTCCCTCATCGCCCGTACCCGAGCCGTGGCGAGCGTACGTGAAAGAACACTTTGGGAGCACCGCGCCCTACGTGTTCGGAGATGGGTCCGACACCTGGTGGCAGTCCTGGGAAGCCGGCTTCGACCCCAACGAAAACCTGGACCGTGCCATCATGGCCACCCGCAAGGCGGTCTTCCCGCTGCACGGGCTTGACCCGTGGTTTGACTGAACCTGCCCCATCGCCTCCTCTACCACTCAAGGGATGCCTCTTTCGTTATATGCGGCTAAGGTAATGGGATGGTCGTGGATGATGTATTCGCCGTCATCGCTGAACCCACCCGCCGACACATTCTGGTCTCGCTGCGAGACGGGGACAAGGCTGTAGGCGAACTGGTTCAGCAACTGGAGGTCAGCCAGCCCACCGTTTCCAAGCATTTGAAGGTGCTGAGGGAGGCAGGGCTGGTGTCCATGCGGGCGCAGGGGCAGAAGCGTTTCTACTCGCTGAACGCTGAACCTCTCGAGGGCGTAGCCTCCTGGCTGGCAGAGTTCCAGCCGGCCGTTTCCGCGGAGCATGTGCTGGCGCCCGCCGTCATTGAAGCCGATCTGGAAGAACTGTTGGTGGCCCGATCCGGAGCAGGCAACCCGGAGGCGGTCCAGCCGTTTGGCCGCACTGTGGGGCGCGCAGCAGAGCGTGCCGCTGACCTCCTCTCACAGTTCCCAAAGCTCCGGCGCCGCAAGGAGTAACTCCCGAATGCGGCGGATCCGTCCGGCGTCATATTTCGTTCACACATTTGCCGAATGTTTGCCACGCGCTAACCTCGTTCCATGACAACCCGTTGGTATGCGTATTTTGCGTTGGCTCTGAAGGAGCCGCGTCAGGTGACACTCACCTAATACGCCTACCAACCCCTTCAGAGCCAACCGGGCAGGACAAGTTCCTGCCCTTCGTCGTTTCCACGGCGGGCTCTGTTGCATCAGTCCCGCTGCAGAATCCTCCAGGAAAGCCGGGACCATGAAGACCCTCACCTCCACACAACCCACCGCCACCCAGCGCGGGACCGCGCCGTTGCCTGCACCCTCCGAGCTGCTGGCCGAGATTCCGGGCAGCGTTGAGATTTCAGATTCCATCCGCCGCTCGCGTGAGGACATCCGGGCCGTCCTGAACGGAGTGGACAATCGCCTGCTGGTCATTGCCGGGCCCTGCTCCATTCACGACGCGGAGGCAGGACTCGAGTACGCCAGGCTGCTTGTGGGCGCTGCCCGGGAGCACCGCGAGGACCTGTTGGTGGTCATGCGTGCCTACTTCGAGAAGCCCCGGACCACCGTCGGGTGGAAGGGGCTGATCAACGACCCGCATCTCGACGGCAGCCACGACATTGCCACGGGGCTGCGCGCCGCGCGCTCCTTCCTTGTAAAGGTTGCGGAGCTTGGGCTGCCCGTGGGGACGGAATTCCTCGAGCCGATCAGCCCGCAGTACATTTCGGACCTGGTGAGCTGGGGAGCCGTGGGTGCCCGTACCACCGAGAGCCAGATTCACCGTCAGTTCGTCTCCGGACTGCCTATGCCGGTCGGCTTCAAGAATGGAACCGACGGCGGCATCGGAGTGGCGCTTGATGCGTGCGCTGCAGCGTCTGCGCCGCAGTCCTTCCTGGGCATTGACGACGACGGTCGCGCCGCCGTCGTCTCCACCGCCGGAAACCCGGACACACACTTGATCCTGCGCGGCGGGGCCAGCGGCCCGAATTACGGTGCCGGCCACCTCGCAAATGCGACGGCGAAGCTAACCTCGGCCGGGCTCAATGGTCGCCTGATCGTGGACGCGAGCCACGCCAACAGCGGCAAGGATCACGAGCGGCAGGCGGGAGTGGCGCGGGAGCTGGCGGAGTCAGTGGCTGGGACCGAAGTCATTGCAGGGGTAATGCTGGAAAGCTTCCTGGTGCCGGGTGCCCAGAAGCTGGATGTTGCAGCACCCCGCGAGCTTGTCTACGGGCAGAGCGTCACCGATGCCTGCATGGGCTGGGACGTGACCGCCGGTGTGCTGGCCGATCTCGCGGAAGGATCGCGGCGCCGTCGTACTGATGGCAAGCCGTGACCGACCCGTGCTTTCACTTTGGTCACTTCAACCACTACAGTATCTCCCTAGACGGATAACCTCAGGTCTCAAGGCGACACGCCGTCCGGCGATCCTCAAGGAGCGGACCGCCAATCTCAGGGTTAGGTCTCAGAGAGAAGGACAGTGGTGAGATGACGAGCGGGAGCAGCTTTTCCGACGTGCGCTTCCTTACAGTCGCGGAAGTGGCCGAGGTAATGCGGGTGTCCAAGATGACTGTTTACCGGCTGATCCACGCGGGAGATATGCCGGCGGTACAGTTCGGAAGGTCATACCGGGTGCCTGAGTCGGCCGTCCAGCAGTATCTGCGGTCGGCGTCCATCGACGGGCAATCCAGCACCGGCTGATTGCCGTCGGGCCCCGCTGCGCGCCGGGCGTCTTCGTCCGGTCAGGAAGGCCGGTTTGAGCGGGTACTCTGTTAAGAAGCGTTTCGCGTAGACGGCCGTTTTGGTGCGGCCGCACGGTGCACGTCCTGTGCGCGCACCAACCTGTCAGATTCGAGCGTCCCTGCCGCCGGTACCGGTCGGTAGTGGTTGTCCGGAACCGGAATGAATAGTTTGTGAGGACTCTATGGGTTCAGTAATTAAGAAGCGCCGCAAGCGTATGGCAAAGAAGAAGCACCGCAAGCTGCTTCGCAAGACCCGCCACCAGCGCCGCAACAAGAAGTAGCATCGCATCCGGTCCGCCAGTCAGGCGGGCCGGTTTTGCATTTAAGGCCTGAACTGCGTGCGAAGCGGCGAAACGGGATGCTTCAGGGGAGGATGGTCAGCCCCTGAAGCGCGCGAAACCGCGCCAGAGGCCGTACACCACACCTGCTCCCGTTGCCGCCTTGAGTCCGAGCGTCGCCGCACGGCGGCCGCTGCGGAAATCGTAGATGGGCCAGTTGTGGTCGCGGGCGTGCTTGCGCAGCCGGTGATCCGGGTTGATGGCAACCGGGTGACCCACCATGGTGAGCAGCGGAATGTCGTTGTAGGAGTCGCTGTATGCCCAGCATCGCGAGAGGTCCAGTCCTTCAGTTTCAGCCAGTTCCTGGACAGCGGTGGCCTTCGCAGGACCGTGAAGGAATTCGCCGACGAGTTTGCCTGTGTAGAGGCCATCGGCCACCTCACCGACCGTTCCCAGCGCTCCAGTCAGCCCAAGGCGATTCGCGATGACACTGGCGACCTCCACCGGTGTGCCCGTGACCAGCCAGACCCGGCGGCCGTTTCGCAGATGCTGCTCGGCCAACGCCCTGGCTCCCGGCCAGATTTTGGAGGCAATCATCTCGTCGTAAACTTCCTCGCCCAGGGCGAGTACATCCTCGTGAGCAATTCCGATCGCGAAGGCCAGGGCGGCGTCCCTCACCGCATGGATATCGGTCATGTTCTCCCCGCGCATGACAAACCGCAGCTGTTTCCAGGCCAGGCCGGCTGCGAAGCGAAGGGTGAATGCCTTCCGTTGGTACATTTTCCGGGCCACGTGGAAGAGGCTGGCGCCGCGCATCATGGTGTTGTCGACGTCGAAGAAGGCCGCTTCGCCGAGCTGGCCGCCCAGCGGTGCCGCCTCCGCCGGCACGCTCTGCTGTGCAGTGCCGGGTTCGACGGCGGGTTGGAGACTGGGCGCGGACATACCCCGAGTCTAATCACTGCCAGCCACGCCCGAGGCGCCCCAATGCGGGGCGCGGCCAGTAGGGTGGAAGCCATGAGTCAGCATGTGCAGGGAACGGATGCCGCTGCGGAGGACTGGACCTCCGGCCTGGTGCTGGTCACACGCCCGGACTGTCATCTGTGCACCGCTGCGCGAGAGACGGTCGATCGGGTTGCCAAGGACCGGGGTGTCGCCTGGAAGGAAGTGTCGGTCACTGATCACCCGGAGCTGCTACAACGCTTTTCCGAGGAAGTTCCGGTGCTGCTTCTGGACGGTGTGCAGCGGGACTTTTGGACGATCGACGAGGTACGCCTGCGGCGTTTGCTCGCCTAGCCGGTTCGTCGCGAACTTTGAGGGCACCACGGCGCGATCTAAAGTTGTCTTACCCCGTCGTCATCCTCCGGCGGGCCGCCGGCGCCATCCGGGCCGCCGACGCACAGTGATGGAGCGATGAATCAGTGAGCATGTCGGAAATACCCGGGCTGCGTACTCCGGCCGGTGATCAGCAGGGCAGGCACATTCCGCCTGCGTCGCTCGCGCGCCTGACCATCTACCTACGGGCACTGAATTCACTGCTGGCCGAAGGCATCGAGAGGGTGTCTTCCGAGGAACTGGCCGACGCGGCCGGTGTCAATTCACCGATGCTGCGCAAGGACCTTTCCTATCTCGGTTCCTACGGCACTCGCGGTGTGGGCTACGACGTGCAGTACCTGAACAGCCAGATCTCCACCGCCCTTGGCCTGACGCAGGACTGGCGCGTTGCCATTGTCGGTGCGGGCAACCTCGGCAGGGCCCTCGCGGGATATTCAGGCTTCCAGTCGCGAGGTTTCGAAGTGGTTGCTCTGTTCGATACCGACCAGATGATTGTGGGCACGGAGGTGGGTTGGCTGCGCGTGAGCCCCGTCCAGGAGCTAGCCACGGTGCTTCACCGGACGCGCGCCAATATGGCCGTACTTGCGGTGCCGGCAGCGGTGGCGCAGGAGTTGTGCGACGAACTGGTGGCTGCAGGCATCACCAGCATCCTCAGCTTCGCTCCGGTTGTGCTGCAGATCCCCGATCACGTCCAGTTGCGCAAGGTGGACATGGCCACGGAGCTCCAGATTCTTGCCTATCACGCGCAAAGGGCGCAGGACCCCGATCTTGAGACCGGATCCCGCGCCCGTGCTGCACAGTAGCTGAACCGCTTCACCTCAGTAGCTGTAACGCATTACCTCAGTAGGTGAGCTGCTGGGGTTTGAAGTAGGGATTGGAGGGCTTGAGCCAGCAGAGCACAACTCCGGCCACGCCCAGCAGGGTGATGAGGATGTTCAGTGTGATTTCCAGTCCGCCGGGCTGAAGGCTCTGTCCGCCGAGTTGCTGCTGGACCTCGGGATTACCCTGCAGCGCGGCGAGCGTAACCCAGCTCATGATCAGAAGCAGCAGGGAGATCGCGGCGAGCACAGTGGCGGTGATGCGGGCCCAGTTGTGGCCCTTGCGGATGAAGATGGCCAGCAGCACGTAGATGCCGGTGGTAACCAGCCCGACGACGATGGCAATTCCGATGGCTGCGCCCTGAAGGCTTGCTGGAGTGCCGCTGGCAGCTCCGCCGCCCAGCAGTGTCGAGATGAAGTTGAGAACGCCGGCAGCGATGATTAGCCAGAACGCAAGGTTCACTTCCCGGGGCAGCGGAGGGCGCGCCGACGTCGGCATTGAAGCAGCGCTGGGGTAGGCGTAGCCGGAGGGCTGGGCCGCCTGGTAGGAGTACGGCGAAGCAGGCTTCTGCGGCTCGGGCGACAGGCCCGCGCCGGAGTTTTGGGTGGGACCCGGTTCTGCCGGATTCAGGGGATCTGTCCCGGAGAGATGACGCGGATCGCGTTCGGAAGGCTGTGGGTCATTGGGTGGGATGCTCATGGGCTCAGCGTACCTTCGTGGAATGCGGCGGAGGCGGATCCTGAGGATGAATAAACAAGGGGCGCACCGGGTGGTCCGGTGCGCCCCTTGTCGGGATTCTGCAGTGTGGTGCAGTGCCTAGTTGGCCGAGGGGGCCACGAAGGCTGCATCCAGGTTGATGGTGACCTTGTCACCGACCAGAACACCGCCGGCTTCGAGGGCAGCGTTCCAGGTCAGGCCGAACTCCTTGCGGGAGATCACGGTCTGGCCGGAGAAGCCGGCGCGGGTGGCGCCGAACGGATCGACCGCGACACCGTTGAACTCGGTGTCGATGACAACCTCTTTGGTGATGCCGCGGATGGTGAGGTCACCGATCAGCTTGTAGGTCTCGCCCGCACCCTCGACGCGGGTGGACTCGAAGGTCATCTCGGGGAACTGCTCAACGTCGAAGAAGTCTTCTCCACGGACGTGCGCGTCGCGGTTCTCGTCGTTTGAGTTGAATGATGCGGTCTTGATGGTTGCGGTGACCTTGGAGTCCTCGAGGGAGGAGCCGACCTGCAGGGAAGCGTCAACGGTGTCGAAGTTGCCGCGGACCTTGCTGATGCCTGCGTGCCGTACGGTGAAGCCGACCTCGCTGTGTGCGCCGTCGAAGTTCCAGGTGCCCTGGGTGAGTCCGGTGGGGATTGCCATGATCTTTCTCCTGATCTCGGTAACTAATCGTGTGGCTGATCGGTGATCGGCCGGGACGGCTGATCGGGTGTACCTGTAATAAACATGCGTTTGCATCTTTTATTCCAGAGTTTGCTTCAACTTTCAAATATTTTTTTCCGCGCACTACAGGAGCGGTCCGGGGACGGGTTGCAGGAGCGCTTCGGCTTGGGCAGGGACGGGGGTGAAATAGAGCCGATTTAGCCTCAGGTATCAGAGGGTGCGAAACTTGGTATATGCCCACAGCCACCGTTCATCTTGTGCGCCATGGTGAAGTACATAACCCGGATGGGGTCCTCTACGGCCGGTTGCCGGAGTTTCACCTGTCCGAGCTCGGCCGCGAGATGGCCGAGCGGGTTGCCACGCACTTCGTTGAGCGGCGCAAAAGCGGGTCCGAGATCGTGCATCTTGTCGCCTCGCCGCTGACCCGCGCGCAGGAAACCGCAGAGCCAACCGCCCGTGAGTTGGGTCTGACGGTGGTGACTGACGAACGCATCATCGAGGCGGAAAACAAGTTCGAGGGAATGGCGCAGGTTGCCCAGCAGTTGCGGCACCCCCGGCACTGGAAGTCGCTGCGCAACCCGTTCACGCCCTCCTGGGGCGAGCCCTACCAGGCACAGGTGAAGCGTGTCATGGACGCGGTGAACGACGCGCGCCGCCAAGCTCTTGAGATCACCGAGGGCCGGAACGCAGAAGCCATCATGGTCAGCCACCAGTTGCCCATCTGGGTTGCGCGGCTAGCGGCTGAAAAGAAGCGGTTGTGGCATGACCCCCGCCAGCGCAGGTGTTCCCTGACTTCGGTCACCTCTCTCTATTTCGACGGCGATGACCTCACCGGCGTCCGGTACGAGGAGCCCTGCGCGGACCTGCTGCCCCGTGCGAAGAACCTCCCGGGAGCGTAATACCATTACTACGCGTTGTAGAACTTTGTGGAAGCTGTTGTGACTCTTTCGAATGTTGCCCCTCGCCGTCGTCGTTATGCCGGCAGGCTGATGCGCCTTGTCGCGCCCGCGGTGGCTGCCGCCGTCGTACTTTCCGGCTGTGCCGCCCAGGATCCGCTGGCGCAGCAGGCCGCCGAAGGGAACAACAAGAATTACATTGCCGGCGACGGTTCAGTGACCGAGTACGCGGCAGGGGACCGCGGTGAGCCGGTGGAGATTGAGGGGTCGCTGTATGAGGGGCAGACGGTGTCCTCGGCCGAGTGGCCCGGCCAGGTGACGGTGCTCAACTTCTGGTACGCCGCCTGCGCACCCTGCCGGGAGGAAGCACCGGACCTCGTGGCCCTGCACGATGAGTTCCGGCCGCAGGGCGTGCAGTTCTACGGCGTGAACATTCGGGACGGCAAAGAAAACGCCGAAGCGTTCGAGCGGAACTTCGAGATTCCCTACCCGAGCTTCAACGACTCCGACGGCGGCGTCCTACTGTCCATGACCAGCTACGTTCCGCCGCAGGCCGTTCCGACCACCATCGTCCTGGACAAGGAGGGCCGGGTTTCTGCCCGCATCCTTGGACTGGCTGACAAGGGAACCCTCAGCGCGCTCATCGACTCCGCGCTGGCGGAGTAGCGGACGTGCTCTCTTCCGGTATCCCCACTGCGCTTGCCCCCGCCGGCAATGCGTTCGCCGACACGGTTCTCAACGGTTCCATGGTGCTGGCCCTGCCCGTTGCGCTGCTGGCCGGGCTCGTGTCGTTCGTTTCACCGTGCGTCCTGCCGCTGGTGCCCGGCTACCTGGGTTACGTCAGCGGGCTGACCGGAGTCGATCTCGAACAGCAGAAGCGTGGGCGCATGGTGGCCGGTATCGGGCTGTTCGTCGTCGGGTTTTCGCTCGTTTTCATGGCCTACGGTGCACTTTTCGGGCAGTTGGGTGCCTGGATGGCCGGTTCGCAGGAGTGGCTGCTTCGCGTGTTCGGGCTGGTCGTGATCGTGCTTGGCATCGTGTTCATGGGCGGGCTCTCCTGGTTCCAGCAGGACCGCAAAATCCATGCCCGCGTCCCCAGCGGACTCTGGGGTGCGCCGCTGCTGGGCCTGACGTTCGGGCTGGGTTGGGCTCCCTGCATCGGGCCCACTCTTTCGGCCGTTCAACTGCTCGCCTTCTCGAACGACGGCGCCAGCGCCGCCAAGGGCGCATTGCTCACCTTTGTGTACTGCCTGGGACTGGGAATGCCGTTCCTGCTGATCGCACTCGGACTGAGGCGCGGCATGGGCGCTATGGCGTTCTTCCGGAAGCACCGTCTGCTGCTGCAGCGGTTTGGTGGAGGAATGCTCATCGCTGTGGGCGTCCTGATGGCGTCGGGCGTCTGGAATCTCTGGATCAATGAGCTCCAGCAGTGGCTCGGCAGCGTGACGCTGCCCATCTGAGACAACTGACTGGAAAGCTGAAGCGAAGGAACACCTGATGGCACCAAAGGACCGCGAGAGCGAGGTTGCGCTTCCCGCACTGGGATTTGTGGGAACCCTGCGCTGGATCTGGACGCAGTTGACCAGCATGCGTACCGCGTTGTTCCTGCTGCTGCTGCTCGCCGTCGCGGCCGTCCCCGGGTCCCTCTTCCCGCAGCGGCCCGCAAACCCGGCCGTCGTTACCCAGTACATCCAGGACAACCCGGAGACCGGTCCCGTGCTGGACTGGTTCCAGCTCTTCGACGTCTATTCGTCCGTTTGGTTCTCGGCCATCTATCTCCTGCTGTTCATTTCGCTGATCGGTTGTGTGATTCCCCGGGCCATCGCGCACGCAAAGGCCTGGCGTTCCAAACCGCCTCGCACCCCGAGCAGGCTCTCCCGCATGCCGGTCCATGGAGCGTTCACCCTTCCCGCAGGCCGCGCGTCAGTGGGCTTTGGATCAGCAGGCGCGGGCCGGGAAGGGGGCCGGCCCGATTCGGCGCGTGCCGCCGTCGTCGACGCCGCCGCAGTGCTGAAGAAGCGCGGCTACCGGGTGGACATCCGGGACGAGGACGGGGCCCGGCCCTCGGTCGGGGCTGAAAAGGGCTTCGCCAAGGAACTGGGCAACCTGGTCTTCCACCTGTCCCTGATCGGTGTGCTGGTCTCCGTGGCCGTGGGCGGGCTGTTCGGATACCGGGGGCAGAAGATCCTGGTTGAGGGGGACACGTTCGTGAACACACTCGTGGGCTACGACTCCTTCACGCCGGGCACCAACTTCTCCGAGGACAACCTCGATCCCTACTCAGTCCGGCTCGATGCCTTCGACGTGCAGTTCGACCGCCAGGTCACGCACTACGGCCAGCCCATCGATTTCACCGCCACGATGACCACGCGGTCTGCTCCCGGCGCCGAACCCGAGGAGCAGATCCTCAAGGTGAACGAGCCGCTGACGATCGGCGGCACCAGCGTGTACCTGGTGGGCAACGGATACGCTCCGGTAGTCACGGTGCGCGACGGTGACGGCAACATCGCGCACCAGGGCCCTGTGGTGTCCATTCCGCAGGACGGACTCTTCACCTCGCTGATCGTGCTCAAGGCGCCCGACGCACGGCCGGACCAGCTCGGTTTCGTGGGTTTCTTCCTTCCCACCGCGGCCATCGACGAGAACGGTGTCTCGTTCTCCCGTGACCCGGATCCCTTCCTGCCGCAGCTGAACCTCAACTCCTACTACGGCGACCTGGGACTGGACGACGGCGAACCCCAGAACGTGTACGTCCTGGACACCGACAACCTCACTGAGCTCAACAGCCGTAACCTCGAGGCAGGTGGAATCGTCCTCGATCCGGGGGAGACCGTGGATCTGCCCGAGGGCAAGGGCTCCATCACCTTTGACGGGCTGAGGCGCTATGTGGCCCTGGATATCACCCACGACCCGGCGGAACTCGGAGCCCTGGTGTTTTCTTCCCTAGCGCTTGCCGGGCTGGCTGCATCCCTGTTCATCGGCAGGCGGCGCGTGTGGGTAAGGACCGGGACCGACGACGGCGGGCGCACAACGGTGGAGTACGGCCTGCTGGCCCGTGGCGAGGACCACCGGCTAGCCGGGGAAGGCGCAGCCCTGGAGAAACTGTTGCGGGCACGCTGGCTGGCGGAGCCCACCGAAGACGACGACAATGAAACAGCGCATGCGGGGGCGTCGGCGCACCAGAGCGGTAAGGACAACTGATGCAGAACATAAACCAGACCCTCGGGCAGTACAGCGAGCTGTTCATGTTGCTCGCGGCGCTCGCCTACACCGTGGCCTTCCTTGCCTTCACCTGGGACCTGGTCCGAAGCAGCCGCCGCATCCGGGAGATGGAGGCAGGGCTGGTCGAGTCTGCCGAGGAGCGCGAACTTGTGCTTGCCGGCGCGGTGGCTGCGGGCAAGCGCGGGCGCTCCGCCGGCGCTGAGGCTCCCGCCGGCAGCACCGCCGACGACGCGATGCAGTACCGCGGCGAGCGGCGTGCGATCGCGCGTGTCGCCGTCGCACTCACGGTACTCGCGGCGATCATCCACACTGTTGCCGTAGTCAGCCGCGGCATGGCCGCCGGCCGCGTGCCCTGGGGCAACATGTACGAGTTCTGCACCACCGGCGGACTGGTGGTCGCCGTCGTCTTCCTGCTGGTTCTGACGCGTAAGGACCTGCGGTTCCTGGGGACCTTCGTCATCGGCCTCGTGGTGGTCATGCTCTGCGCTGCGACCATCGGATTTCCGACGCCGGTGGCCAACCTGGTGCCAGCCCTTCAGAGCTACTGGCTCATCATCCACGTCTCGGTTGCGGTGGCTGCTTCAGCGCTGTTCACGCTGACCTTCGCGATGTCGGTCCTGCAGCTCCTGCAGGCTAACCGGGTTGCCCGCCTCGCCGCCGGCGGAAGCGACCGGATGCCGTTCATGCGGCTGGTCCCGTCCGCACTGAGCCTCGAGAACCTCTCGTACCGGATCAACGCCATCGCCTTTGTACTGTGGACCTTCACCCTGATGGCCGGAGCGATTTGGGCCGAGCGCGCATGGGGACGGTACTGGGGCTGGGACACGAAGGAAGTCTGGACCTTCGTGATCTGGGTGGTCTACGCCGGGTACCTGCATGCACGTGCAACGCGCGGTTGGACCGGAACGCGTGCCGCCTGGCTCTCCATCGTTGGCTACCTGTGCATTGTCTTCAACTTCACGATCGTGAACATCTACTTCTCAGGACTGCACAGCTACTCGGGCGTCTGACCTTTAGACCCCGTAGGAGGGGAGTCTCAGGCGGTCTTGCCGTCGCTGGGAGTTCCCTCGTCGTCGTGCTTTTTCTTGTGCTTCTCCGCGTCGCGGGCGCGGCGCTCTGCTTCTTTCCGGCGCTGTTCGGCCTCACGGGCCTCCTGACGCCGCCGTAGTTCCAAATTGCGGAGGAACTGGGGATCGTCATCCGGGGCGGTGGGACGGCCAGTGGAGCGCTGGCTGGGTCGGTCGTCACCGCGCGGTCGGCCGAAAAGGAACCAGAGTCCGGCACCCAGCAGCGGCACAAAGAGGATGGTGAGCACCCAGGCGGGCTTGGAAATGCTCCGGACTGCGTTTGCGCGGCTCATCAGGCAGTCGAACAGTGCGTAGATGATGACGGCGATCCCCAGGATCACGAGGAACAGCAGCAGTCGGGGCATGCATCAATTGTAGGCGAGTAAACTTGGGACGTGCCTTTCCTCAAATTCACCGCTCTTCGCCTCGGCCTCGTCGCGGTGTTCTTCGTTATCTGTTACTCGCTGGGCCTCGGCGCAATCTTCTCGATCATCGCCGCCGGCATTCTGGCGTGGTGTGTAACCTACCTGTTCTTCCGCGACATGCGTAACAAGGCGGCGGCTTCGCTGCAGCGGCGCTTCCGCGACGGTGCACCGCCGGTCCGCAACGCCCACGAGCTCAGGGATGCAAACGCGGAGGATTCGCTTGACCCCAATACGCCGGTCAACTCGGACCGGCGTCAGCCGTAGTTCCCGGACGCGCGGAAGTCAGGCCAGCCCGCCGGACAGCACCAGTCCCACCGCAAAGAGCACGCTGAAGCCCAGATTTATGATGCTGGTCTGCTTGAGCACGGGAATGAGGCTGCGCCCTTTCTTGCCGTTGAGCATCAGCCAGCTCGGCATCAGGCACAGCGGCGTCAACAGCAGGACCAGCAGCACCCACGGGTGGTCGTAGATGAGGAACAGCGGAAGCAGCAGTGCAACCGCGAGCATCATCACGTAGCTGATGCGGGCAGCGGTGTCGCCCAGCCGGACCGCCAGGGTGAGCTTTCCAGCCTCCCGGTCCGTGGGGATGTCGCGCACGTTGTTGGCCATGAGCAGGGCCATGGCGAAGATTCCCGTACTGATCGCCCCGATCCAGGCCGGCCCGCTCACCGTGCCGGCCTGCGTGTAGGTGGTCCCCAGCGTTGCCACCAGGCCGAAGAAGACGAAGACAAACAGGTCTCCGAGCCCAAGGTAGCCGTACGGGTTCCGTCCCCCTGTGTAGCCCCAGGCGGCAGCGACGCAGCCCAGTCCCACCAGCAGCAGGAACCACGCCTGCGACAGCACCACAAGAACAATGCCCGCAAGCATCGCCAGAGCGAAGCACCCGAATGCGGCCCACTTCACGTGAGAGGGTTCGGCCGCGCCCGAGCCGGTCAGCCGAAGCGGGCCGACACGGTCGTCGTCAGTCCCCCGGATCCCGTCGGAGTAGTCGTTCGCATAGTTCACCCCGATCTGCAGCAGTATTGCGACAAGCGCAGCCAATACGGCATTGACGGGCTTGAAGCCACCCAGTTCGAACGCTGCGGCGCTGCCGATTATTACGGGAGCTATCGCCATCGGGAGTGTGCGGGGACGGGCACCCTCAACCCATTGCGCAGCTGTGGCCACGGTACTCCTTCAAAATCTGTGCCTGCTTGCTTCTAACTTCAGTGCCTTACAGCGCGGTCTGCTCAAACAGCGCCCGCACGGCCAGCCGGTCCGGCTTCCCGTTAGGCAGCATAGGCAGCCGATCGAGGGTCAGCACGATCTTCGGAGCGGCGTGCGACCCCAGTTGGTCCTGCGCGTGGCGGCGGACCGCGTCCGGATTGACGGAGCCGACGACGGCGGCAGCCACCTGCGCGCCCCACTCCGGGTGCGCTATCCCGAGCACCAATGCTTCACTGACGCCATCCATGCCCTCCAGGACGCTGGCGACCGCGGTTGCGGAGACCTTCAGGCCCCCTGTGATGATGACATCGTCCATCCGGCCGCGAACGGTGAGGACGCCGTCCTCCACAGTCCCGTCGTCGTCAGTGCGGAACCAGCGCCGGCCCGAATTGAAGGGGAACTTCTCCCGAGTCAGCTCCGGCTTGCCGAGATAGCCTTCGGCCAGGACCGGGCCGCTGATCCAGAGGCGGCCCTCTTCAGTGGTGAGTTCGACTCCGTCCAGGGGGACGCCGTCGTAAACGCATCCGCCGCAGGTCTCACTCATGCCGTAGGTGCGCACGATTTTCAGCCCGTGGCTACGGGCCTTTTCGCGCAGGGCATCGGTGACGGCCGCGCCGCCCAGCAGGATGGCATTGAACCGCTGCAGGACCTTGATTGTTTCCGGCGACGGGTCCTCCAACAGCCGGTGCAGCTGGGTGGGGACGAGTGAGGTGAACCGGACCCTGTCGGTCAATTCAGCGGCGGCCTGGGTGAAGCCTTCCGGGGTGAAACCGTCTGCGAGATCCATTGCCCACGGGCGGGTTCCGGCGTAGAGCGAGCGCACCAGCACCTGGAACCCGGCAACGTAATGAACCGGAAGCGTGAGCAGCCACTGACCCTCAGCCTTCAACGCATAAGCGGTGCCCATTGCGGAGGCGGCGAGGGCGTCGACGCTCAGCATCGTTTGCTTGGGCATGCCCGTGGATCCGGAGGTGCTGAGCACGGCGGCAATCTCGTCGTTGGGGAGCTCGCCGTCGAAGGGCTGATGCGCATCGGCGTGTGGGGCGACTGCCGGACCCTCACCTGCAAGTGCAGCGGCGAGGGGCTCCAGAAGAGCGTGCGGGTTGTATCCGGGGGCGGTGTGGACGGGAAGGAGTTCCATCGAAGCCTAGAAGTAGTAGGGGAAGTTGGACCAGTCGGGACTGCGTTTCTCGAGGAACGCCTCCTTGCCCTCAACCGCTTCATCGGTCATGTAGGCCATGCGGGTCGCTTCGCCGGCAAACACCTGCTGGCCGGCCAGGCCGTCATCAGCCAGGTTGAACGCGAACTTGAGCATCCGGATGGCCTGCGGACTCTGGCGCGCGATGTCCGCTGCATACTCGAGGGCCACTTCCTCGAGCCGTTCATGATCGACTGCCTCGTTCACCGCACCCATCGCCACCATCTGCTCGGCCGAGTACTCACGGGCCAGGAAGAAGATCTCGCGTGCGCGCTTCTGCCCGATCTGCCGTGCCAACAGGGCCGAACCATATCCGGCATCGAAGCTGCCCACCGTCGCGTCGGTCTGCTTGAACTTGCCGTGCTGCCGCGAGGCAAGCGTGAGGTCAGCGACAACGTGCAGGCTGTGCCCGCCGCCGGCCGCCCAGCCGTTCACGACGGCGATGACCACCTTGGGCATGGTTCGCATCAGTCGCTGGACCTCGAGGATGTGCAGCCTGCCGGCGCGGGCCGGGTCGATGGTCTCCCGGGTCTCGCCCTCCCCGTTCTGTACTACGTATCGATAACCGTCACGCCCCCGAATCCGCTGGTCCCCACCGGAACAGAACGAGTGGCCGCCGTCCTTGGGGGACGGGCCGTTGCCCGTCAGGAGAACCGTGGCGACATCGGGGGTCATCCGCGCGTGATCCATCACGCGGTACAGTTCGTCGACTGTGCCGGGCCGAAATGCGTTACGGACTTCAGGACGGTTGAACGCGATGCGGACAGTAGGCAGGTCGCGCATGGTGCCCTCAGGGCTGCGTTCTACCTGGCTGCGTTCTACCTGGCTGCGTTCTTCCTGGCTGCGTTCTACCTGACGGTGGTACGTAACATCCACCAGGTCCTCGAACCCCTCAACCAGCCTCCACCGGGCAGGGTCGAAGGTGTCTGATACTCGCACTGGGAGGTCAATGGTCACCAATCGAGTCTAGCTTCGGAAGCGGGGGTCACTTCAAAGCGGAACCTTCCCGGCTAACCGATGCAGAACTCGTTGCCCTCGGGGTCTGTCATCGTGTACCAGACGTGCGGGCCCTGGTTGGCCTGGTAGAGGAATTTCGCCCCGCGCTTTTCCAAGGCGGAGCGCAGCGCGTCCTTGTCGTCGCCGTCGAGGTTGATGTCCAGATGAATCCGGTCCTTGACCGTCTTCGGTTCGGGTACCGGCTGGAACAGCACCCGCTGCCGGCCTTTCATGCCCACCTCGTCCGGGCGGCAGATTGCGGCACCGTCCTTCCAGACTCGGACCCCGTTGTGCTCGATGACATCGCTTTCCTTTGCGTACCCGGCCGCCAGCATCTCATCGATGAGGTCCTGGTTGGTGGGTTCAACTACCCAACCGAGGGTCTCGGCCCACCAGTCAGCTTGGGCGTGGGCGTCTGCGCAGTCAATCGCTACCTGAATGTTGTATGCCATGCGCCGAGCCTAGGAACCACGGAGTGCGCGGGCCAGTGCCTTCAGGACGGATCTTGTCCTGAAGTTGAAAGTTTGCCCGGCGCCGCCGTCGTCCTCAATGAAAGCCGGCCGCTCGCGAAGAGGCCCTCCCCATCCGCGCAGCCGGGTCTGGACCGCAGCGGGGGAGCGGACTAGCGTGGCACACACCCGCGCCGCCAAGGGACTCGGGCGTCCAACTGAGGAGGAAGCATGGCGAACCACACCTACAGCATCTCGGAAGTTGTTGGAACATCACCGGACGGTGTCGACGCCGCAGTCACCAATGCGGTTACGCAGGCTTCAAAGACGCTGCGCAACCTGGACTGGTTCGAGGTTCGGGAAATTCGAGGGCATCTGGTTGATGGGGCGGTCGCCGACTGGCAGGTGACGGTGAAACTGGGATTCCGGTTGGAGGAGTAGGGGCTCGCGCGGGTTCAGCCGCCTGCTATGGATGCTGGGCAGCAGGCGGGATGCGGACGGCAATCTTGCCCACCGTCCTGCCGGTTTCGCTCATCTGGTGTGCCTCGCGGATTTGGGCAAGGTCAAAGGTTGCGGCAACGTGCGGGCTCAGCTTTCCCTCCGCAAGCCACTTCACCATGTGGTTGAAGCCTTCCTTGGTTGGCAGACCGCCTATGAGTCCTGTAACCAGGCCATAACGTCCGCGCAGGCGCCGGACCAGGAGCCTGCCCACTGAGAGGGAATGGTTGCATGGGCACTCCTTTGTGCGGCCGTTGAATGCAATACATGCAGATGGAGTGGGCATACCGCAAGCGGTTGACCGCCCACACGGCCCATGCGATTCTTTATAGAACGAGCGGTCAGTAATTGCGCCGCCTTCAGCAGGACCT
The DNA here is from genome assembly GCF_035189165.1 of Arthrobacter sp. JZ12. NCBI lineage: Bacteria > Bacillati > Actinomycetota > Actinomycetes > Micrococcales > Micrococcaceae > Arthrobacter > Arthrobacter sp. JZ12. The sequence continues at coordinate 2,633,746 of NZ_CP045246.1, read as the reverse complement.
CGCGACAAGGACGACGATGACGGAGGCGGGCATGCCCGAGGCGTTTCTGGTGGGCGGGGTCCGGACGCCCATAGGACGGTACGGAGGATCGCTCGCGACCGTTCGGCCCGACGATCTGGCCGCTCTGACGGTCCGGGAAGCCGTAGCCCGCGCCGGGCTCGACCCCGAAGCCATCGACGAAGTGATCCTCGGAAACGCCAACGGCGCCGGCGAGGAAAACCGCAACGTCGCCCGCATGGCCGCCCTGCTTGCCGGCCTGCCCGCCACGATTCCCGGAATCACCGTGAACCGGCTCTGCGCCTCCGGCCTGTCCGCCATCATCCTCGCCTCCTCGATGATCAAGGCGGGAGAGGCCGACGTCGTTCTCGCCGGTGGCGTCGAATCCATGAGCCGCGCGCCCTGGGTGATGGAAAAGCCAACGACGGCGTTCGCCAAGCCCGGCGCAGTCTTCGACACTTCGATCGGCTGGCGCTTCACCAACCCCACCTTCGCCGCCCAGGAGAAGACAACCTTCTCCATGCCCGAGACGGCAGAGGAGGTTGCCCGCGTTGACGGCATTTCCCGGGAGGACGCCGATGCCTTTGCGCTCCGCTCGCACCAGCGGGCCGTTGCGGCGATTGATGCGGGCCGCTTCGCCGACGAGATTGTCCCCGTCCAGACCCACCACGGGAAGAAAAACGTCACGGTAGACACCGACGAGGGACCACGGCGGGACACCACACGTGAGGCGCTCGCCGGCCTCAAACCGGTTGTCTCGAAGGAGGGGGTGGTTACTGCCGGCAACTCGAGCTCGCTGAACGACGGCGCCTCAGCCGTGATTGTCGCCTCGGGCGCCGCTGTGGACCGGCTCGGGCTCGCTCCCCGGGCACGCATCGTTGCCGGCGCCTCAGCAGGCGTACCGCCCGAAGTGATGGGAATCGGCCCCGTGCCGGCCACCCAGAAGGCACTCGGTCTGGCCGGCCGGAAGATCGGCGACCTGGACGCCGTCGAACTCAATGAGGCCTTCGCCACCCAGTCCCTTGCGTGCATACGCCGGCTCGGGCTCGATGAGGAGATCGTCAACCGCGACGGCGGCGCCATCGCCCTCGGACATCCACTCGGGTCTTCGGGTTCACGCATCGCCATCACCCTGCTCGGCCGCCTCGAGCGGGAGGGTGGTCGCCTCGGATTGGCCACGATGTGCGTCGGCGTCGGACAGGGCACCGCAATGCTGGTGGAGCGCGTGTAGTGGACGCCCTCGTCATCGACGCCGGCACAGACCGTCTCAGCGTGCAGCTGAACCGGCCGGAGGTGCGCAATGCCATTGACCGGCAGATGGTCGACGAACTTCATGCGGTCTGTGCTGATCTCGAGCGGGACCCGCGGATCCTGATCCTGTCCGGCACCGAGGGAGTCTTCGCATCGGGCGCCGATATTGCCGAGCTACGGGAACGACGGCGGGACGACGCGCTTGCAGGCATCAACTCCACACTGTTCACCCGAATCGCCCGCCTTCCGATGCCGGTCATCGCCGCCCTCGACGGCTACGCCCTGGGAGGGGGCGCGGAGCTGGCCTTCGCCGCGGACTTTCGCATCGGCACGCCCCGCCTGAAGATCGGCAATCCGGAGACCGGGTTGGGCATTCTCCCGGCGGCGGGTGCAACGTGGCGGCTGCGTGAACTCGTCGGTGAGCCCCTCGCAAAGGAAATCCTTCTGGCCGGGCGAATCCTCGACGCCGAGGAAGCGCTCGCCGCCCGGCTGATCACTGGGATCCACCCCGTTGAAGACCTCCTATCTGCCGCGCATGGACTGGCCGACCGCATTGCCCGCCAGGATCCGCTCGCCACGCGCATCACCAAGAGCGTTTTCTCCGCGCCGCGGGATGCGCATCCCATGATCGACCAGCTGGCCCAGGCGGTCCTCTTCGAGTCCGACGCCAAGTTCGAGCGCATGCAGGCATTCCTGACGAAGAAGGATCTGACGAGGAAAGACACTACAAGCAAAGACACGGATCGAAAGAAGCAAAAGTGAACACCTCGGGCAGGCATGCGTTGCCGGGAACCGTCGGCGTCCTTGGCGGCGGACGGATGGGAGCAGGCATTGCGCACGCATTCTGTGTCGCGGGCACCGTCGTCGTGATTGTGGAGCAGAATGAGCAGGCGGCAGAAGCCGCCCGGGGCCGCGTCATCGCGGCACTGGACCGTACCATCGCGAAGGGCGGGACTTCGGAGAGCCTCGACGTGCTCTCGAGTCGGCTGACCACCACAACGGACTACTCCCACCTGGCGCCGTGCGGCCTGGTGGTGGAGGCGGTGCCGGAGGATTTCGATCTCAAATCGACCGCCCTGCGCGCGGTGGAGGACGTGGTCGACGACGCCGCGTGGCTGGCTACAAACACCTCCTCCCTTTCAATCGGCGACCTCGCGGCAGCCCTGCAGCGCCCGGAGCGGTTCTGCGGACTGCACTTCTTCAACCCGGTTCCGGCGTCCGCGCTGATCGAGGTGGTGCTGGGGCCGGCCACTTCGGCGGAGCTGAAGCGGGCCGCGCAGGAGTGGGCAGTAGCTTTGGGCAAGACGCCCGTGGTGGTCAAGGATGCGCCGGGTTTCGCGAGCTCCCGACTTGGCGTGGCGATTGCACTGGAAGCGATGCGCATGATGGAGGAAGGGGTGGCTTCGCCCGAGGACATCGACGCCGCGATGGAGCTTGGCTACAAGCATTCGGTTGGTCCGCTGCGCACCACGGACATCGTGGGCCTCGACGTCCGCCTCGGCATTGCCGAATACCTTGCTTCGACCCTCGGCGAGCGCTTCGAGCCTCCACGGATTTTGCGCGAAAAGGTCGAGCGCGGTGAGCTGGGCAGGAAGTCCGGACAGGGGTTCTTCACCTGGGATGACTAGCCCCGCGGTGCGCCGGAAAGGGCTAAGGTTTTCTCCATGAGTGAGCGGACCCTCGCGGATAAGCCGTTAATTGGGCGTGTTGAGGCACCCGAACTCCATGTGATGACCTACAACATCCGCCGCCGCGTCGCCCACGTAAATCCCTGGAGCCACGATTATTGGGGTCGGCGGGAGCCGCTGATCCGGCGCCTGTTGGCCGCGGAACAGCCCACCATTCTAGGGGTGCAGGAAGCATTGCCCGACCAGATGCCCGCGATCCTGGAGGGACTCGGTGAGCGGTACCGCAGCATCGGCCGGGGTCGCAACGCCGACGGCCAGGGGGAGCAGTGTCCCCTGATTTATGACGCCGACCGGCTGGAACTGCTGGAGTGGGACCAGGACGCGCTTTCCAGCACGCCCAATACGCCGGGATCCAGCGGGTGGGGGAACCTGATTCCCCGCATCCTGGTTATCGGTCGGTTCCGCGACCGGGACACCGGCAAGCAGATCACCGCTGTGAATACGCATCTCGACCACATGTCGCGCAAGTCGCGCCAGCGTTCCGCCGTCGCTATCCGCTCCCTGGCGGCGCGGACGAAGGGGGCCGTCGTCGTACTTGGCGATTTCAACACGGGAGCCGCCTCCATGCCCTATGAGGAACTGACCAAGGGCGAGGTGCTTGCCGATGCCTGGGACGAGGCGGGGGAGCGGCTGACCGAACTGTGGGGCACGTTCCCCCACTATCGGGCACCCAAGCAGGGCCGCAAGCGGATCGACTGGGTGATGGTGAACTCCGATGTCACCGTGGTAGAAATCGGCATTAACACCACGCGCTACAACGGCGCATGGCCCTCGGACCATACGCCGGTGCAGGCGATTATCAGAGTGGACTAGTGGTTGTTGTTGATGGCTCGCCGGACCTCCGGGAGGTAGCCCTTCTTGTAACCCTTCTCGTTGGGATGCAGCGCGGCGGGATCAGCGAACGGCTGGATCCACGGCCGCGGTGAACCGAGGCCGTGGCCCTCGAACCGGTCGACGACGTCAACATAGGTGAAGCCCGCAGCACGGGCCCGGGTCCGGATGATGTCGTTCAGGATGTCGGTACCCTCATTGAGGATCTGCTGCTCGGTTGGGGTCAGGGACAGGATGACGGGTGCCCGGTCAGGACCGAGAACCGGACTGCCTGTTGCCGGATCTACGGCAGGGAACGTGAAGGTGGCCCCGAACTCCGGCGAGAACAGATGCGGGTAACCCGTGACCACAACCTTTGCGTACGGAGCATTCGCGCGGATGTTGGCGTACAGCGCCGCCAGCCCCGGACCGAGGTCGGTCTGCGCGAGGGCCAGGGTTGCGTCCACCGTCTGCATGCAGATTTGTGCCCCCTGGCCGCACGCGAGGATCACGTTGAGGTACTGGACGTCGTTTCCGCCGACCGTCAGCGTCACCAGATCGGTGCCCGCGTTGAGATGATCCAGTTCAGCGAAGACCTGGACGATCGTGTCGCCGCCGCAGGCCCGGTTGGCTTCAAGGTCGATGCGTCGTCGCTCGTCCAGCAGCCCGGGGTAGCCGAGCGATGAAACGCCGCATTTCGGATCAAGGTCGGGCGGGGCCCCGACGCCCGCCGCGTACGAGTCGCCCAGGGCGACATAGTCAATAGAGCCGCGGTCGTGCGCCGACGCCGGCAGCACCCCTGACCCTGCGATAAGACCGGTAGCCAGGAGTGCGCTGGCGACGCTTCCAAAGAGTCTCATCGCCCTAAGATACGCCCGTTCGCTGTTGCCGAACAGGGCTTGGAAGCACCCCCCTTGTCAGCCCTCGACGCCCGGGTTCATCCTTGAAACCGAGCGCCTGATCGGGAGGGAAAATGGCATCGGAATCGACCGCTGAAGCCGTTGCGGAGCGGGTGTTCTCGGCCGCTCTCGGCGCCATGGAGATACTTGCCATACATTTGGGCGACCGACTCGGCTGGTACCGCTGTCTGGCGGGCGAGGGGCCGTCGTCGTCGTCCGAACTCGCCCAGCGCACCGGCACCTCCGAGCGCTACGCGCGCGAGTGGCTGGAGCAGCAGGCTGTGACGGGTTACCTCACCGCGGACGACGACGGCGGCACCCGCCGTTTCTCGCTGCCCGCCGGTGCCGCGGAGGTACTGACGGACGAGAACAGCCTCAACTATCTGGCGCCGTTGGCGCGCATGATTGCCGGTGCAGCGGTCCAGTTGCCCGCACTGCATCGCGCCTACCGGAACGGCACGGGGGTGAGCTGGCAGGAATTCGGTGATGACGCCCGCCAGGCGCAGGCAGATATGAACCGGCCGTGGTTCGAGCATGAACTGGAAAACGCGTTACGGCAGGCGCCGGATCTGGTTGCGCGGCTGGAGAAGGGAGGGGCGACGATCGCGGACATCGGGTGCGGGGCCGGTTGGTCCACCATCGCGCTCGGGCGGGCGTTTCCGGATGCATCCGTGAGCGGATTCGATATCGATGCCGAGTCAGTCGATCTTGCCCGCGCCAATGCAGCCGGGGCGGGAAACGGTGTCGAGTTCCAGCACATCGACGCGTCAGGGCTTCCGGAGGGACAGTTCGATGTGGTCTTCGCCTTCGAATGCATCCACGATATGCCGTACCCCGTTGAGGTACTGTCCGCGGCCCGGCGGTCGCTACGGGCCGGAGGGACCGTCGTCGTGATGGACGAGGCTGTGGCGGAGATTTTCGACCCGCCCGGGGATGAGGTCGAACGCCTGATGTACGGCTTCAGCCTGCTCATTTGCCTTCCGGACGGGATGTCGCATCCGGACAGCGCGGGCACCGGGACGGTCATGCGCCCGGCCACGCTGCGCAAGTATGCCGCCGAGGCCGGTTTCAGTGACGCCAGGACCCTCCCAATCCACGACTTCGGGTTCTTCCGCTTCTATGAGCTGGTGTCCTGAGCGCCTGCCCTGCCTACGCTGAAGCATGGCTTCCTACGACTGGGACTGCATCCGCCGCAACGGATCCCACCGCAACGTTGGCTGGGAGGGCGCCGTCAACGCCCGCGACCTCGGTGGTGTAAGTGCACACATCCAGCGCGGCAGGCTGTACCGGATGGGTCGGCACGAATGGCTTACCGACGCCGGCTGGCAGCAGGCCTACGACGACGGCGTCCGCACCGTGATCGACCTGCGGAACCCCGGCGAGCGCGGCCGGCGGGAGACGGATCCAGTGCTGAACACCGCCGTGCTCGACCGTTTCCAGGTGATCAACCGGCCCACCGAGGACCAGGGCGACGAGGAGTTCATGGCGCTGGTAGGGCCATACCTCAACTCACCGGAGTACTACCGAGAGAACCTGAACCGCTGGCCGGAGCGGATTGCAGCGGTGGTGAGGGCGGTTGCGGAGTCTGACGGCGCCGTCGTCATGCACTGCGCCGCCGGGCGGGACCGCACGGGACTGATAACCGCCGTGCTGCTTTCACTGGCCGATGTGCCGCACGAGGACATCGCCGACGACTACGCCCTTGCCGTGCATGGAATCAATCAGCACCATCTGGCCCAGGAGCGCCCGCGGGAGAGGCCCAAGTCTGAAGCGGAGCTGCACGAGTGGATACGCCACACCCGCGCTCACCTGCTCGAGATGCTTGATGCATTCGACGCCGCGTCCTACCTGCGGCAGGCGGGGCTCAGCGACGCGGAGCTGGAAGCGGTGCGGGCCAAGCTCACCCGCCCCTGACCGGGCGCTTCTCGAGCAGCAGGTTGGTGATGCGCAGGGTGCACAGGCGCTCGCCGTCGTCGTTGGTGATGAGTACCTCATGGGTGGTGAGGGTACGGCCGAGGTGGATAGGGGTGGCGGTGATGGTGATGTTGCCGTCGCGGGCGGACTTGTGGTGGGTGGCGGATACGTCGACGCCCACGGCGGTGCGGCCCAGGGTGCTCGCATGAATCACTGCGGCCCAGGACCCCACCGCTTCACCCACTGCCAGCGAGGCTCCGCCGTGCAGCAGTCCGAACGACTGGCGGTTGCCCTCCACCGGCATGGTCGCGACCACCCGGTCGACTGACTGCTCGAGGATCTTCACGCCCATCTTCTGGTCCAGTTCGCCGAGTGTTATCTGCCAGGTCTTGCCGGTCACGTCGGGCTCCTTGAGGATATGGAGGGAGGCGCTCATGTACGCTGGACATATTACCGAACGTCCGTTCAGTAATGTTTCCGGTACGCTCCCTGCTCCGTTTGGAAATGATGCGAAAGGTCAATGATGACTTCGACCGCACTCAGCGTGGATATTGTTCCGAGCTTCGTACGCGACGCCTGGTGGGCCCCTGACCAGGCGGCCCTTACTTCGAATAACGCCACTGCCGTCCGGGACGCCAGCACGGGCGAACTGCTTGCCATGGTTAGTACCAGCGGGTTGGACGTTGCCGACGTCGTCGACTATGCGCGGACCACCGGCCAGACGGAACTGGGGAAGTTCACGTTCCACCAGCGCGCCCTGAAGCTCAAGGCGCTGGCCCAGTTCCTGAACGGGCAACGGGAGCACCTGTACGAACTGTCCGCCCGCACCGGCGCCACGAAGCTTGACTCGATGGTGGATATCGACGGCGGCATCGGGGTCCTGTTCACCTTCGGCTCCAAGGGGCGTCGGGAACTGCCGAATTCCCAGGTGGTGATTGACGGGCCCGTCGAAATGCTGTCGAAAGACGGGTCCTTCATCGGTGAGCACATCTACACCCGGATCCCGGGCGCCGCGGTGCAGATCAACGCGTTCAACTTCCCGGTCTGGGGCATGCTCGAGAAACTTGCGCCGGCGTTCCTGGCAGGTGTGCCCACCATCGTGAAGCCCGCGACACCGACGGGCTACCTGACTGCCGCCGTCGTGAAGCTGATCATCGAGTCCAACATCCTTCCGATCGGCTCGCTGCAGCTGATTTCCGGTCCGGCGCGGGACCTGCTGGACCACCTGGACTACCGGGACATGGTGTCATTCACCGGTTCCGCGTCGACCGCGAACACATTGAAGGCGCACCCGAACGTCGCCACCGGCGGCGTCCGCTTCACCTCCGAGACCGACTCGCTGAACGCTGCGATCCTCGGGGAGGATGCTGTCCCCGGAACGCCGGAATTCGATGCCTTCATCAAATCCCTCGTAACCGAGATGACGGTCAAGGCGGGCCAGAAGTGCACCAGCATCCGGCGGACGCTTGTGCCGAAGTCGCTGGTGAACGACGTCGTTGCTGCCGCCCGCGACCGGATAGAACAGCGCGTGAGGGTCGGTGACCCGCGGGCGGAGGGCGTGACAATGGGTGCGCTCGCGTCGCTGGAGCAGCTGCAGGCTGTCCGTGCCGCCGTCGAATCGATGATTGCCGCCGGCGGCGAGCTGGCGTACGGCACGTTGGATTCGCCGCGCGTTACGCAGGCGGACGGAACGGTCGACGTCGCTGCCGAAGGAGCGTTCATGGCTCCCCTGCTGCTGACCTGGGAGAATGCTGACGCCGTCGAACTTCACACCGTGGAGGCGTTCGGACCGGTGGCCTCGGTAGTGGGGTACGACGACGTCGCACACGCCGTCGACCTGGCCGCGAGGGGCGAGGGATCGCTCGTGGCGACCGTCTGCACCAACGATCCCACCATCGCGCGTGAGCTGGTGACGGGAGTTGCGGCGCATCACGGGCGGGTGCTGTTGCTGAACCGGGAGGACGCGCGTTCTTCGACCGGGCATGGTTCGCCCGTGCCGCACCTGGTCCACGGCGGGCCCGGGCGCGCAGGCGGAGGTGAGGAGTTGGGCGGCATCCGGTCGGTTCTACACCACATGCAACGTACCGCCCTGCAGGGTTCGCCGAACATGTTGACCGCGGTTACCGGTGTCTGGCATCCGGGTGCCGACAGGAACTTTGATTCCGAGCACCCGTTCCGGAAGAACCTTGCAACGCTGCGCGTGGGCGATGCGGTGCGGTCCGAACTCCGGCAGGTGACTCTGGAAGACATCACGGCGTTCGCCAACACCACCGGAGATCAGTTCTACGCCCACACCAACGGGGAAGCGGCAGCCGCGAATCCGTTCTTCCCCGGCATTGTGGCGCACGGCTACCTGCTGCTGTCATGGGGAGCCGGGCTGTTTGTGGAGCCGGCACCGGGGCCGGTGCTGGCCAACTACGGGTTGGAGAACCTGCGATTCATCACGCCCGTTGCCGCCGGTGACTCCATCCGCGTCACGCTGACGGCCAAGCGCATCACGCCGCGCGAGGACGAAGAATACGGTGAGGTGGCATGGGATGCCGTGCTCACAAACCAGGATGATGAGATCGTGGCGACGTACGACGTCCTGACGCTCGTGGAGAAGTAAGCCGTTCAGGACCAGGGCGTGTGCGGCCGCTCCTGCTGTATTCCGTCCACCAGGATGTCGGCGCGTTCATCGAAGAAGCAGATGAGGCCGTGGATCTGCGTCGCGTCCGGGAACCGGGAATCGTAGGTCCAGGCGACATCCAAGGGCCCTGACGAGCCTGCGAAGGAGTAGTAGCTGGCCTGCCCTTTGTAGGGGCAGACCGTTGTAGTGGTGCTGGGTTCCATGAGGTCCAGGCGCACGTCATCGGGCGGGATGTACGTGCGCGGCGGAAGCATGGTCTCGTACAGCAGCTCTGCGCGCGTTGTTTCGGCCAGCAGCGTCCCCTCGCATTGCACCGCGATGTGCTTGGAGGTGCGGCGGATGTCCACGCGGTGGAACGGATCGCGAGGGTGGCCGATGATCGGCTCGTCGTCCTCCCACCAGGTGAGAACGTCGAAGTCCAGGAGGACATAGCCGCCGAGGGCGTCGTCGTCGGGCCGGAAGGCGGCGCCCGGCAGGGTCCTGTCCGCCGAAGACAGCGTCAGCGGGGTGCCGGCAGTGGTGTGCCGGGAGAAGGCTGTGCGGGGATCGAGAACAGGTGGCCCGTCCAGCATCCCCGCGAAGGGAAATTCTTGGCCACAGGATTCCTCTGTCTGCTGTGACAGGGTTGCGGCGAGGTCATCCTCGGGTACGGCGAGGATCGGGGTGACGCGGCGTGGTTCCCACACGAGCAGGGCACGCTGAGTGTCGACGATCGTACCGCCGTTGAGGTTTGCGCGTATCCGCTTGGGAGTTGGCTCGTACCGCAGTTCCGGTAGGAGGCCCAGCATGGTGCTCGAGAGTTTGGCGGCCATGGGTTCAGGGTCCGCCGGCTGGTCTCAGCCGTCAAGCGTGCGGGTCTGGTGGTTCTCCCCGCCGAATCCCGGCGTTCAATGGGAGTGTCGAGACAGTCCCACCGAACACCAGCTTCCGCTGGAACTCCCCACAGCGCTAAGGCTTTCCACATAGCCGCATCCTCCTGTGGATCCGATCCGCGGTGCGCTCAGGATGGAAAACATGACGATAGAAGAGATTGTGCGGATACGCGGAGGGGTGGTGCGCCGGCGGGACCTAGTCAGTGGCGGAGTCAGTTCGAGGCAGCTACAGCGGGCGTTGGAGGTCGGAGCCCTTGCGCGGGTGGGTCGCGGAATTTACGCCGCTCCCGACGCCGAAGAGAGCGTCCTCCGCGCGGCGCTCCTTGGGGGAGACCTGGCGTGCATTAGTGCCGCTCAGCGCCTGGGACTGTGGGTGCTTCGGCCTCCATCCATACTCCATGTTTGCCTGGACCATGGGCGGAAGCCGGAGGACGACGTGAAGATCCACCGTGGATCCCTTCCTGTGACACCTTGGTCCATCTGCGTGCAGGCAATGCGCTGTTTGCCTGAGTTGGACGCGCTCTGCATTGTGGAATCCGCCGTGGTGCAGGGCTGGGTAACGCTTAGCGAGCTCCGCGAGCTCGTGGGCGGGAAACGGGATGCGAAGCTCAGAAGGATTGTTGCGCTGGTGGATCCGTACTCTCAATCCCTACTTGAAACGGCTGCGCGGTATCCGTTGAAGGAATCGGGGCTGGCGGTGCAATCACAGGTCTACGTGAAGGACGTTGGACGCCTTGACCTGTTGGTGGAGGGAATGGTGGGCATCGAAGCCGATGGACGCAAGTATCACAGCGGCCCTACCGAGTTCGAGGAAGACCGGCGGCGCTGGAACCTTCTGAAGGTCGAAGGCGTCCCTGTGCTTAGGGTGACGTACCAACAGGTTGCCGGTGATCCAGATGGTTACTTGAAGCTTGTACACAGCGCCCTTGCCAGGCAGCGGGAAGCTCGAGCGGCCCGTCCCACTCGCAGAGGAGTTTCAGTGGGAATGTCTAGACAGTCCCACTGAATCAGCTGATTCGGTGGGAGCGACGCCGAGCGCGAGGGCCGGTGCCTCCGAGTGTCTCGCGGACACCTACCCTCGGTGCAGGCCCTCGAAGATCATGGAGATGACATCGTCCGCGAGCTTCTCCGGCGTCAGCGGACCACCCGGCCGGTACCACTCCACCAGCGAATTGATGGTGCCGAACAAAAGCCTGGCTGTTGTGCGAGGATCGATGTCCTTCCGGATGGAACCCTCTGAGCGTGCGGCATCAACCAGTGCGGCCACCTGATGGTCGAAAGCACGACGGCGTTCAAGGGCATCGCGCTCAATGTCCGTGTTCCCGCGCAGCCGGAGCAGCAGCGTGACGTAGGGCAACCGCTCGATCAGGACGGCGATTGTGCCTCGCAGAACATACTCCAGCCTCTCGTCCGCCTTGCCCGACACCGCGTCCGAATGCTCAAGAACTGCCTCGAGCCCGCCCAGCGCATGATCCAGCGCAAGCTTCAGCAGGTCCCCCTTCGAGGGCACGTGGTGGTAAATGGCCGACTTGCTGATGCCCAGGTTCTCGGCCAGCAGCCCCATGGAGGTTGCCTCGTACCCGTGCCGGTTGAACACATCCACCGCGATGTTGAGGACGGCTTGCTGGTCGTATCCGGGGCGTCCGCGCCGGGTTGTGGTCTCAGGGCTGGACATAGGGCAGTCCTAGCCGGCGACGTTCACTGCGCTCGGCAGCACGGACGTGGCGCCGAGCGCATCTGCAACGAAAGCGTAGTCCCAGGCCACGTCCTTCCACCGCTCGTACCGCCCGCTGGCGCCGCCGTGGCCGCCGTCCATCTCCGTTTTAAGGACGATGGGCTCGCTGCCCGTAGTTACCTCGCGGAGCTTTGCCACCCACTTGGCCGGCTCCACGTACAGGACGCGTGTGTCGTTGAAGCTGGTCACCGCCGCAATCCGCGGGTACGCCGTGGCGCGCACGTTCTCATACGGGGTGTACTCCTTCATGTACTGGTACACCTCGGGGTCGGTGATGGGATTGCCCCACTCTTCCCACTCCAGCGCAGAAAGCGGCAGCTCGGGGTCGAGGATGGTGGTGAGTGTGTCCACAAAGGGCACCTGCGCAACGATGGCACGGTACTTCTCGGGAGCGAGGTTTGCCACCGCGCCTACCAGCAGGCCGCCGGCAGAACCACCGATCGCGGCGATGCGGTCAGGGTCAGCCCAGCCGGACCCGGCCACGTGATCGGTGGCGTCGACGAAGTCCGTGAAGGTGTTCTTCTTCGAGAGCTTCTTGCCGTTTTCGTACCAGGTGCGGCCCATCTCGCCGCCCCCACGGATATGCGCCACGACAAAGATGATCCCGCGGTCCAACAGGGACAGCCGCGAGATGGAGAAACCCGGGTCCATGCTGATCTCGTAGCTGCCGTAGGCATAGATGACCGCGGGGTTGGTGCCGTCCTGCCGAAGGTCCCGACGGCGAAGGACCGAGAGCGGAATCCGCGTTCCATCCGCTGCGGTGGCCCACTGCCTCTCCGCCACGTAGTCCTCGGAGCGATAGCCGCCGCGGACTTCCGTCTCCTTGCGCAGGATGAGGGCTCCGCCGTCGAGCAGGTAGTCGTAGACCCGCGCCGGCGTGAAGTAGGAGGTGTAGGAGAGCCGGATCAGCGGGGACTCGAACTCAGCACCGGCCAGGTTGCAGGTGTAGAGCTCTTCGTCGAAGCCCGGTTCGATCGGCGCCGGCTGGGCAGGTGTAGCGAGGCCTCGGCGCGGCAGGATCTGCACTCGCATGGTGGTGTCCTTGCGCACCGAGACGAGCACGTGCGTTTCGGTGACGGTGGCACCGTGGACGCGGACGGCGTCGTCGTGCTCCACAACGGTGCGCCAGTCCTGGTCGGCGATTGGGCGCTCGAACTGGTCTGCGGCCACGAGGCTGACCATCGAGTTCTTCGCTCCGCGGTCATGCGTGAGCAGGTAGTGAAGCTGCCCCTCCACGCGAAGCGGCTCGGGTTCGTACAGCACGCGCTCGGACCGCGGAATGAGCGTGGCCAGCCCCTTGCCCTGATCCGTGAGGTCCAGGACCCGGTATTCGCTGTACTCCGAGCAGCTGATACCGATCAACAGCTGGGTGCGGTCAGCGGAGAGGTCGAAACCGGTCCACATCGCGACGTCGTCTTCCTGGTAGATCAACTCGTCCTGTTCGACGGCGGTGCCCAGCCGGTGTGACTTCACCTGGTACGGGCGCCAGCTGTCGTCGACCAGGGTGTAGAAGACCTGGGATGCATCGGGGGAAAAGGCCAGTCCGTAGAAAACGTTCGGGATTTCGTCGGGAAGAACTTCCCCCGACCGCAGGTCCTTGATCCGAAGCGTGAAGCGTTCGTCTCCAGCATTGTCGACGCAGTACGCCAGCAGGTTCCCGTCCTCGCTGACCGCGAGCCCACCGAGGGAGAAAAAGGGCTTGCCCTCTGCCTCCGCGTTGCCGTCCAGCAGCACCTCCTCGCCGTCAACCGGCCGGCCGGGCAGGACTTCCGGCGGTGTCCAGTCACGCGCGACGTCGCCGGTGTCGGTGGCCCTCACGCGACAGTGGATGCTGTACTGCTTCCCCTCTTCCGTGCGCGAGTAGTACCACCAGTCCTTCTTGCGCGCAGGGACTGACAGGTCCGTCTCCTGGGTGCGGTTCTTGATTTCGTTGAAGATGTCCTGGCGGAGCTGTTCCTGCCCGGCGGTGACGGCGTCGGTGTACGCGTTCTCGGCCTTCAGATGCTCGACGACCTCGGGATCGTCCTTGGCGCGGAGCCACTCGTACTCATCGACGAAAAGGTCGCCGTGATGGATGCGCTGGGTGGGGACCTTCTTGGCAACGGGGGCGGAAGTCATGGTTCCATCCTGCCAGCCCCTACCGACACCTGCATGCGAAGCGAATAAACGACGACGACGGCACTGCCTGCCTGCCCGGTGGCAGCTGGGCGGTGGCAGCCGGTCGATCTGTTGACTGGCCGCATCCCGCGTCGATATCCTGAACGAACGGTCGGTAATTATTTCCGGGCGGGTCCCTGCCCTCCCGGCCCACAGCGAGGTGACTTCATGACTACGGCTACCGACAACTCCCAGGAGATGACGGCGGAACAGGCGCAGTTCGACCGGTTGATCGCAGAGGACTCCCGCATCGAACCGCGCGACTGGATGCCGGAGGCCTACCGCAAGACGCTTACCCGCCAGATTTCCCAGCACGCGCACTCCGAAATCATCGGCATGCAGCCCGAGGCGAACTGGATCACGCGCGCACCGAGCCTCAAGCGCAAGGCCATCCTCATGGCGAAGGTCCAGGATGAAGCCGGTCACGGCCTGTACCTCTACTCCGCCGCCGAAACCCTCGGCACTTCACGCGATCAGATGATGGCTGACCTCATCGCGGGAAAGGCGCGTTACTCGAGCATCTTCAATTATCCGGCGCGAACCTGGGCGGACATGGGGGCCATCGGCTGGCTGGTCGACGGCGCCGCGATCGCCAACCAAGTGCCCCTCTGCCGCGCGTCCTACGGCCCGTACGGCCGCGCGATGGTGCGGATCTGCAAGGAAGAGTCCTTCCACCAGCGCCAGGGTTTCGAGATCCTGCTAGAGCTTTCCAACGGCACGCCGGCCCAGAAGGCGATGGCCCAGGACGCCGTGAACCGCTGGTATGCGCCCAGCCTCATGATGTTCGGGCCGCCGGACGAGGACTCACCGAACTCGCAGCAGTCCATGGCCTGGAACATCAAGCGGTTCTCCAACGACGAATTGCGCTCCCGCTTTGTCGGCATGATTGCCGAACAGGTCAAGGTCCTCGGACTCACCCTCCCGGACGACCGGATCCGCTACAACCAGGACACGGGACGGTGGGAACACGGTCCGCTCGACTGGAACGAGTTCAAGGAAGTCCTCGCCGGTCACGGGCCGTGCAATGCCCAGCGGATGGAGCGGCGTCGTGAAGCGCACGACGGCGGTGCCTGGGTCCGTGAGGCCGCTGCGGCTTACGCCGCAAAGCAAGCCGCCAAGCGTGCCGCTGCCGTGGGCGAGGCGGCGTAGGTGGTCAGCGGATCGCAAGCGGCCGACGACGGTTCGAAGGGCCCCAGCGCGGAACTGCCCGGACACCCCACAGCTGGGCCATGGCCGCTCTGGGAGGTTTTTGTACGGTCTTCACGCGGGCTCAGCCATGTGCATGCCGGGTCCCTCCACGCTCCGGACGCAGAGATGGCACTGCGGAACGCCCGCGACCTGTACACCCGGCGCAACGAGGGCGTGAGCCTGTGGGTTGTACCGGCGTCGGCAATTGTTGCCAGCGATCCCGACGCGAAGGGGCAGTTCTTCGAATCGCCCCAGGGCAAGGACTACCGGCACGCCACGTATTACACGAAGAGCGAAGGGGTGAAGCACCTGTGAGCGAAGCGAGCGCCAGCGCCACCCGAATCACCCCGGGCAATGCTCTGCGGCCCGAGGACATCGCGGTCTCGGAGGCCGTACCCAGTGCAGCGGTGGCGCAGTACGCCCTCGGGCTGGGTGATGATGCCCTCGTCCTGGCGCAGCGGCTTGGCTGGTGGATCTCGAGGGCACCGGAGCTCGAGGAGGACGTGGCGCTGGGTAACATCGCGCTGGACCTGCTCGGCCACGCGCGATCCTTCCTCACCTACGCCGGACGGGCCTGGGGGAAGACGGAGGACGACCTCGCGTATTTCCGGGGCGAGGACGAATTCCGCTCAGTCCACCTGGTTGAACAGCCCAATGGCGACTTCGCACGGACCATTGCCCGGCAGCTCGTGGTCTCCTACTACCAGTTCGAGCTCTACAAGCACCTGACCGGTTCGGCCGACCCAACAATCGCCGCCATTGCTGCGAAGGCCGTGAAGGAAGTGGATTACCACCGGGACCACAGCAGGCAGTGGGTCCTGCGCCTTGCGCTCGGAGCCGATGAGTCGCGCCGCCGCATGGTCGAAGGGCTCCTCCTTACCTGGCCGTATGTCGGCGAACTCTTCCAACATGACGCCCTTCTGGACGAGCTCAAAGGGATTGCGGTTCAGCCCTCCGGGTTGCGCGCCGCCTTCGATGCGGAACTGGAGGGACTTTTCGCCGAGGCGGAGTTGAAGATTCCGGCTGTTCCCGCGGCCGTTGGTGGCGGCCGGCAGGGCCACCACAGCGAATACCTGGGCTACATCCTCGCCGAGATGCAGGTGCTCGCCCGGGAACATCCGGGAGCGACATGGTGACGGCGGCGCGCACCCTCGAAGAGACCGTTTGGAATATCGCTGCCACTGTGGCGGATCCGGAGATTCCGGTCCTCACCATCGAGGATCTCGGAATCCTCCGCGCGATTGATGTGCACAACGACGGCGCCGTCACCGTGGCCATCACGCCCACCTATTCGGGCTGCCCGGCCATGCACACAATCCGCGATGACATCCTCACTGCCCTTGCTGCGCATGGTTACACCAATGTCCACGTGAACCTGGTTCTGTCCCCGGCCTGGACAACGGACTGGATGAGCGGGGCCGGTAGAGCGAAGCTCGAGCAGTACGGGATTGCTCCACCAACAGGACGGGCAGCGAGCGGAAAGATCAGCGTCCGGCTGGGGATCAAGTGTCCACAGTGCTCGTCGCTCAACACGCGAGAGCTGACCCGGTTCGGGTCGACCTCCTGCAAGGCGCTGTACGTCTGTCAGGACTGCAGGGAGCCGTTCGATTACTTCAAGGTCCACTGATGGCAGTGAAGCTTGCCCCGTCCACCCGGAGGCGAACTGCGTTTCACGAGCTGACCGTTTCGGAGGTCCGACGGCTCACGGAGGATGCGATCGAAGTGACGTTCGCCGTACCGGCGGACCTGGCGGGCAAATTCAACTACGTACCCGGCCAGTATGTTGCCCTGCGCACCACGTTGGACGTCGACGGGAAGCCCCGGGAAGTGCGCCGGAGCTACTCAATCTGCGCCGAACCCCGCAACTTCGAGGACGGCAGCAGCGAGATTCGTGTTGCCATCAAGAGAGATCTCGGCGGGGTGTTCTCCACCTGGGCCAACGAGTTCCTGAAGGCCGGTGACCGGCTGGACGTCATGAGCCCGATGGGTCAGTTCATCTCGAAACACCCCATGAATGGGCTGAACAATCCCGACAGTATCGACACCGAGACAGGTCACGCCTTCGTGGCGGTCGCGGCCGGCTCCGGGATCACACCGGTCATCGCCATCGCGCGTTCGGTGCTCGCGGCCAATCCGGCAGTGCGCTTCGACCTGATCTACGCCAATCGTGCGGCCATGGACGTCATGTTCCTCGAAGAGCTCGCCGACCTGAAGGACAGGTATCCTGCACGCTTCGCGCTGCACCACGTGCTCTCCCGCGAACAGCGAATCTCGCCGCTACTGACCGGGCGAATCGATGCCGTGAAACTCCAGACCCTCCTTACCAGCGTCATCCGTACCGACGATGTCGATGAGTGGTTCCTCTGCGGGCCTTTCGAGCTTGTCCAACTGTGCCGTGACACGCTCGCCGAACGTGGGGTACCACCGGAGAAGATCAGGTTCGAACTGTTCACCACAGGAGAGCCCGCCAGGCCGGAAGGGCAAATCGGACGCCCGATCCGGGACGACCCGGCGGACGACTCCTACATCATCACGTTCACCCTCGACGGGCTGAGGGGCTCCGTGACCAGCCCTGCCCACGCCCGTGAATCAATCCTCAACGCCGCCCTGCGCGTTCGCGCCGATGTCCCGTTCGCTTGCGCAGGCGGTGTCTGCGGTACCTGCCGGGCAAGATTGGTGAGCGGGACCGTTGACATGGAGGAAAACTACGCCCTGGAGCCGGACGAACTGGCGAAAGGCTATGTGCTGACCTGCCAGTCCCGCCCCACCAGTCCCGAAGTCATAGTGGACTACGACGCCTAGGAGGAACCCGTGATCGAGCTGACCATCGAGCGGAACGTAGCGGAGATCGTCCTGAACGCACCCGACAAGCTGAACGCGCTGAACGAGGAAGCCCTGTCCAAACTCTCGCTGGCGTACGACGACGCCGCCTCCGCGGCAGCGGAAGGCCGCGTCCGCGCTCTCCTGCTTCGCGGTGAAGGGCGGGCCTTTTGCGCGGGGCGCGATATTGCCGGCGTCGAACCCGAGACCGACGACGCGGTCGCCTACCTCGATGGCCTTGTCACACCGCTGCTGCGGAAGATGAGCGCCTTCCCTGCCCCAACCTTCGCGGCGGCGCAGGGGGCGTGCCTGGGGGTTGGACTGGGGCTGCTGATCGCCACGGACGTGGTGTATGTGGCGGACACGGCGAAGATCGGGTCCCCCTTTGCGCGGCTGGGGGCAACGCTGGATTCAGGCGGACATTGGCTGTTCACGGAACGGCTGGGAGCACATCGGACGCTCGACCTGATCTACACCGCTGATTTGATGACCGGTGCCGACGCGGTGGCCGGTGGCTTGTTCAGCAGGGTCTTTACGGCTGCTGAGCTGTTGCCCGCCACCAGGCAGGCAGTGGAACGGGTTGCCGCAGGTGCCACAGGCGCGTTCCGCGCGTCGAAGGAACTGGTTGCCTCGGTCCGGGACCGCAGGCTTGGGCTTTGGGATTCGGTCAGTGAGGAGAACATCGCACAGGGCAAGCTGTGCAGCAGTGCCGACTACGCCGAAGGGTTCCGTGCATTCCAGGAGAAACGCAAACCCATCTTCAAGGGCTAGGGCGCTCGCGCCATCGAAGCATCGAGCGAGAACCGTACGTGCAGGCAACCGGTTCTGCAACGGTTTGAACTCGATGCGCTGTAATGTGCCGCCCGATAGGACATATTTGTCCTTTCGTGGCATTTACTAGAGGTTGTGGCCGGGCAGTCCGCCGGTAGGGGCCTTATGGGGGACGATGACCTTCGGACGGGGTCATCGCCGGATCGGCGGACACCCGGCCATCTCACGCCTGGTGTGGGAGTTCCGCTCAAGCGACGTGTCAGCGGGTGTCCATGTCCTCGAAAACGAGGAACGTCTGTGTGTCCAGGACTCCGGGCATGGACTGTAGCTGGTCGAAAATCACGCGCCTGAGATCGACGTTGTCCTCAGCACGCACCAGCAGGATCACGTCGAAATCTCCTCCTACCAGAGCAATATGGTGCACCTCCGGAATGGCCCGCAGCTTCTCCTTCAGTTCGCGCCAGGAGTGTTGCCGGACCTTGAGGGTGACATAGGCCGAGGACCGGAGCCCTGCCTTGATGGGGTCGATCAACGCCGTGAACTTGGTCAACACGCCGTTCTCGGTGAGTCGGGCGATGCGGGAGTAGGCGTGCGCCCGGGAAATGTGGACGTTCTCTGCGATAGCAGTCACGGATTGGCGGCCGTCCCGTGTGAGTTCGGCGAGGATCTTCCGGTCCACCTCATCGAGGGGCAGTTCGGCCATCTGTCTACAACCTTCCCTGTAACCCAGCTCACATAAGCGTTTCGTCTTCGAGAGTACTGATACGGCTTCCGGAATTCCATGATCCTTCCGTTTCATGGATACGGAAGTTGTCTCTTACCCATAATTGAGGCACAAATCATCGTTCCGCTCCGGGGGTCAAAAGCCCTTGAAGCGGAGCGTCAGGCAGCGAAGCCGCACCGACGCCGCGGCGGCTGAGGGAGGCAGGCATGACCATTCACTCCGAGAGCTCCACAGGAAACCAGTTCAGCGGGTCGATGAAGCATGCGGGGGCCGATACCGGCGGATCGGTCGAGAACTTCATGCTCCCCTCCGCCCACCCGGTCCAGCTCGTGGACCCCGAGGGTCAGCACGTGCACAACGACCGTTACCCGCTGCCGGATGGGCCCCTCCTTCTGTCGGCCTACGAAAAGCTCGTGGTGGGGCGCAGGATCAACGAACAGGCCAATGCCCTCGTCCGGCAGGGCCGGATGGCGGTCTACCCCTCATCACACGGACAGGAAGCCTGCCAGGTGGCCGCCGCCGTCGTCCTTGACCCAACGGACTGGTTGTTCCCGACCTACCGCGACACGGTCGCTGTCATCACCCGCGGGGTGGATCCACTGGAAGTGCTTACGCTCCTGCGGGGGGACTGGCACGCCGGTTATGATCCGCGCCACCACAGGACAGCCACGCAGGCAACGCCCCTGGCTACCCAGCTGCTCCACGCAGTAGGGGTGGCGCATGCCGCCAAGCTCCGCGGCGAGAACACAGTTGTCCTGGCACTGTGCGGCGACGGTGCAACCAGTGAGGGGGACTTCCACGAAGCCCTGAATTTCGCGGCGGTGTTCCACGTGCCGGTTGTGTTCCTGATCCAGAACAATGAATACGCCATCTCAGTGCCGCTCAAGCACCAGTCGGTAGCGCCGTCACTGGCTCACAAGGCGATCGGCTACGGCATGCCCGGTGAGCGGGTGGACGGCAACGACCTTGCGGCGATGCTCTCCGTGCTTTCCAAGGCCGTTGAGCGGGCCCGCGACGGCGGTGGTCCCGTCCTGGTGGAGGCACACACCTACCGCATGCAGGCACATACCAACGCCGACGATCCTTCCCGCTACCGCTCCCAGTCCGACGTCGACCAGTGGGTGCCGAAGGATCCCATCACCCGGCTGCGGACCTACCTCGGCAACCTTCAGCTCCTCACCGAGAAAGAGGAACAGCGCATCGCAGCAGCGGCCGAGGAGATGGCCGGCGTGCTGCGGGAAGGCCTCAACTCCGAACCGGATATCCATCCGGCCGACCTGTTCGAATACGTCTACACGGAGAAGACTAGCCAGCTGCGCGAGCAGGCTGCCCAGCTCAGCGAAGAGCTGCTTCGGGAAGAAGCCGGCAATGACTGACACCGCTCTGCGCAAGGAATCACCGCTGACCGATGCTTCCCCGTCGGGCGTCCAGCCCCTCACCTTCGCGAAGGCGTTGAACGCGGCGCTTGCTGACGCGATGGAGGCCGATCCGTCGGTTGTGGTCTTCGGTGAGGACGTGGGTCCACTGGGCGGTGTCTTCCGCATCACGGACGGGCTCACCGCCCGCTTCGGCGAGGAGCGCTGCTTCGATACGCCGCTCGCGGAATCCGGAATCATGGGAATGGCCGTCGGCATGGCAATGAACGGCATGCGCCCGGTCGTCGAGATGCAGTTCGATGCCTTCGCGTACCCCGCCTTTGAGCAGGTGGTGAGTCACGTCGCCAAGATGCCCAACCGCACCCGGGGAAAGGTGAAGCTTCCGCTGGTCATCCGGATTCCGTACGCAGGTGGGATCGGGGGAGTGGAGCACCACTGTGACTCCTCGGAGGCCTACTACGCACACACGCCGGGCCTGACGGTGCTCACGCCCGCTACCGTCCGCGATGCCTATCTCATGCTGCGGGAGGCCATCCGTTTCCCCGATCCCGTGGTTTTCCTGGAGCCGAAGAAGCTGTACTGGTCGAAGGAGACGCTTGATCTCGAAGAGCTCAGGGCGGCAGCCGCAGCAGCGGCCGGCGGCGGCACCGGCTCCGGAGGTACCGGTTCCGACACCACCGGCTCGGCGGTCGGACGCGCCGTCGTCGCCCGTTCCGGCACCGACGCCACCCTCATCACCTACGGACCGTCCGTCCCCACAGCACTGGCTGCGGCCGCAGCGGCAGCGGAGGAAGGGCGTAGCCTCGAGGTGATCGACGTGCGCTCCATCGTCCCGTTCGATGACGAGACTGTTACCGCCAGCGTCCGGAAGACCGGGCGCGCCGTCGTGATCGCCGAAGCTCCCGGCTTCGCCTCGGTTGCCTCCGAAATTGTGGCAAGGGTGCAGGAGCGCTGCTTCCATTCCCTGGCCGCCCCGGTACGTCGGGTGACCGGTTTCGATGTTCCCTACCCCGCTCCGAAGCTCGAGCACTGGTACCTGCCCAGCGTCGACAGGATACTGGACACCGTGGACGAACTGCAGTGGGAGGACGCATGAGCGCCGAAACGCTCACGACGGCGGCTGGGCAAGTCTTCCTGCTCCCTGACCTCGGCGAGGGGCTGACGGAGGCCGAGCTGGTCAATTGGCTCGTTGCCGAAGGGGACGTGGTCACGGTCGACCAGCCGGTGGCCGAAGTTGAAACTGCCAAGTCCATGGTGGAGGTCCCCTCTCCGTATGCGGGCGTCGTCACGAGGCTGCACGGAACGGCTGGAAGCACGATCTCGGTCGGGGCACCGCTGATTACGGTGTCGCCGGCTGAGGTAGGAACGCCGGTTGCGGCTGCGCCTGTTACAGCAGCGGCTGGCGAGAAGTCGGTCGCGCCTTCCGGCCCTGCACCTGCCGATGCAGCCGTGAGCGGATCCGGCAACGTACTGATCGGCTATGGCACGCCTGCTGCCGGCAGCGGCGGGAGGACGCGCCGTCGTCGCGCCCTGGCCGCGACAGGCACGGCTACTGCCACTGACGCGCAGCCCCCGGCCGCATCACAGCAGGGCGCAGCCGTGTCCGACGCCGGCCCCCGTGCCGTGCTCTGCATCTCGCCGCTGGTGCGCAAGCTGGCGCGGGATGCTGGCTTGAGCCTCCGTTCGATTTCCGGCACGGGTGCCGCTGGAATGATTCTTCGCCGGGATGTTGAGCAGGCGATCGCGGCCTCTGGTGCCCGACCGGCTTCGGGAATTGAGGCGCCGGCATCGGTGGCGGCGGCCGAACCGGAGGCGACGGCGAGTGAGGCGACGCCGGCAACGAGTGATGGCGGCAGCTCCACGGGTGAGGACCAGCGAAGCGGACTCCGCATCAGCGAGCGAATACCGGTGCGTGGAGTCCGTAAAGCAGTGGCGGAGGCGATGACGCGCAGTCGGCGCGAGATCCCCGAGGCGACTGTCTGGGTGGACGTAGACGCAACCGCGCTCGTCGAACTGCGCGCAGACCTCATGCGCCGGAATCCCGACGAGTCAGTTGGTCTGCTGGCCTTTGTGGCTCGGTTCGCGCTCGCCGGGCTCGTCCGGTACCCGGAGTTGAACTCCCGCATCGTCGAAGGCGAGGACGGCGGGCTGGAGATTCTGAAGTTCGACGGCGTCAACCTTGGGATTGCAGCCCAGACCGACCGGGGTCTGATGGTTCCCGCCATCCGGCGGGCGGACAGGATGAGTGCCCGGCAACTGGACGCGGAGATCCGGCGGCTGGCCGCCGTCACGCGGGACGGCAAGGCCACGCCCGCTGACCTGACCTCGGGTACCTTCACCCTGAACAACTACGGCGTGTTCGGGGTGGACGGCAGCGCCGCCATCATCAACCACCCGGAGGCAGCGATTCTCGGGTTAGGACGGATCATCGACCGGCCCTGGGCGGTCAATGGAGAACTCGCGGTCCGGAAGGTCACGGAACTGACTCTCTCCTTCGACCACCGCGTGTGCGACGGCGTGGTGGCGGCAGGTTTCCTGCGCTATGTTGCGGACGCTGTGGAGAATCCGGGCGGTGTCCTGGCCGACCTCTAGACTGGGACTGCCGCGCGACCAGAGAGGAACCCATGTCCGAGCTGAACGTTGACGAGTCCTACCCCTGGCAGCAGTTGGGGGACCACGTATGGGTACTGCAGACCGAACCGTTCGCCATGAACGTCGGTTTGGTGACCGGATCCGAACGCGCCCTGGTAATCGACACCGGTACGGGCCCCGAACAGGCAGCCCACATCCTCAAGGCGGTCCGGCTGATCACAGAGTTGCCGCTCACGGTCGTCAACACGCACTCGCACTATGACCATGTCTTCGGGAATGCCTTCTTCGCAGCGGAAGGTGTGTCGGAATTCTGGGCGACCGAGCGCTGTGCCGCGGCTCTGGCTGAGAGCGGGGAGGAGCAGCGTCGCGAGGTCGCAGAGATAGACCCTGCGATGGCCACGGGCGACGGCGCTCACACGGCTATCCATCCGGCCAACCGGCTGGTCTCCGGATCACCCGTTGACCTGGACCTTGGCGGGCTTTCGGTGACACTGTTCCACCTGGGCGCCGGACACACGGATAATGACCTGCTCGTGGGTGCAGGCAACGTGCTCTTCACCGGTGACCTGGTGGAGGAGGGCGCAGACCCCTCCTTCGAGGACTCGTTCCCCGCCGAGTGGATTCGGACGCTGGGAAAGATCAGCGCCCTGGATGACCTCTATGAGGTTTTCGTGCCCGGCCATGGGGCACCGGTCGGCATCGACTTCGTCGTGACCCAGTTGAACCAGATGCGTCACGCCGTACGCGTAACCAAGACGGCGATGGACGAAGCGTCCCTGGACATGACCAAGGCCATCCCCATCCTGCCCTACGGTCCCGAGCAGTCCCGCGCGCTCCTGACCCGTCTGCGCACCCTCGCGCACTGGAAATGGCTGGAACGACAGGGCAGCCCCAGCTGAAAAAAGCTGAATCCGGGCGGAACCTGTGGATTCCTTGGGAATCCAGTTCCGGCGTCCCCGCGCGGGTGTACTCTTCGGGAACAAGCATCGCAGGGGGCTACTGGACCGCTGTCGGTTTCAGCTGATTTTCATCATTCCCGGGGATCCGGCAACCCACCAGCGACGAACAAGTTGGACCTGAGTGGTGGGGTAGGGCATCCGGCTGGGCCGGGCTGGAACTCCGCCGGAATGGAGAGCCATGAAAGTCACCCGAAGTGCCCTGGGATTTCTACTTGCCGCCGCTCTCATTGGGGTGGCGGGCTGCGGGTCGGGCGGTGGGACCACAGCCGAGGCGCCGGCAACGTCGGACTCAGCGAGCGAGACCGCGCAACCGTCGCCGGGCGGGGTATCCACCTCGGCTGAGCCCGGCGCTGGCGAAACCTCTGATGCTGCTGAGGAAGCCACGGACGGCGCGTCGGCCGAACCTACTGGGGAAGCACCGGCGGAGGATATCGTCATCACGATCCGCAACTTCGAGTACGAGTTGCCCGAATCCGTGCCACCCGGTGCGGAAATCACCGTGGTCAACGAGGACACCGCGCCGCACACGGTGACCACGACCGAATCGGATGACTTCGACGCAATCGCCCAGGGTGGGGAAACGGTCACCTTCACGGCGCCCGAAGAGCCCGGCGAGTACCCGTTCTTCTGCACCTACCACCCCAACATGACGGGCACGCTGGTGGTGAGCTCAGATGGCTAGTGAGGCGGTTCACCGGCCGATGACGCACGGACGGTCGACGCCGCTGATGGTTGCGTTGCGCATCTTGGTGGCGCTGGGGCTTGCGGTGGACGCCTACGTCCATTTTGTGCTCGCCCCCAACTACCAGTTCGCCTACCCCGACGGGATCGGGGGCGGAAACCTGTTCCGCATCCAGGCCGCCCTCGCGGTCGTTGTCGCGATCTACGTGCTGGTTCGGGGAAGCAAGTTGTCCTTCGCCCTGGCGGCGCTCGTGGCGCTGTCGGCATTCGCCGCCGTCGTTCTCTCCACCTTCATCCAGCTTCCCCAGGTGGGCCCCATTCCCGCAATGTACGAGCCGATTTGGTTCTTTGAGAAGTCGGTGAGCGCGGTCGCGGAGGGCATAGCGGGCGTGTTGGCCATCGTCGGCTTCTTCCTCGCTCCGCGGAAGGATAAACGCCTGCGGTAGCGTTGAGCGGTGCGCCCGGATCCGTTCAGTTTTCGTCAGATTGCAGTAGGCGCATACGGGCCACCGCTGCTGTACGGTGCGGCCACCGGCGCCATCGTGCCGGTGATTGCACTGTCTGCAACCGACCTAGGAGCAGACACAGCAACAGCGGCGCTGATCCTCACCCTCACCGGTATAGGGTCCTTGGTCACCAACGTTCCCGCGACGGTCATCACCACCCGGTTCGGGGAGCGGTGGTCACTGGTCGGGGCCTCGCTGTGGTGTTCCGCGGCAATGCTCCTTGCCCTCGCTGCACCTACGCTCGCAGTCTTCGGAGCGGCGATCTTCATGATCGGCATGGCGGGAGCTGTCTTCGGCCTTGCCCGCCAGACCTACCTCACCGAAGCCGTTCCGTTGGAGTATCGGGCGCGCGCGCTCTCTACGCTCGGCGGGGTGACGCGCATCGGCGTGTTCCTTGGCCCGTTTGCCGCCGCGCTCGCAATGAGTTTCACCGGTCTCGACGGCGCCTACCTGGTTGGTGCAATGATGACCCTGGCCGCAGCCGTCCTCAGTTTCTGCGTGCCGGAACTCCGAGCGGCGCGCTCGTCCGCAGATGACCACTCTGCCGGTGCTCCGCCTCCAGGCGCGCCAACTGTGTATTCGATGCTCCGTGCCCACGCGCCGACCTTCGGAACCGTCGGTATCGGCGTGCTGCTTATCGCCGCAGTTCGTGCCACCAGGCAGGCGGTCCTGCCGCTGTGGGCAGAGGAGATCGGGCTGGATCCGACGACGACGGCGCTCATCTACGGCCTGTCCGGCGCCATCGACATGCTGATCTTCTACCCCGCGGGCAAGGTGATGGACGTGCATGGGCGAAGGTGGGTTGCGGTGCCGTGCATGCTGCTGATGGAACTTGCCCTGCTCCTGCTGCCGCTCACCACCGATGCGTGGAGCCTGCTGCTTGTTGCGCTGCTGATCGGTTTCGGGAACGGCATTGGTTCCGGGATAGTCATGACTCTTGGTGCTGACTTCTCCCCGTCGGTGGGTAGGCCGCAGTTCCTGGGGATCTGGCGGGTGCTGTCCGACGTCGGGACCATGGCAGGGCCGGGAGCAGTATCAGCCGTGACTGCTGCGGCCACCCTGGCGGGAGGAATCTGGACTACCGGCGTGCTGGGCCTGCTTGGGGCGTTGGTTCTGTGGCGGTGGATCCCACCGCGCCGGGAAGGAGCAGCGAAGAGCCGCTAGCTCCGCAGGCGTGCCTGGGCTGAGAAGAACCAGCAAGCAACGGCGCTCAGCGTGAATCCCACGCCGATAATCAACGCAAGACCGAACCAGAAGAACAGCGGGATACCGGCGGTTCCCGGCACAGGAGCCGGGCCCGCCAGTTGGACCGACACGTACAGCGCCACCGATAGGCCCAGCCCGATGGCCCCGCAGGCCCAGCAGAGCACCAGCCACAGCCTGGACGCCGCCCAGTGCTCGCCGAACCCAGTCCAGACATTCCAGGGGTTGCCCAGTCGCATGATGAGCAGGCCGCCCAGCAGCGTCCAGGCCCCGACCACGAGGAAGGCTGCCACAACGTCGGCCGGACGGTGCCAGAGGTTGATGAATGTGGCCGAACCCGCCACCACGGAATAAAAGCCTCCAACCGCTGCAGCCAGCGGGCGCCAGCGTGGCGTGACCACCAAGAAGATCGCTGCCGCCGCCGACGCCGCGAGCGTGGTGTGGCCCGAGGGAAGGGAATTGAAGTCCAGTGTGGGAACCCCGCGGTCGGGGCGGTCCAGCAGGAAGTTCTTGAGCACCTGCGTAGTGAGATTGGCGCCCGCAATCGTACCGAGGGCAATGACGGCGGAGGCCCACCGCCGTCGTGCAAGCGTGACGAACAAAATCACGGCGGCGGCGATGAAAACGGAAATCACCGGAAGGCTGTCGAGGAACTGCAGAAAGGGGCCCTGAGTATCGGGGGCCGCGATGCCTGCTTCCCGCCAGGCCGATTCGTCCGCGAACTGGCCGGTGGTGGTTCGGACAAAAGCCCAGTAGGTCCAGCCGAGGGCAACGAGGCAGGCGAGCGAACCGAGAACGAACAGGACCGGATGCCGAGCTGCGGTCCGGGTGCGTTGTGCCGGGGGCTTGTGCTGGGTGCTCACCTGATTAACACTTACACGGCCTCCAATAGGTTCCTCAACTGTGCACCCCGGTGTATTCGGGGACAGGAGGATTAAACAGTGGATCCGTCCGTACACGCCCAGGGAGTGCGTGTACGGACGGATCCGGTCTGTCGGTGGCTGCGTCTGGTGGTAAGCGGAGTTACCTGGACGTCGCCGAGATGGTCGCGCTACCGCCCGCCGACGAGGTCAGCTTGATAGTGGATGTGAACGGGACGGTCGAGTTCCGGGTCCGGATGGTCCAACTTCCGTCCGCGGCAACGGTGGCCGTCCCGATCGTTGTGCCGCTTGCGTTCGTTGCGGTGATGGTGTTGTTGGCGGTGATGCTGGCGCTGCCTCCAAGCCGCCACTCACGTCGGTCCGACCGGAACTCCGCGGTGCCTGTGAGCTGGTCTGCCGGTGTCACGGTTGCCGAGGCACCTGCGGAGAAGGTTGCCCCCGGGCTGTCTCCGCCGGCGCTGGTTGCGACTAGCTTCAGCGAGTAGCTTGTGCCGTTGGTCAGTCCGCTCGCGGTCGCGGTGCGGGCAGCGGCCTCCGTCTTGACCTCAACCGGAGTGCCGGTTGAGGGGGTAGCCGTCAGGACGTAACCGGTGATCGGGGTGTTCGCCGCAACGCCGGGCTGCCACTCAACAGTGACGCTGCCATTGCCGGTAGTCGTGCGGACGACGGTAGGCGCGGTCGGTGCCTTGAGGTCGGCCTGGACGACGGTGAAATTCACAGCCGCGGCAGGGGTGTTTCCTGCGGCGCTCAGTGCAGTGACGACGAAGCTGTATGCAGTGCCCGGAGTAAGTCCTTCAACTTTTGCCGTGGTCGCTCCGGCTGCGGCTTCGACGGTCTTCACCGCGGTTCCGGCGGAGTCGAGCGCCTCGACCTTGTATCCGGTCACCGCTGAACCGTTGGCGGTTGCGGCGGTCCACGTGACGTCGGCGGACCCGGCGAGGGAACCATCCTTGACAGCCACGTTGCCCGGCGCAGTCGGAGGAGTAGCCGTGTTCACTGCCCCCGCAGTGACCGTAACGCTGCCCGCTCCCGCGGCGGTGCTGGACTGACCGTTGAGGGCTACTACCTTGACGGGATAGACCTGCTTGTCAACGAGACCGCGCAGCGTAGCGTTCGTGGCTTCCGAACCCACCTTCAGGCTGACTTCCTGGCCAAGGGCGGTGTCCTCGGCGATCACCTGGTAACCGGTGATGGGTGGGGCGTCGGCGGGAACAGTGGCCTTGTTCCAGGTGACGTTGATGCCACCGTTGCCCGCAGCGCTGGCGAATGCGTTCGTTGGAGCGTTGGGCGCCTGGCCGGCTGGACCTGCAGGGCAGCCACCGAAGCCCGGGCCGTCGATCTCCTTGAATTCGGAAATGGTGAGGCCAAGCTGTGCCTCGACGCCGACTGGTTCGGCCTGCCAGCTGGCCACGGACGGATCACCGGCGAAGGCAGCATCGGTCTCGGCCTTCGAGAAGAACCCGTAGGTCACCGTGAACGTGCCTGCTTCCGCCTTGCCTTCTACGGTGTAGCCAGCCGGTACCTCATCGTCCGGCCAGCCGATGGCACGTTCGCCGATGCCCATGTCCCGCATGTCCGGATTGACGATTTCGACACCGAACTTGCTGGTGTCGACGTCCGGTCCGTATGTACCTGTGACGATGACCTTGCCCTCTACGTCGCCAGCCTCCGGAGTGGCCGCCGAGTCCTCCCGGGACACCTTGGTGATGATGGCCGATCCTGTGACCGCGCCGTCGCCGCTGCCGTCAGGGAATTCGACGGTGACCACGTCGCCGCCGGTGATGTTCGGCGTGACGATGTCCCAGCACGAACCGCCGGGGTGGTTGACCTCCAGGAAACCGGTGTCATCGACGACGCCGCTGGCTGTGCCGATGACCTGGTCGCCGCGGGTGACTTTGATGACCGCCTTCTCGCCCGCCTGGCTTGTGTAGCCCTCGATCGCGACCATGTCGCGCTTGGCGAAGATCTCGATATTTCCAGGGCCAGTCGGTGGGTTGGCTGCCATGACAACCGTTGCTCCGCCCGCGGCAAGCGCCAGCGTGGTGGTTCCAGCGAGCAAACCGGAGACGCGCCCTCGCGTCATCCAGCCGGAACGGCCGGGACCAACGTGATTGTGAGAACCCATCACGTTTCCTTTCCTTCGCGGAGCACCAGCTCCGAATGTGATTTACAGTGCAGTCCCCAGCGCAGTCCCCATGGCGGAAAGGATCACTCGAGAGGCTTGGAGATTTCTTGAGTACCCGTTATGGATAGCCTGAACGCATGGAGTTGCCATCCCTCGAACAGGTTCTGCAATCAGCGCGGGTTGTCTCCCTGCCCATGCGCGTCCGGTTCCGGGGGGTGGCTCATCGGGAGGCGCTGCTGCTGCGGGGCCCGGCCGGTTGGGGCGAGTTCTCGCCCTTCCCCGAATACGACGACGTTGAGGCGGCTGCCTGGCTTCAGGCAGGCCTGGAAGCGGCCTGGCTCGGGCACACCGCTCCGGTACGGAGCGCGGTTTCAGTCAACGCAACAGTGCCCGCGGTGGAGGCTGCCGGCGTCGAACGGGTGCTTGCTCGCTTCGGCGCCGTGGAAGCGGTCAAGATCAAAGTCGCTGAGTGCGGGCAGAACCTGGACGACGACGTCGCGCGCGTGGCCGAGGTGCGCCGCCTCCTTCCTGCCGCCAAGCTGCGCGTTGACGCCAACGGCGGCTGGACTACGGATGCGGCGCTGGAGGCACTGGAGCGCCTCGCAGACTTCGACCTTGAGTATGCCGAGCAGCCGGTCCTTGACCTGGATGGTCTACGGCGGGTTCGACTCGAGCTGCGCAGGCGGAGCGTACCGGTGCTGATCGCCGCGGATGAAAGCGTCCGCAAGGCGGAGGACCCGCTGCGGGTCGCGCGCGAGGACGCGGCCGATCTGCTGATCGTGAAGGTGGCGCCGCTGGGCGGGGTGCGGCGTGCGTTGGACATCGTCGCGCGATCGGGGCTACCCGCCGTCGTCAGTTCAGCACTGGATACGTCGGTGGGAATCAGTGCCGGCGTGGCGCTGGCCGCGTCGCTGCCGGAGCTGCGGTACGCGTGCGGTCTTGGGACGCTGGCCCTGATGGAGGGCGACGTGACGGACCGCCCACTGGCGCCCGTTGACGGGTTGCTGGAACCGCGGCGGGTGACGGTTTCGGAAGAACTCCTCGAACGCCATGCGGCGTCACCGGCAGGTACGCAGTGGTGGCTGGACCGCCTACAGCGTGTGCATCGGGTGCTGACTGGCGGGACTTAACGGCGGGACACAGCGGCGGACTTGCCGGCAGCAGCCGGAGGATGCAGTTTCCTGCGTCCTCCGGCTGTCGCTCAGGGTTATCCCGGCTTGGGGGCTACTTGCGCAGGCCCTTGCCGTTCTTGCCGCGGAAGACCTGGACCACCGACGGGCGGGGAGCAGGGGTTCCGTCATAGGGGAACAGCGAGGTGTGAGCGCCCCACGTGCCGTCCTCGCCCGGGTGCTGAACGGCGACGAAGACCATGCCTTCCTTGTCGTGGATGACCGGACCACAGGTCTCGGCGTCACCCGGAACCGCGAGGAACTGCTCCACCTTGCCGCGATCTGCGCCCTCGAGGCTGACCTTGAACAAGCCGTCGCTGTAGCCGATGCCGGAAGAAGCGCCGTCGGTGGAGATCCACAGGTTGCCCGCGGAGTCGAAGGCCAGGTTGTCGGGGCAGGAGATCGGGGAGACCTGGTCCACCGGGAAGCCGCTGAAGTAGGTGACGTCGCCCTGTGCGGGGTCACCGCAGAGCATCAGCAAGTTCCAGTTGAAGGTCGATGCCGTGGCGTCGTTGTTCGTCTCGGTGATCTCGATGATGTGGCCGTCGCGGTTCTCGTTGCGGGGATTCGTCTCGTCAGCCTTCGCGTTGGAGCCCTTGCCGCGGTTGGAGTTGTTGGTGCAGGCGACGTAGACCTTGCCTGTGACCGGGTTGGGCTCGACGTCCTCGGGGCGGTCCAGCTTGGTGGGGCCAACCCTGTCAGCGGCGAGTCGGGTGTAGACGAGTACCTGTTCGATGGTCATGCCGGGTACCGCGCTTCGGCCGTCGCGGGTCAGCGGAATCCACTCGCCGGAGCCGTCAAAGGAGCCGTCGGACGGCACTGCGCCCGATCCGTCGATTTCACCCTCAGAGTCGCCCTGGAAACGGGCAACGAAAAGGTCACCGTTGGCCAGGAGGGTTTTGTTGTGCTCGCGGTTGCCCTCGATGTACTTGTCTCGGGAAACGAACTTGTACAGGTAGTCGAAACGCTCGTCGTCGCCCATGTAGGCCACAACGTGACCGTCGGCATTGACCCGAACGTTCGCGCCTTCATGCTTGAACCGGCCCAGGGCGGTGTGCTTCACGGGGGTGGAGTTGGGATCCATCGGGTCCAGTTCGACAATCCAGCCAAAGCGGTTCGGCTCATTCTCGTAGCCTTCAGCGGTGGCGTCGAAGCGCTCCTCGTCCAGATGCCAGCCGCGGCCCGGGTCGGTGCTGGTGAGGCCGTAGCGGCGCTGCTCAGCCGTCGGAGTTCCCACCTTGAAGTATCCGTTGAAGTTCTCCTCGCCGGAGAGAATGGTGCCCCAGGGAGTGGTTCCACCGGCACAGTTGTTCAGCGTACCCAGAACGGTGCGTCCCTCGGAATCGGCAACGGTCTTGACCAGGTCGGTGCCGGCTGCGGGACCGGTCAGGGTGAACGGCGTGGACATGGTGATACGGCGGTTCAGCTTGGCTCCGCGGACGTACTTCCACGGGAAGCCTTCCGCCTTGCGTTCCAGCTCAACGACACCCATGCCGTGGGCGTTCTTCGATATGGCGCGAACGGTGGCCGGATCCATGGTCGGGGGGAACATGATGCCCTCGTTGGTGTACTCGTGGTTGGCCACGAGCACAGCGCGGGTGTTCTTCTTGTCCAGCGGCAGGATGTCCAGGTAGTCGTTGTTGTAACCGAACTGGCCGGCCTGAGCTTCAGGTGTCTGGTTGTTGATGTCGAAGTCCGGGGTGTCGTTGAACAACGGGTCGCCCCAGCGGATGACCGGCTCCCACGAGTAGGTCTTCGGCACGGTGAAGGCGTCCACCGTGGATTCAACGGGGGCGATCGGGGAGAACTGCAGACGGCCGCCCGCCTTGGCTGCGGGGGAGAGGCCCTGGGCAGAGGGAGCCTGGGCTACGGCGTTGCCGCCGAGGAGCAGGGTCAGCGCCCCGACGGCACCGACGCCCAGCATGCTGCGGCGCGAGTACTCCGCCGAGATGATGTCGCGCATGTAGCTGTTGTTCGACGTGTTGCAGACGTCCTTGGCGCAGGCGTTGTCGCACTTCAGCGCACAGGTGACGGCGCTGCGCTTGCCCTTGACATGGTCGAGCATGGGCAGGAACCGACGGCGGGATTCAATGGTCATGGGAGTTTGGCCTTCCAGTGTTGAACTGTCGCATCCGAGGGTTCCACTGGAGGCTTTCCGCAGGGGTACCGGTGGGTAAACGGCAGGTGAATGAGGACCAATCGTTGAGTTGTGGAGCCTGTGTTCTAGCCAACAGTGCAAGGATGGGACGGTGAATTCGATCCAAAGCGCCCGGACGGTCGTAGCGGTACTCAGCGCCCATTCCGTGACCGATGTGGTTGTAGCACCGGGATCGAGGAGCGCGCCGTTGGCGTATGCGCTCGCCGAAGCCGCCGAGCGCGGGGAGATCCGGCTGCATGTCCGAGTGGATGAACGGGTAGCGGGCTTCACCGCGTTGGGCCTTGCGCTGGGATCCGAGCGGCCGGTCGCCGTCGTGACTACCTCCGGAACCGCCGTCGGCGAACTGCTGCCCGCAGTGATGGAGGCCAACCACGCGGGAGTGCCGCTCGTGGTCCTCTCCGCGGACCGCCCGGCGGAACTGCGCGGAACCGGAGCCAACCAGACCACCCGCCAGGCGGGCCTGTTCGGTGAACATGTGAGGGCCGCCGTCGACATCCCGGCGGGGTCCGATCCTGAGACGGTGTTGGCCGCGGCGCTCGCCCAAGCGCAGGGAAACTCCGGACCCGCGGGGCCCGTGCAGGTCAATCTGGGGTTCCGCGACCCGCTTGTTCCCTCGGACGACGGCGGCGCACGCGTTCCTGCTGCCGGTAGCCGGCAACCGTTCCCTGAGCCGGTGGCGGAAGGAACGACGACGACGGCGTCCCCGGCTTCAGCGAAGCCCTCCCGTACGGTGGTGATCGCCGGCCACGGCGCGGGGGAGATCGCTGCGGTGTTCGCGCAGCACCTGCGCCTGCCGCTATTGGCCGAGCCGTCGTCGAACGCGCGCTTTGGCTCCTCCGCGATCGGGGCATACCGCCTGCTTCTTGACCGGTTCGCTCCGCGGATTGAGCGCGTTG
Organism: Arthrobacter sp. JZ12; assembly: GCF_035189165.1. NCBI lineage: Bacteria > Bacillati > Actinomycetota > Actinomycetes > Micrococcales > Micrococcaceae > Arthrobacter > Arthrobacter sp. JZ12. The sequence goes on along the minus strand of NZ_CP045246.1, from coordinate 2,599,745 downwards.
TGGTGTTTGGCCGTCCCACCCTTTCGAGGCCGGTGGCGGCATTGCTCGCTCGGACGGATATTGAGCGTGCTCTCTACGCACCCGAGTCGCAGGCCTGGTTCGAGGAGGGGAGGCGCAGCGAACAACTGATTGACACGCTCGGGGGGTTGTTGGCGTTCGCCGGCACCGGGCCGGACGGCTGGCTGGAGGAATGGCGGGAGGCCGGCGCCCGTGCGGAGGCTGCCCTTCAGCTGCATCTGGCGCAGGAGCCGGGCCTGACCGGCCTGCATGTCGCTGATGCGGTCTGGGAGAACACCACCGGAAACCTGGTGCTGGGCTCGTCCAACCCCATCCGGGATGTCGATCTGATGGCTTCCGGCGACTGGCATCCGCTGGAGGTCTACGCCAACCGGGGGCTAGCGGGCATCGACGGCACCATCTCGACAGCCTCCGGTATAGCGCTTGCCGCCGGAATTCCCACCCGTCTCCTGCTCGGCGACCTGACCTTCCTGCACGACGCCGGCGGCCTCCTGCTGGGCCTCGGTGAACAGGAACCGGACCTGCAGATCGTGGTACTCAATGATTCCGGGGGAGGCATTTTCGGGCTGCTTGAGCACGGGGAGCCGGCCACTTTGGAACGTTACGGCCCCGCCGTCGAACGTCTATTCGGTACGCCGCACGCCGCGGATCTTGCCGCGTTGGCCGCCGGATACGGCGTCCCGCACCGCATGGTGGCGACCGTACATGAACTTGACGCTGTGCTGGAGGCACCGGTGCGCGGACGCTCGGTGGTGGAGGTCAGGACTGACCGCAACGGCCTGCGGAACCTTCACGCTCAGGTGAGGTCCGCAGTGCTCGCTGCGATGGAGCGCTAGTCAGCGGAACATCCGGTAGCTGCCCCAGCCCTGACCGATGGAACTTGCGGCACCCCACCGGTTGCCCGGCATCGGGTAGTACCGAAGGTCTCCGGTGGCGGTGCGCGCCCGAAGTCCGTAGGAGCCTGGCCCCTGGAAGCCGGAGATGGCTTTCATGCTGTCCATGGCTTGCCAACCTTGGCCGATGGCCCGGGTTGGCTCGTTCATGAACCGTCCCACTCCGTTGGAGCGGTAAAGCATGAGCTGTCCGTTGGACCGGGTGGCAAGGAGGTCCTGGTTTCCGTCGCGGTCCCAGTCCGCCATGGTGAGCCTCATATCGCCCCAGCCGTTACCGATCCGCGAGATTCCGGCTGCAGCGAAGCCCAGCCCACTGGTGTTCGGGTAGTGCCAGACATTGCCGGAGCCGTCCTTGGCCACCACGGAGGGATACCGGCTTCCACGAACCCAATGTCCGACCACGATGTCGAAGTTCTGCCACCCGTGTCCGATCTGCACCGGCGCCTGAAAACCGCGCCCGAAGAGGCCGCGGTACAGGGTCAGTCGGCCGTCATTCCACTGGGCGAGGATGTCCTGGATGCCGTCGCCGTTCCAGTCGGTGTTAAAGCCGGCTTTCAGCGTTGACCAACCGCCGCCGAGCCGAGCCCGCGGGCGGAAACCGTTGAGGTAGTTCGGCGGGTAGGTCCACAGCGTGCCGGTGGCGTCAGCGGCGACTAGGTCGGAAGGTGCCGTGATGGAGGGGTTGGAGCCGTTGTAGTAGTGCTCCATGGTCGGGATCCCGCGGGTCCTCATCTCGGTGGCAACGGACCGGCCCACGTACCGCAGGTGCCACGGTTCGAAGGTGTAGCCCGTGGTGCCCTGGTAACCGTTTGGGTAGCGGATGATGAACCCGTAGCGGTGTGCATTGGCTGCAACCCAGCGACCGCCTACGGTGTCCGCGAAACAGGCACCGAGCCCGCAGGAGCCGTTGGCGTTCCCGACGTCGACGGCCAGGCCCGTCTGGTGCTCGCTGTGGCCGGGGCGGGCGGAAATGGTGTCAGCAACGGCCTGGCCGTACTGCGCCACGTAGGAGTTGTAGAGAGCGGCCTGCTGATCGTAGGAGCGGTAGCCGCTGATTACGGCGAGCGGTGCGCCCGCGCGGCTGGCTGCGGCGAAAAGGCTTTGCAGCTGCCCCGAGACTTCGCGCCGCAGCAAGTGTCCGGTGCCCGGGTAGGCCACCAGGTCGGGTGCAACGTAGCGCAGCGGGTTCAGGGGGCGTGTCTTGGTGACCAGCACCTGCACGTTGTTCGGATTGGTGATGGGCAGCGCTGCCGTGGCCGGCGGCGCGGTCAGCAAGCCCGTGAGAAGCGAAAGACAGAGGACGGCGACCGCAGCGAGGCGCGCCCTCAGGCGCGGACGTCCGGTGGCGACGAGCTTGGACATGAGAATCCCAAGGGTAAGTGAGACCGGGCGGGTAGATGCGATTCATCTTCCCACGCACCTACCCGCCCGCAAATAGTTTCTACATCACATTTACAAAACCATTCACAGGACCTTGGACAGGAAGCTGCGCGTCCGCTCGTGCTGCGGATTGCCCAACACTTCCCGTGGGTCGCCCTGCTCAACCACAACCCCGCCATCCATGAAGACAACCCGGTCACCGACCTCGCGGGCGAATCCCATCTCGTGGGTGACCACCATCATGGTCATGCCATCGCGGGCCAATTGCCGCATGACATCGAGCACGTCGCCCACCAGTTCGGGGTCGAGTGCGCTGGTGGGTTCGTCGAAGAGCATCATGTCCGGGTCCATGGACAGGGCCCGGGCAATCGCAACGCGCTGCTGCTGCCCGCCCGAGAGTTGGGAGGGGTAGGCGTCTGCCTTGTCGGCGAGCCCCACCTTGGCGAGGTTCCGCCGGGCAATTTCTTCCGCTTCGGACTTCTTCCGCTTCTTTGCGCGGATCTGAGCCAGGGTCAGGTTACGGAGCACGCTCAGGTGGGGGAAGAGGTTGAACTGCTGGAACACCATGCCGATGCGGGTACGCACCTTGTCCAGGTCGGTGTCCTCGTTCGTGATATCAACGCCCTCCACCATGATGGTCCCGGAGGTAGGCTCCTCGAGTCGGTTCACGCAACGCAGGAGGGTGGACTTACCCGATCCCGATGGGCCGATGACGCAAACCACCTCGCCCTGGTCAACGTGGAAGTCGATTCCCTTGAGAACTTCGTTCTCGCCGTAGGACTTGTGGAGCTCGCGGACCTCGATGGCGGGTACGTCGGCAGGCAGCTGGGCGGCCATGGTCTATCGGCCTCTCTTGTTGTGGCGTTCCAGCTTGGCAACCAGCTGGGTCAGCGGGAGGGTGATCACCAGGTACATGAGCGCTGCGAGGACCAGCGGCGTGGAGTTCGCCTGCGATGAGGTCAGGTCACGCGCAAAGGTGGTGAGCTCGCGGTCCGCAAGCGCCATGCCCGCGATGAACAGCAGCGACGTGTCCTTGATCAGGATGACCAGTTCATTGGTCAGCGGGGGAGTGATGATCCGGAAGGCCTGGGGCAGCACCACGGAGACCAGAGTCCAGGACGGACGCATGCCCAGTGAGCGTGCAGCCTCCACCTGGCCCTTTGGAACAGCCTCGATGCCGGCGCGGATTGTCTCGGCAATATAGGCCGACGACACAACGATCAGCGCAATCAAGCCTGCTCCGGCGTTGCCGCCCGGCGGACGCCACTGGAAAGCGATGGGCACGGCGAACGCGAAGGCGAAGATGACGAGAAGCGCCGGCAGGCCGCGGAACAGCTCGATGTAGGCCGTGGCTACCCAGCGGTAGGGGCCCACGGGTGAGAGTTTCATCAACGCGAGAATGAGACCGCCGATCAGTCCGCCGATGAAGGCGATGATTGTGTAGAGGATCGTATTCTTCGCGGCCGTGGTGATGATGGCGGGGAAGGCCTCGGCTGCGACGTCGAGGTCGAAGAAGTTGGACCGGATGGCTTTCCAGTCAGCGAGGAGCACAACGACTACGACGGCGATGACGAAGATCGCGTACAGAACACCCCGGAAGAGACGCTTGCGGGTGGTGGGTTTCACGTGTTTTCTACCTGTCTTTCAGGAGGCGAACACGGCTGCGGCAGTTCCAGGAAGCTGGAACTGCCGCACATCCGTTGAGAGGTTACTGCTCCTCGAAGTAGGTGTTGTAGATCTCGTCGTAGCGGCCGCTCTCGCGCAGTTCGGCAAGCTGGGTGTTGACAGCCTCAACGAGTGCCTCGCTGCCCTCCTTGGGGAAAGCGAAGCCGTACTGCTCGTCGGTCTGGTACTCCTCGGCGATGGTGAAGTCGCCCTCCTGCGTGTGGTTCAGGTTGACCGGGAGGTCCTGGAGGATAGCCGCGACATTTCCTGCCTGCAGGGCGGGGTACAGTTCGGCGTCGCTGGGGAACGCGATTACTTCGGTGTCCGCGGGGACGTTGTCGCGGGCGTACTGCTCGCCGGTAGTGCCCTGCTGCACACCGATCGCCTTGCCGGCAAGGTCATCGAGAGTGGCGATGTCGCCGTCGGCGGGTACCAGTAGGGACTGCAGCGAGTCGTAGTAGGGATCGGAGAACGTGAGGTTCTCCTCGCGCTCAGGGGTGATCGTCATAGCGCTTGCGCCGACGTCGCACTGTCCCGCTGCCAGCACCGCGCCGGACTGCAGGCCGTCGAATCCGACATCCTGTACCTGCAGTTCGAGGTCGAGACCGGTGGCGATCTCGCGCATGATGTCGATGTCGAAGCCGGTGTACTCCCCGTTCTCCTCGAACTCGAACGGCTCGTAGGGGACGTCCGAGCATACGGTCAGCGTGCCCTCGGAAACGAGGTTCAGCTCGGAGCCGCCCGCCGCTTCGCTACCGCCGCCTTCACCGGACTCGGAGCCGCCGCCGCCGCATGCGGTCAGGGCAAGGGTGCCGATCGCCGCTACGGCAAGCGACCTGGAGATTTTCGAGAACATGGAGTACCTCAACTTGAACGGAGTAATAAATCGTCATCGATGATTGTAGCTGTAATAGAGATGTGCATCACAGGCTACAGGTTTTGCCTATTGGTAACCAGCAGCTAAGCCTGAGCGGAATTAGGGTCTGGAAGGAGTACGCAGTCCCAGGGCTTCGATCATGGGACGGAACTTGCTCCATGTCTCGGCCAGTTCCGCGGACGGCTGCGAAGCTTCGACAATGCCGCATCCCGCGTACATCCGCACCCTAGTAGGCGTTTCGACCACGGCGCCGCGGAGGGCGATGCCCCATTCCCCGTTGCCCTGCGCGTCCATCCAGCCCACCGGTCCCGCATAGGGGCCGCGCTCGAGGTGCTCGAGCTCACGGATGAGCTCTCCCGCAACCGTCGTGGGGGTACCGCAGACAGCGGCGGTGGGGTGAAGCGCGTCCACCAGAACCAACGACGACGGCACGTTGCCCTCGCTGTCGGGCGACAGTTCGGCGGTGACATCCGAGGCGAGATGCCAGACATTGGGCAGCTCCAGCACGAAGGGCTCGCTATGGGAGGTCATGCTCTGCGTGAAGGGCTCGAGCTGACGCGTGAGTGAATCGATGGCCAACTCATGCTCGTACTGCTGCTTCTCCGAGCCGGCGAGGGTCCGCTCTGCGTAGCCGATCTCCCCGGCGGGTGCCGAGGAACGGTCCAGCGTGCCGGCGAGCACCCGGGCGCGCGCAGTCCGGTTCTCAACCTTGATCAGCATCTCCGGGGTGGAGCCGATGAGACCGTCCACAGAGTAGGTCCAGCAGTCTGAGTACCTGATCGCGAGCTCGCGCAGCACCTGCGCTGTTGAAACGGGTGAACCGAGCTCGGCCACAACGTCACGGGCCAGTACCAGCTTGCTCAGTTCGCCCTCACGGATGTGCGCGACGCCACGGCTAACGGCGTTCATCCACTGTTCCTCGGTGAGGACCCCGGGAGCCAGCCGGTCGCCGGTACAGGGCTTGCGCTCCGGTTCCACCTCTTCGAGGTAAGCGGCAAGCGCAGCTTCGGCGGCGGAGGCACTGAGGTCCGCGTCGCCGTCGTCCGAAATGTAGGTCAACCAGCTGCGGCCGTCCCTGCTGCCCACTACGATTTGCGGCACGATCAGGCGGGACGGATGGCGGGAGGTTTTGGAGAAGGCAAAGGATCCGAAGGCCAGCAGGCCGGTGCCGGGCTGCGGGGCGGGATCGACGACGTCGGCGCTGTTGACGACGGAGTGCCACCATTCCTGCGCGGTTTGGAAGCGGCCGGGCCCGTCGGTCGTGAACCGTGCGACCTCGCCGAAGGCCACGATGCCTTCGCCACGTCGGATCCAGGTGTGCACGTCGCCGCGCACCACATATTCGAGGAGGCCCGTGTTCAGCTGGAGATCGCCCCGTTCGAAAGTGACACTTCGAAGGGTCGGTGCCTGGCTCAGCGGGATCGCCACTGCAGCAGGGGACGGATTGCTCATGATGCACTAGCGTACTCCCGCCCCGGAGCCCCGCTGTTCGCCGCTGTGCTGAGGCTTGTATCAGGTGGGACGACGGCCGCATTTGAGGCGTGAACATTGTTTGAGACAATATCCGGGTGAATCGCGCATCCCTGGATAAGCGTCCTGACGAAGTTGCTGCCATGTTCGACGACGTGGCCCCGAAATACGACGTTGTCAACGACGTCCTCTCACTCGGGCAGACGCACCGGTGGCGCAAGGTTGTGGTGGAGGCTGTTGACGCTGCCAAGGGCGACCGCGTCCTGGATCTCGCTGCCGGCACCGGCACCTCGAGCGAGCCTTTCGCTGATGCCGGTGTCCGCGTGGTGGCGTGCGATTTCTCACTCGGCATGCTCCGGGTGGGCAAGCGCCGACGCCCCGACATCGACTTCATCGCCGGCGACGCCACGAATCTCCCGTTCGCCGACAACTCCTTCGATGCGTGCACCATCTCGTTCGGGCTGCGCAACGTTGACCGTCCCACCAAGGCGCTTGAGGAGATGTTGCGGGTCACCAAGCCCGGCGGTCGACTGGTCATCGCGGAGTTCTCCCAGCCCACCATCCCGCTGTGGCGCACCATGTATACCGAATACCTGATGCGCGCCCTGCCCGCCATTGCCACCAAGGTCAGTTCCAACCCCGCTGCCTACGTCTACCTCGCCGAGTCCATCCGCGCCTGGCCAAACCAGGACGAACTGGCCTCCTGGATCACTCAGAGCGGCTGGGAATCGGTCGCGTACCGGAACCTCAACGGTGGGATTGTCGCGGTCCATCGGGCAACCAAGCCTGAGGCAACACCGACGACGACGGCGGCAGGCTCCCAGACGCGCGGTCGCCGCCGCAGCACTCGGGCTGCCCACTAAGTGTCGGTCCTCATCATCGGGGCTGGCCCCGCAGGTTCCACCGCCGCCTACTACCTTGCCTCCGCCGGGATCGAGACCACCGTCGTCGAGAAGACCTTCTTCCCCCGGGAAAAAGTCTGCGGAGACGGCTTCACGCCGCGCGCAGTCCGGGAGATCCAGTTGCTCGGACTGCCGCACGGCGAGGATCTGGGCTGGCGCCGCAATAAGGGGCTGCGCCTCATCGCCGGCGGCCGCACCCTTGAGCTGCCCTGGCCTGAGCTGTCCGACTTCCCGTCCTACGGTTTGGTGCGGACCCGGCTTGGTTTCGACGAGCAGCTGGCATCGCACGCGCGCGCGGCGGGCGCGCAGATCCTCGAAGGCCACTCCGTCACCGAAGCGGTGCGAGATCACACCGGCCGGGTGACCGGCGTCGTCGTGAATGTCCTCGCGCCCAATGGGCGCCGCACAGGCGAGAAGAAGACGCTGAGCGCCGACGTCGTGCTGGCTGCTGACGGGAACTCCACGCGCACGGCAGTCAGTCTCGGAATGGCTAAGCGGGACGACAGGCCCCTCGGCGTTGCGGTACGGACCTACTTCAACAGTCCCCGCCACGAGGATCCCTGGATGGAGGGATGGCTGGAGTTGCCCGACAAGTCCGGGAATCCGCTGCCCGGCTACGGCTGGGTGTTCGGAGTGGGAGATGGCACCGCCAATGTGGGGCTGGGGATCCTGAACTCCTCGGCGTCGTTCGGGAAGCTGGACTACAAGCAGGTGCTGCGCGACTGGACCGCAGGAATGCCCGAAGACTGGGGCTTCGTCGAAGAGAACCAGGTGGGGGAGATTCGCGGCGCCGCCCTGCCAATGGGCTTCAACCGGACCCCCCACTACTCACCCGGCCTGCTGCTGCTTGGAGATGCGGGCGGAATGGTGTCGCCTTTCAACGGCGAGGGAATCTCGTACGCCATGGAGTCCGCGCGGTATGCCGCCGAGTTCATCGAGCGGTCGCTTTCCGGGGGACGGCTGCGTGACGACGTGCTGGCCGGCTATGCGCCGTACGTTCGCGACCAATGGGGGAGTCACTTCACGCTGGGCCGGATTTTCGCCGGGCTCATCGGCAAGCCCGCGATCCTGCGACTCGCACTGCGTACCGGCATGCCCATCCCCGTGCTCATGCGTTTTGTCGTTCGGATGCTAGCCAACCTGACGGATACGTCCGCAACCTCGACGAAGGGTGTCGAGGACCGGCTGATTGCCGTTCTCGAGAAGCTCGTACCGGCAACGAGCAACCAGTAGTCCCTCGCCCGATAGCGCCTATCGGGCTCCCAACACTCGCTGCGCTCGCGCCGGGCCCCTCGCCCGATAGCGCCTATCGGGCTCCCAACACTCGCTGCGCTCGCGCCGGGCCCCTCGCCCGATAGCGCCTATCGGGCTCCCAACACTCGCTGCGCTCGCGCCGGGCCCCTCGCCCGATAGGCTTAGACCCATGACGGATTCCCCCCACACCAGCTGGACCAGTGCTGGCCACGCTCGCCCGCTCGTCGAGGAGTTGGACACCAGCACCGGCGTCATAGCCACGGGGCTGCGCCTGCCAGCGGGTTTCGCGATGATCGCCGAGGATCCGGAGCTTGGCCCGGCCGTCTCCAATTGCCTGGCGAAGGTCGAGAAGCAGCTGCGCGAAGCCATTGCGAGTTCCGATCCGCTCGCTGATGCCACCTCCCGCCACCTCGTCGAGGCAGGCGGCAAGCGAATCCGTCCACTGCTGACCATCCTCGCCTCACACCTCGGGGACGCAAGCAAGGCCGAAGTGGTGGTTGCCGCCGTCGTCGTCGAACTGACCCACCTGGCCACGCTGTACCACGATGACGTGATGGATTCCGCGCCGTACCGGCGTGGAGCGCCGACTGCGCACGAGGTCTGGGGCAATTCGGTCGCGATCCTGACCGGTGACCTGATCTTCGCGCGTGCCTCCATCCTGGTTTCGGAGTTGGGAAGCCGGGCGCTCGGCATTCAGGCACGCACCTTCGAGCGCCTGTGCCTGGGGCAGCTGCACGAGACCGTGGGCCCGCAGGACGGCGAGGATCCCGTGGAGCATTACCTCTCGGTGATTGCCGACAAGACAGGCTCGCTCGTTGCCGCGTCCGGGCAGCTCGGCGCGATCTTCGCTGACGCGCCCCAATCGGCCATCGATGTGATGGTCTCCTACGGGGAGAAGGTCGGCGTGGCGTTCCAGTTGGCCGACGACGTTATCGACGTCACGGGCCTGAAGGCCAAGTCGGGGAAGTCCCCGGGGACCGACCTGCGCGAAGGTGTGCCTACGCTGCCCGTGCTGCTTCTGCGCCAGGCTGTCGCTTCCGGGGACCAGTCCGCCCGTCGGGTGCTGGACCTCGTCGACGGCGATCTCACCTCGGACGAGGCGCTCGCCGAGGCGGTCGAAGCGCTACGTGAGCACGAAGTGACCAGGCGGGCATGGGCAGTTGCCCAGCAGTGGGCGGACGACGCCGTCCGCGCCCTCGACCCCTTGCCGGAGAGCACGGTCAAGGATGCGTTGGCCAGCTTCGCAAGGGCTGTGGTCGACCGCGACGTCTAGCGGCCGCGTTAGGCTCGGGCGGGCTTATAAACGGGCACCCGTCATCGAGGAGATCAAGAGACCAAAGAGCAGGACCCCGCCCGCGGCCGGAAGCACCATGATCACGACCGAAACTATGCTGAGTACGCGCGCCGGAATGTCCAGTGCAGAGACGGGACGCTTTCGGAAGGCCAGCACCACCGCAGTAACGCTGAGGGCCAGAAAGAGAACGCTCGCCTCAAGCATGTAAACGAGGACACCGAAGCCTTCGGGACCTTTCACGCTGAACAGGACAGCGAGAAAAACGGTGAGCAGGATGATCGGCAGAGATGCCAGGATTAGTGATGCAAGACGCACGTTTCCCCCAATTTCGGACTACGCAGCCATCCTACGTGCGTTCGGAAGCCCCTCTGCGAGCAATGCGGGCGGGGCTACAAACCCAGCGCCGCGCGCAGCTCGGCAGCCTTCCGCGCCCGCACGGCCGGGTCCACGATCGGGCGCTTCGGCGTGAAGTAGAAGCCGTCGTTGTGCCAGCGGGGCAGAACGTGCTGGTGATAGTGCCACACGTGCTGGCTACCGGCCGGCTCGTTGTGCTGGCGGGTTGAGACGCCGTCGGGCTCCCAGGCCCGCTTGATGGCGATGGCCATGTCGCGGGAGACCGTCATGATGCGGCCGGCGACGTCGTCGGGCAGTTCATACAGCAGCTCATAGTGGGCCCGGGGCGTCACCAGCACGTGACCGGGGTGCGGCTCGAACCCATGGGAGGCGATGAATGCGAGCACCAGGTCATCCGAGTAGATGAGGTCACCGGGCTCGCAGAGGTTGGACGCGAACCTGAACTCGCCGGAGGCCAGATCGCAGAACGGGCACTCGTACCCGTCCGGCGCATGGTGTACCCAGGTCATTCGGCTTCTTCGTCTTCGAAGACCCAGTCGAACATGTCCAGCATGAACTCGCTGAAGGTGCCTTCCTCGTTCTTCCAGGATCCGCGGGCGTTATTACGGCGCCACACAATTGGGTCGGGGACGTTTAGCTGGTCGGCCTTCAGGCCCCACACGAACTTCTCGTCCACGTCTTCCATGAACAGCAGGAAGCCGTCCTCAATCTCCAGCTCGTCCGGATCCCACACATAGTGGAACGCCTCCATGATGTCTTCGGACGCGCCCACGGCGAGGTAGAACTCACGCAGGGCCATCGGGAGCGGGAAGTCCTGGCCTTCGCTAAGCTGAGCCAGTTCCTCTTCCGACAGGCCGTCTTCCGGGACCCACGGCTCGTCAAAGTAGTTGGGTACGAGAGCGCGGAATTTCTCCAGGAACAGCTCGGTCACAGTGGCTCCAGGTGGTGTTGAGGGGGATGCTCCAATCCTATCCCGCAGGCGGCTGCTCCGCGGGACCCGTTCCCCGCGCCGCCAGCGGAGCATGCCAACCCGCCTTCCACGCCAGCACCCGGAGGATGAACACCAGCGCAGCAACGACGACGCCGGTCACCACATTGAAGAGGTCCAGCATCGCGAGCGCCACCGTCAGGGTGGCCCCTAGGAACGCGGGCAGGGCGTACAGTTCCCCGCTGAACAGTGCCGGCACTTCATTGGCGACGACGTCACGCAGCAGCCCACCCCCGACGGCGGTGGTCACTCCGAGCAGGATCGCCGCCACCGGATTGAGCCCCTCATTGACTGCCTTCAGTGCACCGACGATGCAGAACAGGCCCAGCCCGCCGGCGTCGAAAAGCACCAGGAGGGTGCTCACCCGCTCAATATGCGAGATCAGGAAGTACACCAACACCGCGGCCAAGAGCGGCGGGGCAAGGTAGAGGGGGTTGTAGAAGGCAACGGGCTCGACGTCGATGATCAGGTCCCGCGCGACCCCGCCTCCCAGCGAGGCCAGGGAGGCCAGCAGCAGCGAGCCGATGATGTCGAAACCTTTGCGCGCAGCGAGGAGCGAACCCGAGACGGCGAAGAAGAAAACGCCGACCAGGTCAAGGATCAGGGCTGCGCTCATGGGGTTACTGCGTTACGGGGCACAAGTGTCAATAGTCGCAGGCGGGTGCTTCAATGGCCAACATGCAGACATCCAAGCTTCCCGTCCTGATCGCGTGCTCGCACGGAACCAGCAGTGCTGAGGGGCAGGCCGCAGTTAACCGGATGCGCGATGAGATGCGTGCGCTCCGGCCCGAGCTCGACATTCGTGAAGCGTATGTCGATGTTCAGGAACCGAACCTGCCGGAGGTGGTGGCTGCCCTACCCGATGGGCCCGCCGTCATTGTGCCGCTGCTGCTATCCGTCGGCTACCACGTGAAGGTGGACATCGCCGAGGCAGTGCAGAGCCGGCCGGACACTGTTGCTTCGGCTCCGCTGGGGCCGGACCCGCGGCTCGCCGCCCTGCTCCGCCGGCGCCTGGAGGAAGCGGGCGTGAAACCGGACGACGACGTCGTGCTGGCTGCCGCAGGCTCTTCGGATCCGTCGGCGGCCGAGGATGTCGAGCGGTTGGTGGGCCAGCTCGCCGAGCTGCATCCGGGGCGAATCATGGCGGGATACGGGGCAAGTGCAAAGCCCTCCGTTCCGGACGCCGTCGCGCAGCTGCAGAACGGTTCAGCATCGCCGGCGATTGCCTCCTACCTGCTCGCACCGGGATATTTCCATGACCAGCTTGGCAAGGCCGGGTCCGCCACCGTGACGGAGCCGCTGCTGCCCGATCCGGTGCTCGCGCAGATCGCACTGGACCGCTTCGATGAGGCGTGCGTGCAGCTGGCACGGTGACGGCCGCTTCGTCAAGGATTTGACCGGTTTGTGACGCGCGGTGTCGCCACGTGAACGGGTGTTGCCGAACCTTTGAAGGCGCTCCGAGGGCGGTCCTACTGTCTTTCCATGACGAGTTCAGTCGCGACCGAAGCAGCACCCGCCAACGCCCGCACCCAACGGGCGGGGAAGCCGGGCAGGCCGGCAACCAAGCCGCACGGCCAGTGGAAGGTCGATGGCACCACGCCCCTGAATGCCAACGAAACCTGGAAGCAGGAGGACAACGGCCTCAACGTCCGTGAACGTATCGAGCAGATCTACTCGAAGAGTGGGTTCGACGCGATCGACAGCACGGACCTGCACGGCCGGTTCCGCTGGTGGGGCCTCTACACCCAGCGCAGGCAGGGGATCGACGGCGGCAAGACGGCCACGCTGGAACCGCACGAACTCGAAGACAAGTACTTCATGCTCCGCGTGCGCATCGACGGCGGCGCCCTCACCACCGAGCAGCTGCGCGTCATCGGTGAAATCTCCACGGAGTTCGCACGCGACTCGGCGGACATCACCGACCGCCAGAACATCCAGCTGCACTGGGTCCGGGTGGAGGACGTTCCGGAGATCTGGAACCGGCTCGAAGCCGTAGGCCTGTCCACCACCGAAGCCTGCGGCGATGTTCCGCGCGTCATCCTTGGTTCGCCCGTGGCCGGAATCGCCAAGGACGAGATCATCGACCCGACGCCCCTCATCCACGAGCTGAGCGAACGCTTCATCGGGGACCCCGAGCTTGCGAACCTGCCGCGCAAGTACAAGACCGCGATCACCGGCCATCCCAGCCAGGACGTTGTCCATGAGATCAACGACTTCGCGTTGGTTGGCGTGGTTCATCCCGAACTCGGCGCCGGCTACGACCTCTGGGTGGGCGGCGGTCTGTCCACCAATCCCCGCCTCGCGGAACGTCTCGGCGTCTTCGTGGCGCCCGACGTCGCCGCCGAGGTCTGGCTTGGTGTGACCAGCATCTTCCGTGACTACGGCTACCGTCGCATGCGGACCAAGGCACGCCTGAAGTTCCTGCTGAATGACTGGGGGACGGAGAAGTTCCGCCAGGTACTCCAGGACGAGTACCTCGGCTTCGCCCTCCCTGACGGACCCGCCGCGCCCAAGCCCCCGACGCCGGGCGACCACGTAGGCATCCACGAGCAGAAGGACGGCCGTTTCTTCATCGGCGTCGCACCGACCGTGGGACGGGTCTCCGGCAGCATCCTGACCTCCCTCGCGGACGCCATCGAGGCCCATGGCTCCACCCGCCTGCGCACCACGCCGCACCAGAAACTCGTGGTGCTCGACGTCGAGAAGGACCGCGTGGAATCGCTCGTGAGCGAGCTCGACGCACTGGGCCTCTCCGCCCGGCCGTCCCTGTTCCGCCGGTCAACCATCGCGTGCACAGGCATCGAGTTCTGCAAGCTGGCCATCGTGGAGACCAAGGCAACGGCGGCCACCGCTATTGCCGAGCTCGAAACCCGCCTCGCGGATCTGGTCGACGACGGCACCCTCACCCAGCCGATCGCCCTCCACATCAACGGCTGCCCCAACTCCTGCGCGCGCATCCAGACCGCGGACATCGGCTTGAAGGGCATGATGCTTCCAACGCCCGACGGCGACCCCACCCCCGGCTTCCAGGTGCACCTCGGCGGCGGGCTGGCTGCCGTCGACCGCGAGGAAGCGGGACTCGGCCGGACCATCCGCGGCCTGAAGGTCACCGCCGATAATCTGCCCGACTACGTTGAGCGCGTCGTGCGCAGTTACGCTGCCGGCCGCCAGGACAACGAGACCTTCGCCCAGTGGGCGCACCGTGCCGAGGAAGGAGTGCTGCAGTGAGCCTGAGCGCAAACAGTGTCGTTGACAGTGTCGCTGTCCAGACCCGCCGCTCCGACGAGGAGCTCAAGGCCCTAGCCGCCGCAGGCGCCGAGGAACTCGGCTGGGACGCAACCGCTGACCAGGTGATTGCCTGGGTAGCCCGCAACTTCGACCTCACCCAGGCCGCGGTTGCCTGCTCCATGGCCGACGCCGTCCTCCCGCACCTGGTCTCGCAGCAGTTCCCCGGCATCGACGTACTGTTCCTCGAGACCGGCTACCACTTCACCGAAACCCACATCACCCGGGACGAAGTAGCCGAGCAGCTCAACGTCAACATTGTCGAGGTCCAGCCCGAACTGACCGTCACCCAACAGGACGCCCAGTTCGGCAAGGACCTGTTTAGCCGTGATCCCGCCCAGTGCTGCGCGCTTCGCAAGATGGACCCGCTGAAGAAGGCCCTTGCCGGGTACGAGGTCTGGTTTACCGGAGTCCGCCGCGACGAGGCACCCACCCGGACCAACACGCCCCTGGTCACCTGGGACCGTGTGCACAACCTGGTAAAGATCAACCCGCTGGCACCGTGGACCTTCGATCAGCTCCTCGACTACGCCGGCGAACACCAGGTTCCCGTCAACATGCTGCTGCCCAACGGCTACCCGTCCATTGGCTGCAAACCCTGTACCCGGCCGGTAGCCCCAGGAGAAGACCCAAGAGCCGGCCGCTGGGCCGGCCTAGCGAAGACAGAGTGCGGAATCCACCAATGAGCCATTCAACAGGTACTTTCGATCTCACCTTGGCGGCCGAGTCCGATGCCGCCCCCGCCCCTGCGCGGGACGGCGATGCTGCAAGCAGCAACGCGTCCCGCTCCGACAGGCCCGATGCCACTCCCGGGGCGGCATCGGACTCGGCAGCCGTGAGCCGCGAAGCGCCGGCGAAGCGGCTCAGTTCCCTCGACGCACTCGAGTCCGAAGCGATCCACATTATCCGCGAGGTCGTTGCTGAGTTCGAGCGGCCCGCGCTGCTGTTCTCCGGCGGCAAGGACTCTGTGGTCATGCTGCACCTTGCCACGAAGGCGTTCTGGCCGGGCAAGGTTCCGTTCCCGGTGCTGCACGTCGACACTGGACACAACTTCCCCGAGGTGATCGAGTTCCGCGACCGCACGGTTGAGCGGCTTGGTGTCCGGCTGGTTGTCGGGTCCGTTCAGGAGTACATCGACCGCGGTGAGCTTGCCGAGCGTGCTGATGGCACCCGGAACCCGCTGCAGACCGTTCCGCTGCTGGACACGATCAATGCGAACCGGTTCGACGCCGTGTTCGGCGGCGGCCGCCGGGATGAGGACAAGGCTCGGGCAAAGGAACGCATCCTGAGCCTGCGCGACGAGTTTGGGCAGTGGGATCCGCGGAACCAGCGGCCGGAACTGTGGAACCTGTACAACGGGCGCCACACGGTGGGCCAGCATGTTCGGGCGTTCCCGATCAGCAACTGGACCGAACTGGATGTCTGGCGCTACATCGAGCGGGAGAACATCGAGCTGCCGGGCCTCTACTACGCCCATGAGCGCGAGGTGTTCCGCCGCGACGGCATGTGGCGGGCGGTCGGCGAGGTGTCCCAGCCCACCGGGCAGGAGACCGTCGAGACCCGCCTGGTCCGCTACCGCACCGTCGGTGACATGTCCTGCACCGGCGCCGTCGAATCCGATGCCACGGACGTGGCAGCAGTAGTGAGGGAAGTCGCCCTCAGCACACTTACCGAACGCGGCGCCACCCGGGCAGATGACCGGATCTCCGAAGCCGCGATGGAAGACCGCAAGAAAGACGGGTACTTCTAATGAGCCCAGCAGTCGGAACTGCCCTCGAGCATTCCACGCTTTTCCGCTTTGCCACCGCCGGCTCCGTCGACGACGGCAAGTCCACCCTGGTGGGCCGCCTCCTGCATGACAGCAAGTCCGTCCTTGCGGACCAGCTCGACGCCGTTGCCCGCACCTCCGCGGAGCGTGGTTTCGGCGGGGAACGGGGAGGCCTGGACCTTGCCCTGCTGACCGACGGTCTGCGCGCTGAGCGCGAGCAGGGCATCACGATCGATGTCGCCTACCGCTATTTCGCCACCGCGAACCGCACCTTCATCCTGGCCGACACGCCGGGTCACGTGCAGTACACCAAGAACACGGTGACGGGCGCGTCCACGGCCGACGCCGTCGTCGTACTCATCGATGCACGCAAGGGCGTGCTGGAGCAGACCCGGCGCCACCTCGCCGTGGCGCGGCTGCTGCGCGTGGCACACATCATCGTTGCGGTGAACAAGATCGATCTCGTGAACTACAGCGAGGACGTCTTCCGCGACGTCGAGGCGCAGCTCACGCAGGCCGCCCGGGATCTGAGGGTCGATGCGCCGGCCGTCATCCCCGTGTCCGCCCTGGAGGGCGACAACGTGGTGGACCGCTCGGACAAGACTCCCTGGTACTCGGGTCCCTCGCTCCTGGAGCTGCTGGAACAGCTGCCCGCACTTGCCGACCTGGAAACCGACATCGAGGCCTTCCGGTTCCCTGTCCAGACCGTGATCCGGCCGCAGGGCGCGGTGGCTCCCGGCCTCGACGCGGATACCTACCGCGACTATCGCGGATACGCCGGTCAGGTTGCTGCCGGGTCCATCCGGGTGGGCGACGCCGTCACCGTCCAGCCGTCCGGACGTGTCACCACCGTGACCGGAATCGACTTCGCCGGACAGGAGCTTCTGGAGGCGTTCGCGCCGCAGTCCGTGGTCCTGCGCCTTGCTGACGACATCGATATCGCCCGCGGAGACCTCCTCGCCGAGGCCGGCACGGGCGCGAGCCTTCCCCAACCCACCCAGGACCTCTATGCCGCTCTCTGTTGGCTGTCGCCGAAGCCGCTGAAGGAGGGCTCACGGCTCCTCATCAAGCACGGCAGCAAGACGGTCCAGGGACTGGTTCGCCAGGTCATCAACAAGCTGGATCTGTCAACGTTCGCCGATCAACCGGCGTCGGGCCTTGAGCTCAACGACATCGGGACCGTCCACATCCGCCTGGCAGCACCGCTGCCCGTGGACAACTACGTGAACTTCCGCCGTACCGGAGCATTTTTGGTCATCGACCCCTCCGACGGCAACACCCTGGCCGCAGGCCTGGTGGAAACAGACCACCTGGAACTGTCGGCCCGCGAGGACGAACGTTATGACATCTAGCAAGCTCCAGACGCCATGAGCGCCCCGATCGTCGAGGTCTCGAACCTGACGAAGAACTTCGGGGGCACCCCGGTCTTCGCCGGGCTGAACCTGTCGATCGCCGAGGGTGAGTTCCTGTGTCTGGTGGGAGGCTCCGGTTCCGGCAAGTCGACCCTGCTCAACATCATCGCCGGCCTCGACCGCGCCGACTCGGGAATCGTGACGGCCCCGCCGGCCGCGGTGATGTTCCAGGAGTCTGCGCTCCTGCCCTGGCTGAGCGCAGCGGGCAACGTCTCCCTGGCGTTGAAGTTCGCAGGCGTCCCACGCTCCGAACGCGCAGCCAGGACCGCGGAGCTGCTCCGCACGGTTCGGCTTCCCGAGGCGGGAAACCGGCTGGTGCACCAGCTCTCCGGCGGCATGCAGCAGCGCGTTGCCCTGGCCCGTGCGCTCGCCCAGAACCGGACGCTGCTCCTGATGGATGAACCTTTCAGCGCACTCGATTCGATCACACGTGACTTTCTGCATGACGAGCTGGAGGATATTTGGCGCGCCACCGGCCGCACGATTGTCCTTGTCACCCACAACGTCCGCGAAGCCATCCGGCTGGGCCAGCGTGTGGTGCTGCTTGCGTCCGACGACGGTTCAATCGCCGGTCAATGGGAGGTATCGGACGTGCAGCGCCATGACGCTGTAGCCGGCGCCGCCCTGGCCGAGACCATCCGGGGTGTCCTGCATAGGGAGGTGCATGGCCTTGCCGCAGTTAGCTGAACGTTTGGCTCAACCCCGCCCCGTCCGCAATGGATCCTTGCGGGCGCCGGGTCGGAGTGTTCTGTTGATGCTTGCGCCGCTCGTCACTCTGTTCGTTGTACTCACCGTCTGGGGCTTTGCAAGTTCGATCGGTGGCGGCACCGGTCCTATGGATCTTTTTGCCGCTCTCGGAAAATTCTGGGCCTCAGGCGAGGTAGTGCAGGGCATCGCGACCAGCCTGGGCCGCGGTATCCCCGGATTCCTGCTTTCGGTGCTTGCCGGCACCGCGCTCGCGCTGGTGCTGTCAGCGTCGACCTGGCTGCGGGCCGCCGTCGCGCCCTACATGACCTTCCTGCTTACCCTGCCGACTGTGGCGTGGGTGCCGCTGGCCATCCTCTTTTTCGGGGTGACCGATGCCACCGTGTACTTCGTTGTCCTCACCGGCGCGGTGCCGGCCATCGTCAACGGGCTGCTGGCCGGCGTCGACCAGATTCAACCCCTCCACCGGAAGGTGGGACGGGTTCTGGGAGCCGGAACGCTGGATACCGCCCTGCACATCGTTCTGCCCGCCGCCCTGCCGGCCTACATCTCGGGCCTGCGGCAGGGCTGGGCGTTCTGCTGGCGCGCCCTGATGGCCGCCGAAATTATCGCCGGCGGCCAGGATCTCGGGCTCGGCCTGGGAACGCTGCTGCAGCGGGGGAGGGAACTGGACGACGTCGGCGGCGTCCTGGCAACGATCCTCCTCATTCTGGTGGTCGGCGTCGTCATTGAAGTGCTTGTCTTCGGGCCGATTGAACGGCGCCTGCTGCGTCGCCGCGGCCTGCTCATCGGAGGTTCACGATGACCTATCACCTTGGACTGCAGCTCAACGGGCGCAAAGTGCTCGTTGTCGGTGCCGGACCCGTCGCCGCACGCCGGATTCCAGCGTTGCTCGAAGACGGCGCGCTCGTCACCGTGGTAGCCCCGTACGCCTGCGAGGACATCGCCGAAGCAGCAGCCGCGGGCCGGCTTGACTGGCAGCAGCGCGAGTACCGGTCCGCTGATCTCGAGGACGCCTGGCTGGTTCTGGCCCATTCCGGATCCACGGAGGTGCAGGACCTTGTGGCTGCGGAAACCGAGGCCGCCCGTATCTGGTGCGTCAAGGGTGGGGACCCGGCAGCCTCGACCGCGTGGGTACCGGCTGTCGCCCGAATCGACGATGTGACGGTTGCAGTCAACACGAACGGAGACCCGAAGCGGGCAGCAGCCCTGCGCGACGGCGTCGCGGCAGCCCTCGAATCGGGCGAGCTCCCGCTGCGCCGGCACCGGCGGCCCGAGCGTGCCACAGGGGAGAGCGCCGTCGGCTCCGTCGCGCTCGTCGGCGGGGGACCGGCCGACGCCGGGCTGCTCACCGTCCGCGGACGGCGCCTGCTGGCGATGGCCGACGTCGTCGTCGCCGACAGGCTCGGCCCACGGTCGCTGCTCGATGGGCTCGGACCGGAGGTTCAGGTCATCGAGGTCGGCAAGCTGCCGGGCCACCATCCGGTCCCGCAGGACGAGATCAACCGCATCCTCGTCGAGCAGGCGCTGCTCGGGAACCAGGTTGTCCGCCTGAAGGGCGGCGACCCCTACGTGCTGGGCCGCGGAGGTGAGGAGGAAGCCTACTGCCGGGATCATGGCATCCCCGTCGAGGTTGTCCCCGGCGTCACCTCGGCCATTTCCGTGCCTGCGGCTGCCGGTATCCCCGTCACCCACCGCGGAGTGGCCAAGGGCTTCAGCGTCATCACCGGGCACGAGGACATCACCCAGCAGGTGGGGATGATCCCGCAGGGAAGCGACCACACGCTCATCCTTCTGATGGGTGTATCGCTGCTGCGCCGCTCCGCCGAATCGCTCGTAGCCGGAGGGCGTGCATCCTCCACACCGGTAGCCATAATCGAGAACGGGTGGATGGAATCGCAGCGCGTGACCACCGGAACCCTGGACACCATCGCGGACCTCGCCGAGGAACGCGCCGTAAAGTCCCCGGCCGTGATCGTGGTGGGCGACGTCGTCGCCCTTTCACCGTCCTGGCACTAGCCATTTCTTCATCCCAGAGCTGCACTGCACTGAACTACAGCAAGCACTGAACTTTCGAGCACTGAACTACAGCAAAGGAACACAGCCGTGTCGCAACCGTCCACCTTCTCCCTGAACCGTCCGCTGCGCGTCGCCGTCGTCGGCTCCGGCCCGGCGGGCGTCTATGCCGCCGACATCCTCACCAAGTCTGCTCCGGTGGCATCGGGAGAACTCACGGTCAGCATCGACCTCTACGACCGCTATCCTGCGCCCTACGGGCTCATCCGCTACGGCGTGGCCCCGGACCATCCGCGCATCAAGGGCATCGTCAACGCCCTGCACAAGGTGCTGGACCGCGGCGACATCCGCTTCTTCGGCAACGTGGAGTACGGCACCGATCTCACCATGGAGGACCTGCGCACCCATTACGACGCCGTCATCTTCGCCACCGGTGCGATCAAGGACGCCGACCTCAACATCCCCGGCATTGAGCTCGAGGGCTCCTTCGGCGCCGCTGACTTTGTCTCATGGTTCGACGGGCACCCCGACGTTCCCCGGGAGTGGCCGCTGGAGGCGAGGGAAATCGCCGTGATCGGCAACGGCAACGTGGCCCTCGACGTTGCCCGCATGCTCTCGAAGCACGCCGAGGACCTGCTGGTCACCGAGATTCCGGACAATGTCTACCAGGGCTTGAAGAACTCCCCGGTCACCGACGTGCACGTCTTTGGCCGCCGCGGTCCGGCCCAGGTCAAGTTCACGCCGCTTGAGTTGCGCGA
This sequence comes from Arthrobacter sp. JZ12, assembly GCF_035189165.1. Taxonomy (NCBI): domain Bacteria; kingdom Bacillati; phylum Actinomycetota; class Actinomycetes; order Micrococcales; family Micrococcaceae; genus Arthrobacter; species Arthrobacter sp. JZ12. Next base: position 2,578,706 of record NZ_CP045246.1, on the reverse strand, counting down.
ACTTTCGCACTCCCGCGACGTTGACATTGTGCTCTACCCGGAGGACTTCGAGTTCGACGCTGAATCGGACCGTCAGATCCAGACGAACAATCAGACCAAGACCATGGTCGGCACGTTGACTAACTGGATCGCCGAGCAGCCGGAGGACCCTGCAGAGTTCACCGCCTCCCGGAGGCTTCACCTCCACTTCCTCCACAACCCCGTCGAGGTGCTGGGCGAGGACGGGAAGGTCACGGGCATCAAGTTCGAGCGCACCGAGCTCGACGGCACGGGCAACGCAGTCGGCACCGGAGAGTTCATCGACTATCCCGTACAAGCCGTTTACCGCGCTGTCGGCTACTTCGGCTCCGCCCTTCCCGAGGTCGAGTTCGACCACAGGCGTGGCGTGATCCCTAACGACGGCGGACGCGTGCTGGATGCCTCGGGCGCCCATGTGCCGGGAATCTACGCGACCGGCTGGATCAAGCGCGGCCCGGTTGGCCTGATCGGTCACACCAAGGGAGACGCACTGGAAACCGTTACCTACCTGCTGGAAGACCTGGAGAACCTGCCGGCGGCAAGCTCCCCGTCCGACGACGCCGTCGTCGAGCTGCTGACCGGACGCGGTGTCGAGTACACCACGTGGGAGGGCTGGCTTGCGCTCGACGCGCACGAACGTGCGCTGGGCGACGCCGCGACCGAGATCGACGGCGTGGTCCGCGAGCGCATCAAGGTGGTTCCGCGCGAGGACATGGTGTCAGTTTCCCGCGGCGCGCTCAGCAAAACGCAGGCCGGGGTCGACGCCCAGTCCCGGAGCTAGCCGGGCCGTCACCGGGCCGGCCGGGGTTCCGGTACGCCGAAGCTAGTGCTTGTGCGTACCGGATTCCCTGGACAGCACCCAGACATTGGTGTTGCCCTGGCGTTCCACGGTCACCGTGGTGACCAGGGCATTGATGAGGAACAGCCCTCGTCCCGACTCTGCATCCCCAGGATTGTCCCCCGCACTGGACAGGGGATCGGGGTGTGCTGCCGCATTGATCTCAAGGATTCGTGCCTGGAGCCTGGTGGGGGTGGCGCTCAACTCAACCCCGAGGCGCAGCCCACCATCCAGCGGGACTCCGTGTTCGACGACGTTGGACGCCGCCTCGATCACCGCCGTGGTGAACGCCATCTGGTCCTCGAACGGGACCTCGTCGAGGCCGTGCCAGAACCGGTCCAGCTCATCGTGGAGGTCATTGATCGCCTCTGGCCGGGCGTCCGCCTCGAAGCGCCGCTGGAGTTCGCTCTCAGTCATTGGCGAACGCCTCTTCGACGGTGTCGTACGGAGCGAGGACGCGGTTCATGTTGGTGAGCTCCAGGACCATACGCACCTGCTGCTGTACGCAGGCAATCCGCAGGTCTCCACCGGCCTGCCGCGCCACCTTCAGGCAGCCGATCAGCGCGCCGAGGCCGGAGGAATCCATGAATTCGGTCGCGGCAAGATTGACCACAATGTGCCGACTGCCCGCTCCGACGGCCTCGTCAACCGTCGAGCGAAGGGTTGGCGCCGAGACCATGTTGAGCCGACCGTTGGCGATCACCTCGGTGTAGGTGCCCCTGTCCTCAATCGTGAACTGCATCAGCACTCCTCTCCTCTTCGGGAACGAATCCCTCGTATTTCACGGCTTTGATCAGCACGCTCAGAACAATCAGGTCGAACACAACCCAGAAGATATTGACCAGTGTTCCCAACGGCTCGTTGTGTCCGGTCCACAGCCGGATGATTCCAACCACCGAAGCGACAGCAAGCAGGACCATCACGATCAGTTGCGGCCGAATCAGGCTCCAGCTCGGACCACCGTCCTGACGCGCCTTGGGCGTCACCGCGAAACCGAGCGGCCGCCCAAACCACACATTGCGTGCCGCGGTGGTGCAGGCCTTGATCCATGTCGGGAACAGCGCAAGGCTGTACTGCTGGCCGCGCCAGGTGCTTACGCCGCGTCCCACCACGGCGAACAGCAGCTGGTTCACGATCATGAACGGCAGGAACCGGATGAAGAAGTCGAAACTCAGGCTGGTGACCGGAAGGATGCCGAGCGTCAGGTAGATGATTGGGGCCGCGAAGTAGACCACTGCGGCGAAGCCGCTCAGGTAACTCCACATCGTTGCGAAGTACATGAGCCGCTGTCCGATGGACATGCCCTTCTTAACCAGAGGGTTCTCGCGCAGCAGCACCTGGATGGTTCCTTGGGCCCAGCGCAGGCGCTGCGTGAGCATCGTCTTCAGGTCCTCGGGCGCAAGGCCGTAGGCAAGGACCTCGTGGTGGTAGACGCTCTGCCATTTCATCGCGTGCATCCGCATGGAGGTTGCCATGTCTTCCGTCACGGAAATCGTGGCGAGCGGCATGACCGGCTGGGCCTCGTCGTCGCGGTCGATGGAGATCGCATCAAGAACCGCCTGTACGGACTCAAGCGCGCCCAGCGGCGACCACTGGCGCTCGGAAAGCTTTTCGACGGCGTCGTCCAGGTCCGGGACCGCAACACCGGGTTCGACGGCGAGGTCCAGTGCGGCAATTTCCGCCAGATCCGCTTCCATTGCCGACATGTCGGCAGCAACCATCTGCTGTACTGCGCGGTCCACCGACCGGCGCACGCGGTAGGTCACCTCGGCCAGCGGGGCACCGGCGGCCTTGTCTGCGTGCGCCTTCGTGATGGCTTCGTCGACGTCATTGAGGAGCTGCGTGACCAGCGGGTTCGCTGCTTCCGGTGAGGAGCGGGCACGGCGAACGGCCGCCCGAGCTGACTTCAAAGCAGTGTTGACTGCGCGCTCGACTTCCTTGACGTAGCCGGAGAGCCCCAGCTGCATAAGCGCTTCCCTGCGGAGCACGGCGTTGGAGCCGCAGAAGAACGCCGCGTTCCACCCATCCTTACCCTGCTGGATCGGGCCGTAGAACAGCGGTGCCTGGCTACCAAGAGGATCGTCTTCGGGAACGTTCACGAAGTATTGCGGGGTCTGAACCAGGCTGACGCGCCGGTTGTTGAAGTATCCGAGCGTGCGGTCCAGGATGCGTGGATCGGGCACCTGATCGGTGTCGAGGATGAGCAGAAACTCACCCGTCGTCGACATCAGCGCGTTGTTCAGATTGCCGGCCTTGGCATGGCGGGGGCGGTTGGCCCACTCCGGTCCACGCGTGATGTAGCCGACTCCCAGCCGTTCGGCTGCTTCCTGCAGTTCCGGGCGCGCGCCGTCGTCAAGGATCCAGGTGTTGTGCGGGTAGGTGATGCGCTGCGCAGCCTTGGCGGTCTTGAGCACCATGTCCACGGGTTCGTTGTAGGTGGTGATGAAGACGTCGACGGTTGCATTCGCAGGCGGCTCCGGGGGAGTGCGGCGCTTGAGCTTCCAGACGGTCATCCCGAACAGGGCCACGTCGATCAGGCTGTAGGTCTCGGCGATAACCAGCGGAACCGCAATCCACCAGGCGGCCCAGTTGAGGGACTCCAGCCAGCGCCAGGCAATGTAGTTCACACCGAGAATCACGGTGAGGACCACCAGCAACCTCACCCAGAAAACACTCATTCCCCGACCTTCCCGAGCCTGCGGACCACCACGGCCGTAACATCGTCCTCAACCCTTGGATCCTCACCGAGCATCAGCAGCTCCTTGCAGGCAAGCTCGGCGGAGTCCGTTGCGGCGATGATGCGCGCGGCTGCGCCTGCGAATTCATCAAGAGATTCATACAAGTCAAGCAGGCCGTCGCTGATCATGGCGAGCGCGTCGCCCGGAGCCAAGGTCACTCGTGCGGCTTGCCACTTCCACCCGGGCACCGTTCCAAGGGGAACACCGCCCGCGGCGGGACGCGTCCAGGAACCGTCAGCACGGACGTGCAGGGCCAGGCCGTGTCCTGCGTCGATCAGGTCCACACCGCCGTCGGCCGTGGAGAGCCGGCCGTGAACGAGGGTCACGAAGGAACCCGCGCGCTCAAGGTCGGCATCAAGCGAAGCGGCAGCACCCGCAAAGGCCGCCTCCAGGTCGGCTTCCTCGGAGGTCGAGCGCAGCACGGCACGTACCGTGGCCGCGACGAGCGCTGCGCCCATTCCCTTGCCCATAGCGTCTGCAACCGTGAAGTGCATGCCCTCCGGCGTGGGATACCAGTCAAAGAAGTCACCGCCCACCGCACGCGAAGGCCGGAACCGGCCCGCGACGTCGTAATCACCCAGTGTGAGGCCCTGCCGCGGCAGGAGACTCTGTTGCACTTGCGCGGCGCGGCGCCGCTCATCCGCGTCAGCTTCGCTGGCGGCCTTGTTCGCCACCTGCAGCCGGTGCTGCCGCCGGAAGAGGGAGTTGATGCGTGCCACGAGTTCGCGCGGGCTGAAGGGCTTGACAATGTAGTCGTCTGCTCCGGTGTCCAGCCCGTTTAGGCGGTCCATCTCGCTGCCACGGGCCGTGATCATGAGGATGTAGGCGTCGGAGATCGGTCGGATCTGGGCGCAGGCGTCCAGCCCGCTGCCATCCGGGAGGTTGACGTCGAGGGTGATGAGGTCCACTCCCCGGCGTGCCAGCTCCACGCCCTCCTGTACCGTTGCCGCTTCGTCCACGGCGAATCCCTCACGCTTGAGCACGCTGACGAGCAGAAATCGGATGTCCGCATCGTCTTCTACGACAAGGGCGCGGCGGGCCGGGGCTGATGCGGTCATGACCCCATTTAACCCATAACCGGACGCCGGGGGACAGAAAGGGTCGCCCGACGACGGCGGGGCGTGCTGGAATGCGGCCTGTCGGACCCGCTCTATAGAGTTGGTCTATCCGCTGCATCGGAGCTAAGGAGCGCGAGGCATCATGGACAACGTTCTGTCCTACCTGACCTTCAACACCCGGCAGTTCCATGAGATGTCGATGCGCGCCCGAGTGCTGCTCAGCCTGGCACCCCTTCCCATCACCGTGGCGCTGATGGCGATCGCCACGATCTTCCTGCATCCGGTGGTGTGGGAGCGGGCGGCCTACCAGTGGGGGATGATTCTCACCGCGGCCATCCTTCTCTTTACCGCGGTGATTCCCTGGGACAAACTGCCCTACGGACTGTTCCTTATCGTTCCCGTGGCAAGCTTCATACCGATCGGCCTGCTCCGGTTCGGCGCGGATATCGAGGTTCTCGGGGTGGGGTTGCTGGCAGTGTTCCCGGTTCTGTGGCTCTGCGCTTCAGGACTTCATCCCCGTTTTGCCCTCGCCGTGAGCCTGCTGGGGCCGCTCGCAATCATCTGGGTGCCGGTCTTCCTGCAGGATGCGGAGGTTAACCCCTCCCAACTCACACAGTCCGCGCTGCTGCCCGTCATCATCTTCACCATCGGCGTGACCATCCGTGTCATGACTGCCAGCATGATGGACCAGCAGCGGGCAATGGAAGAGAAGGACCACTCGCTGCAGCAGCTCCTGCAGCGCAGCGCACGGAACGAGCGGCTGCTGAACGCGACGGTGAATACCGTCGACGTCGGACTGCTAGCGATTGACGCGGACGGCCACGACATCCTCTTCAATCGCAGGCAGCGCGAAATCCACCGCATCGGCATGCCGCCCGGACGCGAGGACGCTCCCGAGAAGGATCTGCTCCTTTTCAGGGCCGACGGCATTACGCCCATCCCGGAAGATCAACGCCCCGCCATCAGGGCCGTGAGGGGCGAAACGTATTCCGACAACCTCATCCGCATCGGAACCGGTGAGAACCAGCGCGTGCTGTCCGCGTCAGCCCGGGTGATGCTGGATGAGAGCGGCAAGCGTGAAGGTGCCGTCGTCGCCTTCAACGACGTGACCACGCTGGTGAACGCGCTTAACGCCAAGGAGGAATTTGTGGCCATGGTCTCCCACGAGCTGCGGACTCCGCTGACCGTGATCGTGGGTTACCTGGAGATCATGCTCGACGATGACCTCCCGCCGGAGACGAAAACGGGCCTGACCGTCATCTCCCGGAACGTCGCGCGCCTGCGCCGCCTTGTGGACGATCTCCTGGCCGCGGCGTCCGGAGCGCCTGAGGTTTCACCGGTTACCGCCGATCTGGGTGCCACCGTGGCCGAATCCGTGGCGGTCATGCACACGCGCGGGCGGGAAGCCGGCGTCGAAATCGTCAGCGAAGTGCCGGAGGGCATGACCGCACGATTCGACCCGGCCAGAATGGGCCAGGTGTTCGATAACCTGCTGTCCAATGCCATCAAGTATTCGCCGTCCGGCGGCACGGTCACTATCCGCGCCCAGCGCATGCCGGGATCCGTGGTCTGCGAGGTGGAGGACCAGGGCATGGGAATGAGTCCGGAGGACAGTGCAGAGGTCTTTTCCAAGTTCTTCCGCACCTCGGCTGTGCGCCAGGCGGCGATTCCCGGCGTGGGACTCGGCCTGGCCATTGTTCGGTCGATCATCGAGGAACATGGGGGACGGATCCACTGCCGAAGCGAACTCGGACGGGGAACCACTTTTATTTTCGAGCTTCCGGACATTCCCGGAGTTGAGCCTGGTGCCGCGGGATGATCAGCTGATCCGCGTGGCCAGCCCGGGGTAGTCGATCACAATTCCTTCCCGGTCAACCTGTAGTTCGCTGGTGAAGCCGTGACTATCGGAACTGAAAAGCACCACGCCGTGGCGATCAGCACCGACGGGCCGCAACTGGCTATACATCTGGCGGCTGGGCAGCACACGCAGGCTGGGAACTTCCACCCAGGCCACCAGTACCGAGGTTTCGTCGGCCGGCGCCAGCTCTTCCGCGTGCAGGTTCAGACGCTGGATCGGCATGGTGTTGGTAACCGGGCAAAGGCTCAAATCGCAGTCAAGCGCGCCGGCCAGCTGTGCGGGATCGTCAATGCCGGGAGCGGGAAGGTCGCACTCCCCGGAGCTCTGGGCAGTGCAGGACCAAGCCCCGTCGTCTGAACGTTCCAGCTCAATATGCCTGCTCCAGCCGTGCCCGTGGACAGTGGCGGTGAGCCGGCGGGTCACCCAGCCATCCGAGGTGGTCAACGCCCAGCTCATTGCATACGAGTCAGTGCGAGAGGTTCCGTGCGCGCTCAACCTTCCGGGTTCAAGGTTGATGGTCGCGGAGTCGAGCCGCGCAGGATCGTCAACCCCCTGCCAGCTGTGCAGGAGACTGGTATGCAGTTGATTACCCATTCGCTCACCTTATTGAGAGAACGGGACGGCGCGCCAGACCCGGGTTCAGGAGCCGGCGAAACCAGGATTCTGAAGCAGCTAGCGAAGGTTCCGGACGTTCAGCGCCAGATAGAGGTGCACCCGGTCGGCTGTGGTGGTGGGGTCGTAGCCAGTCAGCTCAACGATCTGCTGCAGCCGGTACCGCACCGTGTTCCGGTGCAGCTCCAGGGCATCGGCGACGGCGGCAACCGACCCGTTGAGCGCAAGGTACTTCTCGAGGGTGAGCATGAGTTCGGCTCCGTGACGCGCGTCGAAGGCCGCCACCGGGTCGAGTGCTTCGGCCGCCAGATCGGCCAGCGGCACGTCCTCGCTTGCCATGAGCAGCGAGGTCAGGCTCAACCGGTCGGGCCTGTTGACCGGCAGCCCCCTGTTCAGGGACTCCCGTGCCTCAAAGTAGCTCCACCGCAGTCCGCTTGGCTGCGCATACCCGCCGCCGAAGCCCACCTTGGCGGTGAAACCGGCGCCGTGGAGGTACTCGCTGAGCTCGCGGCTGACCGACTCCCCGTCGCTTTCCGGAACGGCCAGAACCAGGCGGTCATCGAGGACTGCAGTGACGGCGTCGTGCTGGCGGCTAGGTACCGGAAGGGTCCTCAGCGCGCGGCGCTGCCCCGTGGCCACGTCGACCAGGACGATGCACAGCCGCCGGGCAGTGTCGATGCCTGCGCTGCCGAGGCGGGCAGCGGCGTCATTCCCGGACAGCGTGCCGCGCACCACGTCCTGCAGCAGCTGCCCGACGACGGCACGGTCGCTCGCCCTGCGGCGCGCCTGGTTGCTCAGCTCGACGCTGATGAGGCTCTGCGCATAGTCCACGATGGCGTCGCGTTCGTAGGGTTCGGCAATCGCCAGCGTGCAGCGGTCCTTCAGCCCGGTGGCCACAGGAAGCCGGTGCCAGCTTCGATCGGGGGAATCCTCGCCTCCCGTACCCGTGGCGAAGATGGGGCTGCCGTACTGCGAGAGGGCCACCTCGGTACGGAGCATTCCGGCCAGCTCGCGCAGAAGTTGGGGGAGCCCCCCGCCGCCGAGCAGTGCGGAAGCGAGCACCTGGTGTCCCTTGAGCAGGTTCTCCAGCCGGGCGTAGTGCTCGGCGGAGAGCGAATCAGCAACGATCTTCCCGATTGCGATGAACGGGGTCTCATAGGGCACGCGGAAAACCGGTAGCCCGAGCTCGTCCGCCTGGTCGAGGAAGGCTGCCGGAACCGTCTCATGGCTCAGGCCGATCGCGAAGCCCACAGCCAGGGCTCCCGAAGCATGGACATGCCGGACGAAGTTGCGCTGCGAGGTGGCGGATTTTTGGCGGAGACCTGTGGTCAGGACTACCTCGCCGCCGCTGAGGAAGGGCTTGGGATCCTCAAGCTCAGTGACGGCAACCCACTGCACCGGCACGTCTGTCACCGGGCTCGTCCCTACCCGCTGCAGCCTCAACGCCGGGGTCGCCAGCAGTGCCGACAGTGTGATCGCCATAACGTCCACTATAGAACTGCCAGCTTGTGCAATCGCATGACACTTCGGATGAACCCTTGTGCGAAGGAACCTAGGCGGGGTGGTGGGCACCACGTAGTGTCAGCGTGGATTCAATCGAGAAGGGACGAGAGCTGTGGTCGCTACGCTGCAGAACTTCATCAACGGTCAGTTCGTCACGCCCAGCGGAACGGAACTGCTGGACATCGTCAACCCCACCAACGGGGAGGTCGTGGCGAAGTCGCCGGTCTCCGTGCAGGCGGACATCGACGCCGCAATGGCCGCTGCCAAAACTGCGTTCGCCTCATGGAAGAGCGTGACACCGGGGCAGCGCCAGCTCATGCTGCTCAAGCTTGCCGACGCCATCGAGGCCAACAGCGAGGAACTGGTGGAGGCGCAACACCGCAACACCGGGCAGGTCAAGGGGATGATCGCGGCCGAGGAGATCGCCGTCGGCGCCGACCAGATGCGTTTCTTCGCCGGAGCTGCACGGCTGCTCGAGGGCAAGTCTGCAGGGGAATACTTCGAAGGCCACACCTCCTACGTACGCCGGGAGCCCGTGGGCGTCGTCGCGCAGGTGACCCCCTGGAACTACCCCTTCATGATGGCGATCTGGAAGATCGGCCCTGCGCTTGCCGCAGGAAACACCGTGGTGCTCAAGCCCAGCGACACCACGCCGGAATCCACGCTCGTGCTCGCGAGGCTCACCCAGGGCATCCTGCCCGACGGCGTGCTGAACGTGGTCCTTGGCAACGGCGAAACCGGTGCCGCCATGGTGGAGCACAAGACACCGGCGATGGTTTCCATCACCGGTTCAGTTCGGGCCGGCATCGCCGTCGCGACAGGCGCGGCGAAGGGCCTCAAGCGGGCCCACCTCGAGCTGGGCGGCAAGGCGCCCGCAATCGTCTTCGCAGACGCCGACCTAAAGAGGACGGCCGCCGCGATCGCGGAGTTCGCCTTCTTCAACGCAGGCCAGGACTGCACCGCGATCACCCGCGTGCTGGTTCAGGATTCGGCGCACGACGACCTCGTGGCCGCCATGGTGGAACACACCAAGACCCTTACCACCGGTGATCCCGACGACTCGAAAAACTACTTCGGTCCGCTGAACAACATCAACCATTTCAATGCCGTGAACGCGGTCATGGACGCGTTGCCGTCGCACTGCTCCGTCGCCATCGGCGGCAAGCGCTCCGGTGACAAGGGCTACTTCTACGAGGCCACCATCATCACCGGCGCGCAGCAGACCGACGACATCGTGCAGAAGGAAACCTTCGGCCCAATCATCACCGTGCAGAAGTTCACCACCGAGGACGAAGCACTTGAGATGGCCAACGATGTCGAGTACGCGCTAGCCTCCAGCGTCTGGACCACCGACCACGGCACCGCCATGCGCCTGTCCCGTGACCTGGACTTCGGCGCCGTCTGGATCAACACCCACATCCTCCTCACCGCCGAAATGCCGCACGGCGGGTTCAAGAGCTCCGGCTACGGCAAGGATCTCTCCATGTACGGGGTGGAGGACTACACCCGCATCAAGCACGTCATGAGCGCCCTGGACGCCTAGTTCCGCCGCTCACCAGAAAGGACATCCCATGACAACACAGGCAATCCAGCCGCAGTTCCGGCTTGAGCAGAAGCGCCGTATCACGGGCGACTTCCCCGGGCCCAAATCCACCGCACTCAACGCGCGACGCTCCGCCGTCGTCGCCAAGGGCGTCTCCTCAGGCGTGCCGGTGTACGTTGCCGACGCCGACGGCGGCATCGTGCACGATGTCGACGGCAACTCCTTCATCGACTTCGGCTCCGGCATCGCGGTGACCAGCGTCGGTGCGTCCGATCCCGCCGTCGTCGGCGCTGTGAAGGATCAGGTTGAGCACTTCACGCACACCTGCTTCATGGTCACCCCCTACGAGGGCTACATCGCCGTCGCCGAGAAGCTCGCCGAGCTGACCCCGGGCGATTTCGAGAAGCGCACCGTGCTCTTCAACTCCGGCGCGGAAGCCGTGGAGAACGCAATCAAGATCGCGCGCCTGGCAACCGGCCGGTCCGCTGTTGCCGCGTTCGACCACGCGTACCACGGCCGCACCAACCTCACCATGGCGCTGACCGCAAAGTCGCTGCCCTACAAGGCGGGTCCGGACGGGACATTCGGCCCCTTCGCACCCGAGGTCTACCGGCTGCCCATGAGCTACCCCTTCCGGGAGGAAAACCCCTCGATCACGGGCGAGGAAGCAGCCAAGCGCGCCATCACCATGATGGAGAAGCAAATTGGGGCCGAATCGCTGGCAGCGATCATCATCGAGCCGGTACAGGGCGAGGGCGGCTTCATTGTTCCCGCTGACGGATTCCTGCCGGCGCTGTCCGCCTGGGCGAAGGAAAAGGGCATCGTGTTCATCGCCGACGAGGTCCAGTCAGGCTTCTGCCGCACCGGCGAGTGGTTCGCCGTGAACCACGAGGGCGTCGTGCCCGACCTCATCACCATGGCCAAGGGCATTGCCGGAGGTATGCCGCTTTCGGCAGTGACGGGACGGGCTGACCTGCTCGATGCCGTCCACCCGGGTGGTCTGGGCGGAACCTACGGCGGAAACCCGGTGGCCTGCGCCGCTGCCCTTGCTGCTATCGAGACGATGGAGCAGCAGGACCTTTCGGGCCGCGCCCGCCGGATCGAGGAGATCGTGGTCGGCCGGCTCAAGGCCCTGCAGGAGGAAACCGGAATCATCGGCGAGGTGCGCGGCCGCGGCGGAATGCTCGCCGTCGAATTCGTCCAGCCCGGCACCAAAGAGCCCAACGCGGTAGCCACCAAGGCAATCGCCGCCGCCTGCCTCCAGGAAGGCGTCATCATCCTCACCTGTGGCACCTACGGCAACGTGGTCCGCCTGCTGCCTCCGCTGGTCATCGGCGAGGAGCTCCTGAACGACGGCCTCGACGTGCTCGAGGCCGCTATCCGCGCCGTGAAGTAATCCTTCGCCCGCATCAATTACAACGACGGCGGTCTGCCGGGGATCCCGGCAGGCCGCCGTCGTACGTCTAGCCCTTCTTACGCACCTCAAGCAGGTCGCCCACCTCGCACCCGAGCACCTCGCAGATCGCGCGCAGTGTGGAGAACCGGATGGCCCGCGCCCTGTCGTTCTTGAGGATCGACAGGTTCACGATGCTCATGTCCACGCGCCGTCCGAGCTCGGTCAACGTCATCCCGCGGGCGGCGAGCAGTTCATCGAGGCGGCAATGGATTCCCGTGTCCTCGATTTCCTTGCCTGCCATTCCTAGACCAGCCCGTCCGTGTCCCTCTTCAGCCGGTAACCGGTTTCGAAGGCTCCGGCAACCAGCGCTACAGCCAGGCCGGCCGCGAGCGGGGTGAGATCGAGTTCCATGAGGAAGATTGTGCCGTCCCTATCAGCTGGCAACAGGTCGATCCTGTCGAGCACGGCATGCACGCCGAAAGCATGCAGCAGGGAACCCACCGTACCGCTGACCATGATGGCAATACCGGAGAGTGCGATGAGGAGCGGCAGGCGGCGCGTGAACGGCGTCCGTCGGAAGATCCGCCACCCCAGCCACGCGGCGGTGCCCACGGCAATGATGGCGGCCAGGAACCCCAACGCCGTTGCGGCGCCCAATAACCAGCTTTCAGCAGTGGTCAGGGTGCTCAGCGTAACCTCCGCTGTGGAGAAGGAGGCTGCCTCGACGCCCGGAACGGGTTCCAGCGCGGGTGGCTGCAGGTTGTTGAGCGGAACACTCATAGTTGTGGGGCCGGGCTCGATGACCTTGAGGGCGACAGCTACGGAGATCGTGCCGGCAACAAGAGCGAGGATGATCGCAATTCCCAGAGCGGCGCCACGGTCGGCGTGCTTCAGTAGATTTCCCATTCAAACCAGTCCTTTCGCCGGTGTTATTGAACTTCCTTAATAACGATATTCGTTAAGCAAACGATGTCGATAAAGAATGAGACTCCTGTTGCATTCCGGTCGAAGGGGGCCCATACTAAACGAACGCAATTCGTTTTAGATGTGATCTCGGTGACAGTGGTCCACCTGCTCCCGCGCCGCGATCATGCAGCCCTACATCTAGGTAAGGACCCCCATGAGCACTACGGAAGTGCGAAGCGGCGCCGCAGACGGCACCGGCCGGCTCTCCGGCAAAGGACTGAAGGCGGGGCAGCTTGGGCTGCTCGCCTTGGTTGTCATCGGTATCTCCACCATCGCTCCCGCCTACGTGCTAACCAGCACGCTAGGCCCCACCGTGCAGAGCATCGGCGTGTATCTGCCGGCCATTTTCATCGTCGGGTTCATCCCGATGTTCCTTGTGGCACTCGGCTACCGCGAGTTGAACGCCGACACCCCCGACAGCGGAACCACGTTCACCTGGGTGACCAAGGCGTTCGGTCCCTACATCGGCTGGATCGGCGGATGGGGCCTCCTGGCCGCGAACATCATTGTCCTGTCCAACCTGGCAGGCGTCGCCGTCGACTTCTTCTATCTCTTCCTCGCCCAGCTCACCGGCCAGGAGTCCATCGCAGATCTGGCTGGCGTCCGCTGGCTCAATATCTTGACCTGCCTGGTGTTCGTGGGTGCCGCAGTCTGGGTTTCCTGCCGTGGCGTCAAGACCACCAAGGCGGTCCAGTACGTTCTGGTGGGGCTTCAGGTGGCCGTGCTGGCCTGGTTTGTCATTGCTGCCTTCGCCCGGATCAGCCAGGGTGCCGCAATCGGCTCCATCGCATTCAGCTGGGACTGGTTCAACCCGTTCGCCATTGACAGCTTCTCGTCCTTCGCGCTGGGCCTGTCCCTCTCCATCTTCGCCTTCTGGGGTTGGGACGTCTGCCTCACCGTCAGCGAGGAATCCCGGAACGGCAAGCGGACCGCCGGTGCCGCCGCCGCGGTCACCGCCCTCGTTGTGCTTGGAATCTACCTGCTGGGTGCAATCGCCACGGTGATGTTTGCCGGCGTCGGAACAGAGGGCCTCGGCCTGAACAATGCGGACATCTCCGAGAACGTGTTCGCAGCGCTCGCTGCACCGGTGATGGGCCCCTTCGCCATCCTGCTCTCGCTCGCAGTCCTGTCCAGCTGCGCCGCATCCCTGCAGTCGACCTTCCTGTCGCCTGCACGAAGTCTGCTGGCCATGGGCTACTACAAGGCCCTGCCGGAGAAGTTCGGGTCGGTGCACCCCAAGTTCCGCTCCCCGGTCTTCGCCACGGTGGTGGCCGGCGTTATCTCGGCCGGCTTCTACTCGTTGATGCGGATCATCAGCGACAACGTCCTGAACGACACGATCATGGCCCTCGGCCTGATGATCTGCTTCTACTACGGCCTGACCGCGCTGGCTTGCGTCTGGTACTTCCGCCGCACGGCTTTCACCTCCGCGCGGAACTTCGTCTTCCGGTTCCTCGCCCCGCTGCTCGGCGGCGTCGGCCTGGTGATCGTTTTCCTGCAGACCGCCGTCGACAGCTGGGACCCGGCCTTCGGCAGCGGTTCGGAGGTCTTCGGAGTGGGTCTGGTGTTCGTGATCGGCGTCGGCATCATCGCGCTGGGCATCCTCGTGATGCTCCTGGTGCGGCGCACGCATCCCGGCTTCTTCCGGGGCGAGACACTGCGCAACGACACCCCTGCGCTGGAAATCGCTGAATAGACAAAATAGGCAGGTACGCAGGGAATAACGACGGCGGCCGTCACCTTCGAGCGCGAAGGTGACGGCCGCCGTCGTTATTTTAGACAGTCGTTCAGGCGTTGGCCGGCTGCTCCTGCAGTTGGCGCCCGCGGGGCTTCGCGTTCTTCCGTACCGTCCAGACCATGTCCACGGTGAGGAGCGCGAGGCCCACCCACACCAACCCAAACCCAATCCAGCGCTCGAGCGGCATCTCCTCGCGGAACACCGTGAGCGCGAGGATGAACTGCAGGACCGGTGCGAGGTACTGCAGCATTCCGACGGTCGTCAGCGGCAGCCGGCGCGCAGCTGCGCCGAAGAAGATCAGGGGAACAGCGGTGATCACGCCGGAGGCAGCCATGATCCAGAAGTGTGCGGGTCCCTCGGTCAGGAGGGTCGCTCCGCCCGAGAGGGTCAGCCAGATCATCACTGCGGCAGCAATCGGCGTCAGGACTGCCGTCTCGATGCTGAGGCTCGCCACGGCGTCCACGCTTGGGCCGATGCGCTTCTTCACGAAGCCATAGAAACCGAATGAGAACGCGAGTGCCAGGGCAATCCACGGCACATTGCCGTACCCCACAGCCAGTACGACGACGGCGACCAGTCCCAGCGCGACGGCGGCCCACTGCAGCGCGCGAAGCCGTTCGCGGAGAACAAGTACGCCAAGCAACACCGAAACGATCGGATTGATGAAGTAGCCGAGCGACGCCTCGATAGCGTGGCCGTTGGTGACGCCGTAGGTGTACACGAACCAGTTGATGGCGATCAGGAGGGCGGCGACGGTCAGGGTCCCTAGCACCTTCGGTTTCGCGAGAGCGGCGCGGACGGACTTCCACGAGCGCAGGGCGGTGAGCAGCAGGGCACAGAAAATCAGCGACCACAGCACCCGGTTGGCAACGATCTCCACGGCCGTGGCAGGCAGCAGGATCAGGAAGTAGAGGGGGAGTAATCCCCACAGGCCGTACGCCCCGACACCGAACAGGATCCCGGTCGCGTTTTCGCTGCGGGCGGGGCGGGGGACATCGACGCGGGTACGGCTCACAAGCTTGCCAACTGATGCAGGGCGGTTCCTATTCCTCCTTCCGTTCCTCCTGTTCTCCAATTTCATCCCACCCGGTTCAGTGAGCGGCACCACTGCTTTTCGACGCGCGAAGCAGAGGGATTTAGAATAGTAAATTGTGCGCTAATGCGCGTACATCAAGTCCGCACGCTTATCCATAGGGAAGAAGGCGCATCAGTGTCCAGCACGACGTCGGCCCGTCCGCTTCGGGTCGCCATCATCGGCGCAGGCCCGGCCGGTGTCTATGCCGCAGACATCCTGACCAAGTCGCAGGAGGTGCAGGGCGGGGACTTCGAGGTCTCGATCGACCTCTTTGACCAGTACCCAGCGCCCTACGGCCTGATCCGCTACGGCGTTGCACCCGACCACCCGCGTATCAAGGGCATTGTCACTGCCCTGCACAAGGTGCTGGACCGAGGTGATATCCGTTTCCTTGGAAACGTGAACTACGGACGCGACCTGACGCTGTCGGACTTCCGCACCTTCTACGATGCGGTCATCTTCGCCACCGGTGCGGTGAAGGACGCCGACCTCAACATTCCCGGCATCGAGCTCGAAGGCTCCTTTGGCGGCGCGGACTTTGTCTCCTGGTACGACGGCCACCCCGACGTGGACCGCGACTGGCCCCTGGACGCCCGGGAGATCGCTGTCATCGGCAATGGCAACGTCGCACTGGACATTGCGCGGGTCCTGTCCAAGCATGCCGATGACCTGCTGGTCACGGAAATTCCCCAGAACGTTTACGAAGCGCTGAAGCGCTCACCCGTCACCGACGTGCATGTCTTCGGCCGCCGCGGTCCCGCTCAGGTGAAGTTCACGCCGCTTGAGCTGCGCGAGCTCTCGCACTCCCGTGACGTCGACATCGTGCTGTACCCGGAGGACTTCGACTTCGACGAGGCTTCCGAGCAGCAGATCGCCAGCAACAACCAGACCAAGACCATGGTCAAGACCCTAACCAACTGGCTGGTTGAGCAGCCCGAGGATCCGTCCGAGTTCACGGCATCCCGCCGCCTCCACCTCCACTTCCTCCACAGCCCGGTCGAGATCACCGATTCGCCGGAGACACCCGGCAAGGTGGCCAACATCCGCTTCGAGCGGACCCGGCTCAACGGTGCCGGCTCCGTGGAGGGCACTGGAGAGTTCCTCGACTACCCGGTTCAGGCCGTCTACCGGGCGATCGGCTACTTCGGCTCGGAGCTGCCCGAGGTCGGCTATGACGATCGCGCCGGCGTCATCCCCAACGAGGGTGGGCGGGTCATCGACGAATCCGGCAACCCGGTGCCCGGAATCTACTGCACCGGTTGGATCAAGCGTGGTCCCGTCGGCTTGATCGGCCACACCAAGGGTGACGCGCTCGAGACCATCGGGTTCCTGCTGGAGGACCGGTTGAACCTGCCGCCGGCCGAACACCCGGATGAAGACGCCATCATCAACCTCCTCGAGGAGCGCGGCGTCCGCTACACCACGTGGGAGGGCTGGCTGAAGCTGGATGCCCATGAGCTCAAGCTCGGCGCTAACTACGTCCACGGGGACGGCAGTCTGCCGGACCTGATCCGCGAGCGCGTGAAGCTTGTGCCACGTGAGGAGATGATCGCGATCTCCCGCGGGGAGTAGCGTCCCGCAGTTCGATCCGGCACCCGATGTCCCTCTGTTTCCCGTGCGGAAGATCGGGAAGGATTGAACCGTGAAGGCCATCGTCGTCGGCGCCGGGATCGCCGGTCTTGCCACTGCGGGTGACCTCGCCCGTGCAGGCTGGGACATCACCGTCCTCGAGAGAAGCGACGGCCCGCGTACAAGCGGCTACATGATGGACTTCTTCGGGCCGGGGTATGACGCCGCGGAGAACATGGGGATCCTGCCGGCCCTGCTTGCCTGTGCGTATCCCATTGAGGAGGCAACCTACCTCGATTCCGCAGGCCGCGTCACGGGCAAGCTGAGTTTCAAGCGCTTCGCGGACCTGGTGGACGGCAGGCTGCTCAGCATCATGCGGCCGGACCTGGAGGCCGTTCTTCGGCAGATCCTGCCCCCATCCGTTCGGCTCGCGTATGGCACTGCCCTGCAGGGGGTGGAGAACGGGCCCGACGGCGTGCGCGTCGCTGCGTCCGACGGCTCCGTTGTCGAGGCCGACCTGCTGGTGGGCGCGGACGGTATCCATTCGGCCGTGCGGGAGGCGGTGTTCGGGCCTGAGGTCCGGTTCATCCGCTACCTGGGCTTCCACACGGCCGCCTACATGTTCAGTGATCCCGGAATCGCCGAGCAGGTCGGCGGCCGCTTTGCCCTCACGGATACCAAGAACCGCCAGCTCGGCTTGTACGGGTTGAGGGACAATCGGGTGGCGGCCTTCCTGGTGCACCGGGACCCGTCGCCGATCCTGCCCGTGGATCGCAGGGCGGCCCTGCAGTGGGAATTCGCCGGGGCCGGGTGGCTGGCACCGCGCGCGCTCGCCCGGGCGCCGGAGGATCTCTATTACGACGTCGTTGCCCAGGTTCACCTGGACCGCTGGCACAGCGGGCGGGTTGTCCTGGTGGGTGATGCATGCCAGGCTGTTTCGCTGCTCGCAGGGCAGGGCGCTTCGCTCGCCGTCGCAGGTGCGCGCGTCCTGGCCACCCACCTCGCAGAGGCTTCCTCAATCCCCGAGGGGTGCGAAGCGTACCAACGCGAGTGGATGCCTGTTGTCCGGGACAGGCAGGAGACGGGCCGGCGTGCGGCGCGGTGGTTCCTGCCGTCGTCGAACGCTGAACTGGTGCTGCGCCGGGTGATGCTGGCTCTGTCGGGTCTCCCGGTGGTGAACCGTGCGATCGGAAATTCGCTGGCGGGCAAGGCCGTGCCCATCCGGTAGGTGCTCTGGTACGGAAGGGTCAGCGAGCCATAAGGCGCGGAATGAACCGGACGTAGGCCAGCATGCCAATCAGTTCCACGAGGGTCTGCGTCATCACGACCAGCGCGACCAGGGACAGGGTTTCCGGCAGCGCCAGAGCCAACGGGAGCACCACCAGTGAGTTACGCGTCCCCCCGCTGAAGATCACCGCAGTGCTGGACGGCGGGTTCAACTTCGCCATCCGCGCAACGGCCAGGCCGAGCGGAACCATGATCACGAGGAACGCCGCGTACAGCGGAATCACCGCCAGTAGGGAAGTGATGTCCTGCCCTACACGGGCGATCTGGGAGCCGACGACGACGGCGAGCGTGGCCATCATCAGCGGAACCATGGCTCCCTGCATGATCGTCATCACGGTACGTCCCGCAACCGCCCGCCCGGCCCACTTCTGGGTCAGCGCCGCGAGGATGAGTGGAAGAACGATCAGAACGAGCAGCGCTTCGAGGAACGGGCCGGGCTCGATCTCGGAAACGACGCCCTGGCCCGCAAACAGCAGCAGGTAGAGCGGGAGCAGCGCCATCTGCGCGAGCATCAGGATCGGAGCAGCGGCCAGGAGCCGGTCGCTCGCGCCTCCGGCCAGGCCCGAGAAGACAATCACATAGTCAACGCAGGGAGTCAGCAGCACCAGCAGCACACCGATCAACAGGGCCTGGTTATCCGCCACAAACCGCGACAGCCCGAACACCACGAGCGGCACAAGCAGGAAGTTCAGCGTCAGGATCGCTCCCATGAATCGCCAGTCCTTCACGGAGCGGCCCATGTTCCCGAAGGGAATCCCGAGGAAGGTCGCGAAGAGCAGCAGACCCAACACCGTATTGATTGAAGACTCGAAGGGCCCCGATAGGGCGGGGAAGATTGCTCCGAGAGCAGCTCCGCAGGCCAATGCCAGCAGGTAAAGCGCAATCTGCCGCCGCTCCATAGTCTCAACCAGCTGCTGAATCTGCACCCGCCAAGCCTATTGCCGCTCCATAGACCTCTTGATATGCAAGTGTGTACTTGCCTATCATGAGAGGCATGACAGACGTGTTCCGGGCGCTCGACGACGAGACACGGCGCCTCGTCCTTGATGAGCTCGCCGCGCGGGACGGGCGGACGCTGTTCGAGATTTGCACCGTGCTGACCATGCGCCATGGCATCACCAGCACGCGCCAGGCCATCTCGCAGCATCTCGCTGTGCTCGAGGCGGCCGGACTGGTCACCACCGAACGCCGTGGGCGCTCCAAGCTCCATTACTTCAACCCAGAACCCATTGCTGGCATTGCTCGTCGCTGGCCCATCGAAAGGAACCTCCCATGAGAATCGCCCTCACCAGTGTTTTCGTCGACGACCAGCGCGCAGCCCTGGACTTCTATACCAACGTGCTGGGTTTCGAGAAGCGCCATGACATCCCTCTTGGGGATGACTTCTGGCTCACCGTCGTATCACCCGAAGCGCCGGAAGGTCCTGAGCTACTCCTGGAACCGGCGGGCCACCCGGCGGTGAAGCCCTACCGCGATGCTTTGGTTGAGGACGGCATTCCCCTGGCGCAGTTCGCAGTGAACGACCTTGCAGCCGAATATGACCGGCTGACCGGGCTCGGTGTCGTCTTCACCCAGCAGCCCATGGACATCGGCACTGCAGTCGTCGCCGTTCTTGATGACACGTGCGGAAACCTTATCCAGCTCGTCGAGCTGAAGGACACGGCTCCTATGTGAGCGACGCAACGCGGCCGATCATTGCACTGCGTGCAAAATTGCACGTAGTGTAAATATGTGACTCAACAGTTGACGAGCCGTCGAGAGCAGAACAAGCGTGATACCCGACGCGCCATCGCTCAAGCCGCTCTTGACCTGGCGCGTTCGGAGGGGCTCGGTGCTTTCACCGCCGAGCAGATAGCCGAACGCGCCAACATCTCCCGGCGCACCTTCTTCAACTACTTCCACAGCCCTGAAGAGGCGCTCAGCGTTTCGACCGAAGCCTTCCTCGATCGGGCTGCCGCCGAACTTGCTGCGCGGCCAAGAGACGAACCGATCCTGGACGCGATGATCGCCGCCCTCGCTGCCACCACCAAGGCCGAGAATCTCAAGGACTGCGGCGACCTTTTCCGCATGGCTGCCAACAACCCTGACCTGCTGGGGACCCAGCTGCTCGCCTGGGAGCGGGCAGAAGCACGCATCATCGCCGCCGTCGAAGACCGGCTGCAGGGAGAAGCTTCAGCTCTCTACATCCACGCGCTTGTCGGATCGCTGCTGTCCTGCGCGAAGGCGGCCATGCGTGAATGGGCCGCCAGCGACCACCCCGACGAGACCTCCGCAAACATCCTCGAAAATCACATCGTCGCCACGCTGACCATGATGCGCGACGGCTTCTCACATCCAACCCTCTAGCCCGGGACGAACATCACCATGGCATTTCTCCTGTACCGACTTGGTTCCTTCGCCTATCGCCGCCGCTGGTGGGTAGTGTCTGCCTGGCTGGCCATCATGGTCGCCGTGGGAAGCTCCGCCGTCGCCTTCTCCGGCACCCTGAGCAACAACTTCACCATCCCGGGCACCGAATCCCAGCGGGTCCTCGACCAGCTGAAGGAAGACATGCCCGACGCCGTGGGCGGAATGGGCACCATCGTCTTCCAGAACCCGGACGGCGCCTTCACCGAGGAACAGCGCGACGCCGTCAGCTCCGCCCTCGAGGATGTGGCCGAGCTTGAGGGCGTCGAAGCGGTGATCAACCCCTTCGCCACGGCCCAACAGCTTGCCGACAGCCGCGAGGAACTGCAGAGCGGCCGTGACGAGCTCGACGCCGGTGCGCAGCAGCTCAGCGACGGCGAGGCCCAGCTTGAGCAGGGACAGGCACAGCTCGATGAGCAGCGCGCCCAGTTCGAGGCGGCCCGGCAGTTCCTGCCCGGACCCCAGGCAGAGGCGACCGAGGCCCAGCTTGACGCCGCCCAGGCCGAGATCGATGCCCAGCGCGAGCAGATCGCGGAGGGACAGGCAGAGCTCGAAGCCGGGCGCGCCGATCTCGACCGCGGCGAGCGCCAGCTTGAAGCGTCCTCCGGCGTGCAGTTCGTGTCCGACGACGAAAGCACCGCCGTCGCAAGCGTGCAGTTCACCTCGTCCGTCGACGCAATCACTCCCGAAACCCGCGAAGGCGTCCAGGAAGCCGCTGACCCCGCAGCGGAAACCGGCGTCAACGTCGAGTACAGCAAGGAAATCGTCTCTGACATATCCGAGATCTTCGGTCCGGCAGAGGTCATTGGCCTGGCGGTTGCCGCACTGGTCCTGATCGTCATGCTCGGCACCCTCATTGCTGCGGGGCTGCCGCTGCTCATGGCCATTGTCGGCGTGGGAGTGGGCGTCGGCATCACCTTCGCCCTCACCGGTGTGATCCAGATGAGCTCCATCTCGCCGGTCCTCGCGCTGATGCTGGGCCTCGCCGTCGGAATCGACTACTCGCTGTTCATCGTCAACCGCCACCGCACGCAGCTGCTGCGCGGGATGCCGATGCAGGAGTCGATTGCCCGTGCCACCGGCACCGCCGGAAACGCCGTCCTCTTCGCCGGCATCACGGTCATCATTGCGCTCGCGGCGCTGGCCGTTCCGGGCCTGCCGTTCCTCACCATCCTGGGCATGTCTGCAGCCGGGACCGTCGCCGTCGCCGTGCTCGTCGCCCTGACCCTGACCCCGGCACTGCTCGGATTGATGGGCCGGCGGGTCATCTCGAAGCGCCGCTGGCAGAAGGCGGAAGCGGAAGGGGCGGGAGCGCAGGAAGCCGCAGAGCACACTGCCGACGATTCCTACGCAGCCGGACGGGGCTGGGGCGGCGCGGTCACCCGCCGGCCCGTCCTCACCGTCCTTGGCGGCGTCGTCGCACTGGCTGTGCTTGCGCTGCCCGCAATGGACCTGCGCGTCGGACTGCCCGACGGCGGTTCCGAACCGGCCGACTCTACCGCCTACCGGGCTTACAGCATCGTGGGGGAGGAGTTCGGCGAGGGCACTAACGGTCCGCTCCTTGTGGTGGGCGAAATGCCCGAAATCGACGACGAGGGCGAACGCACTGACCTCCAGCTTGACGTTGCCGACGCACTTGCCGCCGTCGACGACGTCGCCGCAGCGGTGCCCGCGGGCATGAGCGACGACGGACGCACCGCGATTTACCAGGTCCTCCCGGAGGAGGGGCCGGCGAGTGAGAGCACCGAGAACCTGGTGCGTGACCTGCGTGCGGAGGCGGCCTCCATCGAGGACGCAACGGGTGTCACAGTGTCGGTGACCGGCCAGACGGCCGCGAACATCGACGTATCCGCCAAGCTCATGGAGGCGATGCCGCTCTACCTGGGCATCGTCGTCGGGCTGTCGCTGATCCTGCTGCTGCTGGTCTTCCGTTCAATCCTGGTTCCGCTGATCGCCACGGCAGGGTTCCTGCTCTCGCTCCTGGCCAGCTTCGGTGCAACGGTTGCCATCTACCAGTGGGGCTGGTTCGGGGATGTCTTCGGTGTGAACAACCCCGGTCCCATCCTGAGCTTCCTGCCCATCATCCTGATCGGCGTACTGTTCGGCCTGGCGATGGACTACCAGATGTTCCTGGTCTCCGGCATGCGGGAGTCCTTCGTCCATGGACGTCCGGCGAAGGAAGCCGTTCGAGTGGGCTTCAGCCACGGCGCACGCGTCGTGACAGCCGCCGCGATCATCATGGTCTCGGTATTCGCCGGTTTCGTCTTCTCCCACCTGACCATGGTCCGACCGATCGGCTTCGGGCTCGCGTTCGGTGTCCTGCTCGACGCCTTCGTGGTCCGCATGACCCTCATCCCGGCAGCTATGCACCTGCTGGGCCGGGCCGCCTGGTGGCTGCCCAAGTGGCTGGATCGAATCCTGCCGGATGTGGACGTGGAAGGCGCACGTCTCACCGCCGCCGGCGACGCCCAGGAACTCCGGACATCCGAGCCCGTGCGCGCCGGGAAGTAGCCTCAGGGCGCAAGGCCCGCATCGGTCTCGAATAGTGAGACCAATGCGGGCCTTTCGTCTTGCATCACTAGGATTGAGCGGTCAATTTTCCTCATGAAGGACACTCTTTCCGTGAATCTTTTCCGTACCAAGTCGATCGAACAATCGATCGCAGATTCGGGTGAGAAGGGCCGCACACTCAAGCGGTCACTAAGCACCTGGGACCTCATGATCATGGGCGTCGCCGTAGCAGTCGGCGCCGGCATCTTCTCCGTGGGCGCGCAGGCCGCCGCCTTCAACGCCGGTCCAGCCGTGACAGTCTCGTTCGTACTGGCTGCCATCACCTGCGCCCTGGCCATCATGTGCTACGCCGAATTCGCCACCGCTCTTCCCGTGGCGGGAAGCGCGTACGTGTTCACCTACGCGACGATGGGCGAGTTGCTTGCCTGGATTATCGGCTGGAACCTGATCCTGGAACTGCTGATGGCCGGCGCCGTCATCGCGAAGTTCTGGGGCGTGTACCTCAGCGACCTCTTCGCCGTCCTGAACCTCGACGTTCCGTCGCAGATCAACGTTCTGGGGATCACCGTCTACTGGGGCCCGCTGATCATCGTGGCCATCTTCACCCTGATCCTGGTGCTCGGAACAAAGCTCTCCGCGCGCGTCAACAACATCTTCACCATCATCAAGATCGCGATCGTCCTGTTTGTGATCGTCGCCGGCTTCTTCTACGTCAACGGTGAGAACTACAGCCCGTTCGTCCCGGCTTCGCAGCCCCCGGCGGAGCTTGAGGGCGGCTGGACCACCCAGCCGTTCCTGTCCTTCCTCAGCGGTGCCAACCCCGCCGTCTACGGCTTCACCGGCATCATCTCGGGTGCGGCCCTGGTGTTCTTCGCCTTCATCGGCTTCGACGTCGTGGCAACCTCGGCCGAGGAGGTCAAGAACCCCCAGAAGACCCTGCCGCGCGGTATCTTCGGCGGACTGGCGCTGGTCACCGTGCTGTACATCCTGGTCACCCTCGCCGTGACCGGCATGGTCTCGTACCGCGACCTCGCAGCCTCCGAGAATCCCTCGCTTGCCACCGCGTTCCAGCTCGTGGGGGCCGATTGGGCTGCCGGCATCATCTCGGTGGGAAGCCTGATCGGGCTCACCACCGTCATCATGGTGCTGCTCATGGGCCTGGCGCGCGTAGTCTTCGCCATGAGCCGGGACGGCCTTCTGCCGCGGAACCTGAGCCGCACCTCCGACAAGCACAGCACCCCGGCACGCACCCAGATCCTGTGCGGCGTCGTCGTTGCCCTCCTGGCCGGTTTTACCGAGGTGGAGCTGCTCGCCGAAATGATCAACATCGGTACGCTCTCCGCCTTCGTTGCCGTCAGCATCGGCATTCTCGTGCTGCGCAGGAAGCGGCCGGACCTTACTCCGTCCTTCCGGGTTCCGTTCGGCAGCATCCTTCCGGTGCTGTCCGCGATCCTCTGCCTGTACCTCATGCTGAACCTCGCCACAGTGACCTGGGTGTTCTTCGGTATCTGGCTAGTGGTGGGCTTTGCCATCTACTTCGCCTACGGCCGGACCCATTCGCGGTTGGCAGTAGAAGGCTCCGCGGAGCCTGAGCGGGAGGATGCGGCTCGGGGCGTACGGTAACCCCAGCAGGGAGGGCGCGCTACCGGCGGGTAAGATTCAGCCATGGCGCGCCCTCCCAAACCGGAACGTAAGAACGAACTGCTTGATCAGATTGTCGACTACCTGCTCGACAAGACCTTCGCGAGCCTGAGTTTCCGAACGCTGGCCGACGGCCTGGGCATCAGCAGTTACGTTCTGGTGTATCACTTCGGCAACCGTGAGGAACTCGTCAATGAGATCGTCAGGCACATTGAGGCGCGCCACGACACCCTGAAGCTCGGGAACCCTGCGGAACTCTCCCGGGAGGAGTTCCGGAACTGGATACTCGAGTCCTGGAAGTGGCTGCTGGCAGACCGTAACCGCAACCTGCAGCGGCTCGAATTCGAGGCAGCAGTGCAGGACGCCGCCAGTCCGCACCCTCGCGGCAGCGCAGTGGAAAAATTCCAGTACTGGTACTCGTTCACCACCGACTGGCTGATAAGCCAGGGCATGGCTCGGGACCGGGCGGAAACGGCATCCCGGGTATTCAGTGCCGGCCTATACGGGCTCCAGTACGACTACGTCCTGAACCATGACCCGGAGGCGGTCGGCAAGGCCCTGGACATGCTGGTTGACCAGTTCCTGCAGCTGATCACCACCGCTGTGAGCGCATCCACCGGGCAGGAATAACGGGTTCCGGTCGAGGAAGGCGTCAATTCCGACCGGTCGATGGACAACAAAAAGGGCGGGCCCAGATGGGCCCGCCCTTCATTGTGCTGTGGCTGAGTGCGCTAGAACTTGTTCGCAGCCTCTGCCGGGGTGTCGGCAGTGCCGCCGCCGGCGCCCAGGTTGGCGCGCAGCTTGGCGCCAAGATCGGCGTCGACGTTGGTCCAGTACTGGATTGCGCGCTCGCGGATGTCCGCGATGGTGACGCCGCCTACGGCACCGGTGATGGTCTCGAGGAAGCGTGCCTTCTGCGTCTCGTCGAACACCTCGCGGTACAGCGTGCCGGCCTGGCCGAAGTCGTCGTCCTCAGCGTGGAGGCTGTGAGCGGCGCGTACCAGGTCGCCGTCGTTCTCCCAACCGCCGTGCGGTCCGTACTGTGCCGGATCAGCGGCAGGTCCGCCCACGGAGTTAGGCGCGTAGACCGGGGTCTGCGGAGAGTTGAAGAAGAAGCGGGCGGCGCCGTCCTTGGAGTAGTTCCGCACGTCGTTCTTCGGGGCGTTCACCGGCAGCTGCGCGTGGTTGGTGCCCACACGGTAGCGGTGTGCATCCGCGTAGGAGAAGATGCGCGCCTGCAGCATGCGGTCCGGGGAAGCCGCGATACCGGGGACAAAGTTCGACGGCGCGAACGTTGCCTGCTCGATCTGCGCGAAGTAGTTCTCCGGGTTGCGGTTCAGGGTCAGCTTGCCGACCGGGATCAGCGGGTAGTCGCCGTGCGGCCAGACCTTGGTGAGGTCGAACGGGTTGAAGCGGTAGTTCTTCGCGTCGTCATAAGGCATGACCTGGACCTTGAGGTCCCAGCTCGGGAAGTTGCCCTGCTCGATGTTCTCGTACAGGTCGCGGATGTGGTGGTCGGCGTCCGAGCCTGCCAGCGCCTCGGCCTCATCGACGGTGAGCGTCTCATGGCCCTGGTTGGACTTGAAGTGGTACTTAACCCAGAACTTCTCGCCGGCCGCGTTGATCCACATGAAGGTGTGCGAGCCGTAGCCGTTCATGGTGCGCCATGAAGCGGGCAGGCCGCGGTCGCCCATGAGCCAGGTGACCTGGTGGGCCGACTCGGGGGACAGGGTCCAGAAGTCCCACTGCATGTCTGCGTCGCGCAGGTTGGAGCCGGGGAGGCGCTTCTGCGAGTGGATGAAGTCCGGGAACTTGATGCCGTCGCGGATGAAGAACACCGGGGTGTTGTTGCCCACGAGATCGTAGTTGCCCTCGCTGGTGTAGAACTTCAGGGCGAATCCGCGGGGGTCGCGCCAGGTATCGGGGGAGCCCTGCTCGCCGGCCACGGAGGAGAAACGTAGGAGGGTTTCGGTCTTCACGCCCGGCTGGAACAGCGCAGCCTTGGTGTACTTGCTGACGTCCTCGGTAGTCTCGAAAACGCCGAAGGCTCCGCCGCCCTTTGCGTGCACAACGCGCTCGGGGACGCGCTCACGGTTGAACTGGGCAAGCTTCTCGACCAGGTAGTGGTCGGTCAGGGGAATGGCGCCGTCGCGGCCCAGTGCTGACGAGTTGCTGTCGTCAACAACCGGTGCACCCGACTGGGTGGTGCTGAAGTTGGCAATCATGCGTTCTCCTTCTTGGTGGTGTTTATCGAGTTAGTCGGGAAGTTCGGGGGAGTGTTCGAGGGCCGCCTCACGGCAACCATTGCAGAGGCCCTGGTAGACAACATCGGCAATCTGGATGGTCATCTGCTTCGACCCGGGTGACCAGTGCGGCGTGAGGCAGGGCGCATGGCCTACAGCACAGTCCACGTCCTCGATTCGGCCGCACCCGGTGCAGATAGCGTGGTGGTGGTTGTCGTTCACCCGCGTTTCGTACCGCGCAGGAGAGGAAGGCGGCTCAATCCGGCGCAGCAGCCCGCTGGCAGTGAGGTCGGACAGGACGACGTAAACCGACTGCACGCTGATGTCGGCGAGTTCGGCACGCACTGCCGTGACGACGTCGTCGGCGGTTGAGTGGGGGAGGCGCTCGACGGCGGCGAGCACGGCCAATCGCTGCTTTGTCACCCTGCGTCCCGCCGTGCGGAGGGGCGCAGCCCACATCTCCTGGGCGGGGGGAAGCTGAGTCATGGGAACAGTCAACCAGTTATTTTGAGTAATTCATAATAAGGCGAGACTAAGGGGCTAGTCTGGACAAATTGGTGTAGAGCACGGATCGATGTGAAGTTCAATGGCGCAGGAGCCGGAGAGGTGTTGTGAATGGGTCGCGCCCCGTGGGAAGAGGTACGCGAGGAGCGTGCTGGGAACTGTGTGGTGACTGTGCGGACTGCCGGATCCGGTGGCCAGCCTGTGGTGCTGGTCCACGGCATCGGTGTGTCCGCAAGGTACTTCCAGCCCCTCGCCGCGGAACTGTCCCGCAACAATGCGGTCTATGCAATCGAGCTGCCGGGGTTCGGCCTCGCGCCGTCCCCGCGCCGTGCGCTTTCGGTGCCGGAGCTGGGACAGGTTGTGGTGGCCGCGCTGCACGGACTTGGGCTGTCCGGTGTCGTGCTCGTTGGGCACTCAATGGGCTGCCAGGTAGCGGCTGAAGCGGCCGCGCGCGCACCGGAGCTGGTGCACAAGCTGGTGCTGCTGGGACCCACGGTGAACAACCGGGAGCGCTCAGCGGCGATGCAGGCCCTCCGGCTGGCTCAGGACACCCTTCGGGAACCCCCGGCAGTGAACATGATGGTTTTCACCGACTACGTACGCTCCCTGGTTCCATACCTGCGGACCCTTCCGGCGATGATCAACCATCGCATTGAGGATGTCCTGCCGGAAGTGTCCTGTCCCGTGGTCCTGATGCGCGGCGAACGGGATCCAATCGTGCCCGCCGACTGGCTCCGGCGGCTGGCTGAAACCAACCGTGGTGCCAGAGTCGTCGAAGTGCCGAATGTCCCGCATGTGCTGATGTATGGCCGCCCCGAGGAAACTGCCCGAGGATTCCTGGCGGGAGACCCCCATGCAGCTGCTTAGACGCGGCGGTGCCTGGGCTCTCGATTACGCGTACGTTGCCTACTGGCAGGTTCGGGGCTTCATCTTCCGTGGTGACGCTGAGCGCCAGCTCTCCGGAGACCGCGCGCCGGTGATCCTCCTGCCCGGGATTTATGAGCCCTGGCAGTTCATGCACCCCGTGGCGTCCTACCTTCACGAGCGCGGGCATCCCGTACATGCGGTGACCGCGCTCGGATACAACCGTGGCAGCGTTCCGGCGATGGCGGAACTGGTGGCGCAGTACCTGCGCGAACGCGACCTCCGCAACGTGGTGCTCCTGGCTCATAGCAAGGGCGGGCTGATCGGAAAGTACGTCATGACGCTTCCGGAGTCAGCCCCACGAGTGCACCAGCTCATCGCCGTCAACTCACCGTTCTCGGGCTCGGTTTATGCGATGTTCGCCCTGCTGCCCAGCCTCCGAGCGTTCTCGCCGCGGAACCGGACGTTGAATGCGTTGCGCGCCAATCTCGCCCTGAACTCGCGCATCACGTCGATCTACGGGACGTTCGACCCCCATATCCCCGGCGGCAGCGAACTGGTCGGCGCCAGAAACGTGCAGCTGGACGTGATGGGTCACTTCCGGATTCTCGGCGACGACCGGCTGCTGGCGGCGATCGACGCCGCGCTGGAGGCTTCACCGAGCGCCTGAGCCCGCTAGGAGGGGCCGATCCGCTTTGCGATCGCTACAGCCTCGGCGGGACTGGAGAGCCAGGGTTCACCATGTCCGGTCAGCATCCTGTCCGCCTGAAGTCCGGCCAACTGGTCGAGCGATGCCATTGCCTGGGGTGAGTCTGCCGTCGCTGCTCCCGACACGATCTGCGGCCCCTTGATGCCCGTGTAGGGATTAAGTGTCACCAGGGCATCTCCAACAATGAGCGTCCGGCGGTCCGGGAAGTGCAGTGCAACATGACCCGCGGTGTGCCCGGGGACGTGCAGCACCTCCGGTGTCCCCGGCAGGTTGGATGCCATCCCGGGTAGCAGCGGCAGTGTGTCGGTAACGCCGCGGACCGCCAGCGCCCCGGCGAGCGTCATTCGTCCGAGGATGGGCAGGCTGGCCGGGTGCTGCAGTGGAACCGCCAGTCTGTTCAGTTCGTGCTTGTAGCGGTAGGGGTGGGCGGCGATGTAGGCGTCATCGGGGTGAACCAGGATCGGCACCCGGAAACGGCTGCGCAGTTTGGCAGCCACCCCCACATGGTCGAAATGTCCGTGCGTCAGCACAAGGGCTACAACCGAATGGTCGAAGCCCAGCTCCTTGAGTGCGGTGCGGATCCGAGGCCAGATGCCGGGCAGGCCGGCGTCGACAATCATCACCCGTCCGTCCTGCTCGACGAAGTAGACGTTGACGTGGGCGTGTTCCAGCCAGTGGATTCCTTCGGCGACTTCGCGGGTCAGCATGGTGATTCCTCGGGAGCTTCTCGGAGACAGGTGAGGCTGATTGCAACCATAGTGATTTGGGCGGGGAAAGTCAGCCGCCTGATCATTTTGCGGGTGCCCGAATGGCAGGCAGGTTGTTGCTGCAGGTAACCGCTTGGCCGGTAAGATTACCCGGTGCCCAGACTCCTCGCCGACATCACTCCACTGAAGGAGAGCCCGGCCTTCCGCAGGATGTACTTCGGCACGGCACTGTCGGCAATCGGCACCAACCTGACGCTGGTCGCCGTCAGTCTGCAGGTGTACGACATCACCGGCTCCAGCTTCAACGTAGGCCTGATCGGGCTGTTTGCGCTGGTCCCCCTGATCTTCGCAGGACTGTATGGCGGGGCGGTGGCCGATGCCCACGACAGACGCCGGGTAGCCCTGCTCTCCGCCGTCGGGCTGTGGGCTTCGACAATCGGCATCGCGCTGCAGGCGTGGACTGGAGCGGACAACGTATGGCTCCTCTATGGCCTCATCGCCGTGCACAGCGGCTTCGCCGGCATCAACCAGCCCACACGGACCGCGATCATTCCCCGGCTGGTGCGCCCGGAGCTGCTGCCCGCGGCCAACGCGCTGTCCATGATCACCTTCGGGCTCGCCTTCACGGTGGGTCCCATGCTGGCGGGTCTCCTGGTTGCCCAGGTGGGCTACGGCTGGACCTACACGATCGACGTCGTCACATTCACCGCAGCGCTGTGGGCGCTGTTTCGGCTGCCGGCGATGCCGCCGGAAGGGCCGGTCCGCCGCGCGGGCCTCGGCACCGTTCTTGAAGGCTTCCGCTATCTGGGGACGAGGCCCAACGTCCGCATGACCTTCCTGATCGATCTGGCCGCCATGGTGATGGCGCAGCCGCGTGTGCTGCTTCCCGCCGTTGGTGCAGCATTCATCGGAGGAGGCGAGCTGACCGTCGGGATCCTGCTTGCCGCCACAGCCTTCGGCGCTGTCCTGTCGGGTCTTTTCTCCGGCCCGCTCGGTCATGTGAACCGGCAGGGTCGGGCGGTTCAGTGGGCCGTCGTAGGCTGGGGCGCCTCGATCAGCGGATTCGGTCTGGTGGTGATTCTGGCCGGACAATCGTCCGACGGCGCAATGAGTCCCTGGATTATCCCGGCGGCCGCCTGCCTGCTGCTGGCCGGGGTGTCGGATTCGATCAGCGGAGTCTTCCGCAGCACCATCCTGCAGTCAGCCACGCCCGATGCCATGCGGGGACGATTGCAGGGAGTGTTCATCGTCGTCGTCGCGGGCGGACCCAGGCTGGGCGAGCTGGTGGGCGGCGGATTCGCCGAGTGGATCGGCGAGGGCTGGACCGCGCTGTGGGGAGGCATGGTCTGCATGCTGCTCGTGCTGCTGCTGGCCCGACTTCAGCCCCGCTTCGGACAGTACGACTCACGGCATCCGGAGCCCTGAGGTCTGATGACGCTCGAGGCCGCAACCATTGAGCCGCGCCGGGCGCTGACCTCGGCGGGCAGCTAGGGACATACTGGGGTCATGGACAAGCTCACCAGCACGCAGATCCTTGAAGCAGGCCTCGACGACTGGCGGCAGCTCGCGCAGGGCATCCACGCGCGATACCGCACCGGCAGCTTCAACGCCGGAATGCGATTCCTGACCGCAGTCAGCGAAGCGGCCGAAACCGCCAATCATCATCCGGATGTAACGCTGACCTATCCATATGTTGACCTCAAGCTGATCAGCCACGATGTCGGGGCTCTTACCGAGCGGGACGTGAAGCTCGCACGGTCCATCAGCGCCATCGCTCAGGAACAGGGCCTCACCGCCCAGCCTAAGGCGCTCGCCGAAGTGGAACTGGCACTCGACACGGCGCAGGTGGCCGCGGCGGGGCCGTTCTGGGCAGCCCTGCTGACGGGCGACGCCGACAACGTTTCCGGCGACGACGTCACCGACCCCTCCGGAAGAGTCCCGCTGTTGTGGTTCCAGCAGACCGACGCACACGAGACGCCGCGCCAGCGGTTCCATCTCGACGTGTGGGTGCCGCACGATCAGGCGGAAGCACGGATCGCTGCCGCCGTGGCAGCGGGGGGCACCGTCGTCGACGACTCCCGGGCGCCGTCGTTCACGGTGCTGGTCGACGGCGAGGGGAATCGCGCCTGCGTGTGCACTGCCCTTGACCGCTGACGCGGCTGTTCCCACGGAACAGCGCGCGGGGCAGCGCCGTTGTACTGGTAGGTAAGCCAACAAGGAGAACAGGTGCACAACCACTTCAACGGGGCCAAGACGGCCCTGCTCTTCGGTTCCCTTATGGGGATCTTCCTGATTTTCGGTGCGGTTATCGCCTCGGCAACCCGCAGTTCGGCGTTTCTCTGGATCTTTGCGCTGATCGGTGTGGGTTCGGTTGCCTACAGCTACTGGAACAGCGACAAGCTCGCCATCCGAAGCATGAAGGCCGTGCCGGTCACCGAGCAGCAGGCGCCGGCCATGTACCGGATTGTCCGCGAGCTGAGCGCGAAGGCCGGCAAGCCGATGCCCCGGCTCTACGTCTCGCCCACCCTGGCACCCAACGCCTTCGCAACCGGACGCAACCCCGAGAACGCCGCAGTTTGCTGCACCCAGGGCATCCTGCAGATCCTGAATGAGCGGGAGCTGCGCGGTGTCCTCGGGCACGAATTGATGCACGTCTACAACCGCGACATCCTCACCGGGTCCATCGCGGCCGCCGTCGCCGGTGTCATCACCTCGGTGGCGCAGATGTTCGCCTTTACGGGCATGATGGGCGGCAACCGCAACTCTGGCGGCAACCCGATCGCTGCGCTGCTGCTCGCCTTTCTTGCTCCGCTGGCGGCCGGGCTGATCCAGATGGCGATCGGACGCACCCGTGAGTACGACGCTGACGAGGACGGCGCCCGCCTCACCGGCGACCCTCTGGCCCTCGCCTCTGCGCTACGGAAGCTGGAGCGCGGCACCCAGCAGGCTCCGCTTCCGCAGAGCCAGCAGCTGGTGAACACCTCACACCTGATGATCGCGAATCCGTTCCGCGGCGGCGGTGTGCAGCGGATGTTCGCGTCCCACCCGCCGATGGCCCAGCGCATTGCGCGCCTCGAGGGGATGGCAGGCCGTCCGCTGGCCTGACGCTCCATCCGGTCGTTGTGTGGGCCGCTGAGTGCGCCGCTTCAGTGGGATTGTCTAGACAATCCCACTGAAAGCAGCGATTGGATGGGGTAGTCCGCCCGCTCAACCAACGACGACGGCGACGCCCCCACCCAGGGGAGCGTCGCCGTCGTCGTTCGGTTGGCTGTGCGGTGCGCCGGTTGCCTACCGGAAGTTCACGAACTGGAGGTCAGCTTCGTCGAAGTTCTTCAGCAGCGCCATGGTGGCCTGCAGGTCATCGCGGGACTTTGAGCTGACGCGCAGCTCGTCGCCCTGGATCTGGGACTTGACGCCCTTGGGGGCCTCGTCGCGGATGAGCTTGTTGATCTTCTTGGCGATGTCCTGGGCGATGCCCTCCTTGATGGAGGTCTCGAGGCGGAACTCCTTGCCTGAGGCGTAGGGCTCACCGGTGTCGAGTGACTTCAGCGAGATGCCGCGCTTGATCATCTTGGACTGCAGCACGTCGAGCACCGCGAGCACGCGCTCTTCGGAGTTGGCTTTCATGAGGATCCTTTCGCCGCTGAAGTCGACCTCCGCGCCGACGCCCTTGAAGTCGTAGCGCTGGGCAATCTCCTTCTGCGCCTGGTTCAGCGCGTTGGCGACCTCCTGCTTGTCTACCTTGCTCACGACGTCGAATGTGGATTCGCTGGCCACCGCGGCCTCCTTCTTGGGTTGGGTTTCCTGCTTCTAGCCTAATTCACAGGTTCGGGACAGGATGTGTTCACCTGCGCCTGAAACGGTGGAAACCCATCCACTCCCAGGAGGAAACGTTGACCGCGCAAACGCGTCGCTATTTTGTTCGTGCCCGCTCCGCCGTCGCAGGGTCGCTGATAGCGGCAGCATCGCTGACCGGGGTGGGAGCAGCGCCGTCGGCTGCAGCTTCCGCCCGTCTGGACGGCGTTCGGGCCGATCTGGAAAACGCGGTAAGCATGAATATGGTGACAGCTGATCAGGCCGAACGCTTCTACGCCCAGCTTGAGCGGCGGATCCTCGCAGGAGCTTAGAATCGGCCCGGAAACAACGGGTCCGGGCGCCGATTCGATTCTGCGCCGGATGTTCTGTAAAGTTGTTTTGCCTGCGGACGGCGATCCGGAGGCGGTCTTTTGAAGGGCAACCTTCAAGGACTCTCGGCAGATTACCCGAGCGGCCAAAGGGGGCTGACTGTAAATCAGCTGGCACTGCCTACGGGGGTTCGAATCCCTCATCTGCCACTCGCCACGAAAGGCCCGCACTCTTCTCCGAGTGCGGGCCTTTCGCTTTGCCTGTTGTACCAAGCACCCGTCAACTCATCCGGGATAGGTCCATTCCCAAGCGCTCCCCGTATAGAAGTCCTCGAAGATGAGGATTCCTGCGGGATGCTGAACGTCGAGCAAAACGACGCCTCGCGCGTTTTCGCCTGGGCCGATAGAGCTTGGAAGCAGCGCCGCATCGTCCAGACAGACGAGGGAAGCGAAGGTGTCAGGACTTGCGTTGGACGAGATACCCTCCGGTGAGATCGCGCGGAACCAGGACGAGGACATATCGAAGCTGGAAATGAGAGCGTCTGGCTCGGCCATAGCAGGTGACGTTTGGACAGATACGTCCACGGCAACAAAGAGGCCGTTCTCAGCGGGCACGGCAAGTTCCGTAGTGCACTGCACATTCGTCGAGATGCTGTTCACAACGAAATTGACCAGGCGCACACCATTCCCGTCGATGATCCCCGCGCTTTCACCGAGCCGTTTGATCAGATTTCCACGAGGGGAAACGGCTGAGCCCGTTGCGTCAGCGGGTTCTTGAGAGGGGGACGGCGCAGGAGGCGATGTTGTCGCTTCAGTCGTTTCCGGCGCTGGTGCGGAGGGCGCCGCCGTGGAGGGCGTACCCGTCGGGGACGGGCTGTCTGAACGAGATGGTTCGGCAGCGGAGGCTGTTTCCGGTGAAGTCGGTTCCGTCGGATCAGCATCCGGGGCGCCGCCGCTGCAACCTGCAACGAGCAATGCCACTGCGATTAGCGTAAAGACTGGCCGATTCATCGCTGGTCCTCCCCTGAAACCCCTCGAAGGTTTTAGTATGCTCCGCATCGGCTCCTGCGTCAGCTGCCCGATCGGTACGCTGTTGTACCAAGCACCCTCGCGCTGAGCGAACAGGAGGCGACATTCGCCCCGAAACTCGTTAGCGTGACGGTATGGCAACCATTGACATCACCGAGGCAACCTTCCCTGAGACCATCGAATCGAACGACATCGTGTTCGTGGATTTCTGGGCTGACTGGTGCGGCCCGTGCAAGCAGTTTGCTCCCGTGTACGACGCCGTGTCCCAGCAGCACGCCGACGTCACCTTCGCGAAGGTGGACACCGAAGCCGAGCAGTCGCTCGCCGCAGCTGCAGGTATCACCTCGATTCCCACTCTGATGGCGTTCCGCGAGAAGGTGCTCGTGTTTTCGCAGCCGGGTGCACTGAACAACAGCCAGTTCAGCGAGCTGGTTGAGGCAGTGAAGGCCCTGGACATGAAGGAAGTTCACGCCCAGGTGGCCGAGCAGCAGGCCAAGGCCAAGGCTGACGGTCAGGCGCAGGCGTAACAGGCTTTTGGCGTAGCAGGTTTTATCGAAGGCCCCGGTTCCCGATCACGTCGGGACCCGGGGCCTTCGTGCGTGCTCGCGGCGCCGGTTCTGACTCGCGGGCGGGCCGGATTGCTCAACTTCCCTGGAGCCCTGCGCCACCAAGGCCCAGCGACCCAGCACCGTCTCGGTTCAATGCCTAAGACAAAGACGCAGAAGATGAGCAAACTGGCACGGCCGGTTCGGGCCTAACGCCGCCGGTGGTCCTCCGGCGACAGCCGCGGTCCGAACGCCTGCTTCCGAAAACCGCTCGCGTACAGCATGCGCACCACGCGTTGGCGCTGCCCGGCCCACGGTTCAAGTAGCTCGAGCATCCCGGCGTCGTCTGTACGCCTCCCGGTCAGCGCCGCACCGACAAATGCCGCCAAATGGAAGTCGCCCACCGAAATGGAGTCCGGGCAGCCATGGGTGCGCTGCAGAACCTCGGCCGCGGTCCACACACCGATCCCCGGAATCGAACACAGCCCCGCGTGGACGCCGGCGGCATCAAGAGCGGCCAACCGCTCAAGGCCTGACGCGACTCCGGCAGCCCGCAGCGCGGCTGCCGACCGCTTCGAATCAACCCCCGCCCGGTGCCACTCCCAGGACGGAACCCGCCGCCACTGCTCGGGCGTCGGTGGCAGTCTCAGCTGCCGCGGAGCGCCTCGCGCAGCCGGTGCCGGATCGCCGAAGCGGGTCACCAGGTACCGCCAGGCGCGCTTGGCCTCGAGCCCGGTCACTTTTTGCTCCAGAATGACGCGCACGACGGCGTCCAGCATCCTTCCCGTGGCAGGCAGCCTCAGGCCCGGCTGAAGATAGCGGCCCTTGCGGGCCAGCTCCGGCAGGCGCTCCTGATACTCCGGGGAGTCAAAGGCGTCCCAGTCATCGAACAGCCCGATCAGTCGGGGCACACATTCCACAGCCGGAGCCGCCCCGGGGCCCCACGCGGTCGCATGCACAACGGATGAGCGTAGCGATCCCCGCTGAGTGAGCCGTAGGGTGGCGGCGCCGTCGTCGTTCCGGAAGGCCAGCCACACAGCCCCGTCGGCGAAAACTACGGTCGGATCACGCGGGCCGCACTGGAGTGGGTTCAGCGATGCACGGAGCGAATAAGCGCCCACCGGCTCCCACTCAGCCGATAACGCGGCGGGCATGGAGGCGGTGAGGGTCATGGCATTAATGCTCCCACGCACGGGTGACGCTTTCGGCATGCCATCGGGAGGCGGGAGAGCGTCGGAACCGCACGGTAACTTGTTAA
The DNA here is from genome assembly GCF_035189165.1 of Arthrobacter sp. JZ12. NCBI lineage: Bacteria > Bacillati > Actinomycetota > Actinomycetes > Micrococcales > Micrococcaceae > Arthrobacter > Arthrobacter sp. JZ12. The sequence goes on along the minus strand of NZ_CP045246.1, from coordinate 2,541,966 downwards.
TCATGAAATTCGCCAACTCCGTTGTGGATCTGATCGGCAACACTCCGCTCGTCAAGCTCAACAAGGTCACCCAGGGGATTGCCGCAACGGTTCTGGTGAAGGTGGAATACATCAACCCGGGCGGTTCGGTGAAGGACCGCATCGCGGTAAAGATCATCGAAGCGGCTGAGCGTGAGGGGAAGCTCAAGCCCGGCGGCACCATCATCGAGCCCACATCCGGCAACACCGGAGTGGGACTGGCGCTCGTGGCGCAGCAGCGCGGCTACAAGTGCATCTTCGTGGTCCCTGACAAGGTCGGTGTGGACAAGCGGAACGTGCTGGCCGCCTACGGGGCAGAAGTCGTCGTCACGCCCACCGCCGTGGCGCCGGACAGCCCGCAGTCGTACTACGGCGTGTCAGATCGGCTCACCCGCGAGATACCCGGCGCCTTCAAACCCGACCAGTTCTCCAACCCCAACGGACCGCTCAGCCACTATGAGAGCACCGGCCCGGAGATCTGGAATGACACTGACGGCAGGATCACCCACTTCGTCACCGGTGTCGGAACCGGCGGCACCATCAGCGGCACCGGACGCTATCTCAAGGACATCTCGAAGGACCGTGAGTCTGGACCGGTGCAGGTCATCGGCGCGGACCCGGAGGGATCGGTCTACTCCGGCGGCACCGGCCGCCCCTACTTTGTCGAGGGCGTCGGGGAGGACATGTGGCCCGACGCCTACGATCCTTCCGTTCCTGACGAGATCATTCCCGTGAACGACGCCGACAGCTTCGCCATGACCCGCAGGCTCGCCCGGGAGGAGGGTCTCCTGGTTGGCGGCTCCTCGGGCATGGCGGTGGTGGCCGCCCTGCGGGCGGCGAAGGACCTGACCGAGGACGACGTCGTCGTCGTGCTCCTGCCCGACAGCGGTCGTGGCTACCTGGGCAAGATCTTCAATGACGACTGGATGAAGTCCTACGGCTTCATGGACAGCGGCGATGAGGCAACCGTCGGCGAAGTGCTCCGGTCGAAGAACGGCTCGTTGCCCGACCTCGTCCACACCCACCCGAACGAAACCGTACGTGACGTCATTGCGATCATGAATGAGTACGGCGTCTCCAATATTCCGGTGCTGTCCCAGGAACCGCCGGTGGTGATGGGCGAGGTGCTCGGATCGGTCGATGAGCGCCTGCTCACCGAGAAGATTTTCCACGGCACCGCGAAGCTGACCGACAAGATCTCCGAGCACATGGGGGAGCGGATGCCCATCATCGGCTCGCTGGAATCCGTGACCACTGCGCGGGAACGGCTGCAGCACAGCGATACCCTCATGGTGACCTTCGTCGGCGCTCCGGTGGGAATACTTACGCGACACGACCTGCTGACTTACCTGAGCAGCTAAACCACTTCGAGAGGTGAGCAACGTAGTGACTTCAGGAAACGGCTTCAACACCCGGGCAGTCCACGCCGGACAGAACCCGGACCCCACCACCGGTGCGGTCATCCCGCCGCTGTACCAGACCACCACCTTCGCCCAGGACGGCATTGGCCAGCTGCGCAACGGGTACGAGTACGGGCGCGGCACCAACCCCACCCGCGATTCGCTCCAGGCTCAGCTCGCCGCGCTCGAGGGAGCGGAGTATGCCTTCAGCTTCTCCTCGGGTCTGGCCGCCGAGGACGCACTGATCCGCGCCGCACTCCGTCCCGGAGACCACATCGTGCTCGGCAACGATGCTTACGGCGGAACCTACCGTCTGATCAACCGCGTGCTGTCCGAGTGGGGAATCACCAATTCCGCCGTCGACATGTCGGACCTCGATGCCGTGGAAGCCGCCATCGGAGCAGGTAGCACCCGCATGGTCTGGGTTGAGACGCCGTCGAATCCGATGATGAAGATCACCGACATCGCTGCCATTGCGGACCTGGCCAAAAAGGCCGGAGCACTGCTCGTGGTCGACAACACTTTCGCGAGCCCCTACCTGCAGCAGCCGTTGGCCTTAGGCGCCGACGTGGTGGTCCATTCCACCACCAAGTACATTGGCGGCCATTCCGATGCGAGCGGTGGCGCCGTCGTGCTGAACGACGCCGAACTGGCCGAGAAGGTGGGATTCATCCAGTTCGCGGTCGGCGCGGTTTCCGCACCCATGGAAGCATGGCTCACCACCCGCGGCCTAAAGACGCTCGGCGTACGGATGGACCGTCACAGTTCCAATGCGCTTGCCATTGCACAGTGGCTTTCCAGCCGGGACGAGGTGGAGCGCGTCTACTACCCGGGTCTGCCCGACCACCCCGGACATGAGCTCGCTGCCCGCCAGATGAGGAACTTCGGCGGCATGATCTCGGTCTCCTTCAAGGGCGGCGAGCAGGCTGCGCGCACCGTAGCGGAATCGACCGAGCTGTTCACCCTTGCCGAGTCGTTGGGCGGCATCGAGTCGCTCATGAACTATCCCTCGGACATGACGCACGCTTCGGTCAAGGGCACCGAACTTGCCGTCCCGGAGAACCTGGTTCGTCTTTCGGTGGGCATTGAGGACGTCGAGGATTTGATCGCCGACCTCGAGCGGGCCTTCGGGAAGCTCTAGCCGAACCCCTCAACAGAACCCGGTTTCCCCGGCATACTGGTCGGCATGGACAACCGGGTTGAGCTTGGGCCGGCGGCCGCTCGTCTGGCTGCCCTGGTGCAGGGAGTCAGGGACGAGCAGCTTGCGGGCAAAACTCCCTGCGAGGAATACAGCGTGGAGGTCCTTCTGCAGCACATAGACGGCCTGTCACAAGCGTTCACCGCTGCCGCACAGAAGAACCTGGGGCCGCTGACTGCAGCTCCCACCGGCTCAAAACCGCCCGCCCTCGAAGCCGGATGGCGGCTGCGGATCCAGGCGCAGCTCGAGGCCATGGCCAGGGCGTGGGAATCTCCGGAGGCCTGGGAAGGGATGACCCAGGCAGGAGGTATCGACCTCCCGGGCTCGGTGGCAGGTCTGGTCGCCGCGGACGAGTTGGCGATCCACGGCTGGGACCTCGCCCGTGCAACCGGCCAGCCGTTCGAGGTCGACGCGGGGGCCCTGGGCGCCGCAACCTGGTTCGTGGAGGAGATGTCGCAGCCCGGGCAGTCCCGGGAGGGGCTGTTCGGTCCCGCCTTACCGGTTCCGGAGGGTGCCACAGATTTGGAGCGGGTCATCGCGCTCAGCGGACGGGACCCGCGCTGGACTGCAGCTAGCTGATCCGGCTCAGCGCTTCCGGAACGGGCTGGCGGTCCGGCTTGCGAGCCGGACCCACTTGTTCTGCGGCTTGGGGTGAATCCGCTGGAACCAGGCTCCCGACGTCGGAAGCCACATCAGCACCACCCCCAGCAGCATGACAATGCACACCACTGAAAGCCCGGGGGTGCGGCGGACCAGGATCGGCACGCCGACGATGAGGCCGATCGTGGTCAGCAGTTCCCGCGCACCGCGTCGGCCACGGGCTAGACCAACCACCAGCACCAGTTGGATGATGGCGATTCCGCCCATCAGGGCCGCCAGCCCGATCAGCCCGGTGCGGTCGATCTCCTGGGTCAGCCCGGAGATCAGGAACGACCCCCCGGCAATCAGGAAAAGGATACTGACCAGTACCTCCACGGCGATTGCTGCCCGGATGGTCAGGGGTCGCCGCGGAAGGGGCGTGCTGGGAGTTCGCGCCATGGGTCAGCGGGGAGCGACGACGCCGGTGCGCGCGTCCTCGTCGTAGCGGTAGACCTCTTTGCCGCCGATCCACACCTTGAGCGCCCGCTGCATCACATCCAGCGGATCACCGCTCCACAGAACGACGTCGGCATCCTTGCCCTGCTCGAGGGAACCAATCCGCCCGTCCAGGCCAAGCACCTTCGCCGGATTGATGCTGATTGAGCGCAGCGCCGTCTCCCGGTCGAGACCCTCCTTCACAGAGAGGGTGGCCTGGTGGACGAGGAAGTTGATCGGGATGACCGGGTGGTCGGTGATGATTGAAATCTCGACACCCGCAGCGGCAAGCTTCCCCGGGTTGGCCATGGAGCGGCCGCGAAGTTCCACCTTCGATTTGGTGGTGAACAGGGGGCCGATGAGCACGGGAATTCCGCGTTCCGCCAGCACATCGGCCAGCAGGTGCGCTTCGGTTCCGTGATCCAGGACCAGTTGGTAGCCGAATTCGTCCGCGATGCGCAGGGCCGTAGCGATGTCATCGGCACGGTGCGCGTGCTGCCGCCACGGGATCTCGCGGCGAAGGACCATGGCGAGGGCCTCCAGCCTCGGATCTCGCCCGTTCTCGTCTGCCTTGCCCATGTAGTTCTGCGCGTCCATGAAGGCCTTGCGGATCACCATGGCGGTGCCGAGGCGCGTGGAGGGAGTCTGCTTCTTCTCTCCGTACACGCGCTTGGGGTTCTCGCCGAGCGCGGACTTCAGCCCGCTGGGGGAGCGGAGCACCATCTCCTCGATGTATCGACCGTGAGTGTGGATGGCCACGGCGAGCCCGCCGATTGGGTTGCCGGATCCCGGATTGACGTTCACCGCGGTCACGCCGCCGGCCAGCGCGTCGTCGAAACCGGGATCGAACGGGTTCACGGCGTCCAGTGCGCGAACACCGGCCATCACGGGGTCGGTCATCTCGTTGGTGTCGTCACCGGCCCAGCCTTCGCCCTCCTCGTGGGTGCCCAGGTGGACATGCGCGTCAACGAAACCGGGGAGCAGCCATTTGCCGGCGGCGTCGACGACGTCGGCCCCCTCCGGCGCGGCCACGTCCGCACCCAGCGCGGCGATCTTTCCGTTGTCGAGCACCACCGTGCCGTCGAAGGGTTCCCCCTCAACAGGAACTACGTGGGCGTTGATGATGGCGGTGACAGTCATGGGTGGACCTCCCGGTGCGGTGGTTGGGTCACAGCCAAACTTACCGCCTGCCTACACTGGGCGGGTGGCACAGAAGGCGGCACTCATTACAGGAGTCGGCAGAACCGTTGGAATTGGCGCCGGGATAGCGCGTGCGCTCGCAGCGGACGGCTGGAACCTCGCCCTGTCCTACTGGCACCCGTACGACGAGCGGGTCAACGCCACACCGGCGCCGGGAGCCGGTCTGGAGGAGCTCGCAGCCGAGTTGCAGGAGTCAGGCTCCCGCGTACTGCTCCTGCCCGCGAACCTGGAGGATCCGGCGGTCCCGGACAAGTTGATTCAGGACGCCGGCGTCCTTGGGCCCCTGACCGGCCTGGTCCTCTCGCACACGGAAAGCGTCGACTCCTCCATCCTGGATACAACGGTCGAGAGCTTCGACCGGCACTTCGTAGTGAACGTCCGCGCATCCTGGCAGCTCATCCGCGCCTTCGCGCTCCAGTGCCCGGACGACGGCGGTGCCATCGTTGCGTTGACCAGTGACCACACGGCCTTCAACCTGCCCTACGGCGCATCGAAGGGCGCCCTCGATCGCATTGCGATCGCGGCTGCCCGCGAGCTCGGGGACCGCAACATCAGCTCTAACGCTTTGAACCCCGGACCGGTTGATACCGGATGGATGTCCGTTGAGCTCCGCACGGCACTGACCGAACGCCAGCCCACAGGGCGGTTGGGCACACCCAGGGACGTTGCCGCCGTCGTCGCTTTTCTGCTGTCCGAACCCGGACGCTGGGTCAGCGGGCAGCTCCTGAAGGCCGACGGCGGGTTCTCGGCCTGAGAGCGGCCCAACCGGACGTGTGATCCCTGTCCCACGCGGAATAGTTGCCCGGGTAACGGTGCTGCATCTGGACGAAGCCTCTTCGAAAGGACGTCCCCCATGCTCTTCTCACCGATCACCGTTGGCGAGCTGAAACTGCCCAACCGCCTGGTCATGGCACCGCTGACCCGTTGCCGCTCCGGCGAGGACGGGGTGCCGGGTCCCCTGGTCGTCGAGCATTACCGCCAGCGCGCCTCGCTTGGGCTGATCGTCAGTGAGGGAACCTACCCCAGCCACGCCGGCCAGGGATTCCCGGGACAGCCGGGACTGGTCACTGGAGAGCAGATCGCAGGCTGGGCGGCCGTGACCGACGCAGTTCATGCCGAGGGCGGGCGCATCTTCGCCCAGGTCATGCACGCAGGCCGGGTCACCCACCAGGACACCAACGGCGGACGCACCGTCGTAGGGCCGAGTGCCATCGCGATCGATGGCGTGACCCGCACCTATAAGGGAAAGCAGCCGTTCCCGGTTCCGCATGCGCTCACCGAGGAGGAGCTCTCGGGTGTTGTCGCCGAGTTCGTCCAGGGCTCGCTTAACGCGATCGAGGCGGGGTTCGACGGCGTCGAACTGCACGGTGCGAACGGGTACCTCCTGCACGAATTCCTCACACCGTCAGCCAACCAGCGCGAAGACCGGTACGGCGGGTCCCCCGAGAACCGAATTCGTTTCGTCGTCGAGGTCGTGACCGCAGTCGCCGAGGCGATCGGAGCAGAGCGCGTGGGTCTGCGCATCTCGCCCGAGCACAACGTTCAGGGTGCAACCGAGCTTGACCGGGACGACCTTTTCCGGACCTACTCGCTCCTGACGCAGGCCGTCTCGCCCCTCGGGCTGGCCTACCTCAGCGTCCTGCACAAGGAACCGTCCGGAGAGCTTGTCCGGGAACTGCGGAACCAGTTCGACGGCGCGTTCCTGCTCAACACCGGGTTCGGCATCGTCACCACCCGCGACGAGGCCTTCTCACTCATCGAGCAGAACCTGGCTGACGCCGTCGTCGTCGGCCGCCCCGCCATTGCCAACCCGGACCTCGCCCGCCGCTGGAAGGAAAACCTTCCCGAGAACGAGCCGGACATGTCCACGTTCTACACCACCGGCGCCGAAGGCTACACGGACTATCCGGCCTACCAGCCGGCGTAGGGCCCGGCTGCCCAGCAGGCCGCTGAGCAGGTCTTGCCTCGGCGGCCAGTAGGCTGGATGCATGACCTCCGGTGTCCTCCTTGCCGTGTGCCGCGTGCACGCCCTCCTACCCACGAAGGACTCGACGGGCGTTACGGCGATCGACAAACGCCCGGTCGACGGTCCGGTGAAGGTTCATCCGTTGGGCCTCACCGGGGACATCCAGGCGAGCCGGAAGCACCACGGCGGTCCCACCAAAGCCCTCTACGCGTACTCGCAGGAAGACGCCGACTACTGGTCAGCGGAGCTCGGTAGAGACATGGTGCCCGGAAAGTTCGGCGAGAACCTCCGCGTCTCGGGCATCGATGCCACCCACGCGGTCATCGGTGAGCGCTGGCGCATCGGTGACGTCCTGCTTGAAGTCAGCGAGACCCGGACGCCGTGCATGAACTTCGCCCGGTTCATCGGGGAGCCGAGCTGGGTGAAGCGCTTCGCCGCGGCCGGACGGGTGGGTACGTACCTGAGCGTGATCAAGGGCGGACACATTGAGGCGGGGGACGCAGTTGTCGTCGAATCCCGGCCGGAGCACGGCGTGACAGTCGGCCAGCTGTTCGCCGGGCTCTCCCTGGAGCAGGCGGTACGGCTGCAGGCGGCAGCCGACGCCGGGGCGAAATTGACTCCGGACGTCGCCAAGGCCGTCGCACGCGCCCAGCAGTAACCTCTTGCATTGAGTTCGAGGGCAGTGGTGTGGGGAGGCTCACGGACCCTGGCCGGATCGACGGCGCCGGACAACGCAGGCCGTAGGGTACACTAGAACTATCCCCCACACCGGTTTTCCCCTTATTCCTGCCCTGAAGCGGCATGGATTGGTTGTGTTGGGGCCCGTCGCCACAGGCGAAGCGGGCAGATTCATTCAGGGAGCGCCGGCTGAAAAAACACTGCACCTTTCCCGCTGGGATAGCGGCGATACGCAGTGTGACAATCCTGCCGCGGGGTAGAAGCAGCGCAGGATTTCCTGTTCATGCGGCTCCGTATAGCCGTCCGGCTCCTAGTGAAGGTTCACTTCTCCATGCCTGAAAACCTGTCCCCAGAAACTCCCGAAACCTCTGAAGCCGCTGCGGCTGTCCAGTCCGACGCCGTTGACAACGGCGCAGGGGACGTCACCTTCGCGGACTTCGACCTTGACGGCCGCGTGCTGGCCGCGCTCGCCGACGTCGGCTACGAGAAGCCCTCACCGATCCAGGCGGCAACGATTCCTGCACTGCTGGAAGGGCGCGACGTCGTCGGCCTCGCCCAGACCGGTACCGGTAAGACCGCTGCATTCGCCATCCCCGCGCTGTCCAAGATGGCCGAGCTCGCCGACCTCAACGGTCCGGCCAAGTTCACCCAGGTGCTGGTGCTCGCTCCCACCCGTGAGCTCGCGCTGCAGGTTGCGGAGGCGTTCACCTCCTACGCCAAGCACATCGACAACTTCACCGTCCTTCCGGTCTACGGCGGCTCGGCCTACGGTCCCCAGCTGGCCGGCCTTCGCCGCGGCGCGCAGGTTGTTGTCGGTACGCCCGGCCGCGTGATCGACCACCTCTCGAAGGGCTCGCTGGACCTGTCCAACCTTCAGTACCTCGTGCTGGATGAGGCCGACGAGATGCTGCGCATGGGCTTCGCCGAAGATGTTGAGCAAATCCTCGCTGAAACGCCCGAGGACAAGCAGGTTGCGCTGTTCTCCGCGACCATGCCCAGTGCCATCCGCCGCATTGCGTCGAAGTACCTGAACAACCCGCAGGAAATCACGGTCAAGACCAAGTCCACCACGGGTGCCAACATCCGTCAGCGCTACCTGCAGGTGATGGGCCCGCACAAGCTGGACGCTATGACCCGCATCCTCGAGGTCGAGGACTTCGACGGCATCATCGCCTTCGTGCGCACCAAGATGGCCACGGAGGACCTCTCGGACAAGCTGCGTTCGCGCGGTTTCCAGGCCGCCGCGATCAACGGTGACATCCCGCAGCAGCAGCGCGAGCGCACCATTGAGGCGCTGCGTGACGGCAAGATCGACATCCTCGTCGCAACCGACGTCGCCGCCCGCGGTCTCGACGTCGAGCGGATCTCGCTCGTGGTCAACTACGACATCCCGCACGACACCGAGTCCTACGTCCACCGCATCGGTCGCACCGGACGTGCGGGCCGCTCGGGTGACGCCATCCTCTTCATGACGCCGCGTGAGAAGTACTTGCTGCGCGCCATCGAGAAGGCTACCCGCCAGCCGGTCGAGCAGATGCACCTGCCCTCCACCGAGACCGTCAATGAGCTGCGCCTCAACAAGTTTGCCGAGCGGATCACCGAGACGCTGGCTACCGAGGACGTGTCGGTCTTCCGCGACCTGATCGCGAACTACGAGGATGAGCACAACGTCCCGGCCGCTGAGATTGCCGCTGCCCTGGCCGTCATGGCGCAGGGCGGGAACCCGATCCTGGTCGAGGACATCCCGCAGCCGCCCGCCGGTCAGAAGGAGCGCGCTGCCGGCCGCAAGGACGGCTTCGGGTCGCGTGGACCGTCCCGTACGCTCACCGAGGGCAACGCCACCTACCGGATCGCGGTGGGCCGCCGCCAGCGCGTGCTGCCGGGTTCGATCGTGGGCGCCATCGCGAACGAGGGTGGTCTCTCGTCGTCGCAGATCGGCGGGATTGATATCCGCGCGGACCACACCCTGGTTGAGCTCCCTGCCGAGCTCACCAAGGACCAGTGGCGCGCGCTGTCCAAGACCCGCATCGGCGGCGAGCTGATCCACCTTGAGCTCGACAAGGGCCGTCGCCCCAACCGCGAGCGTGCCGCCGGCGACTTCAAGAAGCCGCACCGCAAGGGCGAGGGCTTCCGCGGTGACCGCGATGGTGGCTTCCGCAAGGACCACGGGCACGACGGCGACTTCCGCAGTGATCGCGGGGACCGTGGCTTCGGTGGAGACCGCGGGTTCGGCGGAGACGACCGCAAGCCGCGCCACAAGAAGGGGGCCGGCGCCGGAAACGGCCGCCGCGATAAGTGGTGACTTTCGTCTCCTGACCAGTAGACAGACGACGCCGGACATATAGTCCGCAAAAGCGCCGCTGGTGCGCAGGATCGTGGGGTTCTCCCTACGTTCCTGCGCACCAGCGGCGCTTTTCGTTACTGGGAGTGCGTTCGAAGCGGGCTAGATGGCGAGTTTTCGCAGCTCTCAAAGACCGTCACAGCGCTCGATTTTTCTGCACGGGATTTAGCTGGTAAAGTTTTCTGCTGTTGCCCCCCTAGCTCAGTGGTAGAGCGCGTTCTTGGTAAGAACGAGGTCACCGGATCGATTCCGGTGGGGGGCTCTCAAATGGGAGGCCCGCTGCAGATCGTAAGATTGAATGCGGGCAGTCTCATTTGTGGCGGTGTAGCTCAGCTGGTTAGAGCGCACGACTCATAATCGTGAGGTCGCGGGATCGAGTCCCGCCACCGCTACAAACAGCAGGCCGGCGGCTCGAAAGAGCAGCCGGCCTGTTTTGTTTTCGGACGCAGACGCGGGTACGTGACGCGGGTAACGGTCGCCTGGAAGGGCCGTGATCAGCCTCCTTATAGTATGGGTCGCGAGGCACATCGACAGGGACAGGAAACATGACTGACAACGATTCGGCCTGGGGTCCGGGCGACAACCCGGAGGATTTCCCAACCCGAGCCAGCCGCCGGCGCACCGGCGGACGTGAACCCGGCACCGGACCTATCTCCGAAGTTCCCCGCTTCGCCGACCGTCTTTCGCCCGCATCGGCGCCCCAGCAGGCACCAGCGATCCAGGCGGATCCGTTGGAGGACACCGTCCGCCGCCAGGTGCTGGATATCCGCTTCGACGAGTCCGCTGCGCGCACCTGGACCACCTCGGTGCCGGTGGCCATCCCCTCATCCGCACCCAGCAGCGCCGGCCCCGAACCGGCAACCGCGCCCGCCGTCTCATCCGTCGGAACCGTTGAGGATGCGGCCCCCACAGCGGCGCGTCCTACGGCGGCAACGGCTCCTGTGCAGGAGCCCGGTATTGCACAGGCAACCGGCACGACGACGGCGGTCACCGCTGTGCCTGCAGCCCCCGCCGACCCGCCGCGGCAGTCCCGGCGGCAGGAAGCGGCGGAAGGCCGCCGTCGTTCCTTCCTGGCTCCCGACAACGGCACCATCCCGGCTGAGACAGGCCTCCGCGGGCTACTGACGAGGCTCGGGATCCGGATGGCCCCGTCCAAGCAGGAGCTGACCACCCGGGCGCACACGCGCGCTGTCAGCCAGCACTGGCCAGGGCCGCGCACCATTTCCGTCGTGAACGGCAAGGGTGGGGCCAACAAGACACCCACCACGGTCATGCTCGCGGCCGTATTTGCACGTAACGGCGGTGGGCCTGTGCTCGCCTGGGACAACAACGAGACCCGTGGCACCCTCGGCTGGCGTACCGAGCAGGGACCGCACAACTCTTCGGTGATGGACCTGTTGCCTCAGACCAGCCAACTGCTGGCGCCGTCGGCACAGTCCGCGCTGCTTGCCCGCTACGTGCACCACCAGACGGAAGACAAGTACGACGTCCTGCGCTCCAAGCCCGACGTCCTGGCCTCTGAGCAAAAGATCACCTCTGCGGATTTCGATTCGCTCCACGAGGTCGCATCGAAGTACTTCCGGTTGAACGTCGTGGATTCGGGTAATGACGAAACTGCCGAGCGGTGGTTGCGCATGATCCACCACACTGACCAGCTGGTCATTGCCACCACAACCCTTGAGGAGCACGCCGAAGCCGGGGCTTTGCTCCTGGAGGCGCTGCGCGCCCGGGGCGGGAAGTATGCCGAGCTGTCGGAGAACGCCGTAGTGATCGTGAGCCAGTCGGACAAGAACGGCACCCCCGCGCAGGCAAAGGAAATCGCAGACGGATTCGCCCAGCTTGCCCGCCGTGCGGTCACCATCCCATACGACGTGGCGCTGCTGAAGGGTCGCATCCGGTGGGGTGCGCTGAAGCCCCGCACGCAGGCGGCCTGGCTGGCGGCAGCGGCGGCGGTGGCGGACGGTCTCTGACCGCTAAGCTAAACCATCAGTTTGCTTAGTACTTTCGGATTTCCTAGGCTGGGAATGTAAGCCCTACGGAATTGGAGGTAAGCATGACTGCGCACGATATTTCCGGTAAGAAGGTCGCCTTCCTGCTCATGGACGGCGTCGAACAGGTTGAGCTTACGAGCCCCTGGGAAGCTGTGAAGGGCGCCGGCGGCGTTCCTACCCTGGTGGCCCCGAGCGGGGACTCGGTACAGGGATTCAATGGCGTTGAGAAGGGCGACACCTTCCCGGTGGACCTGACCCTGGACCAGGCGAATGCCGATGATTTTGACGCCCTGGTCCTGCCCGGTGGCGTGGTGAACGCGGACCATCTTCGCGTCGAGAAGGAAGCGCAGGCATTTGCCCGCAGCTTCTTCGAACAGCACAAGCCGGTGGCCGCGATCTGCCACGCCCCGTGGCTGCTGATTGAGGCCGGAGTTGTCAGCGGGCGCTCGATGACCTCGTACCACACGCTCGAGACGGACCTGCGGAATGCGGGAGCCAACTGGACGGACGACGAGGTTGTGGTCGATGCAGGGTTTGTCACCAGCCGCAACCCGGACGATCTTCCCGCCTTCAACGACAAGGTGCTCGAGGAGATCGCCGAGGGACCGCACGAGGGCCAGACGGCCTAAGTCCCAAACCCATTTGCTGAGTGGCCGGAGAACGGTGGAGGATTCCCCGTTCATCCGGCCATTCGGTGTTTAAGGCGCAAGTTGAGCAACACGTAGCGGCCGTTCCGGTAGCGTGGCCGCATGCCCACCGGACACTTCCTCTGCCACGGCGTGTCCTGGACCCGGGAAGGTCCGTCCCTTGCCCTCGCCTCTCCGCAGGGGGAGCGCACCTCCCTGGACCTGCCGGCCAGCAATCAGGCTTCCAGCGAGCAGGTTTGCGGTGGCGGGTTCAACCTGGGCTTCCGGCTCGACGACGGACCCGGTAGCCGCTACTGCCTCGGCTACTCGAAGGCACTCAACGGGGGTGAGCGACGCTCCTTTCCCTGCCCCACGCGCACGACGGCGGAGCGCGGCTACCAATGCGGGCCGTGCTTCGCCAGGGACGACTTCCGTTACATGCATGATGTGCACCGCTCCGGCGTCGCCCCTGGAGGGCTTGCGCAGTACCTCGCGCAGGAGCACTGGCTGTATATTGCAACCTTCGCCGACGGCTCCACCAAGGTGGGAACCGCTTCGCAGCGCAGCAAATGGACGCGCCTGGCCGAGCAGGGCGCCGTCGTCGCCCGTTACGTCGCCCAAGCCGACAACGGACGGGTGGTGCGGGTGCTGGAAGACACGGTTACGCGCTCGGCCGGCCTGCCCCAAGCCATCCGCTCGGCCGCGAAGACGGCCGCGCTGGCCCGACCGCTGCCGCAGCAACGGCTGAAGGAAGCGAACGACGATGCCGCTGCCGCCGCATCGAGGCTGCTGAAACGTGAGATCGACATCGACGGCTACAGAACTTCATACCAGGTGTGGGATCCGCCGCCCGGATGGCAGCAGGTGCTTGCCGCACATGCCCCGGTTTACCCGCTGAGCCTGGGGGCGGGCGAACACGGTGGCGCGGTTAGGGCTGTGCTCGGGCAGGTAGCCCTTCTGGTGCTGCCGGAGGGCGAATTTCTGCTGGATTTGGCTCAGTTGCGTGGGCGCCGGTTGGAGCTGGGGGAGTGGCGCTCGCCGGCGATTGCCGTGCAGCAGGAGCTGTTCTGAACCTGCTGCGTATAGTGTTGCCACTTTAGGTCACAATTTCTTGTCCTAATTGTTGTTCGGTTAGGCTTACCTTCGCATAACGTCTGTGCGGTTATCCGCCATCCCCTCAGGAGCTCCCCTCATGCATCGACCCAAACTTCTTGCCGCCTGCGCCGCGCTCGCGGTGCCCACGCTGGCACTTTCCGGTTGTGGTGTCCTGGGCATCGGCGCAGCTCCTGCCGACCTGCAGATCTACTCCGCGCGGCATTACGACCTTGAGGGTGCCTTCGGTGAGTTCACTGACGAGACTGGGATCTCCGTCGAGTTCATCACGGGTGATGATGCTGAACTCCTGGAACGGCTCAAGGCCGAAGGCAGTGACACGCCCGCGGACGTCTTCATGACCGTCGACGCCGGCAACCTCTGGAACGCCGCCCGCCAGGATGTCCTGGCTCCGGTCAGCTCCGCCGAGCTCGATGAGGCCGTGCCCGAGGACCTGCGCGACCCCGAAGGGCAATGGTTCGGTCTGGCTATGCGCGCCCGGACCGTCACCTACAACCCGGACAACGTGGACCCCGCCGAGTTCGACGCGCAGGACACCTACGCGGGACTGGCAGACCCCAAGTGGAAGGGCCGGCTCTGCATGCGCGACGCGACGTCGTCGTACACGCAGTCCCTGGTGGCCAGCCTGATCGACCTTCAAGGCCGGGACAGGGCCCTCGAGATCGTCAAGGGCTGGGTGGCCAACGATGTCCAGATCATGAGCAACGATGTGCTGCTCCTTGAGGCAATCGACGCCGGATCCTGCGACGTGGGCATCAACAACCACTACTACCTGGCCCGCACCCTGGAGGAGAACCCGGACCTGGCAGTGGACCTTTACTGGGCCAGCCAGGAGGGCGCGGGAACCCACGTGAACATCTCCGGCGCCGGCCTCGTGGCGAATTCCGACAACGCCGAGCAGGCGCAGCAGCTCATCGAGTGGCTTGCCACCAAGGGGCAGAACTCCTTCGTGGACGCGAATCATGAGTTCCCGGTCAATCCCGCCGCCGAGCCGGAGCCGGTCATCGCCGGATTCGGGGACTTCACCCGCATGCCGCTGAACGCCGAGGCGTACGGCGACCTGAACGCGGAAGCAACCGACCTGCTCGCCGAGGCCGGCTACAAGTGAGCGAACCGGCCGTCCTGGTAGATGGAGGAGTTCCAGGACAGCGCCGGCGCCTTCTGACCGGGACGGGCCGTCCGCTGTGGTCGGCAGCAGTGCTGCTCGCGGCGCTTTTCGTTGTCACCCCGGTTGTCGCCGTGGTCATCGACGGCCTGGGAAGCCTGAATGCGGAAACCCTCCCGCGCGATCTCGGTTCGATGGTCTTCTCGACCCTCGGGCTGATGGCAGGAGTCGGCGCAGGCACACTCCTGCTGGGAGGTGGTCTTGCCTGGCTGGTCACCGCCTACACCTTCCCGCTGCGGAACGTCCTGGTGTGGGCGCTGGTGCTGCCGCTGGCCATGCCCGCCTATATCCTCGGCTTCGTCTTCCTGTCCACCTTCGACGTCGGCGGTCCGGTCCAGGCACTCGTACGCAGCGTGTTCGGCTCCGACGCGTGGTTGCCTGAGGTGCGCTCGCTTCCGGGCGCCATCCTGGTGCTGTCGCTGACGCTGTACCCCTACGTCTTCCTCCTGGCGCGGGCGGCCCTCGTCGAGCAGAGCGCAACAACGTACGACGCCGCGCGCAGCCTCGGCGCCGGCCGTGCCCGGACACTGTGGCGCGTGGTGGCCCCGCTGGCCCGCCCTTCGCTGGCGGCAGCGCTTGCGCTGGTGATGATGGAGACGCTCACCGATTTCGCCACCGTCCAGTACTTCAACGTGCAGACCGTCTCCGTGGGCGTTTACCTCGTCTGGAAGGGAAGCTTCGACTTCCATGCCGCAACCCAGCTGTCCGTCCTCGTGCTGCTCTTCGCCGTCGCGGTTCTCGCCGCCGAACGGCTGTTCCGCGGTCGGTCGCGCTTCCACCAGAAGACCGGCCGGGGGGAAGGACTCCGGGTCCGTCCGCTCCGCGGTTGGGCCGGCTGGACGGCGGCAGCCGCGGGCGTGGCGGTGGTTAGCGCCGGTTTCCTGCTCCCGGTAGGGCAACTCGTCCTGTGGGCCACCGAGGAATTCCTTCGCGGGGCCGGACCGATGATCGATCCTCGATTCGTCGACTATCTCGCCAACAGCATCGCGATCGCGGCGCTGGCCGCGGCAGTCTGCTGCGCCCTCGCACTGACCATCGGCCACAGCCTGCGGCTTGGTGGCGGGCGGCTCCTGGCATCGGCAGCGCAGGCAACCACCTTTGGATACGCGGTTCCGGGCGCCGTCATCGGCATCGGGGTGCTGATTGCCTTCGCGCGCCTTGACGAACTGCTGGAGTGGGCCGGCGTTCCGGGCGGTACCGGCCTGCTGGTCACCGGATCGGTAGCGGGAATCCTGTGCGCCTACGTGGTGCGCTTCCTTGCTCCCGCGTATCAGTCGGTCGATGCGAGCTTCGCGAAAATCTCGCCCGCACTTACCTCGTCCGCGCTCAGCCTCGGTGCCTCGCCGCACCGGCTGCTGGCCCGGGTCCATTTGCCGCTCGCCCGCCGCGGCGCCGCAGTTGCGGTGCTCCTGGTGGCGATCGACGCTGTGAAGGAACTTCCCATCGTGCTGCTTCTGAGGCCGTTCGGCTTTACCACCATCTCGGTCTGGGTCTACGAGCTCGCCCGTGAAAACTTCTGGGAGAAGGCTGCCCTGCCGGCGCTCGGCATTGTTGCGGTCGCGGTTATCCCTGTCTACTTCCTGTTCCGCCGGGCGGCAGCCCCACAGCACACGACGGTAGTCCCATGACCGGGCAGGGTAGCGAGACAGCCGTTCCTGCGTTGCAGCTCGCAGGCGTGAGCCGGCGGTACGGGAAGGTGCAGGCGGCAACATCCCTGGACCTCACCGTTGCACCCGGAGAACTGGTCACGCTGATCGGCCCGTCAGGGTGCGGTAAGTCAACCCTGCTCAGGCTCATCGCGGGGCTGGAGCGTCCGGATGCCGGTACCATCACCATCGCCGGGGAAATAGTCGCCGACAGACGGTGCTTCCAGGAACCCGAGCACCGAAGGGTCGGCCTCGTGTTCCAGGACCACGCACTGTTCCCCAACCTGACGGTGGCCAGGAATGTCGCCTTCGGCCTGAACAGGTTGCAGGCTTCGGAACGGCGCAGCCGCGTGGCGGAGGTGCTGGACCTTGTCCGGCTGGGCCACCTGGCCGGTCGTTATCCCCATGAGTTGTCCGGCGGGGAGCAGCAGCGCGTTGCCCTGGCACGCGCGCTGGCGCCGCGTCCCGCCGTCGTACTGCTCGATGAACCATTCTCCAGCCTGGATGAAACCCTCCGGGGGAGGGTGCGGTCCGACATTGTGTCGGTGCTGCGCGAGACGGGAACCACGGGTGTGCTGGTCACACACGACCAGACGGAGGCCCTCTCGGTGGGCAACCGGGTGGTGGTGATGCGCGACGGCGTCATCGAGCAGACGGACGTTCCCGAGAACGTCTTCGAGCAGCCCGCAACCCGCTTCGTCGCCTCCTTCATGGGAGATGCCGACTTCCTGCCGGCGAACGTGCACAACGCCCTGCTCACCTGTGAGATCGGCGTCGTCTCAACCGTGCCGGGCTGGGCAAACTGCGACGTTGACGTAGACGTTGTGCTGCGCCCGCACGAGGTTGCCCTGAGCCCGGATTCGCGGTCCTCAGCAAGGGTGGTCTCGATCGAATACCGCGGTGCCTTCGTCCTTCACCATGTGCGCCTCGGTTCGGGCCGCACGCTGCGCTCGTGGCAACCGCACCAGGTGCGCTACGCGCCGGGTACGCCAGTGAACGTGACGGTCGCGGCCGGAACATCGCCGACACTGCTGGTCGGCGACCATGCCGTCACGGCTCCTCCTGAGCAAGGCGTTCGCACTGCTGAGCACACCCCGCTACCGTCCCGATAGCCCTACATCGAGGTAACCCCGTGTCTATTGCACTTCCCGGCAGGCCCCTGGAGGCTGCGGCGCAATCCGTGCCCTTCGCTGCGGAGCTTGCCCGCTTCGATGACCGCCCCGCCGTACTCACCGACAGCGGCAGCCTGAGCTACCGACAGCTGGCAGACCGTGTGGCCGCTGTTGCAGGCAGGCTTGGTCCGGAACGTCGCCTGGCGCTGCTGAGCGCAACCAACGACGTCGACTCCCTGGTGGCGTACCTGGCCGCCCTCTCCGCCGGTCACCCCCTGATCCTCGTGCCCGGGGACAAGCCGGCCGCGGTGCAGTCGATCGTCGACGCCTTCGATCCGGATGTGATCCTGCAGGCGGGCAATGGAACGGGGGAGCCGCGGATCTCGGAGATCCGACCGATCACAGCGCACCAGCTCCACCCCGACCTCGCACTCCTGCTGAGCACCTCCGGGTCAACGGGCTCACCCAAGCTTGTGCGCCTGTCCCACACCAACCTGCAGGCGAACGCCGAATCGATCGCCGAGTACCTGCGCCTGACGCCGGATGACCGCGCCGTCACCACGCTGCCGATGTCCTACTGCTATGGGCTGTCGGTCATCAACACCCACTTGCTCACCGGTGCCTCGGTGGTGCTCACCGGGTTGTCCGTCGTCGACCCCTGCTTCTGGGACCTGTTCCGAAGCACGCGGGCTACTGCCTTCGCTGCGGTGCCCTACACCTTCGAGCTGTTGGAACGCGTGGGTTTCGCGGACATGGATCTGCCGCATCTGCGTTATGTTACGCAGGCGGGCGGACGCCTCGCCCCCGAACTCGTCGAGCACTACGCTGCCCTCGGCCAGGAACGGGGCTGGGACCTGTTCGTCATGTACGGGCAGACGGAAGCGACCGCCCGGATGGCCTACCTTCCGCCTCACCTCGCCGTGCGGAACCCCTCCGGGATCGGCGTCCCCGTGCCGGGCGGAAGCTTCCGCATCGATCCGGTACCGGGGCTCGACGACGGGGAGCTGGTTTACACAGGTCCGAACGTGATGCTGGGCTACGCGGAGCATCCGGCGGACCTGGCTGCAGGACGGACCATCACCGAGCTCCGTACGGGCGACCTTGCACGGCGGCACCCGGACGGCTTGTACCAGGTGGTGGGGCGGCGAAGCCGGTTCATCAAGATCGCGGGCCTGCGCATTGACCTTGGCCGGGTCGAGCAGATCCTTGGCGAGTTCGGGGTGCCCGCAACGAGCGCCGGAACGGACGATCTCCTGGTGGTGGCGGTACAGGGGGACCATGAGCCCGACCTGCTCCGCAAGATGCTTGCGCAGGAACTAGGAATCCCACGCGGAGCGGTACGGATGTACGCGGTGGACGAGCTTCCCCGCCTCAGCAGCGGTAAGCCCGACTACCGGGCAGTACTAGCGCTCGCCGAGCCTGCTCCGGACCTGCAGGAGAAGGCGTCCGCGCGAACCGAGGGGCCGCAGGACGTGCGCGCCATCCTCGCGGAACAGCTGGAGGTCTCCGGGGTGTCCGATAACAGCACCTTCGTCTCACTCGGCGGGGACTCCCTGTCCTACGTGGCAGCCTCGGTGCGGTTGGAGAAGGCACTCGGAACCCTCCCCGCCGACTGGCACCTGCGGACCGTCGCGGAGCTTGAGCGGCAACAGACTGAGCCCGCAGGGCGATGCCCGTCGCTGCTGAAACAACTGTTTGCACCCGTCGAGACGAGTATCGTCCTGCGGGCCATCGCGATCATCCTGATCATCAGTACACACATCGGGCTCTTCCGCTGGGAAGGCACCGCGCATGTGCTGATGGCGGCTGCGGGTTATAACTTCGCGCGCTTCCAGCTGCAGGGCGAGGGGATGGAACGGCTGGGCCGTCAGCTGACCAGCCTTGCCCGGATTGTGGTGCCAAGCATGGCGGTCATAGCCCTGGGCTACGTCATCACGGACCACTACAGCGTCGCCAACATCTTCCTGCTGAACGCACTCCTGGGGCCACAGGAAGTGACACCCGAATGGCACTTCTGGTTCGTTGAGGTCCTGACCTACCTACTGGTGTGCGTCATCGCACTGCTCGCTGTTCCGCCCGTCGCGAAGCTTGAACGGCGGTTTCCCTTCGCCTTTCCGCTCAGCCTCGCCGCGGCAGGGCTGCTGACCCGGTTCAACGTGGTGGATTTGGACCTGCCGAACACGGCTCCGGCACTCTGGCTCTTCGCGCTGGGTTGGTCTGTCGCCCGGGCACGGACGGTCCTGCACCGTTGCCTCATCTCCGTCATCGTGATTTTGGCAGTGCCGGGGTTCTTCTGGGGCGACCAGCTCCGGGAGATGACTCTGTTGATCGGAATCCTGTTGCTGGTTTGGCTGCGGACCCTTCCGGTCCCGCGCGGCCTGACGCGCCTCGCCGTGCTGCTGGCCGGCGCATCCCTGCACATCTACCTGGTTCATTGGCTCGTCTTCCCGCACCTCGAATTCACCCACCCGGCGGTGGGTGTTCTCGCATCGCTGGCCGCCGGTGCCCTCTACTGGTACTTCGTCACCCGCCTCCCCGGATGGAGCCGGTCCTGGGCCGGAAGGACCCGCCTAACGAATCGCGCGGCGTAAGGATTCCCTGGCTGATTCCCTGCCTGAATTCCGAGGCTGAATTCCCTACCTAATTTCCGTGCCCAATAGGATGGAAGCATGCTCAACACCCCCTGGGAGACCGGATCGCCGCTCTACCGGAAACTGGTGATCACCGCGCTGGTTCTGACCGGCGTCGGCATCCTGCTGGCCATCGCGGGAGCGATGCTGCAGACGGATCCCCTGGTCTACGCCGCAATGCCGATGATTGTTGCCGGCCTCGGCACTCACCTTGCCGGGCTGGTAGTCCGGGGACGTGACGCGCGTCGTCGTGCACGCCCGCCGCGAGCCTGAAGTCCTGACCGGCCCCTTCCGAACCGCGGGTAGCGGCCGGTGAGGGCGGTTACGGCTAGGCTGGAACAAGTGTGTCAACAGCCGGGAAGCCCGGACAGCCGGAAAGCAAGAGGAACTCCATGACGATCAATCCTGACCTGCAGGGGCGCAGCTACCCCGCAGCGGAGGTCTACACAGTCGGCCGCGAGAAGATTCGGGAGTTCGCCCGCGCGGTGAAGGCCACCCATCCCGCCCATTACGACGTCGAGGCAGCCCACGAACTGGGGCACCGTGACCTGCTCGCTCCGCCCACCTTCGCGATCATCATTGCCCAGCGGGCCGATGCACAGCTCATCAACGACCCCGAAGCCGGGATCGACTTTACCCGCGTGGTGCACGCAGACCAGCGCTTCACGCACCACCGCCCGATCGTCGCCGGAGACGAACTGGTCGCCGAACTCCACGTGGACCAGGTGCGTGCAATGGGCGGCGGCGCAATGATCACCACCCGCGCCGAAATTTCCACTGTGGAGGGCGAAAAGACCGCCACCACAACGTCGTCCATCCTGGTTCGCGGAGAGGAGCAGTAGCCGTGGCAATCACCCTCGCAGAACTTGAGGTAGGCCAGGAGATCGGCCGGTCTTTCGTGGACGTTACCCGACTGGACCTCGTGAAATACGCGGGCGCATCCGGCGACTTCAACCCGATCCACTGGAACGAAGCATTCGCCCGCAGCGTGGACCTGCCCGGCGTCATCGCGCACGGCATGTTCACCATGGGGTCAGCGGTTCAGGTGGTGACCGACTGGATCGGCGACCCCAGCGCCGTCGTCGATTACCAGACGCGGTTCACGCGGCCCGTGGTTGTCGAGGACACCACGGCAGAGCCCGGCAGCGCCGGAGCAACGGTCGAGGTTGTGGGTGTTGTCGGAGCGGTGGACCAGGACAATTCCACCGCGCGGATCGACCTCACGGTCACCGCGGGCGGGCAGAAGGTGCTGGTCAAGGCGCAGGCCGTGGTGCGGATCTGGTGACGGCTCTCGCGCAGTTCACAACCTCGGCAGTGGGGGGCCCGGCGCGCAAGTTCGTCGAAGCCCGGACCGAGGCCGAGATTATCGAGGCAGTGCGCTCCGCCGATGAGGCGGGGGAGCCGCTGCTGCTCGTGGGCGGCGGCTCGAACCTGCTGGTGGCAGACAGCGGTTTCGACGGAACCGTGGTGCACATTGCTTCCACCGGTTTCACCGTGAACGACGACGACGCCACCTGCGGGGGCGTCATGGTCACCGTGCAGGCGGGCCAGCCCTGGGACGAGCTCGTTGAGTACACGGTGCGCCACGCCTACTCCGGGTTGGAGGCGCTTTCCGGGATCCCCGGATCCACGGGCGCGGTTCCGGTCCAAAACGTGGGTGCCTATGGTGCGGAGGTGTCCCAGACGATTGCGCTGGTCCGCACCTACGACCGGCAGACCAGGTCCATCAGGTCCCTGGCCAACTTCGATCTGAAGTTCGGGTACCGCGATTCCCTCCTGAAGCGCACCACCGACGGGGGATCTCCCCGCTACGTGGTTCTTACCGTGCAGTTCCAGTTGGCGCTGGGGCGGATGAGCGCTCCGGTGCGGTACGCCGAACTGGCGCGCGAGCTTGGCATAGAGGTGGGTCAGCGGGCGTACGCTACCGACGTTCGGCGGGCTGTGCTCAAGCTCCGCGCCGGCAAGGGGATGGTTCTGGATCCGGCAGACCGGGATACCTACAGCACGGGCTCCTTCTTCACGAACCCCATCGTGGATGCGGCAACCGCCGACTCGCTTCCCGACGGTGCTCCGCGGTATCCGATGCCGGACGGAAGCGTGAAGCTCAGCGCCGCCTGGCTAATTGATCACGCAGGCTTTGGGAAGGGCTTCGGCCTCGCCGGAGACGCCGGCTTTGACACGGCAGGGGGCAGGGCCGCGCTGTCCACCAAGCACACCCTCGCCGTCACCAACCGGGGCAACGCCTCAGCCGAGGACCTGCTGGCCATAGCAGGCCTCGTGGCTGACGGCGTGGAGCGGCGATTCGGTATCCGCCTGCACCCCGAGCCGCTTCTCATCGGGTGCTCGCTGGGCTAGGCCCCGAACACGGTCGTCATCAAGCAGTGGCCGGCGGGGAGCCGGCAAGCGCACTCAGGTGACCGCCCGGCGTCGTGCCTTCTCCGCCGCCGCGCGTGTCTGCATGACGGCGTGGCGGTGCCATCTGCTGTCAACGAGTTCGCGGCTGCACAGCCATTGCACAAGGCGGGAAACAAGACTGATCTGCGCAAGCCGGTCATGGAAGTCAGAGAGTAGCCAGGCGCTGCTCAGGAACCGTGGCAAGGCAAAGACCAGGTCTTCGGCTCCCAGTAGCCGGGCGAAAGCGTCGTCCGGCTGGAACTGACGCTCGAGGGCAAGAAGCGTGGCGCTCTCGGGGTTGATACTCGAATCTCCCTCTTCCTCAAGGAAGAGCTTCAGATGGGCAAGAACCCGCTCGTAGCGTTGCACGGTGGCAGGGTGCTTGCCGGACGCGCTCACCGAAAAGTACCTCGTCAGGATTGTCTCTACCGGGATCTGGGTCATGCAGCATAGTCTGCTCCATCCCACTGACATTTTTCTAGTACAAGTATTCGAACACTCTTCGCCGGAAAGCTGCCGCTTCTCTTAAATAGCGAAGGCACTGCATGCGTTGCATGCAGTGCCTTCAGCGCCGGCGTCGTTCTAGAGGTTGCCGGTGGCGATCAGGAGCATGCGGCGCAGCGGCTCGGCGGCGCCCCAGAGCAGTTGGTCGCCCACGGTGAACGCGCTGATGTACTTCGGTCCCATGTCCAGCTTGCGGATGCGGCCCACCGGAATCTGGAGGGTGCCGCTCGCGGCAACCGGCGTAAGGCCAGCGATGGTGGCTTCCTTGGTGTTCGGCACCACGGTGGCCCATTCGTTGTCCTGGTCGATCAGGGTCTCGATCTCGCTGACAGACAGGTCCTGAGTCAGCTTGAGCGTCAGCGCCTGGGAGTGCGAGCGCATGGCACCGATCCGAACGCATAGTCCATCGAAGGGGATGCGGGCGCCGTCAGCGAGGTCATTGCCGAGAATCTTGTTGGTCTCGACGCCGGCCTTCCATTCCTCCTTGGACTGTCCGTTGCCCAGATCGGCGTCGATCCACGGGATCACTGAACCGGCCAGCGGCACACCGAACTGGGAGACATCCATCTCCGGATTCTTTTGCTGGGCCAGGACCGCACGGTCGATATCAAGGATGGCGGAGGCCGGGTCCGCGAGGTTCTCGGCGATGATGCTGTGGATGGACCCGAACTGGTTCAGCAGTTCCCTCATGTGTCGGGCTCCGCCGCCCGATGCCGCCTGGTAGGTCATGGACGTGCCCCACTCGACCAACCCGTTCCGGAACAGGCCGCCGAGGCCCATCAACATGCAGGAAACGGTGCAGTTGCCGCCGATGAAATCGCGGATGCCGTTGCTCAGGCCGGCGTCAATGACTTCACGGTTGACCGGATCCAGCACGATGATGGAGGTGTCCTCCATGCGCAGGGTGGAAGCGGCATCGATCCACAGCCCGTCCCAGCCGGCGTCGCGCAGCTTCGGGTAGACCTCGGAGGTGTAGCCGCCGCCCTGCGCCGTCACGATGATGGGAAGCTTGGCCAGCGTCTCGACGTCGTAAGCGTCCTGTAGCGGGCCGGCACCCTCGGCGAACGACGGCGCGGCGCCGCCTGCATTCGAGGTCGAGAAGAAAACGGGGTTGATGTGCCGGAAGTCGCCCTCGTCCTGCATGCGCTGCATCAGGACAGAACCGACCATTCCACGCCAGCCGACAAGACCGACGGAAGGCACGGAAGGGGACTGGTTTGCTGGGGAAGTCATGATCCAAGTTTAGTGGAGCGGGTCAACTGCCCGCGTCCGTTACATTCTCAACGACACACCTACGGTGACGCTATTCAATCGGACGCGGTAGCCCGCGCTGAATGCGCAGGCTACGGGCCCGCCACTCGATGACGAGGTTCCTTAGCGAGTACAAAAGAAGGGCAAGCGCGAGGGCAATCAGAAAGACGGCGCCGAGGACGGCTGACGGTTCATCACGAATCGCCTGAAACAGAAGCAGGACGCCGAACACCGCAAGCCCACCCAGTCCAACCACCATGACCAGGTACCCCCACACAGTTTGAACCGTGGGACCGTGGCCCGATTTGCCCACCCCGTATTCGTCCTTGCTGTAACTGACGAGTTCGCCCGTAACAGCGCGGGCAAGCGTCCGCTTCTCGCCGGTTGATTTCACGAGTTCGTTATGCGCAGCCGTGGCTGCGGTGTCTCGCTTCAGGCGTTCGTTTCGGTCATGCATCTTCTGAACCTACCTCCGGGGGGCTTCTAACCAGGCGCGTCTGCGCAGCACCACGTAGAGGCTTATCCCGCATCCGGCTCCGAAGATGGCCGCGCAACCAGCCATCGCAGCCGCGCCAATGCGCTCGCCCATGGCGAGCATCGTGATGGCAGCTACCAGGGAACCGATCGCAACAAGCCCAATGCATGCTGTGAGAAAAATCAGTCCCCCTTGGCTTCTGATCGGCACCGATCGGTAGATACCGATCTTCGCGGTGAATCCGGGAGGCGTGCGGAAAGGTTCTTTCAGTCCTGCCCGAAGCCCCAGGGGGTCGTTCGGGTCAACGCGCCGGTTCATACCTCATCACCGATCCGCGTCCACAGGCCGATCCGGTAGCGGGTGCCGCTCTCCGATGTGGACCACCCCTCAGCCGGCGCGACCCCGGACAGTTTCCACGAGTTGCCCAGACCAGGAGCGAAAGTGTCGCCCTCGACGGACACGTCGATCACCGTCACGACGGCGGCATTCGCCTGCGGTGCGGCCTCGGCGTAGATTTGCCCGCCCCCGATGATCCAGATCTCATCGGCACCCTCGCTGCGGCGTGCTTCGGCCAGTGCCTCGTCAAGGGAATGCACGACGACGGCACCCTCGAAAGCGGAAGGCGCTGGATGCTGCCTGGTCACCACGATGTTGGTGCGCCCAGGCAGCGGCCTGTACTTTTCAGGGAACGACTCCCAGGTCCGCCGGCCCATGATGACCGGGTGCCCCTGCGTGGTGCGGCGGAAGTGCGCCAAATCCTCCGGCAGGTGCCAGGGCATCTGGCCGTCTCGTCCGATCACGCCGTCGACGGTCTGCGCCCAGATCATTCCGATCAAGGGTTTGCCGACGTAGTCGGACGGGTGGAGTTGGTAATCCGGTGATGTGCTCATACCGCGATCGGAGCCTTGATCGTGGGGTGGTGCTGATAGTTCTCCACCACGAAGTCCTCCAGTTGGTAGTCGAAGATGGTCTCCGGCTTCCGATTGATCCGCAGCGTGGGATAGGGATAGGGGTCGCGGGAAAGCTGCTCGGCCACCTGCTCCAGATGGTCGTCGTAGATGTGGACATCGCCGCCGGTCCAGATGAACTCGCCGGGCTCCAGCCCAACCTGCTGGGCGATCATGAGGGTGAGCAGGGCGTAGGACGCTATGTTGAACGGGACCCCGAGGAACATGTCAGCGGACCGCTGGTACAGCTGGCAGGACAGTCTGCCGTCGGCCACGTAGAACTGGAAGAAGGCGTGGCAGGGCGGCAGGGCCATGTTCTCGATCTCGGCGACATTCCAGGCCGAGACGATGTGACGGCGTGAATCGGGATTGGCCTTCAGGCCATCGATCAGCCGTTCAATCTGGTCAATGTGGCCGCCGTCGGGCGTGGGCCATGATCGCCACTGCACGCCGTAGACAGGTCCAAGCTCGCCGGACTCGTCGGCCCACTCATTCCAGATCCGCACGCCGCGCTCCTGGAGCCACCGCACATTCGAATCACCGCGCAGGAACCACAGAAGCTCCAGGGCGACGGATTTGAAGTGCACCCGTTTGGTGGTGATCAGCGGGAAGGACCGGCTGAGGTCGAAGCGGAGCTGTCTTCCAAAGACACTCCGGGTGCCGGTTCCGGTGCGGTCAGATTTCGGCGTGCCGTTCGCCAGGACGTCGCGGAGCAGGTCTTCGTAGGGTGTGGGAACCGGGGTAGTCACGCAGTCCAGCCTAGTCGAGCCGAAATCAGTCGTCATACGCCCGGAACTGCTCGACGGACACCACCCTGCCGTGATTCTTGCTGCTCACCTGGCAGATGATGGCCTCACCCGGCGCCAGGTAGGGGTCCGTTGTCGGAAGGGCGTTGGCCAGGCGCATGGGCATATGGGCCCGGAGGACATCGAGGACCAGTGGAAGCACCGGGCGGTGGGTGCACAGTGCGACCGGCACCCTGCGGTCGAACAGCTTCCCGACGGCGCCCCTGGCCCTGTCAGGTTTGCGTGCGGCGTCCCGCTCGGTAATCGCGTCCACCAGTTTGAGCCTTGCGCCGGACTCCTTCACGTACGGCATTATGGTCTGCACGCAGCGGATCCAGGGGCTGCTCACAATGCGGTCAGGCGACCATGCCTGCAGCAGCTTGCTGACCGCCAGGGCCTGGCGCCGGCCGGTGGCCGCCAACGGGCGCTCGCCCTCCGCACGCGTCCAAGACGAGCGGGGCTTCGCTTTGGCGTGACGCACGATGATCAGCGGCCAGGTGCTCAGGTCATCTTCGTTCGCCGCCGTCACCAGCGCGTCGAGGGGCTCCCTATCAGAGGGGTTGCTCAGGAGCTCCGCAGCCCGCTCGGGGGAGCACCAGAGGAAGGCGTCCACCTCCTTCCCGTCAGGCTTGGGAGTCAGTCCCTCGGCCCGCGCTGCCCAATAGTGCACAACTTTGAGTCCCGCCGAGACCGGGTATTCGATCGTGGGCAGCGGGATCCCCAGCCTGATGGTGATTCCTACCTCTTCGCGGACCTCGCGAACCGCGCATTCCGGAGTGGTTTCGCCCGGATCAATCTTGCCCTTTGGCCACGACCAGTCGTCGTAGCGTGGCCGGTGGATCAGCAGGACCTCCAGCTGCCCCTGCCGTTTTCTCCAACACAGCGCTCCGGCTGCGACGAGGGCGGAGCGCTGCTCGGTGGATGTGTTTGCCACCGCGGTGTCTGTCCGGGCCATCACCGGCGGGCGGGCCGCAGGCGGCCACGCGAACGGGAGGCCAGAAGCCAGGACTGGACGTCGCTCAGGGGCTCGCCGTCGTCGTCCTTGTGGTGCCGTGTCCACTGACCCTCAAGGTCCAGGTGCCAGCTGGCGGTTCCGCTGTCCAGGTAGCGGTCCATGAGTGAGATCAGGTAGTTGATGTGCTCTGCCGAGGACAGCTGGACCAGAGCCTCGACCCTGCGGTCCAGGTTGCGGTGCATCATGTCGGCCGAGCCGATGAAGACGGCAGGATCGCCACCGTTCGCGAACGCGAAGACGCGTGAGTGTTCGAGGAAGCGGCCCAGGATGGAACGAACGGTGATGTTCTCGCTGAGCCCGGGCACTCCGGGACGCACTGAGCAGATGCCGCGGACAATGACGTCCACCCGCACGCCTGCCTGCGAGGCCCGGTACAGGGCGTCGATGAGCGCTTCGTCCACGATCGAGTTGACCTTGATGATCACGCGTGCGTCCAGGCCGGCCTGCGCGTTGGCGATTTCCTGGTCGATCCGTTCGATCAGGCCGGATCGGACGGAGCGTGGTGCTACGAGGAGGCGCTTGAAGGTTGACTTCGGGGCGTAACCGGAGAGCTGGTTGAAGAGCCGGGACAGATCCTCGCCAACCTGGTCATTGGCGGTGAGGAGTCCGAGGTCTTCGTAGTAGCGTGCCGTGCGCGGGTGGTAGTTTCCGGTGCCGATGTGGCAGTAGCGGCGCAGCCCGTCGATTTCCTGTCGTACCACGAGGGAGAGTTTGCAGTGCGTCTTGAGCCCCACGATGCCGTAGACAACGTGCACACCGGCCTGCTCAAGCTTGCGGGCCCAGGAGATGTTGGCCTGCTCGTCGAACCGTGCCTTGATTTCCACCAGGGCGAGGACCTGCTTGCCGGCCTCGGCTGCGTCGATCAGGGCGTCAACGATGGGCGAGTCACCCGAAGTCCGGTACAGGGTCTGCTTGATCGCCTGTACCTTCGGGTCCTGGGCTGCCTGCTCAAGGAATGCCTGGACCGACGTCGAGAAGGAGTCGTACGGGTGGTGCAGCAGGATGTCCCGACGGCGCATGGCCGCGAAGACGTTGGCGGCCTTGGAGGTTTCACTCTCGTTGAGGTCGCGGCTGGTGTGGGCGACGTGCTTGGGATAGTGCAGGTCCCCGCGGTCGATTCGTGAGATCACGCTCAGGCCGCGCAGGTCCAGGGGTGCCGGAAGGTCGTACACCTCTGCTTCCTCGACGCCCAGCTCGCGCGAGAGCAGCGCCCGGATGCTGGGGTTGATGTCCGTGGTCACCTCGAGGCGAACCGGCGGGCCGAAACGGCGGCGGAGCAGTTCCTTTTCCAGCGCCTGCAGCAGGTTCTCGGCGTCGTCCTCTTCAACCTCGAGGTCCTCGTTGCGTGTCACACGGAAGGTGTGGTGTTCAAGGACTTCCATGCCGGGGAACAACTGGTCCAGATGGACCGCGATGACGTCCTCCAGCGGAATGAAGCGCGCGATCCGACCGGCGACATTGCCTGCACGGGGTCCGTCCACGGGAATGAGGCGGGGAAGCTGGTCGGGCACCTTCACGCGAGCGAACAGTTCCTTGTCGCTCACTGGATTCCGGACGACGACGGCGAGATTCAGCGAGAGGCCCGAGATGTAGGGGAACGGGTGGGCCGGATCGACTGCGAGCGGCGTCAGGATCGGGAAGACCTTCTGCGCGAACAGCTTGTTGAGCTCGCCCTGCGCTGCGCTGTCCAGCTCATCCCAGGTGGTGAGGTGAATATTCTCCGCGGCAAGGGCTGGCCGGATCTGGTCCGCGAAAACTGCCGCATGGCGCCGCTGCAGTTCCAGCCCCTCTGCCATGATCGTTTCGAGCTGCTCGATGGGGCTGAGTCCGGCTGCTGACGGAACCGCCAGGCCGGTGGCGATGCGCCGCTTGAGGCCGGCGACCCTCACCATGAAGAACTCGTCCAGGTTGGAGGCGAAGATGGAGAGGAAGTTGACCCGTTCCAGGAGCTGCAGGTCCGGATCTTCGGCCAGTTCGAGAACGCGGGCGTTGAAGTGCAGCCAGCTGATCTCCCGGTCGAGGAAACGGTCGGGTGTGATCTCACCGGCGGGCAGGAGGCTCGGCGCGAAATCGGGGATGTCAATGCGGTCCTGGGTTGCACGGGCAGGAGCCACCTCCGACGATCCGTACCGGACGGGTACGCGGGCGGCGGTCTCGGCTTCCATGGTGTCTCCTTCGTGGGTCTGGCGGGGCATGCATCCTGCCGGTGAACGGACGGGGAAAGCCCCTCTCAACCTTACAAGTTGTCGGCTCTGTTACTCCGGGCTTTCGGCCTGGCCGGCAGGGGCGTACATCACGTCGACATCCCAGCGGGTGAAGCCGAGGGACCGGTACAGGGACACCGCCGCGGTGTTGTCCGCGTCCACGTACAGCATGATGGCCTGCAAGCCCAGTGAATGCAGGTGTTCGATGCCGGCGATGGTCAAGGCCTTGCCCAGTCCGGTCCGTTGCGCGGCGGGAGTCACGCCCACCACGTAGACCTCGCCGATCGCCGGGTGCTTGCCGCTGCGGGGGTGCACTTTGGTCCAGTGGAACCCCAGGAGCGTGTCGTCCGATTCGCGGACCGCGAGAATAAGGCCCTTAGGGTCGAACCAGTCTTCCGCCATCCGGGCCTGGAGGTCCTCAAGGGTGGTCTCGCCCTGTTCGGGATGGTGTGCAAAGGCTGCCGCGTTGGCATCCAGCCACGCCTGTTCGTCGTGCCCCGGTTCGAATGAACGCAGCTTCATGCCTGCGGGCAGCACGATGTCGGGTACCGAGGCCTCAAGCGCTGCCCGGGTCTGCCGCATCCGCCACAGCTCGCGGACCGGAATGAAGCCGGCGTTCGCGGCGAGTTCGACGGCGGCCGCATGGTTGCCGTGCGACCACGCCCTCAGCTCCGGCAGCTGATGGCCCTGCAGCGCCCGGACCAGGCTGCTGCCCACACCCTGGTTTCGGTAGGTGGGCCGCACTACCAGCTCCAGCACCCCGGGATGCCCTTCGACCCGGGGGAAGCTCACGACGGCGACTCCCGCCAGTTCCTCGTCCGCGTCAGTATCGCTGTCGAGTCTCGCGTCGCTGGCGTAGGTAGCCAGGACGAGAAGCGAATTCGGATGGAGGTGGGCCGCGCGCAGGTTGACCAGCGTCTGTTCCGAAAGCGGGGGATTGCCGTCCGCGTCCTCGGCAGCCTGGGCAAGGCCGATGATGTCCTCCAGCATGCCCTGCCGCGGGGCTCCGTCGACGGTGAGGATAGGCCAGGTGGGAATGTTCGCTGCGGTCATGCGCTCAAGCGTAGCCGCGGGGGTTGCGGTTCCGGGAGGGTTTTGGCGGCGTCGACCGTGTGTTGTAGGCTTTTCAAGCGCTCGATCACCGGTGAGGCTCTGACCTCCGATGGGTGCGCGAGGGGGATGCGCCAGTGGGGCGCCCGCGATACGTTCGACCCGTATGTCCTCCACAGAAAAGGCTCCCTTCCGCACTGCGGGAGGGAGCCTTTGTTTTGGGCTGTTCAAGCCTGCTGGTTCACGGCGGAATCGTCCGGTTGCCGGGTGAAGGTGAAGCGGTAACCGACGTTCCGCACTGTGCCGATCAGCTGCTCATGGTCAGGTCCGAGCTTTGCCCGGAGACGGCGGACGTGAACGTCCACGGTGCGCGTGCCGCCGTAGTAGTCGTAGCCCCAGACCTCGTGCAGCAGTTGGTCTCGGGTGAAGACCCTGCCGGGGTGCTGGGCGAGATACTTGAGGAGTTCGAACTCCTTGTAGGTGAGGTTCATCGGCTCACCGCCAACCCGCGCCGTGTAGCTGGCCTCGTCGATGACCACTCCCGAGGCATGGATCTCGCTGGAGACCTCCTCCGCGGCGGTGGTGGACCGCGCGATCACCAACCTCAGGCGCGCTTCAACCTCCGCCGGTCCCGCCGAGTCCAGGACGACGTCGTCGGCGAGCCAGTTCGCTGCGACCGCCGCCATGCCGCCCTCGGTGAGGACAAGCATCAGGGGTGCGCTCAGACCGGTGGCACGCAGCAGCTGGGTCAGCGACCGCGCACCCACAAGGTCCTTCCGCGCGTCGATGATGACGACGTCGCACGGCTCGGTATCCAGCAGAGCCGTAGGTTCGGCTGGCAGGATGTGCACCTTGTGGCTCAGCAGTTCAAGGGCAGGGAGGACGTCCACGGACGAACCCGGGCTGTTGGTCAGCATCAGGATGTGCGGCATTTGTCCTCCAGGGGTTGGGACGCGCATCATCGGGCGGGCGCAGCGGAGACCGGGTGCCGGACAGTTTTAACCGTTCCAGCAGGTCGGCAACGGATTTGCTCAGTATAGCGAGGGTGCTCGCGAGAGGTTCGTAACATTGCGCCCCAACCCGGCTTTCGACGGCGCCCGCAGGCGTAGGGCAGTATTGCTTCGGTGAGGATGTTGACGGCGGCACTGGCTGCGGCAGGAGCCCTGGCGGCGATCGTGGGGGCTTCCTACGTGTCGCCGGCGGCCGTCGTCGTTGTTGTTGCCGTCCTTGTGGTGGTTGCGGCCATCGGCTGGCCGCACATCATGGGGGTACCAGCACGTAAGAGCCAGACCACCGCCATCGCGCTAAGCGCGCTGGCCGCGAGTATCGCCGCTTATCTGTCCCCCGCAGGAGCGGCGCTGACCTGGCTTCCCATTGCGGTGGCCCTCGGCGTCGGCGGGATCTTCCTCATCCAGCTCATTCGCGGCACCGGCCAGAGCCATCGGCTGGAGTCAACGCTCGGCGCAAGCTCCGGCGTTCTCCTGATTGCCCTGGGAGCGGGTTGGGTCGGTGCGGATAACCTCACCGTCAATGCGGGTCAATCGGGTGTGGCGCTTGTCACTGGCATCAGCGTGCTCGTGGCCATCGCAGTGGCAGCCCTGCCCTTGCCGGACCGGCTTGCCGCGCCCCTCGGCGTGGCGCTGGCTGCGCTCGCCGGCCCACTCTGCGCGCTGGTGTTCACCGATGTGCAGGGAGCCGCTGCTGCCGTTATCGGCGCGGTTTGCGGGGCAGTCGTGATGGCCGGACGCCGCATGGTAATCAGCCGGGATGAGCCGCTGAACACTGTGGCCACCCTTGCCGCCGGAGTATCACCGGTGCTCGGGATGGGCGCCCTTGTCTACTTCCTGGAACGGCTCCTGCTGAGCTGACACATTCACTGGTGGCCACTTTCGGCGCGTTAGGATGGGGGCATGTCTATTCTTGCGCTGGAAATCTTCTTCATTTCGCTGCTGGTCGTCGCGGGACTGGGTATGGCCGGGTTCGCCGCACTCGTTATCGCCCGCCTGTACAAGGGCCAGAAGTAGCCTTCGCTGATCCATGTCGTTCGAGATTCCGACAGACCTGACACCTGAGCTGGTCCCTCTCTCCTGGCTGCTTGGCACCTGGGAAGGGTCCGGCAGGCTCGGCGAGGGCAACGCGGACTCTGAGCACTTCTTCCAGCGGGCAAGCTTCACGCAGCACGGGCTCCCGTATGTGCAGTACACCGCTGAAACCTGGCTCACCGACGAGGACGGGAACACGCTTCGTCCCCTGTCTGTGGAGACCGGGTTCTGGGCGTTGGACCGGAAACTGAACGACGCCGACGTCGGGCCCGGTCTGTCTCCCGCGGACATTGTTCCCGCGCTCAAAAGCGCCGACGAGGTTGAGCAGTTCCGTAACGATGCGGGCGGCTTCGACATCACGGCGACCATCGTTCATCCGGGCGGGATAGCTGAGCTGTACTACGGGACCATCAAAGGCCCCCAGATCCAGCTCAGCACGGACCTCGTGATGCGTGGACAGCACTCCAAGGACTATTCCGCCGCAACGCGGCTGTTCGGCCTGGTCAACGGGGACCTTTACTGGCGCTGGGACATTGCGGCCGAGGGCAATGCGCTTGAACCGCATGCTTCCGCCATCCTTCGCAAGAGTGCCTGAGCGTCCGGAATAGCGTCGACGGTCCGGAATGTTGCCAACAATATGAGTTACACCAGCCCGCTCCTTGCCGTGCCCGGAGCCGTTGAAGCCGGCGCTCCTGACCAGGGCGTCGCCGCGCACTATGGCGACCCGCTGCGGGAGCAGCGGCTGCTCGCCCGCGGCTCAGCCGTCGTCGACCTTTCCCATCGCGGTGTGGTCACCGTGTCGGGACCGGACCGCCTCAGCTGGCTGAACACGCTTTCCTCGCAGCTGCTTCTGAACCTGGTCCCGGGTGAGTCCACCGAGACCCTCCTTCTGACGGTGCAGGGGCGGATTGAATACAGCCCCAAGGTGGTCGACGACGGCGCCACCACCTGGCTGCTGACCGAGGCCTGGGAAGCAGCTCCGCTCGCTGAATGGCTCAATCGGATGAAGTTCATGCTGCGCGTCGAGGTAGCGGACGTTACCGGCGAGTGGGCCACGGTCGGCTCGGTTGCGCCGGTGGACCGGTTCGCCGGGAACCTCACCTGGGAGGACGCCTGGCCCAACGTGCGGACGGGCGGCTATTCGTACAGCGTGGTCGCGGACGGCTCGCATCCCGGCCGGGAGCGGCCCTGGCGGGAGTACCTAATTCCTCGTGTAGAGCTGGCGGAAGCTGTCGACGGGCTGCAGCTGGCCGGAGTGATGGCCTCGGAAGCGCTGCGCATTGCGGCGTGGCGTCCGCGGCTGGGGTCGGAAACCGATGAACGCACCATCCCGCACGAACTGGACCTCCTTCGCACTGCCGTGCATTTGGCGAAGGGATGCTACAAGGGCCAGGAAACCATCGCCCGGGTGCATAACCTCGGGCACCCGCCGCGGAGGCTCGTCTTTCTACAGTTGGACGGCAGCCAGCACACGCTGCCCGTGCGGGGGAGCGACGTCGTCGTTGGCGGACGCAGCGTGGGGACGCTGACGTCTGTCGGTCAGCACTACGAGATGGGTGCCGTGGGGCTTGCGGTGATCAAGCGGAGCGTAGATCCGGAGGCTGCCCTGGAAGTGGTTGACGGCGACGAACGCTACGCGGCGGCGCAGGAGTTGATCGTTGCAACGGACGCCGGCCAGGTGGTTGGGCGTCCCGCAGGACTGATGAGAGGCGGACGGCTGTGACCGTACAGGACAGCGGGGATTCTTCGGCGGATGCTGCGATCGCGCTGGCGCACCGACTGATGGATGCTGCCCGCGAGGGCGACGGCGCAACGCTGGGCCGCTATCTCGACGCGGGTGTCCCGCCCACGCTGACCAACTCGGCGGGTGACAGCCTGCTGATGCTTGCCGCGTACAACGGTCATGCTGCGGTGGTGCGGGACCTCCTGGCCCGTGGCGTCGACGTCAACGCCGCCAATGACCGCGGGCAGACCCCGCTGGCCGGAGCTGTCTTCAAGGGTTACGAGGACGTCGTGGAGGCCCTGCTTGAGGGTGGTGCGGATCCCGATGCCGGGACGCCCTCGGCCCGCGCAGCCGCTGAGATGTTCGGCCGGGCGGAGATGCTGACGCTGTTCCCGTAGGGACAAAAGGGCACCACGTGCCCGGTCCGCTGTTGCTCAGGGGGACTCCAGGACCACTGACGTCTGCGTCCCGGCGTAGATAAAACCTGCCCTCAGCGCCGTCCGCTGCGAGGCCGCGTTGCCCACCCGCGCCCGCCACTGCGGAATCAGGCCTGCCGCCATCGCCTCCTCCACCGCCACGGAAGCCGCATAGGTGGCCCTGCCCCGGCGTCGTTCATCCGGGGCAGTCAGCACTACGACGTGGGCAAGGATTCCGCCCCAGATGTCATAGCCGGCACCGGCCAGAGGTGCGGGCGGATCCGAACGGTCGTCCACGAGGATACAGTTCTGCTCCATGCTGCTGAGCTGAACTTCGGCAACGTCATCCGGAGGGCAGAGCCGCTCAAGTGCGCGCACATGTTCGGGATCGCTGCTGACAGGAGGGCCCTCCTGAGGAAATGACGGAAGGGTGTCACAGAAGTACAGGGAGGCTTCTCCCAGGGCACGCCCTCCGTGCGGAAGGCTCAGCGACAGCAGGGTTGAATGGCGGGCAAGCTCCTCGCCCGAAAGGTTCCGCGCGGCATCCAGCGCCCAGGAGGGGCCCACCAGCGCCTCATTGCCGAACAAGGAGACGAAGGTGAGCAGGGTGCCGGTACTGTCCTCGCGGTAGATCCGCCCGTGACCCGCGGCCATGGCGGCGTCGTCGAACCCCAACAGCCTTGACCATGCCAACTGGATGATCGAAACGGTTCCGGGCTCGAGATTCATCTCAAGAGCCATGCAACAACGTTAGCCGACCACGTTCGTGCCGGTTTCTTCGCAGTGATGCCCTCCGGACGATGTAGCCGCTGATTCAGCCGAACAGGATGGCGGCTTCGTCGTAGCGGTGCTGCGGGACGCGCTTGAGGTTACCCAGCGCTGCCTCGAAGCCCACGTGCGCGATCTCGGTGCCGTGCAGGGAGACCATGGTTCCCCACAGCCCGTCGATCACGGAGTCGACGGCGGCCATGCCGAGCCGGGTGGCCAGCACGCGGTCAAAGGCAGAAGGGACGCCGCCGCGCTGAATATGGCCGAGGATGGTGGCTCGGGTCTCGATTCCCGTGCGCGCCTCGATCTCGGGAGCCAGTTGGTCGGCAATGCCGCCAAGCCGGGGACGGCCGAAGGTGTCGAGTCCGCGCTCGGAATGGGCCTGCTCCAGATGAGCCGGAACAAAACCTTCCGCCACCACGACGAGCGGTGCGCGACCACGGTCCCGGGCTTCCGTGACCCATTCGCAGATCTGCTCCATCGAGGTGCGCTGCTCGGGGATGAGAATTGCGTGGGCGCCCGAGGCCATTCCGGCGTGCAGGGCGATCCAGCCGACGTGGCGGCCCATCACCTCGGCCACCATGCAGCGGCTGTGCGACTCGCCTGTGGTCCGCAGCCGGTCGATGGCTTCGGTGGCGATTTGGACGGCGGTGTCGAAGCCGAAGGTGTAATCGGTCGCGTCGAGGTCGTTGTCCACGGTCTTTGGAACGCCCACGATCTTCAGGCCCACGTCGGTGAGTCGCTTTGCCGCCGCCAGCGTGCCTTCGCCGCCGATTGCGATGATCGCGTCGATTCCGAGCCGGTCGAGGTTGGCCTTGATGGCCTCCGGGCCGCCGTTGCCCTCGAAGGGATTGGTGCGCGAGGTCCCAAGAATGGTTCCGCCCTGCTTGGAGATGCCGCGGACGGCATGTCGCGGAAGATCGATGATGTCGCCGTCCACGACGCCGCGCCAGCCGTCACGGAATCCTACGAACTCGAGGCCGTCGGTCTTGATGCCCTTGAGGACGGCTCCGCGGATCACCGCGTTCAGTCCGGGGCAGTCGCCTCCACTGGTGAGGATTCCGATTTTCATGTGCGCTCCAATCAGTCGAGGACGGATGACTTTGGTGGGGCGCTTCCTTGAGCCTCGTATGATTCTAGACACACGGCCCGAACCACCCTGATTGTGACGCGGCTCACCCTGGCTGATTTACTGCCTGACTGACTGGGTGAGGGGGTCGGATCAGCGGCCTGAGACGAGCTTTTCGAGGGCGATGGTGCCGTCGGTCTTGGGGAGCAGCAGCCACAGCGCGATGTAGAGCGGCAGCCCGATGAAGGGGAGCGCGAAGCTGATCAGGATACCGAGACGCACCAGGATTGGCGACCAGCCGAACTTGAGGGCGATTCCCGCGGCGATGCCGCCGAACCAGCCGCCGGGGGCCCGCTTGATGGGTGAGGAGCGAAGGGCGTTGAAGAAGGAGTTCATTGGTCCATGCTTTCGTATCGTCGGTTGGATGTCACTGGAGTTCTATGTCACCGGAGTTCCATGTCACCGGCGCCGGTTCATCGAGAGGACGCCTCCGACAATCAGTGCAGCGCCGGTCCCGATCAGGAGGACCATGACCACCAGGACCGGATCGAGCACGATGCCCGTCAGCTCACCGAGGAGGATCAGCACGCCGATGACGACGGCGACCGCTCCCCAGATGATCGTGCCTGCCCGTGGGGAGGTCTTCGGGTCGTTGCCGGTGTGGCGGGTGCTCATCGGTCTCGCCTGCTTTCCGTGTCTTCCAGTGCGCTTTCGTAGGTGGCGACCGTGACGTGGCTGACCGCGCCCCGGACGTCCAGGATGATGCTGGGACCCGCTGCGTCTTCGTTCAGGCGCAGTGTCCCCGGCTGCCAGATTCCGCCCAGGGAGGTGGAGTCACCCGGAGTGACGAGGTCTATGGAACCCAGTGCCATCCGCGAGCGGACCTCGACAGGGACGTCCTCGGAAACCAGCACTCCTACGTTTCCCGCCGCTGCATGAATGGGTACCACTACGTCCTCCGTCAGATTCTCGATCCCCGTGAGGTCTACGCGGCCCTGGCCGGCAACGACGGAGTAGCCCTCTGACGGGTTGCCGGTGGCATTGGTCCAGGCGCTCTCGTCGGCCACTACCCAGTTCCCCGTCGTCGGGGAGGTGCTGGAAATCAGGGCTGCGGCAATTCCGATCGCGGCCAGGAACCCGAGGGCGCCGGAGGACCGCCCACGCACCCCCAGCAGGATTATGCCGAGACCGATGACCACAAGACCGGTGGCGAGGGCGACCGGGATTGCGTTGACCCCAAGTGCGAGTACGTCCAGATGGTCCAGGACGAGCACCAGTGCTCCAAGGAAGAGTGCCCCGCCCAGGAAGACCGCGACGTCTGCCCCGGAGGGGCGCGGAGCCGCAGGCTTCGGCGGAGTCTTCACGGGGATGGTTGGAGGCGGCGGTGGAAAGGGCATGGACGCGGTCGGGGAGGTGCGCGGCGAAGCGGACGGCGCTTCTGCCGTGGACGTCGGAACGGTGTAGCTGGTACCGGGGCTGTAGCTGGATGCCGCCGCAGAACCGGCGGGGGAGGAGTCGGCCGGTGAGGAGCCGCCGTCGTTCTTCTTCCTGTGCGCGGTGGAGATCCAGTACACGATGAAGATTGCCAGCGCGATCCAGAACAGGCTCCAGACGAAGGCGCCGAAGCCGCCGGTATTTCCGAAGACCCGGGCCTCAGGGCGCCAGAGGCCGAGGAGAGTGACGATGAGGGCGCCGGTCATGCCGGACGTCCAGCTGCCGCGTCCTGCGGACTCGGCGTGGATTCGTCCGTCCGGCTCGGGCAGGAGGGCCCACGCCACGCCGTACAGCAGGAGGCCGATGCCACCGAAGATTGCGAGCACTACGAAGATTCCACGGGTAAGGG
This sequence comes from Arthrobacter sp. JZ12, assembly GCF_035189165.1. Lineage (NCBI taxonomy): Bacteria > Bacillati > Actinomycetota > Actinomycetes > Micrococcales > Micrococcaceae > Arthrobacter > Arthrobacter sp. JZ12. Next base: position 2,503,322 of record NZ_CP045246.1, on the reverse strand, counting down.
TGGGATCCAGTCCCGTGCGTGCCGCGATACCGGTTGTGACCCCGCCGATCCAGCGGTCCTGGCCGCGGACGGTGTTCAGGCTCCGGACCCAGCCGAAGAAACCGCCCTCGGGACGGGTGCTGGACTGGGAAGTTGGGTGCGGTGTTGGTTGGGCGAACGGTTCGGGCGATGGTTCAGGAGTTGGCTCGGGAGTTGGCTCTGAAGGAGGGGTGGCCCGCGGCAACGAGCCCGGTGCGCTGTCCGATCCGGCGGACGGTTTGGGTTCGCCGGACGGGGTCGAAGGGTCTTGATGCGAGTTCATGTCTCCATCCTTGCCCCCGGCATCAACACCAACCATCGGGGCTGACCCTGAACGTCCCCTGATCCGCGCGGAGATTGCCCTGATCAGGGGTAACACCGTCCCCTGAGCGTGCTTGGATTGGAATATGAGACCACCGCTGCTTCGCTCCAACGACGCCGTGATCGCGGGTGTCTGCGCGGGCCTGGCGCAGCATCTGGGGATCTCCGTGCGCGCGGCGCGTCTGGGGATGGTTGCACTGTGTTTCGCGGGCGGCGCGGGCCTGGTCCTGTATGGCTGGCTGTGGGTGCTGGTCCCTACCGCGGAAGAACGACGGCGGGGTACCGCCTCGCCGGCCGGGCTCCGTCTGGGTGCACCCGCCCTGGTCGGTGCGGAAGCCAAGACAACCGGGCCGACCACGCCTGCCGGGGGACGCGAGGTGATAATCGGCGTCGGACTGCTCGTCGTGGCTGCGGCGTTCGTGGCCCAGCAGCTTGGCGTGAACATCCAGTGGGGGTGGTTGGTGCCGCTGGCGGCCGTGGCGCTGGGCGCGGTACTTGCCTGGTCGCAACTCGATGAGGCCAGGCGCACGCGCCTGATGGATCATGCCGGAGCAACCCGGGCCGAGGGGGTGGCGCGGCTGGCTGCTGGCCTGCTGCTGGTGATCGTGGGGGTGCTCATCCTCGTCTCCGGATCGCTCTCATGGGAGTTCACCTGGCCGGTGCTGCTGGCGACGGCCGCGGTGCTGGGCGGAATTGTGCTGGTGCTTGCACCCTGGGGCGTGAAGTTCTGGAAGGACCTGGAAGCTGAACGGGCTGCACGCGTGCGGGAGACCGAGCGGGCGGAAATCGCTGCCCATCTCCACGACTCCGTGCTGCAGACCCTGGCCCTGATCCAGAACCGCGCGTCTTCGGAGCAGGACGTGGTGCGGCTGGCGCGGGCACAGGAGCGGGAGCTGCGCCGCTGGCTTTATGACGACGCGGCCGAGCGCACCGGGAACCTGGCTGACAGCATCCGCTCTGTTGCAGTGGAGGTCGAGGAGGCCTACGGTCACCCGGTGGATGTCGTCGCCGTCGGAGACACAGCCGTGACTCCCCGACAGGAAGCCCTGGTGCAGGCGGCACGGGAGGCCATTGTGAATGCGGCCAAGCATGCCGGTGGTGCAATTTCGGTCTATCTCGAAGCGGGCGCTGAGGGTTCTACCGTTTTCGTCCGCGACCGCGGTTCGGGTTTCGACCCGGCTGAGGTTCCGGCGGACCGCCTGGGGATTCGTGAGTCCGTGGTCAACCGGATGCAGCGCCACGGCGGTACCGCGCGAATCCGCAGTTCAGACGCGGGAACCGAAGTGCAGCTGACCATGCCTGAACCCAAGCCAGGAGCCAACCATGACTGAGCCCATTACCGTCGTCGTAGTGGACGACCACGCCATCTTCCGCTCCGGTCTCAAAGCCGACCTCGACGACCGCCTGCGAATTGTCGGTGAGGCGGCGACCGTGGAGGAAGCGGTCGCAGTCATTCGCGACACCCGGCCCCAGGTGGTGCTCCTGGACGTGCACCTACCCGGTGGAAGGGGTGGCGGCGGGGCGGAAGTGATCGCCGGGTGCGCAGATGTGCGCCAATCCACGCGTTTCCTGGCCCTCAGCGTCTCGGACTCGGCCGAGGACGTAGTGACGGTTATCCGCGCCGGGGCACGCGGATATGTCACCAAGACCATCTCAGGCGCCGACATCTCGGATGCGGTCCTGCGCGTAGCCTCCGGAGACGCAGTCTTTTCGCCCCGGCTGGCCGGCTTTGTGCTCGACGCTTTCGGGACGGCCGCGGTTGCGTCGGTGGACAGCGAACTCGACCGGCTTTCGGCGCGCGAGCTCGAAGTCATGAGGCTGATTGCCCGCGGCTACAGCTACAAGGAGGTAGCCAAGGAGCTGTTCATCTCGATCAAGACCGTCGAAACCCACGTTTCCGCGGTGCTCCGTAAGCTGCAGCTCTCGTCCCGCCACGAGCTCACCCGGTGGGCGGCGGAGCGGCGGCTGCTCTAAATTTTCTGACGAGGCTTCACACGGCTGAACCCGCGAGATGGCGGCCGCAGCGATGCCCCGGTGTGGTTGGCATCGCGGAGCGGGCAGGGCCCGCTGCGCGATGCCATCACGCCACCCGAAACTCAGCGTGCTGAACCGAGGAACTCCTGAAGGCGTGATACGCCGGTTGCGAGGTCTTCGTCACCGAGAGCGTAGGACAGGCGAATGAAGCCGCTCGGGCCGAACGCCTCACCGGGAACGACAGCAACTTCCACGGTGTCGAGGATCAGTGCCGCGAGCTCGGCTGAAGTCTGCGGGCGCGCGTCGCCGAACTGGCGACCAAGTAGCCCGCGCATGTCGGCGTAGGCGTAGAAAGCCCCGTGCGGTGTGGGGCACGCGACGCCGTCGATTTCATTCAGTCCGGAGACCATGGCTCGACGACGGCGATCGAAAGACTTCTTCATCTCATCCACGGCTGTGAGCGGGCCGGAGACGGCGGCGAGGGCGGCGATCTGCGACACGTTGGCAACGTTCGAGGTAGCGTGCGACTGGAGGTTGGTTGCGGCCTTCACGACGTCCTGCGGCCCGATCATCCAACCCACGCGCCAGCCCGTCATGGCGTAGGTCTTGGCCACACCGTTGAGGATGACCACACGGTCTCCGAGGGAGGGGGCGGCAGTCGCGATGGAGGTGAACGGCACGCCGTCGTACGTCAGATGCTCGTAGATCTCGTCGGTGATCACCCAGAGCCCGTTGGCCGCCGCCCACTCACCGATCTCACGGACCTGCTCGGCGGAGTACACCGCGCCGGTGGGGTTCGACGGCGATACGAACAGGAGGACCTTGGTGCGCTCGGTGCGGGCTGCCTCCAGCTGGTCGACCGTCACCAGGTAGGACTGCTCGGGTCCGGCGAATACCTCGACCGGAACACCGCCGGCCAGGCGGATTGCTTCGGGATACGTCGTCCAGTAGGGGGTGGGAACCAGCACCTCGTCGCCCGGATCAAGCAGGGTGGCGAATGATTCGTAAACAGCCTGCTTGCCGCCGTTGGTGACCAGCACTTGGGAAGGATCCACGCTGTAGCCGGAATCGCGCAGGGTCTTCGCGGCGATGGCCTGCTTCAGCTCGGGAAGCCCGCCGGCGGGGGAGTACCGGTGGAAGCGCGGCTGCCGTGCGGCGTCGATCGCTGCCTCGACAATGTAATCCGGAGTGGGAAAGTCAGGTTCACCTGCGCCGAATCCGATGACCGGGCGGCCCGCTGCCTTCAGCGCCTTTGCCTTTGCGTCTACAGCGAGCGTGGCGGATTCCGCAATGGCGGAGATCCGGCGGGACACGCGTCCCGTGGAGCGCTGGGACAGGGCGTCAGCGGCAGTCATGGTTTTCCCGTCTTTCGGTGGTGTGGGGGTCCCCACCAGCTTAGGGCTTTCATGCCGTCGCGACCCTTCGCTACGCGGAAAAGACATGAGCACGAAGCTATTCTGGGCAGGCAGGAACCTCGTGAGGGCTGTTGGGAAGCCGTTCGCCGCCGGCGGGAAATCAGGCATCGCGCGCTCAGTTCGACGTTGCGTCCCGGATTGCGTAGACTAGTTCCTCGGTGTTGAACTCGCCTTGATGGACCGCGCCTGAACCGAAGTGTTGGAACACTCAGGAGCAGGCGGTCTGGAGGTGGAGTTTCGCTCCAAAGGGTAGTGGCGCAATTGGTAGCGCAGCGGTCTCCAAAACCGCAGGTTGCAGGTTCGAGTCCTGTCTGCCCTGCGCATCACCGTCATGGACAGCATGCGGCAGTGCGGCGATGAACGCTCACATGAGTGATGGGTCAGTCCGGCCAGCTCAGATACCTACAAGATTGGTGAGGTTGAAGGTGACCGATACGGCTGCTAGCAGCTCCAAGGGAAACCCCGCCGGCAAGCAGGAACCCAAGCGCGGATTCTTCAGCCGGACCATCCTTTTTGTACGGCAGATCATCGCCGAACTGCGCAAGGTGGTTGTACCCACCCGCAAGGAGCTGGTGCGGTTCACCATTACGGTCCTGGCGTTCGTGATCATCATGATGCTCATCGTGACCGGGTTGGACTTCCTGTTCGGTACCGGCGCAGTGTGGCTCTTTGGCGGCGACAGCTAGTTTCTGCCCGGAGCGGCAGCAACCAGCAAGGCACAGTAATCCAGAAAGCAGGCAGCTAGGTGTCCGAGCAAGAACTCGAACGACAGATCACAACCGATGAGGAAGATCTGGGTAGCGAGGACCAGGTAATTTCAGCAGGTGCGGAAGACGCGCCTGCTGATGCCGTTGTGCCCGCTGACAGCGACGCCCCCGATGAAGCGGCTGAAGCCGCTCCGGAGGAGCCCGAGGTTGACCCGGTCGCCGAATTCAAGGCAAAGCTGCGTCGCCAGGAGGGCGACTGGTACGTCATTCACTCCTATGCGGGTTACGAGAACCGCGTAAAGGCCAACCTGGAGACGCGCATCCAGACCCTGGACATGGAAGAGCACATCTTCGAGATCCAGGTGCCAATGGAAGAAGTCGTGGAAATCAAGAACACGACGCGCAAGATCGTCAACCGCGTCCGCATCCCCGGCTACGTCCTCGTCCGCATGAACCTCACCGATGAGTCGTGGGGCGCCGTCCGCCACACCCCGGGTGTTACCGGCTTTGTCGGCAACGCGCATGATCCCGTACCGCTGAGCCTCAACGAGGTGTTCTCGATGCTGGAGCACACCATCGTGAAGGGCACCACGGAGACCGGTAAGCCGGTGCGCACACAGGCCACTCCCACGCTGGTCAACTTCGAAGTCGGCGAGTCCGTCACGGTCAACGAAGGCCCCTTCGAGACCCTCCCGGCGACCATCTCCGAGATCAAGCCGGAGTCGCAGCAGCTGGTTGTCCTGGTGTCCATCTTCGAACGTGAGACTCCGGTCACCCTGTCGTTCAACCAGGTCACCAAGATCCAGTAAGTTTCGTCTCCGTCGGGTTGGCTTTGACCTGATGGGACGGCCGACCGCCACGCCATGGCGGTCACCATCCTCCGGACGCTCCTGTCCCGGGGAACGAAATGTAAGAAAAGGACCCATTCAATGGCCCCCAAGAAGAAGGTCACCGGCCTCATCAAGCTGCAGATCCAGGCAGGCGCCGCCAACCCGGCTCCTCCGATCGGTCCTGCGCTTGGTCAGCACGGTGTCAACATCATGGAGTTCTGCAAGGCGTACAACGCCGCGACGGAATCCCAGCGCGGGAACGTTATCCCCGTCGAAATCACGGTGTACGAGGACCGTTCATTCACCTTCGTCACCAAGACCCCGCCTGCTGCCGAGCTGATCAAGAAGGCTGCCGGTGTCCAGAAGGGCTCCGCAACCCCGCACACCGTCAAGGTTGCGAAGCTCACCCAGGCACAGGTCGAAGAGATCGCCACCATGAAGATGGAAGATCTCAACGCCAACGATGTTCAGGCTGCTGCCAAGATCATCGCCGGTACCGCCCGCTCCATGGGCATCACCGTCGACTAACTGGTTGACCAACCACCACCCCAATCCAATAGAGACACCGCGGCTCCGGTCGCGAGATGTCTGTGGCAGGGCCGAGCGCGGTCCGCAGACCACGACTGCATAAGGAGAACAAGCAGATGGCAAAGCGCAGCAAAGCATATGAGGCAGCTGCCGCCAAGATCGATGCGACCAAGCAGTACGCGCCGTTCGAGGCAGTGACCCTGGCGAAGGACACCAACCCTTCGTCCTTCGACGCAACCGTTGAGGTGGCTTTCCGCCTCGGCGTCGACCCCCGCAAGGCGGACCAGATGGTGCGCGGCACCGTCAACCTGCCCCACGGCACCGGCAAGACCAAGCGCGTCCTGGTCTTCGCAACCGGTGACAAGGCAGAGGCTGCTATTGCAGCCGGCGCCGACTTCGTTGGCTCCGACGACATGATCGAGAAGGTTGCCGGCGGCTGGGTCGACTTCGACGCAGCGGTCGCCACTCCGGACCTCATGGGCAAGGTCGGCCGCCTCGGTAAGGTGCTCGGTCCCCGTAACCTCATGCCGAACCCGAAGACCGGCACGGTTACCCCTGACGTCACCAAGGCTGTCAATGACATCAAGGGTGGAAAGATCGACTTCCGCGTCGACAAGCACTCCAACCTGCACTTCATCATCGGTAAGGCCTCGTTCGACGCCCGCAAGCTGGCCGAGAACTACGCAACCGCTCTGGAAGAGGTCCTGCGCCTGAAGCCTTCCGCTTCCAAGGGCCGCTACATCCAGAAGGCCACCGTTACCACCACCTTCGGACCGAGCATCCCGGTTGACCCCAACGTCACCAAGGTTCTCATCGACGCGTAAGGTACTTGCTTCACAAAGCCTGTAAACAAGAGGGCGGGTGCAGTCATTGAGACTGCACCCGCCCTCTTGCGTTTCGCCGTGATGCCAAGGACCAGCAAACTGATTGACATTCCCCAATCACTGGGATCAGAATGCTTGCATGGCTACTGCCCAGATCAGCATCCAGCGCTACCAGCTTCCGGAGTCCCTTGAAGGTCCGGATGCCCGTCCGTTCATCGAAGCCTCGGATCTCAGCAACATCATCGAGCGGGAGATCTGGGGGAATGACGATCATTGCCACAGCGCGAAGACCCGCTTCGAGAGTGCGCGCCCCAACGGCTATGAGGACCGCTCCACCTACCTTGCTTACGACGGCGACCGCATCATCGGCAAGGCACTTGTCGACGTGCCGCTGACCGACAACCTCCAGACCTGTTACGCGCTGGTTCTGGTCCACCCCGACTTTCGGCGCCGGGGCGTCGGGTCCGCGCTGTACGACGCCGTAGAGCGGCACGCGCTCGAAAACAGCCGCTCGATCCTGATGGGCTGGACGGACCACCGTGCCGACTTTGATCCCAGCCAGGATGTGCTGGTACCAGCCACCGGTGCAGGCGCCTACCCCGCCGCCAGCCTCGCTGCCAGGTTTGCAATTCGGGAGGGGTTCAGTCTCGCCCAGGTGGACCGCTGCAGTGTTCTACCGGTGGGCGGGGAACCAACCGCGCTGGAGGCGCTTGCTGCGGAAGCGCAGCAGAAAGCGGGAGCGGACTACGCCGTCGTCGACTGGGTCGACCGCTGCCCGGATGAACTACTTGAGCAGTATGCGCAGCTCCGCAAGACCATGAGTACTGATGTGCCCATGGGGGAGCTGGACTGGGAGGAAGAGGTGTGGGACGGTGGGCGCGTCCGCGAAGATGAGGACAGGCTTGCGCGGGAAGGCGGCAGCAGCCTGGTGCGGGCCGTGCTTCACAAGCCAACCGGACGGCTGGTCGGGCACACGTTCCTGGAGCGGCGTGCCGAGAAGCCGAACATCGTGTACCAGGAGGACACATTGGTGCTGTCGGAGCATCGGGGGCACCGGCTGGGAATGTGGCTGAAGGCTGCAAACCTGCTTGCCGTGGCCGCGGTCTGGCCGGGAGCGCAGCGGATCTACACCTGGAACGCCGAGGAAAACCGGCACATGCTCAGTGTCAATATTGAATTGGGTTTCGCCCCTGAGGGTTACACCGCCGCCTGGCAGAAGAAGCTCGAAGCGTAGCACCCGGCCCTGCCCGATTTGGTCGGGTGCTACGCGTCCCGTAAGCTTGAACTACCAAAGACCGTCGGTCGATGTTCACCCTCACCACTCCAACTCGGATGTGTGCGCGGGCGTCCATCTGAAAGTTCCCGTCAGGGCGGCCAGCGCAGGTGAACGAAGCTTGTCTTTCCGCAGGACTCTGTGTCCCGCTGTGATTCAGCCCCGTGCAGCTGCGCGGGGCGTTTTTATTGGAACCGCAGCCGGCACCAATTCCCCGGAAGGAGGGTTATGGCAACGCCAACAAAGGTTTCGGCCGTGGAGGAAATCACTACTGATTTCAAGGAATCCACCGCTGCTGTCCTAACCGAATACCGTGGGCTCTCCGTTGCACAGCTCAAGGAACTGCGTCGCTCGCTCGGCGCGGAGACCAAGTACGCTGTCGTCAAGAACACCCTGACTGGCATTGCAGCCAAGGAAGCCGGCATCGACGCGTTCGATGGCCAGCTCGCCGGCCCCACTGCAATCGCCTTCATCAAGGGCGACGCCGTTGCTGCGGCAAAGAGCCTGACGGATTTCGCGAAGAGCAACCCACAGCTCATCATCAAGACCGGTTACTTCGAGGGCAAGGCTCTCGACGCCCAGGCGGTAACCGCGCTTGCTGCTCTCGAGTCGCGTGAGTTCCAGCTGGCCCGTGTCGCAGGTGTCCTCAAGGCGCCCATGTCCGCACTTGCCCGCACCGTTGATGCCCTGCGCATCAAGCTGGAGGAGAACGGGGACGCTGCACCTGCAGCCGCCGAAGCTCCCGCCGCAGAAGAGGCACCCGCAGCAGCGGATGCAGCTCCTGCCGAGGCTGCAGAAGCAGCTGCCGAAGAGAACTGACCTTCTCGCCCACCAATCTCCGGTGCTCCGCGCACCATACCAGGAAGGATGCTTTTGCCATGGCGAAGCTCACCAACGAAGAGCTCATTGAAGCCTTCAAGGAACTGACCATCATCGAACTCTCGGACTTCGTAAAGCTGTTCGAGGAGACCTTCGACGTTACCGCTGCTGCTGTTGCAGTTGCCGGCCCCGCCGGTGGCGGCGCAGGCGAAGCTGCTGAGGAAGAGAAGGACTCCTTCGACGTCATCCTCGAAGCTGCCGGCGACAAGAAGATCGCAGTCATCAAGGAAGTTCGTGCCCTCACCTCCCTCGGCCTCAAGGAAGCCAAGGACCTGGTCGACGGCGCTCCCAAGGCTGTCCTCGAAGGCGCCAACAAGGAGACGGCAGAGAAGGCCAAGGAGGCCCTCGAGGCCGCTGGCGCTTCCGTCACCCTCAAGTAAGTTTTCTTACTTCACGAAGCAGCCCCGGAACCGCTCGGTTCCGGGGCTGCTTTTTTCTTGGCTGCGCGGGGTGCCCCGGTCAGCTGCCTAGTTGCGGTACAGCAGCAGCGCTTCTCCCTGGCCTCCGCCGCCGCAGAGCGACACAGCCGCCTTGCCGCTGCCGCGGCGCTTGAGTTCGGCGGCAGCGTGCAGGGCAAGCCTTGCTCCTGATGCGCCGATCGCGTGTCCGAGCGCAATCGCGCCGCCGTGGATGTTGCACTTCTCCATGGGGAAATCGAGGTCCTTCAGGGACTGGCACGCTACCGAGCCGAACGCCTCGTTGATTTCGATGAAATCGAGGTCCCCAGTGCTCCAGCCCGCCCGCTCGAGGGCCTGGCTGATGGCCCGGGAAGGTTGGGAGTGCAGTGAGTTGTCGGGCCCGGCCACCTGTCCTGGACGGCCGACGACGGCAAGGATCTCCAGTCCCTTCTCTTCCGCATTCTGCCGGGAGGTGAGTACCAGAGCTGCAGCGCCGTCGGACAGGGGAGAGGAGTTGCCGGCAGTGATGGTGCCGTCCTTGCTGAAGGCCGGCCGCAGCCCGGCGAGGGTCTCCACCGTGGTGTTCGGCCGGACGCCCTCGTCAGTGTCCACAATCAGGTCCTCGCCCTTGCGCTGGGGCACGTTGACCGGGACGATCTCGTCCTTGAAGACGCCCGTCTCGATGGCGGCCGCCGCCCGCTGGTGCGACGAAGCGGCTACCTCGTCCTGGGCGGTCCGGTCAATCCCAAGGGTGCCGTTGCCGCGTTCGGTCGAGGCGCCCATCGATTCGTGGTCGAAGGCATCGGTCAGGCCGTCGTGGGCAACCGAGTCCAGCGCGGACATTGTTCCGTAGGTCCAGCCCTGGCGCGCGCCCGGCAGCAGATGCGGGCCACGGCTCATCGATTCCTGACCGCCGGCGACGACGACGGTCGCCTCGCCGGCGCGGATCATCCGGGCCGCGTCTATCACTGCCGTCAGCCCTGAGAGGCAGACCTTGTTGATCGTGACGGTGGGCACGTCCCAGCCGATGCCTGCCCTGATGGAGGTCTGCCGGGCGGGGTTCTGGCCGCAGCCCGCCTGGACCACGTGGCCCATGATCACGGTGTCCACGTCTGCCGGGGCCACGCCGGAACGTTCCAGTGCCGCGCTCACGGCGAAGGCACCGAGTTCGACGGCGGTGAACGCCGACAACTGCCCATTGAGCCTGCCGGTGGGGGTACGCGCACCTCCCACGATGACAACGTCCTGGGGATTTTGCTCAAGACTGTTCATGGAGGTCTCGCTCGCTTTCGTCTTTGAATAGGATGGAGCCTTGGGATGCGCTCGTGGCAGTTCCAAGGTTACGCCCGCCTGAGCTAATGGTCATTTACCGAGATCTTCTGCGGACCACGGAGAGGCAGGCAATGGGAATCCTCCCGTATACCACATCCGGTTGGACATTGTCGCTACCCTGACGTACAGTAGATATTTGCGTCTTCCCTCAAACCTCAGCCTTCATATAGCGGTGGGCTTTGCCACGCATTCGCCATTTAACGGATATCGCGCAGGTTCCCTGTGAAGGTTTCCGGCGAGCGGATGCAGGCGTCAGGTTGGCACCGTACACGGTGCGGGGAGTGATCGTAACAACACGCCTGTTGGTCTGTGGAAGGATCCCTCTTGGTCGCCCCGAGCACCTCAAATAATGCAACCGCTACCAGCCAGGTCGACGCCGACGGCGCCGCACCCCGGCTGACATTCGCAAAGATTCACGAACCGCTGGACGTTCCCAATCTTCTCGCACTGCAGACGGACAGCTTCGACTGGCTCGTCGGCAACGAGCGCTGGAAGGCGCGCGTGGAAGAGGCGCTGGAGCAGGGTGTCCAAGGTGTGGCCACCACCTCCGGCCTGTCTGACATCTTTGAAGAGATCTCTCCGATTGAGGACTTCCAGGGCACCATGTCCCTGAGCTTCTCGGAGCCGGAATTCGCTGATCCCAAGTACACCATGGCCGAGTGCAAGGACCGCGACGCAACGTACGCGGCTCCGCTGTACGTCAAGGCCGAGTTCATGAACAACAACACGGGCGAAATCAAGCAGCAGACCGTGTTCATGGGCGATTTCCCGCTGATGACCGAAAAGGGAACCTTCGTCATCAACGGCACCGAGCGTGTTGTCGTCTCCCAGCTCGTTCGTTCCCCGGGCGCCTACTTCGAGCGCGCCGCGGACAAGACCAGCGACAAGGACATCTTCAGCGCGAAGATCATCCCGTCCCGTGGTGCCTGGTTCGAGCTCGAGATCGACAAGCGCGACCAGGTCGGCGTTCGCCTTGACCGCAAGCGCAAGCAGTCCGTCACCGTCCTCCTGAAGGCGCTCGGCTGGACCGAGGGCCAGATCCTCGAGACCTTCGGCAACTACGACTCCATCCGCGCCACCCTGGAGAAGGACGCAACGGAGACCCAGGAAGATGCCCTGCTGGACATCTACCGCAAGCTCCGTCCGGGAGAGCCGCCCACGGTCGAGGCTGCCAAGACCCTGCTCGACAACCTGTACTTCAACCCCAAGCGCTACGACCTGGCGAAGGTTGGCCGGTACAAGATCAACCGCAAGCTCGGCATCGACAAGAGCCTCAGCGACACTGACGCTTCGGTACTGAACATCGACGACATCGTCGCGATGATCAAGTTCCTCGTTGCCCTGCACGCCGGCGAGACCTCCATCATGGGCAAGCGCGACGGTGAGGATGTCGAACTGCGCGTCGAGGTCGATGACATCGACCACTTCGGCAACCGCCGCATCCGCGCGGTCGGCGAGCTCATCGAGAACCAGGTCCGCACCGGCCTGTCCCGCATGGAGCGCGTTGTCCGTGAGCGCATGACCACCCAGGACGTCGAGGCAATCACGCCGCAGACCCTGATCAACATCCGCCCGGTCGTTGCTGCCATCAAGGAGTTCTTCGGAACCTCCCAGCTGTCGCAGTTCATGGACCAGAACAACCCGCTCGCCGGACTGACGCACAAGCGCCGCCTCTCCGCGCTGGGCCCCGGTGGTCTGTCCCGTGACCGCGCCGGCATGGAAGTCCGTGACGTCCACCCGTCGCACTACGGACGTATGTGCCCCATCGAAACCCCTGAAGGCCCGAACATCGGTCTGATCGGTTCGCTGGCGTCCTATGGCCGCATCAACACCTTCGGCTTCATCGAGACCCCGTACCGCAAGGTGGAGAACGGCGTCGTCACCGACCAGATCGACTACCTCACGGCAGACGACGAGGTCGAGCGCCTCATCGCGCAGGCAAATGCGCCGCTGGATTCGAACAACAAGTTCGAAGAGGACATGGTCCTCGTGCGTACCCGTGGTGGTTCGGGCGAGCCCGTCCTCGTTGAGGCAACCGACGTTGAGTACATGGACGTTTCCCCGCGCCAGATGGTGTCCGTCGCCACCGCGCTGATTCCGTTCCTCGAGCACGACGACGCCAACCGCGCGCTCATGGGCGCCAACATGCAGCGCCAGGCTGTGCCGCTGCTGCGTTCCGAGCGTCCGCTCGTTGGTACCGGCATGGAGAAGTACGCCGCAGTCGACGCCGGTGACGCAGTCACCGCCAACAAGGCCGGCGTCGTCACCGAGGTCTCCGCAGACCTGGTGACGGTGCTGAACGACGACGGCACCGAGACCAACTACCCGATCATGAAGTTCGCACGCTCCAACCAGGGCAACGCTTACAACCAGCGCGTCCTGGTCGCCGAGGGCGACCGCGTAGAGTACAACAGCATCATCGCTGACGGTCCGTCGACCGACCAGGGTGAACTGGCGCTCGGCAAGAACATGCTCGTTGCGTTCATGTCCTGGGAAGGCCACAACTTCGAGGACGCGATCATCCTGTCCCAGCGCGTCGTTTCCGACGACGTCCTGACCTCGATCCACATCGAGGAGCACGAGGTTGACGCCCGCGACACCAAGCTCGGTGCCGAGGAAATCACCCGCGACATCCCGAACGTGTCCGAGGAAGTGCTGTCCGCCCTCGATGAGCGCGGCATCATCCACATCGGTGCAGAGGTTGAAGCCGGCGACATCCTGGTCGGGCGTGTCACCCCCAAGGGTGAGACTGAGCTGACCCCGGAGGAGCGCCTGCTCCGCGCCATCTTCGGCGAGAAGAGCCGCGAGGTTCGCGACACCTCCCTGAAGGTTCCCCACGGCGAGTCGGGCACCGTCATCGGCGTGCGCATCTTCGACCGCGACAACGACGACGAACTGCCCCCGGGCGTCAACCAGCTCGTCCGCGTCTACGTCGCCCAGAAGCGCAAGATCACAGACGGCGACAAGCTCGCCGGCCGCCACGGCAACAAGGGTGTTATCTCCAAGATCCTGCCCATCGAGGACATGCCGTTCCTCGAGGACGGCACCCCCGTCGACATCGTCCTGAACCCGCTGGGTGTTCCGGGCCGTATGAACGTGGGACAGGTTCTTGAGATCCACCTCGGATGGGCTGCCAAGCAGGGCTGGAAGATTGAGGGCGAGCCCGAGTGGCTGAAGAACCTCCCCAACCTGCCCCGCGAGGTCGGTTCCACCACCGTTGCAACCCCCGTGTTCGACGGCGCCACCGAGGACGAGATCGTCGGCCTGCTTAACTCGACCAACGTCACCCGCGACGGTGACCGCCTGGTCGACGGCTCCGGCAAGGCCCGCCTGTTCGACGGCCGCTCCGGCGAGCCGTTCCCGGACCCGATCTCCGTCGGCTACATGTACATCCTGAAGCTCCACCACCTGGTGGACGACAAGATCCACGCCCGGTCCACCGGTCCGTACTCCATGATCACCCAGCAGCCGCTGGGCGGTAAGGCACAGTTCGGCGGACAGCGCTTCGGTGAGATGGAAGTGTGGGCCCTCGAGGCCTACGGTGCGGCCTACACGCTGCAGGAGCTCCTGACCATCAAGTCCGACGACATCCACGGACGCGTCAAGGTGTACGAGGCAATCGTCAAGGGCGAGAACATCCCCGAACCGGGTGTTCCCGAATCCTTCAAGGTTCTGATCAAGGAAATGCAGTCGCTGTGCCTGAACGTGGAAGTCCTCTCCACCGACGGCACCACGATTGAGATGCGTGACTCGGATGAAGAAGTCTTCCGGGCCGCGGAAGAGCTGGGCATCGACCTCTCACGGGCCGAGCCGAGTTCTGTCGAGGAGGTCTAGTCGGTACTGGTTCAGTCCGGTGCCCGGAACGGCGGCAACGAAATTTCGGCGGCCGCGGGCGGCCTTGAAATATTGAAGCCGCCTTCCTCCGGGCACCTCCCTGAACCGGTTCTAGACACCGTTCCTCGCCGCACCCCATAAGACTTCTGGAATTTAGAGATAAAGAGAGACAGGGACCACATGTCCAGCGAATCCTCATTCGGCCTCATGCGAATCGGCCTGGCCACCGCGGAAGAGATCCGCGGCTGGTCGTACGGCGAAGTCAAGAAGCCGGAAACCATCAACTACCGCACTCTCAAGCCTGAGAAGGACGGACTCTTCTGCGAGAAGATTTTCGGCCCCTCGCGCGACTGGGAATGCTACTGCGGCAAGTACAAGCGCGTCCGCTTCAAGGGCATCATCTGTGAGCGGTGTGGCGTTGAGGTCACCCGTGCAAAGGTTCGCCGCGAGCGCATGGGCCACATCGAGCTCGCCGCGCCCGTAACCCACATCTGGTACTTCAAGGGTGTTCCGTCGCGCCTTGGCTACCTCCTTGACCTGGCACCGAAGGACCTCGAGAAGGTCATCTACTTCGCCGCCTACATGATCACCTCGGTTGACGAAGAGAACCGCCACGCCGAACTGCCCAACCTCCAGGCCGAGCACGACCTCGAGAAGAAGCAGCTCGTCGACCAGCGCGACTCCGACATCGCTGCGATCGCCCGCGACCTTGAGGACGAGCTTGCCCGCCTCGAGGGTGAAGGCGCCAAGGCTGCCGACAAGAAGAAGGCCCGCGACTCCGCAGACCGCCAGATGGCGAATGTCCGCAAGCGTGCCGACGCCGAGATCGAGCGCCTCGAGCAGGTCTGGGACCGCTTCAAGAACCTCAAGGTCGCCGACCTCGAAGGTGACGAGGGCCTGTACCGCGAGCTGCGTGACCGCTACGGTCTCTACTTCGAAGGCTCCATGGGAGCCGAGGCGATCAAGAAGCGCCTCGAGAACTTCGACATGCAGGCCGAGGCCGACATGCTGCGCGACACCATCCAGAACGGCAAGGGACAGCGCAAGACCCGCGCCCTCAAGCGCCTGAAGGTTGTCAACGCATTCCTCACCACCACCAACAGCCCGCTCGGCATGGTGCTCGACGCCGTACCGGTGATCCCGCCGGAACTGCGCCCGATGGTCCAGCTGGACGGTGGCCGCTTCGCGACCTCCGACCTCAACGACCTCTACCGCCGCGTGATCAACCGCAACAACCGCCTGAAGCGCCTGCTCGACCTCGGTGCGCCCGAGATCATCGTGAACAACGAAAAGCGCATGCTCCAGGAAGCTGTTGACTCCCTGTTCGACAACGGCCGCCGCGGCCGTCCGGTCACCGGACCGGGCAACCGCCCGCTGAAGTCGCTCTCCGACATGCTCAAGGGCAAGCAGGGTCGTTTCCGTCAGAACCTGCTCGGAAAGCGCGTTGACTACTCGGGCCGTTCGGTCATCGTCGTCGGTCCGCAGCTGAAGCTGCACCAGTGCGGTCTGCCCAAGCAGATGGCCCTGGAGCTCTTCAAGCCGTTCGTGATGAAGCGCCTGGTTGACCTCAACCACGCACAGAACATCAAGAGCGCCAAGCGGATGGTCGAGCGCTACCGCCCGCAGGTCTGGGATGTCCTTGAAGAGATCATCACCGAACACCCCGTGCTGCTGAACCGTGCACCAACCCTGCACCGCCTCGGCATCCAGGCGTTCGAGCCGCAGCTGGTTGAAGGCAAGGCCCTTCAGCTGCACCCGCTCGTCTGTGGGGCGTTCAACGCTGACTTCGACGGCGACCAGATGGCAGTCCACCTGCCGCTGAGCCCGGAGGCCCAGGCTGAAGCACGCATCCTGATGCTGTCCTCGAACAACATCCTGAAGCCGTCGGACGGCCGCCCGGTGACCCTGCCCTCGCAGGACATGATCATCGGTCTGCACCACCTGACCACCAAGCGTGAAGGTTCGGTAGGGGAGGGGCGCGTCTTCTCCAGCCCTGCCGAGGCGATCATGGCGTTCGACGCCGGTGAGCTGCACCTGAACTCCGTGGTGAAGATCCGTGTGCCGAACTTCGTGCCGGGTCCCGACACCCCTGCCCCTGAAGGCTGGGAAGAGGGCACCCCTGCGCTGATCGACACCACGCTCGGCCAGGTGCTGTTCAACGACACGCTGCCCGAGGACTACCCGTGGGTGGACAAGGTTGCGGACAAGGGCCAGCTCTCGACGATCGTCAACGATCTCGCAGAGCGCTACCCGAAGGTCGTTACCGCGGCAACGCTGGACAACCTGAAGGATGCCGGCTTCTACTGGGCAACCCGCTCGGGCGTCACCGTGGCCATCTCCGACATCTCCGCGCCGATCAACAAGGCCGGAATCATGGAGGGCTACGAGGCGCAGGCCGCCAAGGTCCAGGGCCAGTTCGACAAGGGCCTCATCGCTGATGAGGAGCGTCGTCAGGAACTGATCGACATCTGGAACAAGGCGACCAACGAGGTTGCCGAGTCCATGCGCAGTGCCATGCCGAAGAACAACACCATCAACCGCATGGTGTCCTCCGGTGCACGTGGTAACTGGCTGCAGGTACGCCAGATCGCGGGTATCCGTGGCCTGGTGGCAAACCCGAAGGGCGAGATCATCCCCCGTCCGATCAAGTCCTCCTACCGTGAGGGCCTGTCGGTTCTGGAGTACTTCATCGCAACCCACGGTGCCCGTAAGGGTCTGGCCGATACCGCTCTGCGTACGGCGAACTCGGGTTACCTGACCCGTCGTCTCGTCGACGTGTCCCAGGACGTCATCGTCCGCGAGGACGACTGCGGTACCGAGCGCGGCCTGAACGTGACCATCGCGGTTCCCAACCACGACGGCGAGCTGGTCCTGCACGAGGAAGTCGAGAACTCGGCGTACGCACGTACGCTGGCAACCGACGTCGTTGACTCCAACGGCGAGGTGCTGGCACCTGCGGGCTCCGACGTCGGCGACGTGCTGATCAACAAGCTGTTCGCGGCCGGTGTCACCGACATCAAGGTCCGTTCAGTCCTGACCTGTGAGTCCAGCGTCGGCACCTGTGCCCTGTGCTACGGACGCTCGCTGGCCACCGGCAAGACCGTGGACATCGGCGAGGCAGTCGGCATCATCGCGGCCCAGTCGATCGGTGAGCCCGGTACCCAGCTGACCATGCGTACCTTCCACACCGGTGGTGTTGCTTCCGCTGAGGACATCACCCAGGGTCTGCCCCGTATCCAGGAGCTCTTCGAAGCGCGTACCCCGAAGGGTGTTGCGCCGATCTCCGAGGTTGCCGGCCGGATCACCATCGAGGACGCAGAGAAGCAGCTGCGCATCGTGGTCACCCCGGACGACGGCTCGGAAGAGATCGCGTACCCCGTCCTGCGTCGTGCGCGCCTGCTGGTTGCCGACGGCGACCACGTCGAGGTCGGCCAGCAGCTGGTCTTCGGTGCGGTGGATCCCAAGCAGATCCTCCGTATCCTCGGCCCGCGCAAGGCCCAGGAGTTCCTGGTGGACGAGGTTCAGCGCGTGTACCGCAGCCAGGGCGTAGGCATCCACGACAAGCACGTGGAAGTCATCGTCCGGCAGATGCTGCGTCGCGTGACCGTCATCGAGTCCGGCGACTCCGAGCTGCTCCCCGGTGAGCTGGCAGAGCGCCGCCGCTTCGAGGACGAGAACCGCCGCGTGGTATCCGAGGGCAAGAAGCCGGCTTCCGGCCGTCCCGAGCTCATGGGTATCACCAAGGCATCGCTCGCGACCGAGTCCTGGCTGTCGGCCGCTTCCTTCCAGGAGACCACGCGTGTCCTCACGCAGGCCGCCATGGAAGGCAAGAGCGACCCGTTGCTCGGCCTCAAGGAGAACGTCATCATCGGTAAGCTCATCCCGGCCGGTACCGGCCTGGACCGCTACACGAAGATCACGGTCGAGCCCACCGAGGAAGCCAAGGCCAACCTGTTCACCGGTCCGAGCGCGTTCAGCGACTTTGACTACGCAGGTGTCGACGGCGGCCTCAGCCCCGAGTTCCACGCCATCCCGCTGGATGACTACGACATGGGGTCGGGCGACTTCCGCTAGGAATAGCCTGGTTCACACTGATCGGTGAACTGATACGCAAAGGGGTCCGGACTGCACAGTCCGGACCCCTTCGCTGTGTCTGGTAGACTTGTTGGTAATTGTTTGTGTGGCAGTGGATTGGCGTCTTTCGACCAATGGCCCTATTGCTTGTCTTTTGGCCAGGTCTTTGAACGTATCTCCGGGTTGTAGGGAACTTGTACAACGAATGCCACATTTTTGCACGCCTACAGTCGTTTTTCGGCAGCGCAACAGTAGGCTCGCCAAACGACTGACAAAGCTTGACCTTGATTCCGGCCGGCGGCCGGGACTGACGGGAAAGCCAGCAGAGATCTGATCTCAAGACAACATACGGAGAACTGAGAAGTGCCTACCATTAACCAGCTGGTCCGCAAGGGCCGGTCACCTAAGGTCTCCAAGACCAAGGCGCCCGCACTGAAGGGCAGCCCCATGAAGCGCGGTGTCTGCACCCGTGTTTACACCACCACCCCGAAGAAGCCGAACTCGGCTCTGCGGAAGGTCGCCCGTGTCCGCCTCAACGGCGGCATCGAAGTAACCGCCTACATCCCGGGCGTTGGACACAACCTCCAGGAGCACTCCATCGTGCTGGTCCGCGGCGGTCGTGTGAAGGACCTCCCCGGTGTGCGCTACAAGATTGTCCGCGGCGCACTGGATACCCAGGGCGTGAAGAACCGCAAGCAGGCTCGCAGCCGCTACGGCGCAAAGATGGAGAAGAAGTAATATGCCTCGTAAGGGCCCGGCCCCGAAGCGGCCGCTCGTTGTAGATCCCGTCTACGGCTCACCCCTGGTCACCCAGCTGATCAACAAGGTGCTCGTCGACGGCAAGAAGTCCACCGCTGAGCGCATTGTCTACGGCGCTCTCGAAGGCGCCCGCGCCAAGACCGGTGGCGACCCGGTTGCCGCCCTTAAGAAGGCGATGGACAACGTCAAGCCAACCCTCGAGGTTCGCTCCCGCCGTGTCGGTGGCGCCACCTACCAGGTTCCGGTTGAGGTCAAGCCGGGTCGATCCACGGCCCTCGCCCTCCGCTGGCTGGTCGGTTACTCGAAGGCTCGCCGCGAGAAGACCATGACCGAGCGTCTCCAGAACGAGATCCTCGATGCTTCGAACGGTCTGGGTGCCGCTGTGAAGCGCCGCGAAGACACTCACAAGATGGCCGAGTCCAACAAGGCCTTCGCTCACTACCGCTGGTAATCACGCTGCCGGTCCCGAGCTCCCTACCGGGAGCAAGGGACCGGCGGTCCAGTAGAACTCCATCGTAGAAAAGGGAGACACCGTGGCACAGGACGTGCTTACCGACCTCAACAAGGTCCGCAATATCGGCATCATGGCCCACATTGATGCCGGCAAGACCACTACTACCGAGCGCATCCTGTTCTACACGGGTGTAAACCACAAGATCGGCGAGACGCACGACGGCGCCTCGACGACTGACTGGATGGAACAGGAAAAGGAACGCGGCATCACCATCACCAGCGCCGCGGTGACCTGCTTCTGGGAGCAGAACCAGATCAACATCATCGACACCCCGGGTCACGTGGACTTCACCGTTGAGGTTGAGCGCTCGCTGCGCGTCCTCGACGGCGCTGTCGCAGTGTTCGACGGCAAGGAGGGCGTTGAGCCCCAGTCCGAGACCGTTTGGCGCCAGGCTGACAAGTACGAAGTTCCCCGCATCTGCTTCGTCAACAAGATGGACAAGCTGGGCGCTGACTTCTACTTCACCGTAGACACCATCATCAACCGCCTCGGAGCCAAGCCGCTGGTCATGCAGCTGCCGATCGGTGCGGAGAACGACTTCATCGGTGTCGTTGACCTCCTCTACATGCGTGCCCTCGTGTGGCCGGGCGACGCCAAGGGCGACGTGACCATGGGCGCCAAGTACGAGATCCAGGAGATCCCGGCGGACCTGCAGGCCAAGGCTGAGGAGTACCGCGCAGCCCTGGTTGAGACCGTTGCCGAGTCCTCGGACGAGCTGATGAACAAGTACCTCGAGGGCGAAGAGCCCACCATCGAGGAGCTCAAGGCCGGCATCCGCAAGATGACCATCAACTCGGAGATCTACCCGGTTCTCTGTGGTTCTGCGTTCAAGAACCGTGGTGTCCAGCCGATGCTCGATGCCGTCATCGACTACCTGCCGTCCCCGCTGGACGTTCCGGCCATGGTTGGTCACGACCCGCGCGACGAGGATGCCTCGCTGACCCGTAAGCCGAGCACGGAGGAGCCCTTCTCCGCACTGGCGTTCAAGGTTGCAGCCCACCCGTTCTTCGGCCAGCTCACCTTCATCCGCGTGTACTCCGGCCACGTCACTGCTGGCACCCAGGTGGTCAACTCCACCAAGGGCAAGAAGGAGCGCATCGGAAAGCTCTTCCAGATGCACGCCAACAAGGAGAACCCCGTGGAAGAGGCCTTCGCGGGCCACATCTACGCGGCTATCGGCCTGAAGGACACCACCACCGGTGACACCCTGGCTGATGTTGCCAACCCGATCGTCCTCGAGTCGATGAGCTTCCCGGAGCCGGTTATCTCGGTTGCGATCGAGCCCAAGACCAAGGGCGACCAGGAAAAGCTCTCCACGGCTATCCAGAAGCTGTCCGCCGAGGACCCGACCTTCCAGGTCTCCCTCAACGAGGACACCGGACAGACCATCATCGCCGGCATGGGCGAGCTCCACCTGGACATCCTCGTGGACCGCATGCGCCGCGAGTTCAAGGTCGAGGCGAACGTGGGCAAGCCCCAGGTTGCCTACCGCGAAACCATCCGCGGCACGGTCGAGAAGTACGACTACACCCACAAGAAGCAGACGGGTGGATCCGGACAGTTCGCGAAGGTCCAGATCAAGATCGAGCCGATGGACACCGCCGAGGGCGAGCTGTACGCGTTCGAGAACGTGGTCACCGGTGGTCGTGTTCCGCGCGAGTACATCCCGAGCGTCGACGCAGGCATCCAGGATGCCCTCAACGACGGCATCCTCGCGGGGTACCCGGTTGTTGGTATCAAGGCAACGCTGCTTGACGGCGCTTACCACGATGTCGACTCCTCCGAAATGGCCTTCAAGATCGCCGGTCGCATGGCGTTCAAGGAGGCAGCCCGCATGGCAAAGCCTGTGCTGCTCGAACCGCTGATGGAGGTGGAAGTCCGCACGCCCGAGGAGTACATGGGTGATGTGATCGGCGACCTGAACTCCCGCCGCGGTCAGATGCAGTCCATGGAGGACGCGAGCGGCGTCAAGGTTATCCGTGCCCACGTGCCGCTGTCCGGCATGTTCGGCTACATCGGTGACCTGCGCTCGAAGACTCAGGGCCGCGCCGTCTACTCGATGCAGTTCGACAGCTACTCTGAGGTCCCGAAGGCAGTAGCCGACGAGATCATCCAGAAGACTCGCGGAGAGTAACCCGGGTCCGTCCGGATCCTAATTTCACCAAAATAAAAGCCCCCAGTAGACTTGCATGAGTTTCAGCCGCGAGAAGCGTGGCTGGGGAGCAAGTCTTCTAAAAACGTTCTAGGAGGAACCAGTGGCGAAGGCAAAGTTCGAGCGGACTAAGCCGCACGTTAACATCGGCACCATCGGTCACGTTGACCATGGAAAGACCACGTTGACGGCTGCCATTTCCAAGGTGCTTTACGACAAGTACCCCACTCTCAACGAGCAGCGTGACTTCGCGTCGATCGACTCGGCTCCCGAGGAGAAGCAGCGCGGTATCACCATCAACATCTCGCACGTTGAGTACCAGACCGAGAAGCGTCACTACGCACACGTCGACGCTCCCGGCCACGCTGACTACATCAAGAACATGATCACCGGTGCGGCTCAGATGGATGGCGCCATCCTCGTTGTTGCCGCCACCGACGGTCCGATGGCCCAGACCCGCGAGCACGTTCTGCTCGCCCGCCAGGTTGGTGTTCCCTACCTGCTGGTCGCGCTGAACAAGTCCGACATGGTTGAGGATGAGGAACTGCTGGACCTCGTCGAGATGGAAGTTCGTGAGCTCCTGAGCTCGCAGGGCTTCGACGGCGACGACGCTCCCGTTGTTCGCGTTTCCGGCCTCAAGGCCCTCGAGGGTGACCCGGAGTGGGTCAAGTCCGTCGAGGAGCTCATGGAAGCCGTTGACAACAACGTTCCTGACCCGGTTCGCGACAAGGACAAGCCGTTCCTCATGCCTGTTGAGGACGTCTTCACCATCACCGGTCGTGGAACGGTTGTTACCGGCCGCGCCGAGCGTGGAACCCTCGCCATCAACTCCGAGGTCGAGATCGTCGGCATCCGCCCGATCCAGAAGACCACGGTCACCGGTATCGAGATGTTCCACAAGCAGCTCGACGAGGCTTGGGCAGGCGAGAACTGTGGTCTGCTGCTCCGCGGCATCAAGCGCGAAGATGTTGAGCGCGGCCAGGTTATCGTGAAGCCGGGTTCGATCACCCCGCACACCGACTTCGAGGCCAACGTCTACATCCTGGCCAAGGACGAGGGCGGTCGTCACAACCCGTTCTACTCCAACTACCGTCCGCAGTTCTACTTCCGTACCACTGACGTCACCGGTGTCATCACCCTCCCCGAGGGCACCGAGATGGTCATGCCCGGCGACAACACTGAGATGACCGTTGAGCTCATCCAGCCGATCGCTATGGAAGAGGGCCTCGGCTTCGCTATCCGCGAAGGTGGCCGCACCGTTGGATCAGGTCGCGTCACCAAGATCATCAAGTAGTAGCCTCACCGCTACTGCTGGTTAGCGAAAGCCCCGCTGCGCACGTCGCAGCGGGGCTTTCGCTTTTGTTATGGGTCTTTACGTAGAGTGGTGCGGTGCAAATCTACTCATCCCGCCCGGGTCATCGGGTCTGGCAGATCCTGACCGACCTGTTCGCGGTGGCCGCCGTCGTCGTTGCCTGGTTTTTGTCCCGCGCGGCCTCGCAGGCAATAGCGGCACTGGCCGAGTTCGGGCGCGGGATGGAAGATGCGGGCACCGGTTTCCAAAGCACCATGACGGATGCGGCGGACCGGATCGGGGGAGTGCCCTTCATTGGCGAGCAGGCAAGCACACCATTTCTGGACGCGGCCGACGCCGGCACTTTCCTCATCACCGCCGGCCAGGACCAGCAGGATTCGGTGGCGCAGGCTGCCATGGTCGTGGGATTGGCGCTCTTCCTGCTGCCTGTCCTCGTGCTAATTCCCATGTGGCTGATACCACGCGTGCGCTTCGTAGTGCGGTCCTCCCGCACACGGCGGCTGCACGGTGAAGGGGGAGGACGCGACCTGCTCGCACTCCGCGCGCTGGTCACCGCCAAGCCGTCCCAGTTACGAGCAGTCTCGGAAGATCCGGTTCGTGCGTGGCGTGAGGGCGACCCGACGGCGATGGAAGGCCTGGCGCGGCTGGCACTGAAGCAGGCCGGGGTCAAAGCAAAGTAGCGTGGAATAGGAGTTCAGCCGGCGTGTCGTAGGCCGCACTGTCGGCCTGATTCGCATTGTGCTGCATAATCTGGCAGACTAGTTGAGTTGTTCAAGCGCCTGTGCGCGCGGTTTGAGCTGTAGTCCCGGTCAGGATAATGCCTGGCGCAGGGTCGCATCCGCCGCGGAAGCTGGCCCAAATATAACCCACCCCAATCCAATAGCTCGGATTACTGCGGGATTTTCTTTAGAGAATACGCGACACGCCCGAGCGCGGGGGTCGGAGCCTCAACAGGGTGAGGAACCCGGAAACATCCGGATTCAGTCTGTTGGAGGAGCGCCGCAACAACGGGCGCACAAGAGGTACGTACGCACCCAGGGGCGTCGCTGCAAGGCGAGGTCCCTTACCAAGAGAGAGAGTCGAGACGCCATGGCGGGACAGAAGATCCGCATCCGGCTGAAGTCGTATGACCACGAGGTCATTGACGTTTCAGCTCGGAAGATCGTTGAGACGGTGACGCGCGCAGGCGCGACGGTAGTCGGCCCGGTGCCGCTGCCCACGGAAAAGAACGTTTACTGCGTTATCCGGTCGCCGCACAAGTACAAGGACAGCCGTGAGCACTTTGAGATGCGCACGCACAAGCGTCTGATCGACATCATTGACCCCACGCCCAAGGCCGTCGACTCGCTCATGCGCCTCGACCTCCCCGCGGACGTGAACATCGAGATCAAGCTGTAAGGGAGAGAAGATAAATATGTCTACTTCACTTACACGCCAGGTCAAGGGCCTGCTGGCTACCAAGCTCGGCATGACCCAGGTCTGGGATGAGAACAACCGCCTCGTACCGGTAACGGTTCTGCAGGCTGACTCCAACGTCATCACCCAGCTGCGTTCAGCTGACGTCGACGGCTACAGCGCTGTCCAGATCGGCTTCGGCCAGATCGACCCGCGCAAGGTAACCAAGCCGCTCGCCGGACACTTCGAGAAGGCCGGCGTCACGCCTCGCCGCCACGTTGTTGAGCTGCGCACCTCAGATGCTGACTCCTACTCGCTCGGACAGGAACTGTCCGTTGAGCTGTTCGAAGCCGGCCAGCAGGTCGACGTCATCGGCAAGACCAAGGGTAAGGGCTTCGCAGGTGTCATGAAGCGCCACGGCTTCGCCGGTGTCGGTGCATCGCACGGTGCCCACAAGAACCACCGCAAGCCGGGTTCGATCGGTGGAGCATCCACCCCCAGCCGCGTCTTCAAGGGCATGCGCATGGCAGGCCGTATGGGCGCCGTTCGCCAGACCACGCTGAACCTCACGGTTCACGCTGTGGACGTCGAGAAGTCGCTGCTGCTGATCAAGGGCGCTGTCCCCGGCGCCCGCGGACAGGTCGTACTCGTACGCACCGCCGTGAAGGGAGCATAAGTAAATGGCTACCAACACTGTGAATGTTGATCTCCCCGCCGAGATCTTCGACGCACAGACCAACGTTCCGCTGCTGCACCAGGTTGTTGTGGCCCAGCTTGCTGCTGCCCGCCAGGGTACGCACAAGACCAAGACCCGCGCCGAGGTCAGCGGAGCCGGCCGCAAGCCGTTCAAGCAGAAGGGAACCGGTCGCGCCCGCCAGGGTTCGATCCGTGCCCCGCACATGACCGGTGGTGGCATTGTCCACGGCCCGACGCCGCGTGACTACAGCCAGCGCACCCCCAAGAAGATGAAGGCTGCCGCCCTGCGCGGTGCCCTGTCCGACCGGGCACGCAACGGCCGCATCCACGTCATCGAGTCCCTCGTCTCCGGCGAGAAGCCGTCCACCAAGGCTGCCCTGGCAGCTCTGCGTGGCGTCTCCGAGCGCGCCAACCTGCTGGTTGTCATCGAGCGTTCCAACGACGTGGCCGCACTGTCCGTGCGCAACCTCGCCGAGGTCCACACGCTGTACGTTGACCAGCTCAACACCTACGACGTGCTCGTGTCTGACGACGTGATCTTCACGAAGGCTGCCTACGACGAGTTCGTCGGTGCGGCACAGAACACTGAGGAGGACGCCAAGTGAGTGGCTCCATCGCAAAGGATCCCCGCGACGTCGTCATTGCACCCGTCGTGTCGGAGAAGAGCTACGGACTGATCGACGAAGGCAAGTACACCTTCCTGGTCGACCCGCGCTCTAACAAGACCGAGATCAAGCTGGCAGTGGAGAAGATCTTCTCCGTCAAGGTCGACTCGATCAACACCATCAACCGTGCCGGTAAGCGCAAGCGCACCAAATTCGGATGGGGACAGCGCAAGGACACCAAGCGCGCGATCGTCACCCTCAAAGAAGGCACGATCGACATCTTCGGCGGTCCGCTCAGCTAGGGCGGAGACCACTTTAACGAGGAACTGAAACATGGCAATCCTTAAGTACAAGCCGACAACCCCGGGCCGTCGTGGCTCGAGCGTTGCCGACTTCGCAGAAATTACACGGTCGACGCCGGAGAAGTCCCTGGTGCGTCCGCTCCCCAAGAAGGGCGGCCGTAACAACACCGGTAAGATCACCACCCGTCACAAGGGTGGTGGACACAAGCGTCAGTACCGTCTCATCGACTTCCGTCGTCACGACAAGGACGGCGTCAACGCCCGCGTTGCTGAGATCGAATACGATCCCAACCGCACCGCCCGCATTGCGCTCCTGCACTACGTTGACGGCACGAAGCGCTACATCATCGCGCCGAACAAGCTGAAGCAGGGCGACTTCGTTGAGGCCGGTCCCAACGCGGACATCAAGCCCGGCAACAACCTGCCGATGCGCAACATCCCCGTCGGTACGGTTATCCACGCCGTCGAGCTCCGCCCCGGTGGCGGTGCCAAGATGGCGCGCTCGGCCGGTGCTTCGGTCCAGCTCGTCGCCAAGGAAGGCCGCTTCGCACAGCTGCGCCTGCCCTCCGGTGAAATCCGCAACGTCGACGTGCGCTGCCGCGCAACGATCGGCGAGGTCGGCAACGCCGAGCAGTCGAACATCAACTGGGGCAAGGCCGGCCGCATGCGCTGGAAGGGCGTTCGCCCGACCGTCCGTGGTGTCGCGATGAACCCGGTCGATCACCCGCACGGTGGTGGTGAAGGCAAGACCTCCGGTGGACGTCACCCGGTCAACCCGAACGGTAAGGCCGAAGGCCGTACCCGCCGCCCCAACAAAGAAAGCGATTCGCTCATTGTGCGTCGCCGTCGTTCCGGCAAGAACAAGCGATAGGAGCCTGGAAACATGCCACGCAGCCTGAAGAAAGGCCCCTTCGTCGATCAGCACCTGTTCGTGAAGGTGGCCCGCGAGAACGAGAAGGGCACCAAGAACGTCATCAAGACCTGGTCCCGCCGTTCGATGATCATCCCCGACATGCTCGGCCACACCATTGCCGTGCACGACGGACGCAAGCACATTCCGGTGTTTGTCACCGAGTCGATGGTCGGGCACAAGCTCGGCGAATTCGCTCCCACGCGGACTTTCCGCGGCCATGTGAAGGACGACCGTAAGGGCAAGCGCCGCTAAGGCGCCTGTTTCTACGGCTAAGACGAGAGAAGGAAAGCAATGGAAGCCAAGGCTATTGCGCGTCATCTGCGCGTAACGCCTATGAAGGCCCGGCGCGTCGTCAACCTTGTTCGTGGCAAGCAAGCGAATGAGGCTCTGGCAATCCTGAAGTTTGCCCCCCAGGCAGCTTCGGAGCCGGTATTCAAGGTAGTTCAGTCGGCAGTCGCCAACGCACGCGTTCTCGCGGATCGCGACGGCGTTGCATTCGACGAGAGCGACCTCATCATCAGCGAAGCATTCGTCGATGAAGGCCCCACCATGAAGCGGTTCCAGCCGCGTGCACAGGGCCGCGCCTACCGCATCAACAAGCGGACGAGCCACGTCACTGTTGTTGTCGCAACCCCCGAGAAAGTGGAGGACCGCTAAGTGGGACAGAAAGTAAACCCGCACGGGTTCCGACTCGGCATCACCACTGACCACAGGTCACACTGGTTTGCTGACAGCAACAAGCCGGGCCAGCGCTACAAGGACTTCGTCCGCGAGGATGTCAAGATCCGCCAGCTCATGTCCGTGGGCATGGACCGCGCAGGCATCGCCAAGGTTGAGATCGAGCGCACCCGCGACCGCGTCCGCGTGGACATCCACACGGCACGTCCGGGCATCGTTATCGGCCGCCGCGGCGCAGAAGCTGACCGCATCCGCGGCGAGCTCGAGAAGCTCACCGGCAAGCAGGTCCAGCTGAACATCCTTGAGGTCAAGAACCCCGAGGTTGAGGCTCAGCTGGTTGCCCAGGGCATTGCAGAGCAGCTTTCTTCGCGTGTGGCTTTCCGCCGCGCCATGAAGAAGGCCATGCAGTCGGCACAGCGTGCCGGTGCCAAGGGCATCCGCGTGCAGTGCTCCGGCCGTCTGGGCGGCGCTGAAATGAGCCGTTCGGAGTTCTACCGCGAAGGACGTGTGCCCCTGCACACCCTGCGCGCGAACATCGACTACGGCTTCTTCGAGGCAAAGACCACCTTCGGCCGTATCGGCGTGAAGGTCTGGATCTACAAGGGCGACGTCACCGCCAAGGAATTGGCTGCGCAGGCAGCTGCTGCGCCGTCGCGTGGACGTGGCGGGGACCGCCCCGGACGCGGACCCGCCGGCGCTGACCGCGGTGACCGCCGTCGTCGTAATGCCGATCGCGGCCAGGGTGAGGCTACCGCCGCTCCCGCCGAGTCCGCACCGGCTGAGTCCGCTGCTGCAGCGGAAGGAGGACAGGCTTAAATGCTTATCCCACGTCGAGTGAAGTTCCGTAAGCAGCACCACCCCGGTCGTTCGGGCGCTGCTACCGGCGGCACGCAGGTCAGCTTCGGTGAGTGGGGTATCCAGGCTCTGAGCCCGGCATACGTCACCAACCGCCAGATCGAATCTGCGCGTATTGCAATGACCCGTCACATCAAGCGTGGCGGAAAGGTGTGGATCAACATCTACCCGGACCGTCCGCTGACCAAGAAGCCTGCTGAAACCCGTATGGGTTCCGGTAAGGGTTCCCCGGAGTGGTGGGTAGCCAACGTCAAGCCCGGCCGCGTTCTGTTTGAACTCTCCGGTGTCAATGAAGAGGTAGCTCGCGAGGCACTGCGCCTGGCGATCCACAAGCTGCCGTTGAAGGCACGTATCGTGCGTCGTGAGGGTGGTGAATAGTCATGGCACTCGGTTCAAAGGAACTGGCAACCGACCAGCTGGATGGGTTCGATAAGGACCGTCTGAAGGAGGAGCTTGCCAAGGCTAAGGAAGAGCTGTTCAACCTGCGCTTCCAGTCAGCCACCGGTCAGCTTGAGAACCACGGCCGCCTGCGCGCTGTGAAGCGGGACATTGCCCGCATCTACACCGTGCTGCGCGAGCGTGAGCTGGGAATTCGGCCTGACGTCGTTGCTCCGGTTGAGGAAGCAAAGACTGAGAAGGCCGGCAAGAAGTCGAAGAGCTCAAAGGCTGACTCCACGAAGGACGAGACGTCCGTGGAAACAAAGGCTTCTGAGGAGGATGCCAAGTGAGTGAAGAGAAGACTGAGGGAACCGTAGAGGCCACTGTGGCCCCGGCCCGCGGTTACCGCAAGACCCGCCGCGGCTACGTCGTGTCGGACAAGATGGAGAAGACCATCGTTGTCGAGGTTGAGGACCGTGTGAAGCACGGCCTCTACGGCAAGGTCATCCGTCGCACTTCCAAGGTCAAGGCCCATGACGAGCAGAACACCGCTGGTGTCGGCGACATGGTCCTGATCAGCGAGACCCGCCCGTTGTCCGCTACCAAGCGGTGGCGCCTGGTGGAGATCCTGGAAAAAGCAAAGTAAGCGAAGGCTACAGCTCTACCGCTTACAGCGCGCAGTCCCTCGCTCTTCGGAGCGGGGGACTGCTTGCGTTTTCAGATGTGCTAGGATATTGAGTTTGTGTGGTGCGCTATGTGCGCCACCGTGAAACCCTCGTAAACAATCGTGCTCAGACATAGTACTTCCCTGCGCCTGGCGTAAGCCGGGCTTCTGGAAAGCAAATGCCTCGGGCACGGGCGTTTAGGTCTGTTCTGGCCAAATCCAGGCGGGCCCAGAGACACCCCGATCAATCGTTCCGCAAGGCTCATTCCGTATGCAGTATTTCGGTCTGAGAACCGGCGCGACGCAAGGAGTAAATAGTGATTCAGCAGGAGTCGCGGCTCAAGGTCGCCGACAACACTGGTGCTAAGGAAATCCTTACCATTCGTGTTCTCGGCGGATCCGGACGTCGCTACGCAGGAATCGGTGACGTCATTGTCGCCACCGTTAAGGACGCTATCCCCGGTGGGAACGTCAAGAAGGGCGATGTGGTCAAGGCCGTCATCGTTCGCACCAAGAAGGAACGCCGCCGTGCGGACGGTTCCTACATCAAGTTCGACGAGAACGCAGCTGTCATCCTCAAGGGCGACGGCGATCCTCGTGGTACCCGTATCTTCGGCCCGGTCGGTCGCGAACTCCGCGACAAGCGCTTCATGAAGATCATCTCGCTGGCCCCGGAGGTGCTGTAGTTATGGCTCAGACCCGTTCGAAGCTGAAGATCAAGAAGGGTGACCTGGTTCAGGTCATCACCGGCGCCCGCCAGGACCGCGGCGGAGACCGCGGCAAGCAGGGCAAGGTTCTGAAGGTGTTCCCCGAGAGCAACCGCGTGCTGGTCGAGGGCATCAACCGCATCACGAAGCACACCAAGGTCGGTCAGTCGCAGCGCGGCACCAAGACCGGTGGCATCGAGACCGTTGAGGCTCCCATCCACATCAGTAACGTCGCAGTGGTGGACCCCGAGACCAAGAAGCCCACGCGCGTCGGCTACCGCACCGAGACTGTGGAGCGGGACGGCCGTGAGCGCACGGTCCGGATCCGCGTTGCCAAGGCATCAGGGAAGGATCTGTAATGACTGCTGAAGCCGTAGAAACCAAGATCACCCCCCGCCTGAAGGCCCGCTACGCCTCCGAGATCAAGTCGGCGCTGCAGGACCAGTTCAACTACAGCAACGTCAACCAGGTTCCGCGCCTGGTGAAGGTTGTTGTGAACATGGGTGTTGGAGATGCCGCCAAGGACTCCAAGCTCATCGACGGCGCTGTACGCGACCTCACCGCAATCACCGGCCAGAAGCCGCAGGTCACCAAGGCCCGTAAGTCCATCGCGCAGTTCAAGCTCCGTGAAGGCATGCCGATCGGTGCACACGCGACTCTGCGCGGCGACCGCATGTGGGAATTCGTCGACCGCCTGGTCACGCTGGCTCTGCCCCGTATCCGCGACTTCCGCGGTCTGAACGGACGCCAGTTCGACGGCAACGGCAACTACACCTTCGGCCTCACGGAGCAGTCCATGTTCCACGAGATCGACCAGGACAAGATTGACCGTGTCCGCGGTATGGACATCACCGTTGTGACCACCGCAAAGACCGACGACGAGGGCCGCGCACTGCTCAAGGCGCTTGGCTTCCCGTTCAAATCTGAAGACTAATTCAACTACGTTCCAGGTCCGCTCCGGTACGTGTCCAGCAGCTGCTGGTGATCCCCGGAGTCCGGAAACCGTTACGAGGAAGGGCTAGAGCCCAATGACAATGACAGATCCTGTAGCAGACATGCTCACGCGTCTGCGCAACGCCAACTCGGCATACCACGACACCGTGTCCATGCCGTACAGCAAGCTGAAGGCACGCGTTGCCGACATCCTGAAGGCCGAAGGTTACATCGCCGGCTGGAAGGAAGAAGAGGCTGAGGTAGGCAAGAAGCTCACCATCGACCTCAAGTTCGGTCCCGACCGTCAGCGCTCCATCGCGGGCATCCGGCGCATCTCCAAGCCGGGCCTGCGTGTATACGCAAAGTCCACCAACCTGCCGCACGTTCTGGGCGGGCTGGGCATTGCCATCCTGTCCACGTCTTCCGGTCTGCTCACGGACCGCCAGGCAGCCAAGAAGGGTGTAGGTGGGGAAGTCCTCGCCTACGTCTGGTAGCGGGAAAGGGAAAGAGAAAAATGTCACGTATTGGACGTCTCCCCATCACCGTGCCTGCAGGCGTGGAAGTCAAGGTTGACGGCAACGTCGTCTCCGTCAAGGGATCCAAGGGCGAGCTGAGCCACACTGTTGCCAGCCCCATCCAGGTTTCCCTCGAGGAAAACACCGTTACCGTTACCCGCCCCAACGACGAGCGTGAATCCCGCTCGCTGCATGGCCTGACCCGCACCCTGATCTCCAACATGATCATCGGTGTTACCGAGGGCTACAAGAAGAACCTTGAGATCGTCGGCACCGGTTACCGTGTGCAGGCCAAGGGTTCTGACCTGGAGTTCGCACTTGGCTACAGCCACCCCGTGGCTGTGAAGGCACCGGAGGGCATCACGCTCACCGTTGACAGCCCCACCAAGGTTTCGGTCTCCGGCATCAACAAGCAGCAGGTCGGCGAGGTCGCTGCGAACATCCGCAAGCTGCGCCGTCCGGACCCCTACAAGGGCAAGGGCATCCGCTACGCGGGCGAGGTTATCCGCCGCAAGGTCGGAAAGGCTGGTAAGTAACCATGGCACTGAGCATCAACAAGAAGCGCACCTCGAAGAGCAAGTCCGCCCAGCGCGGACGCCGCCACCTTCGGGTTCGCAAGCGCATTACCGGTACGGCTGTTCGTCCGCGCCTGGTGGTCAACCGTTCGGCACGTCACGTATTCGTGCAGGTAGTCGACGACACCAAGGGTGTCACCGTTGCATCGGCATCGACCCTCGAAGCAGATCTGCGTGCGTTCGACGGCGACAAGACCGCCAAGGCCAAGCGCGTCGGCGAGCTCGTTGCTGAGCGTGCAAAGGCTGCCGGTATCGAGGCAGTCGTGTTCGACCGTGGTGGCAACAAGTACCACGGCCGGATTGCCGCAATCGCAGACGGCGCACGTGAAGGTGGGCTGGCACTGTGACCGAGCAGAACAACGCAAAGGAAGCCTCATTGAATACTGCAACTGAAGCTCCCGCGGCAGAGTCCACCGAGACGACGTCGGCTACAGACGATCGCCGTGGCGGTCGCCGCGGTGAGCGTGGCGGACGCGGCGAAGGCCGCGGACGCGACGGCGGCCGTGGCGGTCGTGACGGCGGACGCGGCGACGACAAGGACAAGTTCGTAGAGCGCGTCGTGTCGATCAACCGTGTGGCAAAGGTCGTCAAGGGCGGCCGGCGCTTCAGCTTCACCGCACTCGTTGTTGTCGGTGACGGCAACGGCATGGTCGGTGTCGGCTACGGCAAGGCCAAGGAAGTTCCCTCGGCCATCTCCAAGGCTGTCGAGGAAGCCAAGAAGTCCTTCTTCAAGGTTCCCCGCATCGGCGGCACCGTTCCCCACCTGGTTCAGGGTGAGGCCGCTGCCGGCGTCGTGCTCCTTCGCCCCGCATCCCCGGGTACCGGTGTTATCGCCGGTGGTCCGGTGCGTGCGGTACTGGAGTGCGTCGGTATCCACGACGTTCTCTCGAAGTCGCTGGGATCCTCCAACGCCATCAACATTGTTCACGCAACCGTTGACGCGCTGAAGCGGCTCGAAGAGCCCCAGGCTGTGGCTGCACGCCGCGGACTGGCGCTGGACGAGGTTGCCTCCACGTCGATGCTGCGCGCAATGCAGGATCAGAAGGCAGGTGCGTAATGGCAACTCCGAAGCGTCTGGTTGCCAGCTCCGCAAAGCTGGAAATCACTCAGATCAAGTCCGTTATCGGCGGTAAGCAGAACCAGCGGGACACCCTTCGTTCACTCGGCCTGAAGCGGATCGGGCACACCGTTGTCCGCACCGCCGACGAGGTGACCGTGGGCATGGTCAACACGGTTCCGCACCTCGTGAAGGTTGAGGAGGCCAAGTAATGGCAGAGAAGAAGACGGTGGAGGAATCCACCGAGAGCACGCCTCGCGTTCACGCGCTGAAGGTTCACCACCTGCGTCCCGCCCCGGGTGCCAAGACCGCCAAGACCCGCGTTGGTCGTGGTGAGGGCTCCAAGGGTAAGACCGCCGGTCGTGGTACCAAGGGCACCAAGGCCCGCTACTCCGTCAAGGCAGGTTTCGCAGGTGGCCAGCTGCCGCTGCACATGCGTCTGCCGAAGCTGCGCGGCTTCAAGAACCCGTTCCGCGTTGAGTACCAGGTTGTAAACCTGGACAAGATCAACGAGCTCTACCCCGAGGGCGGCGAGGTGTCGGTTGACAGCCTGATCGCCAAGGGTGCTGTTCGCAAGAACCAGCTCGTCAAGGTCCTGGGCACGGGCGACCTGTCGGTGAAGGTGGACGTCAAGGTCCACGCTGTATCCGCCAGCGCTGCCGAGAAGATCACCGCCGCCGGCGGCTCGGTCTCGGCACTCTAGTTCAGAGATCGAGCTCCTCCGCCGCCTCCGTCCTCGGTGGGTTGCCTGAAAGGGCACACCGGAACGACGGCGGCGGGGGAGACCGACTGTGATCAAGCTTTTGAAGCAATTAGACTCTTGGTGGGCCGGGACCTCCGGCCCGCCAAGAGTTTGTTTCGTTTAACAGTCTCAGTCGCACATTCGGGTTCCCGCATGCCCGGTCCCAGCCGTTAGACTCGGTTGGTGTGTATTGCCCCTGGAGGGGCTTTGAATCTTATTCAGGAGGACGCTTGCTAAGCGCTATTGGCCGGGCTTTCCGGACGCCAGACTTGCGGCGCAAGCTGTTGTTCACGCTGGGAATCATCACCATCTTCCGTTTGGGTGCGTTTATCCCGGCGCCGGGTGTCGATTACGGCAATGTGCAGCAGTGTTTGCAGCTCGGCAATACAGAGGGCGGCCTCTACCAGTTCGTGAACCTGTTCAGCGGTGGCGCACTGCTGCAGGTTTCGGTCTTCGCTCTCGGCATCATGCCTTACATCACCGCCAGCATCATCACCCAGCTGCTGCGCGTTGTGATCCCGCGTTTCCAGGAACTTCACCAAGAAGGCGCCCAGGGGCAGGCCAAGCTGACGCAGTACACGCGGTACCTCACCATCGCCCTTGGGCTCCTGAACGCAACGACGCTGGTGTCGCTTGCGCGTTCGGGTGCCTTGCTCGGCAACTGTCCGGTGCCGATCATTCCCGATGACAGCCTGATCACGATCATCCTCCTCATCATCACCCTGACTGCCGGCACCGGCCTGATCATGTGGATGGGTGAGCTGATCACTGAGAAGGGCGTCGGCAACGGCATGTCCCTGCTCATCTTCACCGCTATCGCCGCAGGTTTCCCGACGTCGCTCGGTGAGATCCTTCGTACCCAGGGCTGGAACGTCTTCCTGGGAGTTCTGGTGATCGGTGTCTTCGTGGTCATGCTCGTGATCTTCGTGGAGCAGTCGCAGCGCCGTATTCCGGTCCAGTACGCCAAGCGCATGGTTGGGCGCCGCACGCTCGGCGGCAGCAGCACCTACATCCCGATCAAGGTGAACATGGCCGGTGTTATCCCGGTTATCTTCGCTTCGTCGATGCTCTACCTGCCGTCGTTGATTGCCCAGTTCAACACTCCGACGGACGGCCAGACTCCGCCGCCTGAATGGGTCAACTGGATCACCACCTACCTCACCACAGGTGACCACCCGCTCTACATGGCGCTTTACTTCGCGATGATCGTGTTCTTCACGTACTTCTACGTGGCGATCACCTTCAACCCGGAGGAGGTGTCGGAAAACATGAAGAAGTACGGCGGCTTCATCCCCGGCATCCGTGCCGGCCGCCCCACGGCGGAGTACCTCCAGTACGTCCTGTCCCGCATCACCTTGCCGGGCGCCATTTACCTCGGCATTGTTGCGCTCATTCCGTTGATCGCGCTCGTAGCCATCAATGCGAACC
Source organism: Arthrobacter sp. JZ12 (assembly GCF_035189165.1). NCBI lineage: Bacteria > Bacillati > Actinomycetota > Actinomycetes > Micrococcales > Micrococcaceae > Arthrobacter > Arthrobacter sp. JZ12. The sequence goes on along the minus strand of NZ_CP045246.1, from coordinate 2,467,735 downwards.
AGAACTTCCCGTTCGGTGGAACCTCCATCCTCATCATGGTGGGCGTCGGCCTCGAGACGGTGAAGCAGATTGACGCGCAGCTGCAGCAGCGCCACTACGAAGGGTTATTGCGATGACACGTATGCTCATCATTGGACCGCCCGGGTCCGGAAAAGGCACGCAGGCGGCTCGGATTTCCGAGCGGTTGGGTGTAGTCGCCATCTCCACAGGAGACATCTTCCGGGAGAACGTCAAGAACCAGACGCCGCTTGGTGTCGAGGCGAAGAAGTACATGGACGCCGGGGACTTCGTGCCCGACAGCGTCACCAACAACATGGTCCGTGCTCGGCTGAACGAGGACGACACCCTGGACGGGTTCCTCCTCGACGGATACCCGCGCACTGCAGCCCAAGTGGCCGAGCTGGATGACATCCTCCAGCAGAACGAGCTGGCGCTCGACGTCGTCCTGCAGCTGACTGCCGACGATGAGGAGCTGGTGAAGCGACTCCTGAAGCGTGCCCAGCTTGATGGCCGTTCGGACGACAACGAGGTTGTCATCCGCCACCGTCTGGATCTGTACCACGAGCAGACCGAGGCCGTCGTTTCGCAGTACGAGGCCCGCGGCATCGTCACCCGTGTCGACGGCATCGGCGCCATCGACGAGGTCACTGACCGCGTCATGTCCGCGCTGAAGGTGACCCAGTAGCAGATGATGTTTCGCCAGCAGCGGGTTGAGTACAAGACACGCGACCAGATCCGGATCATGCGGGAAGCGGGCCTGGTGCTCTGCGACGCCCTCGACCAGACGGTCGCCGCCGCACGCGTAGGCGTGTCAACCCGCGAGCTCGACGCAGTGTTCGCCGGCGTTCTCAAGGACGCCGGCGCCACGTCGAACTTTCTGGGATACCACGGCTTCCCGAACAGCATCTGCACCTCGGTGAACCACGAGGTTGTCCATGGCATCCCGGGCGACTATGTCCTGCAGGACGGCGACATCATCTCCATCGACGGCGGTGCCGTAGTTCGGGGCTGGCATTCGGACTCTGCCCGCACCGTCATTGTCGGTACCCCGCGTCCTGAGGACGTTCGCCTGTCTACGGTGACCGAGGAAGCCATGTGGCGGGGGATAGCTGGACTGGCCAAGGGCCGTTATGTCGGTGACATCGGAGCTGCGATCGATGACTACGTTTCCGCGCAGCCCGGGCCCGCGCTCGGAATCCTGCAGGACTATGTGGGGCATGGCATCGGCACACAGATGCACCAGTCGCCCGACGTCCTGAACTATCGCACCAGCCACCGCGGTCCGAAGATCAAGCCCGGCCTCTGCCTGGCGATCGAACCGATGCTCGTACAGGGTCGCCTTGAGACTGCTGTCCTAGAGGACGACTGGACAGTGGTCACCGTTGACGGCAAGCGCGCCTGCCAGTGGGAGCACACTGTGGCAGTGCACGACGGCGGCATCTGGGTTCTCAGCGCGGCCGACGGCGGTGCCGCCAAGCTCGCTGAGCTCGGCGTGACTGTAGCTCCGCTCGACTAGCCGTTCGGCTAACTGGATCAGCGATTTAACTTATCGCGCGCCGTAGCGTACAGTTGATTGCTGGTTGTCTCTACTTCTGCGCCCTTTCGCGCCCACTGGCGGATCAGGTATTCCATACAGAATTCCTGGGCCTGGTGCGTGGGAAGCGGCTGCAAGTTCAAACGATCAAAACCCAAAACCGTTCGCTACGCAAGTAGCGGCACCAAAGTTAGCGGAGGATATGGCCAAGAAAGACGGTGTCATTGAGATTGAAGGCACTGTGAACGAGGCTCTGCCCAACGCGATGTTCCGCGTTGAGCTTGCCAACGGACACATTGTTCTCGCCCACATCTCGGGAAAGATGCGTCAGCACTACATTCGAATCCTCCCCGAGGACCGGGTGGTAGTGGAGCTTAGCCCTTACGACCTCACCCGCGGTCGTATTGTCTACCGCTACAAGTAAACGGTTCTGAAGTTTCAGTTCCAGGTCTTCCTGTCCTCTGAGGGTGGGAAGGCAACACAGCAAATACTGCAAGAACGCAAAGGAAAGCCATGAAGGTACAGCCGAGCGTGAAGCGGATCTGCGACAAGTGCCAGGTGGTTCGCCGCAAGGGCAACGTACTCGTAATCTGCGAAAACCCGCGCCACAAGCAGCGCCAGGGCTGATTCCTCGTTCGAGGGTCACCCACGCGTAGTAACACCACAACCTAAAAAGCAGTGCAGGGCAGGCGCAAGTAAAGTCAGCCCACACCCCCGGTTCGGAGGCCGGGGACCGGGCACGTCCGGGCCGCACTGTTTCAGACCTCCGGTCATCCAAAAGGAGAACCGCCACTATGGCACGTCTCGCTGGCGTAGACATTCCCCGCGAAAAGCGGGTAATCATTGCGCTTACCTACATCTACGGCGTGGGCAAGACCCGTGCAGATCAGACTCTCGCTGAGACGGGCATCGACCCGAACACGCGCGTGAAGGATCTGACTGACGCTGAGCTCGTCCAGCTTCGCGATTACATCGAAGGCAACTACAAGGTCGAGGGTGACCTCCGCCGTGAGGTAGCTGCAGACATCCGCCGCAAGGTTGAGATCGGCAGCTACGAGGGTCTCCGGCACCGCCGCGGCCTTCCCGTGCGTGGACAGCGCACCAAGACCAACGCGCGTACCCGCAAGGGACCCAAGCGGACCGTCGCAGGCAAGAAGAAGGCCGGCCGCTAATTCAGCGCCCCGGTACTAGCCACTCACCCAAAACTTTGTAGGAGAAGTAATGCCCCCCAAGACTCGTGGAGCGGTCCGCAAGCCGCGTCGCAAGGACAAGAAGAATATCGCCTTCGGACAGGCGCATATCAAGAGCACGTTCAACAACACCATCGTCTCCATCACGGACCCCAGCGGAGCGGTTATCTCCTGGGCTTCCGCCGGAGAGGTTGGCTTCAAGGGCTCCCGCAAGTCCACCCCTTACGCTGCCCAGACCGCTGCTGAAGCCGCTGCAAAGCGCGCCCAGGAGCACGGCGTCCGCAAGGTCGACGTTTTCGTGAAGGGTCCGGGATCCGGACGCGAAACCGCCATCCGCTCCCTGCAGGCAGCAGGCCTCGAGGTTGGTTCCATCCAGGACGTTACCCCGAGCGCCCACAACGGCTGCCGCCCCCCGAAGCGCCGCCGCGTCTAGTAGCTTTCCGGCTCCAGGCTGCCGCGCGTCCTTTGACGGTCGCGGCGGCCTGGAGCCGATTGCCGTTAGCTACTGAGCCCAGCTCTCTAGCTGTCCCTTTCCACCATTTGTGTTGCGTCATATAGCGGATGCTCCCTGAAAGGAAAATAAGTGCTCATTGCACAGCGCCCCACCCTGACTGAAGAAGTCGTCGCTGACAACCGCTCGCGTTTTGTCATCGAACCGCTGGAGCCCGGTTTCGGCTACACCCTCGGCAACTCGCTTCGTCGCACCCTGCTGTCCTCGATCCCCGGAGCAGCTGTCACCAGCATCCGGATTGACGGCGTCCTGCATGAATTCACCACCGTCCCCGGTGTGAAGGAAGATGTCACCGAGATCATCCTGAACATCAAGAACCTGGCCGTTTCGTCCGAGCACGACGAGCCTGTGGTTGCCTACCTGCGCAAGCAGGGTCCTGGCGTCGTTACCGCAGCTGACATTGCTCCGCCGGCCGGTGTGGAATTCCACAACCCGGACCTGCACATTGCCACCCTGAACGGGAAGGGCAAGTTCGAGCTCGAGCTGACCATCGAGCGTGGACGTGGCTACGTCTCCGCAGCCCAGAACAAGTCCGGTGACTCTGAGATCGGCCGCATTCCGGTCGACTCCATCTACTCGCCGGTCCTGAAGGTCACCTTCCGTGTGGAAGCTACCCGTGTTGAGCAGCGCACCGACTTCGACCGCCTGATCGTCGACGTTGAGACCAAGGAAGCGATCGCTCCTCGCGACGCCGTTGCTTCTGCCGGCACCACCCTGGTTGAGCTGTTCGGTCTTGCCCGCGAGCTGAACACCGCAGCCGAAGGCATCGAGATCGGCCCTTCGCCGAGCGACGCTGCCCTTGCCGCCGACATGGCGCTCCCGATCGAGGATCTCGAACTCACCGTTCGTTCCTACAACTGCCTCAAGCGTGAGGGCATCCACACCGTGGGTGAACTCGTTGCTCGTTCCGAGGCCGACCTCATGGACATCCGCAACTTCGGTGCCAAGTCCATCGACGAGGTCAAGGCAAAGCTGGTTGAGCTTGGTCTGTCCCTGAAGGATTCCCCTCCCGGGTTCGACCTGGCAGCCCGTGCTGCTGCGATTGAAGAGGACGACGCCGCTTACGGCGACGACGAACTCTAAACGTTAGAAACCTGGCGCCGCTGATGATGCGGCTTCGGGCACATCCAAGAGGAGATATAACATCATGCCCACACCCACAAAGGGCCCACGCCTCGGTGGCGGTCCGGCGCACGAGCGCCTGATGCTCGCCAACCTGGCCGCCTCGCTGTTCGAGCACAAGCGCATCACCACCACGGTGACCAAGGCAAAGCGGCTTCGCCCCTTCGCCGAGCGCCTGATCACCTTCGCCAAGCGCGGTGACCTGGCCTCGCGCCGTCGTGTCCTGGCTGTCATCAGCAACAAGGGCGTCGTCCACGAGCTGTTCACCGACATTGCTCCGGCTGTTGCCAACCGCAACGGTGGCTACACCCGCATCACCAAGATCGGCAACCGTAAGGGCGACAACGCTCCCATGGCTGTCATCGAGCTGGTGCTTGAGGCTGTTTCCCCGAAGCAGGCCGTTGTAGCTGAGGCTGAGCGCGCTGCCGGTAACGCTGCTGAGCGTGACGCTGCTGCTCCTGCTGCTGCAACCGAAGCTCCGGAGGCAACCGAGGCTGAGACCGCAGAGGCAACTGAGGCTGAGACCGCAGAGGTCGCTGCTGAGGACACCACGGTTGACGCCACCGAAGGTGAAGCCGAAGAGACGGTCGTCGTCGAAGAAGGCTCCGTGCCGGAAGCAGACGAGAAGAAGTAGTTCTTCGTCTCATCTGACGTACGCATGAACGATCGAATGCCCGCCATCCTGTCCGTGGATGGCGGGCATTTGCGTGTGCGGATCGATGTAGCGTACGACGGCGGTCCGTTCTCCGGCTGGGCAGTCCAGCCTGGTCTTCCGACCGTTCAGGGCACTATCCAGGCAGGTCTGGAACTGCTGTTCCGTCGCTATGTCCGTGTGACGGTGGCTGGGCGTACCGACGCCGGTGTGCACGCCCGCGGTCAGGTCACCCATATTGACCTTGCTCCCGAGGAGTGGTTCGGGCTGAGCAGGGGGCGCGACGTCGATCCTTCCGTCGCGCTGAAGCGTCGTCTTCAGGCGACTGTGAATCGCAATCTTCCGCCGAGTGCCGCTGCACGGACCGTGTATGCAGGCAACCCGGCGTCGGCGGTGGTGATTCGGTCTGTGGGCCTTGCTCCGGCCGGTTTCGATGCGCGCTTTTCGGCGCTATGGCGTCGGTACAGCTATCGCATTGCGGATCGTCCTGAGCTGCAGGATCCGTTGGCGCGGGGGACTGTCCTATGGCATTCGGAGCAGCTCGACGAGAATCTTTTGAATGAGGGCGCAGCAGCGTTGCTGGGTCTGCAGGACTTTTTGGCTTTCTGTAAGCCCCGTCCGGGGGCGACGACGTTGCGTGAGTTGCAGCGTTTTGAGTTTGAGCGTGGTGCAGACGGCATTTTGTGTGCCACCGTCCAGGCCGATGCTTTTTGCCACAACATGGTGCGTGCCCTGATCGGCTCTGCGCTGCGGGTAGGCAGCGGTGAAGAGCGTCCCGAATGGCTGGGGGAGCGGCTGCGCAGTCGGCGCAAGGATGCGCGCTCTGTGTTGGCTCCGGCTCATCCGTTGGTGCTTGAGGAAGTGCGCTACCCCGACGACGCCGAACTTGCCTCCCGTGCGGAACTCACCCGTGCGAAGCGTGAGGACGCGTAAGCGATCGCTGGTTGGGAAGGTGCCGCTGAAGGCGGTTGCCGAGCGCTGTTGGAGCGCGTTCCAGCACCTTCGCTGACGCGTCCAACTGGCGCCACTTTGGGGCGCATTGCCCCCGCGCTTGAACGCCCCTAATCAACGCACTCTGGGCCCCTCAACGCACTCTGGGCGTCACTTCAATCCGTTCATCAGAACGGTGGTGGTGCTTGGGCTTGTGCGGGGTCGGCTTCTGGCTCGGTTGTGTAGATCCTTCCGGCGAATGAGGTGGCTTGGATGGTGCCTTCGGTGGATTGGGTGTAGTGCCAAAGCCCTTCGCTTTTGAACATGTGGTGGCGTTTGCAGAGCGCGGCGAGGTTGTCGGCGCGGGTGTGCCCGCCCTGATGCCAGGGGATGGTGTGGTCGATCTCGCAACCGGCCGCCAAGCGGTTACAGCCCGGGTGCCGGCAGGTCCTGTCCCGGACCCGGACCCAGTCCTGCAGGTCTTTCGGTGGCCGGTACCGTGTCCTGCCCACCGAGAGCACCACCCCAGTCTCAGGATGGGTGAGTAAACGGGTGAACGAGGGTGCATGGCCGGCCAGCCTGCGGGCGGTCTCCCCATCGATCGGCCCGTACCCGTCCAACTCCGCCGGCTGGTCCCCGCCGAGCAGGGTCATTACCGGGACGGTGACGAACACCCGCGCCCTGATTCCCCGGTACCCCTCGGACAACCGGTCAGTGCGTCCGGCGGTCCCATCGGCGGTCACGGTGGGGTCGGTGGCGCAGGTGTGGGTGAGCAGGTCAGCGAACACGTCCGCCCGTAACTGGCCCAACGTCCTGTCCTCATCCGGGCGCTGGAGGGTGCGGGCTGTGGTGTCGAGGCGGTGCGCGATCCCGTACGCGGCCTCGGCAGGCAGGTAGGCACTGAGCCAGGCCATACCATCCCGGTCCGGTTCGACCATCACGCACCGTTCGCGGGCCTTCTTCTCCCGCCGCACACCCAACGCTTCGGGGTGCAGCCGTTCGCGTAACCGGCGTGCCCGGTGTCCCAGCTTCGGGACGGTGGTGGTCCGGGCGATCTCCAGCAGTTGTTCCTCAAACCCGGGGACCTCGTGTTCGGGGACGCCGCAGCATTCCTGCGCCACCGTGACCGCGTGCCGGCGGGAAATCCTGCCCAACTGCAGCGCCTCGACCGTAGCCGGGAAGAAGTTCACCAGCAGTTTCGCCTGCTCCACCAGTTTCCCGGCCGACCCCTCCGGCACCCGCAGCACCGTACCGACCTCGGCCGCGGTGAGGCTCTCACCACGTTCCTCGGCCACCGGCCGGGCATAGCCCTGCCCGGTGAACGAGGCGACCGTCAGCTCCGAAATCCGGGCCAGCAGCTTGGCTTCCTGCGCATCCACCCACGCCCGCAACGACGCCAGTTCCTCCAGGCATTCCAGCGACCGGTCCAGATCCCGGTTGGTTACCGGGTGATGCGCCAACTGCCCGGCGAGTGGGCCCACCACAGAATCCGACGCCCACAACGCCGTCTCCTCAGCAACCCAATGCCTCCCCGCCATAGAAACATCACATCACCCGCCACTGACATTCCTGCAGCAGGTGCCAGGCGGGGGAGAAACGCACTAAGTGAAGTGCAAAACGCCCCTAGTTCTCGTCTGAACGAAGCAGCGGCAGCTTCACGGTGAACGTGGTTCCCTGCCCCGGCTGGCTGCTGCAGCTGATGGACCCCCCGTGACTGTCGACAATCGCCTTGGTGATCGAAAGCCCCAAACCAACACCCGGAATGGAGGACTCGCGAGCCGCTGCGGTCCGGAAGAACTTCCCGAAGACCAACTTCGTCTCGTTGGGCGACATACCGATCCCGGTGTCCTCGACCTCCAGCAGTGCCGCATCCGACTGCTTCCGAGCACGGACTGTGACAGTGCCGCCGTCGGGGGAGTACTTGATGGCGTTGGAAATCAGGTTGTCGAGAACCTGACGGATCCGAAGCGGATCGGAAGTGGTCCAGAGGATGTCCGGCATGTCGGCCTTCAACGTGACGCCGGTATTCGCTGCCTGCGGCCACGCCGATTCAATACTGTGCTCCACTAGACCGCACAGGTCTGTAGGTCGGAGGTGCACGCTAGCGTTCCCATTCGCGGATGCAAGAAGGTTCGACACCAACGCATACAGCCGCTCAGCATTGCGCCGCGAAACGGAAAGTTGCTGCGTCACGACGGGCGGCAGGTCATAGTCTTCGTCCAGCACCAGGTCGAGATGGCCAATGATGGAGGTCAACGGCGTCCACAGTTCGTGCGAAACGTTGGCCACGAAGTCAGCCTTCGCGCTTAGGGCCTCGACCATGTCGGTGACGTCGTTGGAGACGATCACGGAGCCGCTGAATTGTCCGTTGGCGCAGGTCATGGCGGTTGCCGCCGTCGTTACCGCCCGCTGTGAGTCCTTGGGACCAAGCCACACCAGGTAGTTCGCAAAGGTTTCCCCGGCAGCGGCCCGGGCAACAGGGCTGCGGTTTTCGGCAATCGGGGTGGTCTTGTCTGCAGCGTAAAGGTGGCTGGCGCCGTCGTCGTTGGCGTCGTCGCCGATCAGCACGTCATAGGACCGCTGCTGGCGGTTGGTGAGGGTGCGGTTGCCATTGGCGTCGAGGGCAACGAGGCCGACGTCGATGGTGTCGAGGATTGTTTCGAGGAGGCGTTCGCGCTCGTTCTTCTCGTCTTGGAGGCGGTGCACCTCCGCGTTTGAGACCTCAAGCCGCTTCTGGCTGTGAGCAGCGTTCAGCGTCGCGAAGCGCAGCGATATATTGACGGTCGCCATCGCCACTGCGAGCAGTAGGGCAGTTCCGATCTGACGCATCGGCTCGGTTCCCAGGAGCGGCCCGGCCGCAAGGATAAGGAACGGCCCCACAAAACTCGCGATGAAGCTGAGAACCGGCCGCACCCCTGAAGCGGCCAGCCAAATAACCGGAAAGATCGCCAGGAAGCTGAGTCCAGGCAGCAACTCCGCAGCGCCATTCCGGCTGAAGCCCAGCGCCACGAAATCGAGCAAAGGAATGGCAATATACGCCCCGTGGCGCAGCTTCTCCCACGGAACGAGAAAGGCGGCCACAAGCAGCAGGGCGTGCAGAACCAACCCGATAAGGAAGAGCGGCTCCTGCAAAAGCACCGGTCGTACAACCACGACGCCGGCAATCAACAGTGCCAGCGGCAACTCACACAAGCCGACGCGATAGCGCAGGCGCAAATGCGAATACGCACGCGTTGCTGCCAACAACATCGCGCGATCGCTCACAGTGCCACCCCAGCACGAGCGCGCAATACAGCAGGGAAATGCCTCCGAGACCACGACATAACAGCCATTATCGCGCTTGTAGCACCGATTGTTGTACAGGAAAACTTGATACTGCCGAGGAGGTGCGCAACCCGCGTATGCTGTGATACACGTTACGGCGGGCCGACGCTCGTCGCGGTATTACGTCCTTTTGTGATGAACTGAGGAACACAGTTCTGTTGGGGCCAGGAGGAGATAGTGCGCGATCCAGGAGTGGCGGTTGTCGTTGAGGATGATCTCGACGTACGCAACCTCGTCAGCACCGTCCTGACGCAGTCGGGTTTTGAGGTGCACGCCGTCGCCGAGGGCCGCAGCGCCGTCGACGCCGTTCAGGAGCACAATCCCACCCTGGTGACTCTCGACGTCGGCCTTCCGGACATCGACGGCTACGAGGTTCTGCGCCGCGTACGCAACGTCAGCGACTGCTACGTCATCATGCTGACCGCCCACAACGAAGAGATTGACACGCTCACCGCCCTCCAGTCGGGCGCCGACGACTACGTCACCAAACCCTTCCGCCCCCGCGAACTTCGGGCGCGCGTGGCGGCGATGCTGCGCAGGCCGCGCGGCGGCCTCATCGAGGAGAAGCCTGAAACAACGACGACGGCGGCAGCCCCTGCGGAGGCACCGGCACCGCCCGCTCGTCCGGGGTCGGTCCTGCGGCACAACGGTCTTGAGCTGGACCGGGAAACGCGAACCGTGATGCTGAAGGGTGAGGAGCTGGTTCTGACCCGCAGCGAGTTCGACCTCCTGCACGAACTGCTCCGCAGCTCAGGCGCCGTCCGGACGAAGGGCGACCTGGTGCGCGTTGTGCGGGGCCAGTACTACCGCACCGACACCTACATCAGTGAGGCCGATGAGCGGGCCATCGAGGTTCACATCGGCAACCTGCGCCGGAAGCTTGGGGAGGACCCCAAGAGCCCGCGCTGGCTGATGACCGTGCGCGGCGTCGGCTACCGGTTGGTGCCGAAGCGGCCGGACCACGTCTGACTCTGGCCTAGGCTTCAGCGTCGGGCTAGTTCTGCCCCAGGTAGTGCAGGGTAAGTTCCCGCATGGTCCGCAGGCCGCAGCGGTGAACCTGCGGCAGCGCGCTTTCGGCTTCCTCCAGCTTTCCTTCCCGGAGTAGTTCCTCCAAAGCAGTAGCCAGCGACACAAGCTGTGTCGCGCCAACCATGGTGGACGTGATCTTCAGGCTGAGCACGGCATCCAGCGACGCCGCCTGATTACGGCGGGCGATCGCTGAGGAAATGCGCCCGTCCCGTTCGTCCCACACAGCGACATAGTCGCGCACGAAGGCTCGGGCAGCGTCACGGCTGTCGAGTTGATCCTCAAGATCATGAAGGACATCAGGGTCCACGAGAGGGGTCCTGTCTACACGGTCGCTTTCGCCCTGGTCGTCCCCCGAATCAGCGCTGACGGCGCGCAGGAACTCTGCGTCGTCGTCATTCGCGCTGGGGCGGGGGAGGCCATGAGCTAACGCTACTTTCTGAATGTGTGAGAAAAGTGGGAATGGAGGGATGCTTTGCAAACACTGCGGAATTCTTCGGGATTGCAATAGGCGTCCGCTTGAAGCTTCGGCTATTGACCGCTGAACGTCGCGATCGCGTTGATTACTGCGGGCCCCAGGATGATGATGAACAGCACCGGGAAGATGAAGAACAGCAGCGGGAACAGCACCGTGACTGGGAGTTTCATCGCCTTTTCCTCCGCCCGCTGGCGCCGCTTCACGCGCATCACCTTGGCCTGGGTGCGGAGGACGCCGCTGAGCGCGATGCCGTACGCGTCCGCCTGCACGATGGCCTTCACGAAGCTCCGCAGCTCTGGAACAGTGGTGCGGTCAGCCAGCGCCAGGTAGGACTCGCGCCGGCTCCGGCCCACCTGCATGTCCTGCAGGGTCCGAACCAGTTCCTCGGCGAGCGGTCCCTTGCCGGTTTCACCCGCCCGCTGCATCGCACCTTCGAAGCCGAGGCCCGCCTCCACGGAAATCAACATCTGGTCGAGGGTGTTTGCGAGCTCCACCTGCATGGCCTTTTGACGCTCCTGGCCCTTGCTGTAGAGCAGGAGGTCCGGGATGAAGTAGCCAAGCGCGGTGAGAAAGATTGCGAGCATCGTGATCATCGGCTTTTGAGCGGCGTTGGCCATCAGGAAACCGAGCACGGCCGCCAGAAGGCAGAGTGCCGGCTTGGCGCCGAGCACCTTGCCGAGAGGCATCGACGCGGGACGACCGGCCAACGCAAGCAACTTGTCCAGCTTTTGAATGTACGACGACGGCGTGACCGCCCGTCCCAGCCGAGCGAGCACTCCCGCACCGCCGGGTCGGACATCCTCCGCGGCGTGCAGACCTCGTTGCAGGTTTGCCTGAATGCTCTTGTTGATCTTGCTGGTGCCAGGGGTGAGGAGGGTCCACCCGAGGAAGCCGAGCGGTGCAGCCACCAGAAGGATGGACATCAGTACAACGGGGTTCATTGCCCTACCTCCTAGAACTTCAGATCGATGATTTTGCGGAGCCAGAGGCAGCCGATGGTCATCATGACAATTGAAGCGCCGATCATGACCCAGCCGAGCGGCTCTGTGAACAGGGGGTCGACGTAGCCGGGGCTGACGAGCATCAACATCGCACCGATCCCGAACGGCAGCGCCACCAGGATGTAGGCGGAGAACTTGCCCTCTGCAGCCAGTGCCCGGATCTGCCCCTTGATCTCGCTGCGCTCGCGGATGGTCCCTGCCACCTGATCGAGCACCTCCGCGAGGTCACCGCCGACTTCGCGGTTGATCTGGATAGCCTGTGCGATCCAGGCGAAGTCTTCGCTCTCCATGCGCTTCGACGTGTCCATGAGTGAGACGAGGAGGTCCTTGCCCAGGCTGGTCTCGGTGACCACACGTCGCATCTCGTCCGACGTCGGAGCGTCGGCTTCGACAGCGGCAGCGTCGATCGCGCGAAGAATACTGTGGCCTGCGCGGAGACCTCCGGTCAGAAGCTGCAGCGTGTCGCCGAGCTGATCCTCGAACTTCGAGCGTCGTCGGCTGATCTTGAAGACCAGCACGAGGTGAGCCACTGCCGGCGTCAGAAGGAACAGGAGGATGCCTAGGAACGGTCCTCCGATCACGAGCCCGAGCGCCAGTGCAGCGATGCCGCCGGTGATGACCAGCACGAACATGTCCGCCTGGGTCAGGCGCACTCCCGCCAATTCCAGTTGTTCCGGCCGGTACAGCCGCTGCGGGTGGTTCTTGAGGAACCGCTCGACGGCACGGACGGCAGACCCAGCGAATTTGCTAAGTCGTGAATCCGATTCCTCGGCAGGAGGACGACGGCGGTCCAGCGGCACCGCTGACTGCGCTGGACGCGTCACGTAGAACAGCAGCCCGAGAGCGGTAAGGCAAAGAGCCGTGCCGTATAGGAATAGCAGGGTCATCGAATTACCTCCGACCGCTCAGCGCAGCACCGAAAACGGCCGGTGAGACAGTAATTCCCGTGTCCTCGAACCGTTCCATGAAGCGCGGACGGATGCCGGTGGGAACCGGCTTGCCGAGGAAACGGCCCGACGAGTCCACGCCGGCTGAGTAGTCGAACACGAAGGCATCCTGCAGCGTGACCACGTCGCCTTCCATACCCTGCACCTCAGTGACGTGCGTGATGCGGCGGGTGCCGTCGCGAAGGCGCGAAATCTGGATGACCAGGTTGACTGCCGATGCGAGCTGTTCGCGGATCGCCCGCAGGGGCAGGTCCATGCCTGCCATCAGGACCAGGGTCTCGAGACGCGCGATAGCATCACGGGGCGAGTTGGAGTGCACCGTTGACAGCGAGCCGTCGTGGCCGGTGTTCATGGCCTGCAGCATGTCCAGGGACTCGCCGCCACGGACCTCACCGATGACAATCCGGTCCGGGCGCATACGCAGGGAGTTTTTCACAAGGTCACGGATGGTGACCTGGCCCTTCCCCTCCGTGTTCGGGGGTCGGCTCTCGAGGCGCACCACATGCGGCTGCTGAATCTGAAGTTCCACGGCATCCTCGATGGTGACGATCCGGTCGCCCGAGGGGATGAACGAGGACAGCACGTTGAGCAGGGTCGTCTTACCCGTACCGGTACCACCCGACACGATGATGTTCAGCTTCGCCTTGACGCAGGCGTCCAGCAGCTCAGCCATCTCGGGCGTGAGGGTTCCAAAGCCGATGAGCTTCTCGACGGTCAGCGGCTTCTTGCTGAACTTACGGATGGTCAGTGAAGAACCGTTCACAGCGAGGGGCGGGATGACGGCGTTGACACGGGAACCATCTTCGAGGCGTGCGTCAACGAAGGGGGAAGACTCGTCGATACGGCGGCCCACCTTGGAGACGATGCGCTCGATCACCCGGCGCAGTTGCTCCTCGGACTTGAAGGTCGTGTCAGCCAGCACCAGCTGCCCGCGACGCTCGATGTAGATCTGGTCAGCCCGGTTCACCATGATTTCGGTGATGTCGTCTTCATCGAGCAGTCGCTGGAGCGGGCCGAGGCCCAGCACGTCGTCGGCAACATCCTGGATGAGGCGGCGGCGCTCATCCGGGGTCAGCGGCACCTGTTCGGCGTCAATGACCTGACTGAGTTCCTCACGTGCAGCGGCGCGCAGGTCCTCTTCCTTGAGAGTGGAGTCGCTGAAGCGAGCTCCCATGCGCTCGTAGAGCGCTTCGGCGGCACGCTGCTTAAGGCCTGCGAAGGCGTCAATGCGTGCCGCGGCGGGAGCTTCGGAACCGGGGGCAGCGGCGGAACCGGCGACGACGGCGCTGTGGAAGGCGGGCTCAGCCGCTTCCGGGGGGGCGGCGTGCGCTCCCGCTGGCTTCTCTGCGGACGCCGGCGCTGCTACCGCCGGCGTTGCTGCCTTGAGGTCGGCACCTGAGTTGGCCTGGTTGAGCCGTTCAGAGAGCTTCATCGGACGACCACACGACGGTGGGACTTGCGCCCACTGCTGGCGCGCCATTGGGGATCAAACCGCTGTACCAGACTGCGCAGGTTCTTGGTTGCCGGGTCGCGAACCTCTTCCTGCAGCAGCGGAACACCGCGGTTGGTGGCGAGGGAAATAGCACGTGAACGGGGAATCGACACGTCGACGGGCGCACCGAGCGTAGCTTCGACGTCCTGAACTGACAATCCGGTCTTGGAATCGGCGAAGTTCAGCACCACGTGGCGGGTCTCCGGGAACATATCGAGCTTGGCAAGAATGTCCAGACCGGTGCGCAGTCCGCGCACACTGGGCACATCCATTCCGGTCACCCAGACAGCGTCCGAGCTCTGATCGAGTGCAGCCAGGCTGTGCTCGGTCAGCCCGGGACCTGTGTCGAGCACGACGTACGGGAACTCCGCGCTGAGCTGCTGGATGAGGGTGCAGAGCTGCTCAGCAGAAATGTTGTCAGCATCGGCCGGGTTGCTCGGGGCGCACAGCGCGTAGATGCCCGAGGGGTGCGGGGTGAGGAACGCCTTGAGCACCATGGTGTCTGTGCTCGCCGAACCGGACACGGCGTCCAGCACCGAGTACTCCGGATTGAGGTACAGGGTGGACGCGACATCGCCGAACTGCAGGTCGAGATCCACCAGGACAACGCCCATGGGTGCGATCTTCCCGAGGCCGACGGCAAGGTTGGTAGCGATAGTGGTCTTACCTACTCCGCCCTTGGGGGAGAAGACGCCGACTACCATGCCGCGCTCCTGCTTAGCGGCGGGTGCTGCACTGGCTTCGGCGCGGTGTCGGCTTGCGAAGGCCTGGCAGGCGCGCTCAAGGAGCAGCCGGACAGTAGGGATGTCGGCTGTCGGCTCGATGACGTCACGGATGCCGGCGCGCATCGCGGCAAGTGCCACCGCGGCCTCGTCCGGGGCTACCAGCACCATGCTGAGATTGGGGAAACGGACGTCGACGACGGTAGCGAGACGCAGGGCGCCGTCTACGTTCATGCCGGGCCCGAGCACCAGGACTTCCGGCTGCTGGACCGATACGAGGTCCAGCAGGTCGTCGGGCCGTGACAGCAGTTCTGGCTTGACAGAGAGGACCTCGCCGGGCAGACCGCCGGCGGTGGCGAGGCGGACTTTCTGCTCGAAGGCATTGTCCGCGGTGATGAGGAGGAAACGGCTCATCGGAACAGTCTTTCGTCGTCAACGGTTAATGGGGGAGCGTCGTTGTTAGCTGATGTCGCCTTGCTGAGCCAGATCGATTCGAACTCGCTGGCGTAGATCAGGCGCGCGCCCTGATCGGGATCGACGGCGAGGGTGAGCATCAGGGAGCCGTTAGGCAACGCTTGGGCTTCTGCGGCGGCCTTCTCTTCTTCGGTCATCTCAGGGTCTTCCACTGCTGGTGGTGGCTCAGGAGCGCGTTGTACGGATGAGATTAATACGCGCGGCAGAACCAACTGCGTCGATTCGGCGCCACCGCCATCTCCTTCTTCTCCGGCGGATCCCTTCGACATGAATACACCGACGTAATCACCGGCAGCTACCCGCCCACCAGCGATACGTTGCGGCTCGACCAATATCGACACTTCGTGCAGACCTTTTGGAACCTCGACCGATCCCGGCGTGACCAGGTCTTCCGGCTTGACGAGTCGCTCAGTGACGAGCTGCTCGCCTGGAACCAGGTCCACAGCCGTAACCATGCCGGCGGAGCTGTTGAGGTCCTTGAGTGCCGTATCAGCGACGGAGGCTCCGGGCAGTTGGGTGGTGGACACAGAAGCAGCGAGCTCAGCTACCGGCGTGCCGGCCGGAACAGCTGCCTGCACGACCAGTACATCGACGGGCTGCAGGTCCTGTACTGCGCGAGCATCTGCGCGGTTGGCGTAGCTGAACACCATTAATGCGCCAACAAGCGCGAGGACTACAGCGGCGACGCCGGCAATAAGGCGGGACTTCACGGGAACTCCAGGAGACTAGAGAGAAATCAGTTGGTGAGTTTGACAACGGTGGCCCCGTAGTCGGTGACCGGGCCGAGTTCGTAGTCGCTAGAAAGCGCGGTGTAGGTGATAAAGCGGCCGATGATGCCACGGCAGGAGCCGGAGCAGGCATTCGTCCCAGCCCATTCCGTTCGATTGCGGAAGGTCTTCGGGAGGTCACTTGTACCACCGAATTTCCAGCCCTCAACCTTGAACGCAGCGAATGCGCTTACGTCATAGGAGGCACCGGATCCGGTGCCTGTCACGGAATCGAAGACCGGTAGGAGCACAATTACTTCCTTGCCTGCGGTGATGTCGGCTGCCCACTGGCTCAGCACCGTGTCGCAGTTGGTAGGACCATCGTTTCCGGTGTCTGCGCCACTTTCATTCACGGCAAGGTCGATGTAGGCCCCGCACTTTGACGCCTCCTGCAGAAGCCAGCCGAATCCACCGGGTGTATCACCACCCGAAGGCGACGTGGGGCAGTCGTCATTGGCGTTACTGCCGTGGCTCTGGATGCGTTGCTGACTACCGTCGATTAGCAGGGTGGTTACCTGGCACTTCGAGATGGTAAGTGGGAAGGGCGTGGTTCCCTTGCTGGGACTACCCCAGACAACCGTTGACTTTGCGACTACGGACGATGCCGGCATACCGAGCGCACCGGCGAAGTAGAGGGAAACCTGATTGTCGGTCCGCCCGGCTTCTATCGGATCGGCCGTGACGGTGACTTTCCGGTTCGTCAGGTCGAGATCGATCGACTGCACGTTGCTGAGGCCGTCCAGCGAGTTTTTGTCAGCCAGGTCCTTGGCAAGGGAAGACGTCCCGGAGCACTTGGGATCCGCATCGTCCTTGGCGCAGGCCTGGGCGATACTTAGGGCGCCGGCGTCTGCGCCGTTCTGTAGTTGGGCTTTTTCTGAGTAGAGCAGACCCATGTCGACGGCAAGGGCAGCGAATCCAAGCAGTACTACTAGGAGAATGGCGACGATAACCGCGACGGCACCGTGCTCGCGATCTCCGTCTGCAGTTACTACCCCCCGCATTGCATGACTCCTTTGCCGGTCATAGTGAATGGGCCGGCGATACCGGTAAGCGTGCTCAAGGTGTAGGAGATGGTCATTGTGACCTGTCTGCCAGCGGCGCACGTCGCGGGGCTGGTGGTCGGGCTTGTAGTGAAGGTGAAGTTGGAGTCGGCCAGCCCCAGATCAGTCGCTGCATTCTTGGCAGCCGTCCTGGCATCAGATCGAACATTGGTGATCGCCATAACGCGGACGCCTTCACGGGCAGCATTGGTGAGGGTTACCTGGGCATTGTAGGCCCGCCCGAACTCCATGATGCCAAGGAGCAGGAGAACAAGGACTGGGAGTAGGAGCGCCATTTCGACTGCCACAGCGCCGCGCTCTTGCCCGTTCTTCATGCTGTGCGCCTAACTCTCAGAATAATTGGCTGAGAAAGGGCAGGGAGCCCCATTTCTGAAGCTCCCTGCCTTCCGAAATTACGGGGTGCAGGTAGCGGTAGCTGCAGCCCAAGTGCCGCCAGTGACCGCACACTGAGCTTCGTTGAATGCATCCGCGATGCCGCCACCGAGGAGGGTGACGAAACCGATGATGACAACGGCGATGAGGGCGACCATGATGCCGTACTCGACGGCGGTAGCGCCGGTCTCGTCGCGGTTCATGCGAGCGTTGATGGTGGACTTGGCATCAGCCAGGAATGCAGAGAGCATTTCTTTCTCCTGTATGTACGAGGATGGTTTGGCTGGCCGTTCACCAGCTCTGCAGAAAAGTTAGCAGCGGAAATCCCCGTAAACTCCAGGATTTAACCAATCCTGCGCCAACCCTTTCCGGGTAGCTGTTTCCTGCGCTTTATCTTGAGGCTTTCTTGCGCCTGAGTCAGGCTTTTCTGCCGCTCTGATTGGCGATCTCCGTAGGAACTTCGATCATCTGCGAAGTGCCTAGCTGGCTGTTCGATGGGGAGACGGCTTTGCCGACATGGCCCGATGCAGGTCCCTGCAAGTGTCCGTTGTGCATCTCAAACACTCGGTCGGCGCGCTCGATCAGACGTAGATCGGAAGTCGAAAAAATAGCAGCAACCTGGGTGTCATGAACGACGTCGCTGAGCAGATTTACGAGTTCATCAGAGGCCGGGCTATCGCCTTCTTCGCTTTCATGTATGAGCAGCACCTTTGGCTGATTCGCCACTGCGCGGGCGATACCAACACGCCAGCGCTGATCGGCCGGAAGCTCGGATGGCGGCTGGTGACTACACCCCGCCAAACCGACGAGTTCAAGTAGCTCGTCAACCCGTGCATGACGCTCCGCAGCCGGCATTCCTCGGAGACGAAGGGTTAGCTCGATGTTCTCTGCCACGGTGAGAATCGGGAGCAGACCGGACGCCCCGTGTACCAGGCCCAGGTGCGTCTGCCGCAGCTCGGCACGGTCGGATTCACGCATTACCGTCAGCTCACGATCACCGATGAACACGCTTCCGCCGTCTGGCTCTCCAAGTCCGCTGAGACAGTTCAGCAGCGCGGTTGCTGCGGTGTCGGAAAAGCCCTTCAATGACACCAACTCGCCCGGATAGACCGACAGCGACACATCTTCAAATATGAACTCGGAAGTCGTGCTCGTCGCACTCGCCTTCGAGATCCCGACCGCTCTCAGCACAGGCGTTGGCTTCTTCGTCCGACTCATACCAACTCCCGTTCGAGGCCAGCAGGATTCACATCGCCAAGCCCCACTCTCAGCGCCTGACGCTGCACACGCTTGCCGTAGAGGCAGGCAGCAACCGCGAGGACGAGCAGTTGACCAAGCAGCACCAGCAGGAGCGGTACGAGCGCGACCGACAGTGGCACACCCAAGGCATCGGAGGAGTCCAGCACACTCTGCACCAGCAGCGGAACGGTAACCGTAGCCACTCCCAGGCCCGCAAGCAGGCCAAGCACGACGCCGGCACCACCGACACCGAGCAGCTCCCAGCCGCGGCCACGCACCAAATCCCACACCTGCGTGCCCATCATCCGCAACACCGCGACCTCCGATCGGCGAGACCGGACAAACATCACGACAGTGGCCGTCAATGCTGTCGCGCCGACGAGCAGGGCACCGACCACACCGATCCAGAGCGCCGTCGTCGTTGGTGTGATGAAGCGGGGGAGAAGGCTGCTATCGGCGCTGGCAAATGTCGCGCCTACTCCGGCAACAGCAGCGGCAGCCGCTGCAGAGGCGTCGCTGTCCGTCGAGGCGAGCCACACCTCGCCGGCCCGAGGCGGAGCCGGCGATGCAGCCAGCGCCGCGGCGCTGTAAGCCTGGAGGTCGGCAATCACTGCACCGTTGTCCGAAGCTCCGGGCAGGAGCGGCGACACCGCGGCAACGGTGCCCCCAATCTCAGCCTCGCCTGAAGCCAACGACACAGGATCACCCACAGCGAGACCGAGCTCGGCCGCAAGGTCTGACGTGAACGCCACGGGCAGCGGGCCCGCATCCGCACCGACCATCAGCCGGGCCCGCACCGTGCCTTCGGTCGAGCCTTTCTCAGGGAAACGGACGCCAACGCCCTCCTCCAGCGGCTCAACGCCCGCCGAGGCATCACCGAATGCGTTGCCCGCCAACTGCAGGGTCGGCTCCTCCGCAAATCGTCCCTGCCCGGTGCCGATTCCACCGTCGCTCGCGACGCCGGTCAGCTCCACTTCGTACCCGCTCGACACCTTGCCGGCATCAAGGGCAATGTCGACGGCGGTGACGGATCCCGCTCGAAGACCGTCGGGTAGCGCGAATGACAGCGAGTGAGCCTGCGATTCTGCACCGGACAGAGCCAGCGTGCCGGCTGGGACTGGAACGACAGCTCCTTCCTCATCACGGATCCAGGCCGTGATGGACGCACGGCGGGAGGTGTCTTCTGCATCCGAAATGGCCGCGGTGGAGAACTGCAGGCGCACCTGCGAAGCCGACGGCGTAAGCGCCAACGCCGGTTCGGGTACAGGCGGCTCATAGGCGAGTGCAGTGCTAAGTGCGTCGACGTTGATGAGGTTCCCGCCGGCAGGAAGAAGGCCTGGGAGGGCAGCCGCATCGACCGCAACCAGGGTGGCCGTCTGCGAGCCCAGCTGAACCTCGCCGCGGTGCGCCAGGGAGGCAGCGGTGACGGAGTCGAGTTCCGCATAGGGATTGAGGTTGGGAACGTCACCCGCCGTGTCAAGAACCTGTGAGTCGGGCACAGTCACCCGAACGTCGGATCCGTTGCCGATTTGCGACGCCGCCTCCTGCGACCGATCGCTGGTCTGCATATAAACCGCCGAGAAGGTTGCGCTCGCCATCGTCAGCGCCACCACAGCGGCCGGAATCACAAAGGAGCCGAACCGCCGCGATACCTGACGGACGGCGAGAGGGAGAGCAAGACCAGTTAGCCGCACTGCCCCACGGTCCGACGCACGAGCGAGCAACGCCATCACCAGCAGCGCCAGCACGGTGCCTGCCAACAGCAGGAGCGACGGCGCGGTCTCAGCGAACGGGTTGTCCGTCCCGTGCTGCAGGAACTGCCAGAGCGACACGACCGTCGAGACAATCAGCACGGCAAGTGCGATGAATGATGCTCTCCGCCTGGTCCGCGGGGCAACCACTTGGCGGAATGTCGAAGTAAGGTCCGAGGCCAAAAGACGCGCGAGCTGCACCACCGTGAGGGCACCGACAACGCTCAGGACAGTCAGGGGAATTGGCAGGACCGCGCGGGTCGCTTGCACGGCCTCCGCCGCAGACGCGAGAACACTGGCGAGTCCGCCAGACGAGGTCACGTCGGCGCCGTCGAACGCAGCCTCGTCGCTCAGTCGCTCCGGCAGGTTCTCGAGCGCAGTCGCGTGCTCGGCGAGCTGGTCGCTAGCTGCATCACCAACCGTGAAGACCCACTGAATGCCCGGCTCGCCGCCGAAGCGGGCAATGGCAGCGGGAGGAACTACGACGGCGGTCGGCACAGCCGAGGCCCCAGCAGAAGACTCTGTGCCCTCCACCGGCTCGCTGCCTTCCAAGGGCACCGGATCGAGGAAGGCAGCATCGGGACCGGGGGAATCCAGCGTGGCCACCAGCTCAAGACGAACGGTGCTGTCTGCGCCCTCGACCGCAAAGGTGTCACCGACCTCCAGCCCGAGCGACTCCGCCTTAGCCGCAGCCAGGGCGGCCGGTAGCGGTTCCGACAGTTCCGCTCCGGAACCACTAGCAGCGGTGAAGCGGTCCAGAGAGCCGGCTGCCGGCGTCGTCGTCGGTGTCCAGCCGACCGGCAGGAAGGTGAGGTCGGCCGGAAGGTTCGTGGCGCTGCCGCCGGACGGGACCAGCGGGAGCGGCGGGGAGAACTCGGCGGAGGAGATCTGTAGTCCGCGGTCGAGCCCGAGTTCGGCAAAGACAGACTCGGCAGCGGATCGGTGAGCATCGTCGGCTGCGGGGACGGCAACCCGGAAGTAGCCGCCGCCACCCGGTGATGCAGCAAGGGACCGTAGCGCCTCCGCCGAAGCCACACCGGCGTACCCCACGATGCCCGACAGCGCCGCAGTCAGCACAGCCAGGGTCAGGGCTAGAATTGCCAGAAGATTCCGGCGGGAAGCCGAACGCGGCGAAGCAAGACGAACCAGCTTCACATCCCGCCCTTCCCCAAAAATGACACGAGGAACATCCTAGCGGTCAGGGATGAAGCTCTGTTTTGACCGGGCACACACCTCCACGCTAATCTTGTAAGTCGTTGTGCGTGTCCCATCTCGATACGTCCATGTCCGCGTGCGGCTCAGTTGCAGAGCTACCTGGTCCGCGGAACTGGCCGAGGTCTCAGGGATCACCGGTGTCGTTTCAGTCCTCACCTGAAGTTCCGGTAACGCATGCATCAGCTGCGTTGGCATCGAGAGGTTTACCTCCCGTAGCCGGCGTCACCGTAGAACAAGAAACGAAGGCAAAAACCGTGCGTACGTACACCCCGAAGCCCGGCGACATCAACCGCCAGTGGCACGTCATTGACGCCACCGACGTTGTCCTAGGCCGTCTTGCCAGCCAGACCGCAACACTGCTGCGCGGAAAGCACAAGCCGACCTTTGCCCCCCATATGGATATGGGCGACTTCGTCATCATCATCAACGCTGAGAAGGTAGCCCTCACCGGCGCCAAGCTCGAGCAGAAGCGCGCTTACCGCCACTCCGGTTACCCGGGCGGCCTTAAGTCCGTGAACTACGCAGAGCTGCTGGAGAAGAACCCGGTTCGCGCTGTTGAGAAGGCCATCAAGGGCATGCTCCCCAAGAACTCCCTGGCTGCCCAGCAGATCAGCAAGCTGAAGGTCTACCGCGGTGCAGAGCACCCGCACGCGGCCCAGAAGCCCCAGACTTTCGAAATCACCCAGGTCGCTCAGTAGTCCTGGCCACCAAAGACTAAGAATCACTCAAGGAGAACCGTGGCTCAGAACACTGAAGAGCTGAACGAACCCACCGAGGAGCTCACCAGCTACACCTCGGAATCCGCGCCCGTTTCGGACGCACCTGCCAAGGAGCGCCCCGCGCTGACCGTCGGCGGCTCCGCCGTTGGTCGCCGCAAGGAAGCTGTTGCACGCGTTCGCGTTGTGCCCGGCACCGGCAAGTGGACCGTCAACGGCCGCGAACTGTCGGACTACTTCCCGAACAAGCTGCACCAGCAGGAAGTCAACGATCCGTTCAAGCTCCTCGAGCTCGACGGCGCGTACGACGTCATCGCCCGCATCCACGGCGGCGGCCCCTCCGGCCAGGCCGGTGCACTGCGCCTCGGCGTTGCTCGCGCACTCAACGAGATCGACCGCGAGAACAACCGCCCGGCACTGAAGAAGGCCGGCTTCCTGACCCGCGACGCTCGCGTCATCGAGCGTAAGAAGGCTGGTCTGAAGAAGGCACGCAAGGCGCCTCAGTACTCCAAGCGCTAGAAAAAGCCGCTTGGCTCCACGCGCCAAACTTGCTCCACCCGTTACGCCCGCTCGGCAACTGCCGGGCGGGCGTAACGCTTTAATAGCGTTTGTTGCAGCCCTTCCGGGCACCAAACGCTTCTGACCTTAGGATGGACTCCGATGAGTAGATTATTTGGGACCGATGGTGTCCGCGGTCAGGCGAACGGCCTTCTCACCGCAGAACTCGCTTTGCAGCTGGCCCAGGCGGCCGCCGTCGTACTGGGACACCAGCAGTCCGAGGGCCGGCGACCCACCGCCGTCATCGCACGCGATCCCCGCATCAGCGGCGACTTCATCGCCGCAGCGGTGGAGGCCGGGCTGGCCAGTTCGGGCGTGGACGTGTACGACGCCGGCGTCCTCCCCACGCCGGCAGCCGCCTTCCTCGTCGCGGACCTGAATGCCGACTTCGGCGTCATGATCTCCGCCTCGCATAACCCGGCACCGGACAACGGCATCAAGTTCCTGGCCCGCGGCGGCAAGAAGCTCGACGACGCAGTGGAAGACGCCATTGAAGCGCAGCTCAGCTCGCCGGTGCGCCGCCCGGTCGGCCCCGACGTCGGACGCATCCAGCGCTTCGCAGACGCCGAAGACCGTTACATCGTTCATCTGCTCCAGTCCCTGCCGCACCGCCTTGACGGGCTCAAGATCGTGCTGGACTGCGCCAACGGCGCCGCCAGCGGCTGCTCGCCCCAGGTGTTTTCCGACGCCGGCGCCCAGGTGATCGTCATCGGTGCCGACCCTGACGGCAACAACATCAACGACGGCTGCGGCTCCACCCACCTCGAAATGCTGCAGGCCGCCGTGCTCGAACACGGCGCACACCTCGGAATCGCCCACGACGGCGACGCCGACCGCTGCCTCGCCGTCGACCACGAGGGCACCGTCGTGGACGGCGACCAGATCATGGCGATCATGGCCGTCGCACTCAACTCTGCCGGCCGCCTGAAGGACAGCACGCTCGTGGCAACGGTCATGAGCAACCTCGGACTCAAGCTCGCCCTCCGTGACGCCGGCATCAGCCTGCTCGAAACCAGCGTCGGTGACCGCTACGTGCTCGAAGGCATGCGCGACGGCGACTTCAGCCTGGGCGGCGAACAGTCCGGCCACGTGATCTTCGCCGACTACGCCACCACCGGCGACGGCGTCCTCACCGGCCTGCAGCTCGCAGCCCAGGTGGCGGGTACCGGCCGCAGCCTGAAGGACCTGGCCACGATCATGACCAAGTTCCCGCAGGTCCTCATCAACGTGAAGGGCGTGGACAAGTCCAGCGTCAGTAGCGACGCCGAGGTTCAGCGCGCCGTCCGTGAGGCACAGCAGGAACTCGGTGAAACCGGCCGCGTGCTCCTTCGCCCGTCCGGCACAGAGCCCGTAGTCCGCGTGATGGTCGAGGCCGCCGACATGGAAACCGCTGAGCGCACCGCTGCCGCACTGGCCGGCGTAGTGCAGAACCAGTTGGCGCTCGAACCCGCCTAAGCAAGAGGGAGAGATATGGCTGAGGCCCGGAGAGGAATTCTCCGGGCCTCAGATCGTTTGAGGGCGTGTGCAGTCAGGCGCGCTCGCGAAGGCTGTCCCGGATCTCGGTGAGCAGCGCGATCTGCGGATCCACTTCCGCCGGCTTGTCCTCGATGTGCAGCTTGCGGTCCCGATGCTCGATCAGCTTATTCATGGGCATCACGATGACGAAGTAGACGGCCGCTGCGATCAGCAGGAAGTTCACCAGGGCTGTCAGGAAAACACCGAACTGGATCTCGTTCCCGTTCAGCGTCACCTTGGCGAAATCGTCGAAGTTGGGCGAGCCCACTATCGCCGAAATGAAAGGCATGAGGACGCTCTCCACGAGAGAGTTCACAACGGCGCTGAAGGCAGCACCGATGACCACGGCCACAGCCAGGTCGATGACATTGCCCTTCATGATGAAATTCTTGAATCCGTTCAGCATGAAGTTCAGGCTACCCAAGCTCGCGTGAAAACCTTCGACGGCGCGGGTCAGTAACCGGGCGCCGGCGGAAGGCCGAAGTGCTCCTCCAGCGTCGCAACGCCCGATTGACGCATCGCCGCCGCCGTCTCTTCGCCGACGAAGCGGTAGTGCCAGGACTCGGCGGCAAACCCGGTGATGCCCTCGGCATTGCCCGGATAGCGGAGGATGAAGCCGAACCGGTGCGCATTGGCCGCCATCCACTGCCCGGCCGCGGTGTCGGCGAAGCAGGGCGAAAGGGTGCAGGCGCCGTCGGACTGGCCCACGTCGAACGCCAGCCCGGTCTGATGTTCGGAATGGCCCGCGCGTGCGGAAATGCGGTCGGCCGCGGCGGTGTTGCCGCCGTTCTGCGCCACCCAGTGGTTGTAGGTGGACACCTGATCCTGGTACGAGCGGTAGCCGCTCACCACCGTCAGCCCCACCCCGTCGCTCTGCGCTGCCGCGAACATGTCCTCCACAGCGGCGGCAGTCTCGCCTCGCAACAGGCCGTTTGCTTCCTGCACGGCCAGTGGAACGGCCGGAAGCACCAGTCCGAAGGGGAAATAGTCGATCGGATCGAGCGGCCGGCGCTTATTCACAACAACGGTGATCGACGCCGGATCGTCCACCTCAGGGTTCGGAGCCGCGGCTGGGGGAGCGCTTGGCTCCGGTGCGGCCGTTGCCGCTGTGGTGGTGGGCACGGCCGCCAACGACGACGGCGCGTCCCCAGCGGGTTCCGACGCCACCGTAGGTTCGGGGGTCCGCTGCGCAGGAGCCGGAATGCTGCCGGTGGGAGTAGCTGAAGGTGAGGGGGAGACGGTAGGTGCTACCGCCGTCGTCGTACCGGCGTCAATCGAAGGAGGCTGAGATCCGCAGGCTGTGAGCACGACAAGTACTGCCGCGGTGGTCAGCATCGCCGACGGGATGCGACTCCGCCGACTGGCTGTCAGGTTTTGCGTAGCAGCATTCTTCGGATCGAGTGGTCGGCTTCCTTGGTAAGCACCAGGGTGGCTCGGCCGCGGGTGGGCAGGACGTTCTCCATCAGGTTCGGTTCGTTGATGCGATGCCAGATGTTCAACGCCGTCTCGCGCGCCTCTACATCTGTAAGCGAGGCGTACCGGTGGAAGTATGACTCCGGATTCGCGAAGGCACCGCTGCGCAGCGACTGGAAACGCTGGACGTACCACTCCTCAATATAGGAGGTTTTCGCGTCAACATATATGGAGAAATCGAAGAAGTCGCTGAGGGCCAGGCCCGATCGCCCATCCGCACGCATCCGGGCCGGCGCGAGGACGTTCAGTCCTTCGACGATCAGGACGTCAGGACGGCGGACCACCACCTCGCGCCCGGGCACGATGTTGTAGCTCAGGTGCGAGTACCAGGGGGCGCGAACCTCCTCGGCACCGCTCTTGACCTCGCTCACGAACCGCAGCAGCCGACGCCGGTCGTAGGACTCCGGAAAGCCCTTGCGCTGCATGAGGCCGCGCCGTTCCAGTTCCTCATTGGGGTAGAGGAAGCCGTCGGTAGTGACCAGTTCAACGTTCGGTGTGCCGGGCCAGCGGCGAAGCAGCTCCCGCAGCACACGCGCCGTCGTCGACTTTCCGACGGCGACCGAGCCCGCCACGCCGATAACGAACGGCGTGCGCTTGGTGGTCTCCCCGAGGAAGGTGTTGGTGGCGGCATGCAGCTCACCAGCGGCAGCCACGTAGAGCGAGAGCAGGCGGGACAGAGGGAGGTAGACCTCCCGCACCTCGTCGAGGTTCAGCGCGTCACCAAGACCCCGCAGGCGCTGGATGTCCTCGAGGTTCAGAGGCGATTCGAGCTCGTTGGACAGGCGCGCCCAGGTTTGGCGGTCCAGTTCAACGAAGGGAGTGACGCCGGCGTCCGCTGTTGTCGTGGCGCCGTTGGTCCGGGCTTGCTCAGTCACCCTAGGAATTCTGCCCCTTGGCCGGAACATTAACAAACGGTGCCGACGGTGCCCCAACAGTGCTCCGGGTGACCTACGGCACCTCCGTCCGCCACGAATCAGGGTTCGTGCATCCGGCAGGTAAGCTTTAGCGCATGTGTGGAATCGTAGGATACGTAGGCCGTAACAACGGCGCATCACTCAACAGCGCCGTAGTCGAAGACGTCGATTCAAACGGCAGCCATAGCGCGCTCGATGTTGTCATGGAGGGCCTGCGCCGGCTCGAATACCGCGGTTACGACTCCGCAGGTGTTGCTGTGCTTACCGACCAGGGCATCCAGTCCCGCAAGAAGTCAGGCAAGCTGACCAACCTGATCTCCGAACTTGAATCAACGCCGCTCCCCAACGCGCTGACCGGCATCGGCCACACCCGCTGGGCCACCCACGGCGGACCCACCGATCAGAACGCCCACCCGCACCTGGCCGACAACGGGCGGCTCGCGCTGATCCACAACGGCATCATCGAAAACTTCGCCGAACTCAAGGCTGAACTGCTGGAGCAGGGCGCCACCTTCGCCTCGGACACCGACACCGAGGTTGCCGCCGTCCTTCTCGGCAGCATCTACCGCCGCCTCGCCGAAGAGGGCACGGCCGACGCCCTGACCAAGGCCATGCAGGAAGCCTGCCAGCGCCTTGAGGGCGCCTTCACACTGTTGGCCATCCACCAGGACGCGCCCGACGTCGTCGTTGCCGCCCGCCGCAACTCACCGCTGGTGGTGGGCCTGGGCGAGGGCGAGAACTTCCTCGGCTCCGACGTGTCCGGCTTCATCGACTTCACCCGCCGCGCGGTGGAGCTGGGCCAGGACCAGGTTGTCACCATCACTCCCGAAGAGGTGACCATCACCGACTTCTTCGGCGCCCCCGCTGAGGGCAAGGAGTTCGAGGTGAACTGGGATGCAGCCGCAGCCGAAAAGGGCGGCTACTCCTCCTTCATGGAGAAGGAAATCAACGACCAGCCTGACGCCGTTGGGCAGACCCTGCTGGGCCGCACCGACGCCAAGGGCAACCTCATTCTCGACGAGCTGCGCATCAACGAGTCGATCCTGCGCTCCGTGGACAAGATCGTGGTGCTCGCCTGCGGTACCTCGGCCTACGCCGGATCGGTTGCCAAGTACGCCATCGAGCACTGGTGCCGCATCCCCACCGAGGTGGAGCTCTCGCACGAGTTCCGCTACCGCGACCCAATTGTGAACGAGAAGACCCTCGTGGTTGCCATCTCGCAGTCCGGCGAGACCATGGACACCCTCATGGCTGTCCGTTACGCCCGCGAGCAGGGCGCCAAGGTCGTTGCCATCTGCAACACCAACGGCTCCACCATCCCGCGTGAGTCGGATGCGGTGCTGTACACCCACGCAGGTCCGGAAATCGCCGTCGCCTCCACCAAGGCATTCCTCGCGCAGATCACCGCCGCCTACCTGCTGGGTCTCTACCTCGCACAGCTGCGGGGTAACAAGTACCGCGACGAGATTGCCGACATCCTGCGCGACCTCAATGAGATGCCGCAGAAGATTCAGAAGGTGCTGGACAACGCCGACGCCGTCAAGCAGCTCGGCCGCGACATGGTGGACGCCAAGTCGGTCTTGTTCCTGGGTCGCCATGTCGGCTTCCCGGTTGCCATGGAGGGCGCGCTCAAGCTCAAGGAGCTCGCCTACATTCACGCCGAGGGTTTCGCTGCCGGCGAGCTCAAGCACGGCCCGATCGCACTGATCGAGGAGGGCCAGCCCGTCGTCGTCGTACTGCCATCCCCGCGCGGCCGCGACTCGCTGCACGCCAAGGTGGTCTCCAACATCCAGGAGATCCGCGCCCGCGGCGCGATCACCATTGTCATCGCAGAGGAAGGCGACGAGTCCGCAGCGGCGTACTCCGAGCACGTCATCCACGTGCCGCAGACCTCCACGCTGCTGGCACCGCTGCTGACCACGGTTCCGCTGCAGATCTTCGCGCTTGAGCTGGCAACGGCCAAGGGCTACGACGTCGACCAGCCCCGCAACCTCGCCAAGTCCGTCACGGTCGAGTAACCGTGATCATCGGCATCGGTGTGGACGTTGTCGACGTGCCCCGGTTCGAGCGCCAGCTTGAGCGCACGCCGGGGCTGCGCGACCGGCTGTTCGTGGCAAGCGAGCGGGCGCTCAACACGCGCTCGCTCGCAGCACGGTTTGCGGCCAAGGAAGCTGTTGCCAAGGCTTTGGGCGCACCGGCGGGCATGAACTGGCAGGACTGCTGGATCGGCGTGGACACCAACGGAAGCCCGGTTGTCGAGGTCTCCGGCACGGTCCTGGCCGTCGCCGAGGCCCGCGGAGTGAACCGGTGGCACCTCTCATTGAGTCACGACGGTGACGTTGCAACCGCCATGGTTGTAGCCGAAGGAGAATATCCGGAGGTCACCCGCTAGGATTCTAAGCATGCTTAGTGCCTACACCGGGAAACAGGTTCGTGCAGCGGAGGTCCCGCTGCTCGATGCCGGCCTCGGGGATGTCCTCATGCAGAGGGCAGCGCACGGGCTTGCGCAGGTTGCCGCAGCAGAACTGGCGGCGAGCGGCGGAGTCTACGGAAGCACCGTCGTCGTACTCGCCGGAAGCGGCAACAACGGCGGCGACGCCCTCTACGCCGGAGCGCGCCTCCAGCGCCGCGGTGCGGGCACGACGGCGATCCTCACCTCCGACCGCGTCCACGCCGACGCGCTGGCCGCTTTCCGTGCGGCAGGAGGGCGCGCCGAGCAGCTCACCGATTCAAATCTCGACGACCTCGCTGCCCGCACAGCGGGCGCCGATCTGGTTCTAGACGGGATTCTCGGCACGGGTGGCGTCGGCGGGCTGCGCGACGCCGCGGCTGAGCTGGTGAAGCGGACGGCTGCCTACGGTCGCCCTGGGCGCGTTGTCGCGTGTGACGTGCCCAGCGGGGTCAACGCCGATACCGGTGAAGTCTCCGGGCAGGTCCTCGAAGCCGACGTCACTGTCACGTTCGGCGCCCTCAAGACCGGACTCGTGGCCGGCGCCGGCGCACGGGCGGCCGGGCGGGTTGTCCCGATCGATATTGGGCTAAACGAAACACTTCCCACGCCTGACGCGTACGTTCTTGAACCGGAGGACCTGCGCAGTCTCTACGCGGTGCCGCGTCCATCCGACCACAAGTACAGCCGCGGCGTACTTGGCATCGCTGCGGGATCCGCCATGTACCCAGGTGCCGCCGTGCTGGTGACCGGTGCGGCCCTGGGAACCGGCGTCGGTATGATCCGCTTCCTCGGTCCGCAGGCGGTGACCTCCCTAATCAACACCGTCCACCCCGAGGCAGTCTGCTCACAGGACTCGGTGGGCGAGTCCCACGTACAGGCGTGGCTTGTGGGGCCGGGTGCGACCGAAGACGAAGGCCAGCACCAGCGCGCACATGACGCCATTGCGTCCGGGCTGCCCACCGTCGTCGACGCCGGCGCCCTTCCGCTCCTTCCCGAAACCGTCGGCGGGAACGTGATCCTCACTCCGCACGCAGGTGAACTGGCGGCGCTCTTCGAACGGCGCGGGAACAGCGTCTCCCGGGAGGCCATTGAAGCCGCCCCCGCCGACTTCGCCCGCCGCGCTGCCCGGGAAACCGGTGCCACCGTGCTGCTCAAGGGCAGTACAACGGTGGTAGCGGCGCCCAGTGGCGAGCTGTTCTGCCAGACCAACGCCACCCCCTGGCTGGCCACCGCCGGCTCGGGCGACACCCTTGCGGGCATCCTGGGAGCGCTTGTTGCCACCAATGCTGACAATGACGACGTCGCCGCCGCCCTGGGCCTGCCGCCGTCGTCGCGCTGGGGCGCCCTCGCCGCAGCGGCAGCAATGCTGCACGGTCTTGCCGGCCGACGGGCAGCCCGCAGCGGCCCGGTAGTAATCAGCGATCTACCCAGTTATGTGGGCCAGGTGCTGGCCGAACTGATACCCCTTCGCGACCCTTGATGACACTGTTCACCCAAATGTCGTTGCCCTGCGCTATGAAGGAGCAGGGCACACGCTAACGAATTGACCTACGACCCGAACCGAAACTAGCAAGGAGCACACATGGAACTTTGGCCAGGAGATGCCTATCCGCTGGGGGCAACCTATGACGGCACGGGTACCAACTTCGCGCTCTTCAGCGAGGTGGCAGAAAAAGTTGAGCTGTGCCTGATCGACGACGATGGGACCGAGACCCGTGTGGCCCTCAAGGAAGTAGACGGCTACGTCTGGCACGGATACCTGCCCACCGTGGCACCGGGACAGAAGTACGGGTACCGGGTGCACGGTCCCTACAACCCGGCGGAGGGTCACCGCTGCAACCCGAACAAGCTCCTGCTGGATCCCTACGCCAAGGCGGTCCACGGGAAGTACAACTGGGATCAGTCGCTGTTCAGCTACAACTTCGGCGACGAAAACTCCGTCAACAATGACGACTCAGCCGAGAACGTGATGCTCGGCGTCGTGGTCAACCCCTTCTTCGACTGGGACGGGGACCGCAAGCCCCGCACCCCGTACCACCAGTCGGTGATCTACGAAGCGCACGTCAAGGGACTCACGCAGCTGCACCCGGAGATTCCGGAGGAGCTGCGGGGCACCTACGCCGGCGTGGCGCACCCCGCCGTGATCGCGCACCTGCAGAAGCTGGGCATCACCGCGCTGGAACTGATGCCGGTGCACCAGTTCGTCAACGACAGCACGCTCGAGGACAAGGGCCTGTCAAACTACTGGGGCTACAACACCATCGGGTTCTTCGCGCCGCACAACGCGTATGGCTCCACCGGCGACCTGGGTGAGCAGGTGCAGGAGTTCAAGGCGATGGTCCGCGAACTGCACCTCGCGGGCATCGAGGTGATCCTCGACGTCGTCTACAACCACACAGCCGAGGGCAACCACCTGGGCCCCACCCTCTCCATGAAGGGCATCGACAACGCCGCGTACTACCGGCTGGTTGAAGACGACAAGCGTTACTACATGGACTACACGGGAACGGGTAACTCCCTGAACGTACGCCATCCCCACTCGCTGCAGCTCCTCATGGACTCACTGCGCTACTGGGTCACAGAGATGCACGTGGACGGCTTCCGCTTTGACCTTGCATCTGCCCTGGCCCGCGAGTTCTACGAGGTGGACCGGCTGTCGGCCTTCTTCGAACTCGTCCAGCAGGATCCCGTGGTGTCCCAGGTTAAGCTGATCGCCGAGCCGTGGGACGTTGGGCCCGGCGGTTACCAGGTAGGCAATTTCCCGCCGCAGTGGACGGAATGGAACGGCAAGTACCGGGACACCGTGCGCGACTTCTGGCGGGGAGAGCCCTCTAGTATCGGTGAGTTTGCCTCCCGCCTGACCGGTTCCGCCGACCTCTACGAACACTCCGCCCGCCGGCCCGTGGCATCGATCAACTTCGTCACCGCACATGACGGTTTCACGCTCCGCGACCTGGTGTCCTACAACGAGAAGCACAACGAGGCCAACGGCGAGGGCAACAACGACGGCGAATCGCACAACCGCTCCTGGAACTGCGGTGTAGAGGGGCCCACGGACGATCCGAAGGTCCAGTCCCTGCGTGCCCGGCAGCAGCGGAACTTCATCGCCACGCTCCTGCTGTCCCAGGGCGTGCCGATGATCTCCCACGGCGACGAGCTGGGGCGCACGCAGGAAGGCAACAACAACACCTACTGCCAGGACTCCGAGCTGTCGTGGATCCACTGGGATAACCTTGACCAGCCGCTGCTGGAATTCACCGCCGCCGTGAACAGGCTGCGCTCCGAGCACCCAACCTTCCGCCGTCGTCGGTTCTTCGACGGCCGGCCGGTACGGCGCGGTGAGGGCGAGGCGCTTCCCGACATCGTCTGGCTGGATACCGAAGGGGAGCTGATGGCGCCTGAGGACTGGAACGCCGGATTCGGCCGGTCCATCGGCGTCTTCCTGAACGGCCAGGGAATCCACGGCCGCGATCAGCGCGGCCAGCGCATTACCGACGTGAACTTCCTGCTGTACTTCAATGCGAACGAGGACGCCGTGAAGTTCACGATCCCGTCCGCAGAGTACGGCGAGATGTGGGACGAGGTGATTGACACGGCCGGTGTGTACGCCGACTCCGACCCCATCGCCGCCGGTGCCACCGTGAACGTTGAGGGCAAGTCCATGGTGGTGCTGCGTGCACATGAGGAACCTGAGGACGTCGACCACTCGGTTGCCGCGTCCCTGGCCATCCTCGCCAACGAGAACACCGCCAAGACCGTCACACCCTGACACCTAGCAAGACCCAGTCCACACCCGCACCACCAACCCCACGAGGAGACGCCGTGCAGGCACCCAAATCAACCTACCGACTACAGATTCGATCCAGCTTCGACCTGTCGGCGGCAGCAGAGCTTGTGCCGTACCTCGTGGAGCTGGGGGTGGACTGGGTCTACCTGTCACCGGTCCTCACAGCCGAGCAGGGATCAGACCACGGATACGACGTCACTGATCCCACGTCCATCGATCCCGAGCGCGGCGGTCCTGAGGCCTTCGACACCCTTTGCCGTACCGCTCACGAAGCCGGACTCGGAGTCCTGGTGGACATCGTTCCCAACCACGTAGGAATTGCCACCCCGGCACAGAACGCCTGGTGGTGGGACCTGCTGGCCAAAGGCCGGGAGTCCCGCTATGCGGAGGCGTTTGACGTTGACTGGGACGCCGGCGGAGGACGGATCCGGGTCCCGGTCCTGGGTGACGGCGACGCGGAACTGGAACAGCTCAAGGTGGTTGACGGCGAGCTGCACTACTACGAGAACCGCTATCCCATCGCGGAGGGAACGGCACAGCCGGGAGATACGGGAGCAGACGTGCATGCCCGCCAGCACTACGAGCTGGTGAACTGGCGCCGGGCGGACAGCGAGCTGAACTACCGGCGCTTCTTCGGAGTCAACACGCTCGCCGGCGTCCGCGTTGAGGTTCCCTGGGTCTTCGACGAAGCGCACTCGGAGGTACGGCGCTGGTTCTCCGAATCACTCGTGGACGGGCTGCGCATCGATCACCCGGACGGCCTCGCCGATCCCGCCGGCTACCTCGAGCGGCTGCGGGAACTCAGCGGCGGTGCGTACACGCTGGTCGAAAAGATCCTCGAGCCCGGCGAAGCGCTTCCGGACGGATGGGCCTGCGAAGGAACCACGGGCTACGACGGACTGGCCCTCGTCGACAGGCTGTTCACTGACCCGGCCGGACAGCCCATCCTGGATGCGGCCCTGCCCACCGAAGAGTTCCACCACATGATTCACGGAACCAAGCGGGCGATCGCGGACGGGATCCTGCGTTCGGAGGTGCTGCGGCTGGCACGGCTGGTTCCCTCCTCTGCAGGGCTGGACAAGGACCAGAGCGCCGATGCACTCGCGGAACTGCTCACCTGCTTCCCGGTCTACCGGAGCTACCTCCCCGACGGCGAGGAGCACCTTGCCGAGGCAGTGCTGAGCGCAAAGGTCCGCAGGCCGGACCTCGCCCCGGTGATCGACGCTCTCCACCCGCTGTTGAATCCCTACCTGAACGACAATCCGGAGGAAGCAGCGGAACTGTCGGAGTTGCCTGAGCTGGCCGTACGGTTCCAGCAAACCTCGGGCATGGTGATGGCCAAGGGCGTGGAGGACACCGCGTTCTACCGGTTCAACCGGCTCACCTCGCTCAACGAGGTCGGTGCCGACCCATCCGAGTTCTCCCTCGATCCCTTCGAGCTGCACCGCGCGCTGCTTAACCGCCAGGAGTCCACGCCGCTGACCATGAACGCGCTGAGCACCCACGACACCAAGCGCGGTGAGGACACACGCGCGCGAATCTCGGTACTGTCCGAGATCGCGGCGGACTGGGTGGAGGATCTGGAGCGGCTGAACAAGCTGGCGCCGATCGGTGATCCGGCGTTCGCCTCACTGATGTGGCAGGCTCTGATCGGAGCCTGGCCGCTCAGCCGGGAACGCGCCCACGCCTATGTCGAAAAGGCTTCCCGCGAGGCCGATGCCAGCACCCACTGGACGGCCCCGAACGCCGAGTTCGAAGAGAAGATGCACGACGCCGTCGATGCCGCCTTCGACAACCCCGAAGTGAAGGCTGTTATCACCGGACTGGTGGACAGGACCACCGCCGCCGGCTGGTCCAACTCGCTCGGCGCAAAGCTCATCCAGCTCACGATGCCCGGCATCCCTGACGTGTATCAGGGATCGGAACTGTGGGAGACCTCGCTCGTGGACCCCGACAACCGTCGCCCGGTTGACTTCGCGATCCGCAGGCAGGGCCTGGTTGACCTGGCCTTCGGTGCGCTCCCGCAAGTCGACGACGGTGCCATGGCCAAGCTCCTTGTGGTCTCAAGTGCGCTGCGCCTGCGCAGGGACCGCCCCGAGCTCTTCACCGGGTACCGCTCGGTCCTGACCTCAGGAGCCGCGGCGGACCACGTGTTCGCGTTCGACCGCGGGGGCGCCGTCACCGCCGTCACACGGTTGCCGCTGGGACTGGAGCGTGCGGGCGGCTGGAAGGACACCGCCGTCGTACTTCCCGAAGGCCGCTACAGCTGCGCGATTACCGGCACCGGCTTTGAGGGCGGGCCCGTGCCCGCCAACCGACTGTTCGAAACCTACCCCGTAGCCCTGCTCGTGAAGGAGGAAGCACAGTGAACACACAGTCTGACACCCGCTCGAGGTTCGATGTCTGGGCACCCAAGGCACAATCCGTGACCCTGGTCGCCAACGGCGAGCACTACCCCATGGTCTCCCGGGAGGGGAGCTGGTGGGAGGCACCCAACGCGCCCGCCGGGGGAGTGATCGATTACGGCTACCTGCTCAACGGCGCCGACACTCCTGTCCCGGATCCGCGCTCCCGCCGCCAGCCCGACGGCGTGCACAAGCTTTCCCGCACGTTCGACGCCGGCGCCTACTCCTGGGGCGACGGCGACTGGAAGTCGCCCGGGCTGGACGGAAGCGTCATCTATGAGATGCACATCGGGACCTTCACCCCTGAAGGAACCCTGCACGCCGCGATCGGGAAGCTGGACTACCTTGTCGAGCTGGGCGTCCAGTACATCGAACTCCTCCCCGTCAACGCGTTCAACGGCACCCATAACTGGGGCTACGACGGCGTGCTCTGGTACGCGATCCAGGAAACCTACGGTGGACCTGAGGCGTACCAGCGGTTTGTCGACGCCGCGCACCAGCGAGGGCTGGGAGTCATCCAGGACGTGGTCTACAACCACCTCGGCCCGAGTGGGAACTACCTGACGCAGTTCGCGCCTTACCTCACCGAAGGCAAGTCCAACACCTGGGGCGACTCCCTGAACCTGGACGGACCGCTCTCGGACGAGGTGCGCCGCTACGTCGTCGACAATCTGCTGATGTGGTTCCGTGACTACCACGTGGATGGGCTGCGGCTCGACGCCGTGCACGCCCTGCACGACGAGCGGGCTGTCCATATCCTCGAAGAGTTTGCCGTCGAGACCGACCGGTGCTCCCGTGAGCTGGGCAAGCCGCTGTTCCTGATTGCGGAATCGGACCTGAACAACCCGCGGCTGATCGCACCACGCAGCGCCGGCGGCTATGGCCTGGCGGGGCAGTGGAGCGACGACTTCCACCACGCGGCGCACGTTAACCTCACCGGCGAGACGGCTGGCTACTACGCCGACTTCAACTCGATCGGCGCGCTCGCCAAGGTGTACCGGGAAGGTTTCTTCCACAACGGCACCTGGTCTTCCTTCCGGGAGCGGTCGCACGGCCGGCCCATAGACCCCGCGAAGCACAGCACGCACGAGCTGGTGGTATGCACTCAGAACCACGACCAGATCGGCAACCGCGCCTCGGGTGACCGGATCAGCGCGACCCTCAAGCCTGCGCAGCTTGCACAGGCCGCCGTGCTGAACATTGCCGGTCCGTTCACGCCGATGCTGTTCATGGGCGAGGAATACGGTGCCAAGACACCGTGGCCGTTCTTCACCTCGCACCCCGAGCCCGAACTCGGCAAGGCAACGGCGGAGGGACGCCTCCGTGAGTTCGAGAAGATGGGCTGGGACCCGGACGCTGTGCCCAACCCGCAGGACCCCGAAACCTTCGAGTCCGCCAAGCTCGACTGGACGGAGAAGGACAACCCGGACCAAGCGCGGCTTCTGGACATTTACCGGCAGCTGATCCGGCTCCGCCGCACGAACAAGGACCTTCGGAATCCCGACTTTACCTCGATCAGCGTCGATTTCGACGAGGACGAGCGGTGGCTGGTGCTGGGACGCGGGCGCACCTCAGTGGTGTTGAACTTCGCGGACCGTGAGCAGGAGATTCCGGCCAAGGCCAAGGAGGTTCTCCTCAGCACCGAACCTGGCGAATCGATCGGCAACAAGACCGTGGTGGTGCCGGCGCACGGTGCGGTCATCGTGAAAGGCTGACCATGAGCGCGGCCGAGCGTGAGCTGTCCACGGATGTGCTCGTTGTTGGAGCGGGTCCCACAGGGCTCATGCTCGCCGCGTGGTTGACCAAGCTCGGAGTCGACGTCGTGCTGGTGGACCGGAAGGACGGCCCCACCCGGGAATCCCGGGCGTTGGGCGTCCACTCCCGCAGCATGGAAATCTACGACCAACTTGGCGTGGTTGACCAGGTGTTGGCTGAGGGCTGGCCGCTCGCCAAGCTCCGGCCCGGGTTCGAAAACAGGGCGTTCGATGTTGTGCCGCTTGGCCGGATCGGTTCATCCCTCACCCCGTACCCGGGGATCCACGTTCTCGAACAAAGCAGAAATGAACGGATCCTCCTTGGTCGTCTCGAGGAATTGGGCGGATCGGTGGAGTGGAAGCATGCGCTTACCCGGCTCTCCGCCACCGACGACGGCGTGGAGGTTGAGTGCGACGGCCCGGCGGGGCTGTTGCGGGTCCGGGCGCGGTATCTGGTGGGTGCCGACGGCGGATCCTCCATGGTCCGGAAGCTCAGCGGCATCCCGTTCGAGGGCCTCACCAGCGAGCACACCTTCTACGTGGTGGATGTGCTCGGGGCGAACGGTGTAGCCGAGGACAGCGTCAACATCCGGTTCGGCGCCGAGGAATTCCTGCTGGGTTTCCCCATGGGGCCGGACGGCCACCACCGACTGATCGGAGTGCTTCCCACAGCCTCTGACGAAGACGTGCCGGAATCGCGTGCCCGCGAGCATCTCCAGGGAATCTTCGGTGTTTCCTATCGGGAGACACTGTGGTTCTCCACCTACCGGATCCACCACCGGGTGGCGGCCCGCTTCCGGCAGGGGCCGGTGTTCCTCGCGGGGGATGCCGGCCACGTGCATTCCCCGGTGGGTGCGCAGGGGATGAACACCGGCCTGCAGGACGCCCACAACGTCGCCTTCAAGCTTGCGGATGTGCTGCAGGGCCGCGCATCGGACGGGCTGTTGGACCGCTACGAGGCCGAACGCCGACCGGTGGCCCTGCGGCTGGTCAACACCACCGACAGGGTCTTTGCGCTGGTAACGTCCGGCACCCGGCGGGCGAAAGCTGTCCGGCGGGTGGTGCCGCCCCTGCTTGTTCCGCTGGCAGCCCGGCGGTTGCCTCGTCTTCCGGTCGCCTCGCGGCTGGTCGGCTACCTGGGCCAGCTCCGCATCCACTACTGGATGGACGACGACGCCCGCGACCACACCCTGCGCTCACGACGCCGCGGGCGGGTCATCGGCAGGCGGCTGCCATGGACGGGCAGCAACTTCGAAGCTCTCCGGGCTGCGCAGTGGCAGGTCCACACCTACGGCGAGGTCGACGCAGAGGTGATTGACGCCGTCGGACGCGGTCTGAAAGTGGCCGTGCATTCCTTCCCAGCCGCGGGAAAGCAGGGGCTGGAGGAGGGGATGTGCTACCTGGTCCGGCCGGACGGGTTCGTGGCCGCAGCGGCGCCGGTGCATACAGCGGTCTCGATGCTGCGGAAGGCATTGCCGGACCGCTGGTTCGATGGGGACCAGGACCAGAATTAGAACGACCATAGGTCAGCCATGGGCCGGGAACTGTGTTCCACGACACTCCCGCCTAGGATGAAGCAATGACCTATGAAGCCGCGGGAAACCGCTATGACACTATGCCCTACCGTCGAGTTGGGCGGAGCGGGCTGCACCTGCCGGCCGTTTCGCTGGGGCTGTGGCACAACTTTGGAGACGACAAGCCGTTCGAGGTGCAGCGGGCGATCCTGCGCCGGGCCTTCGACCTGGGCGTGACGCACTTTGACCTTGCCAACAACTACGGACCTCCCTATGGCTCGTCGGAGACCAACTTTGGTAGGCACCTCAAGGACGACTTCAAGCCTTACCGCGACGAGCTGATCATCTCGAGCAAGGCCGGCTATGACATGTGGCCGGGACCATACGGCAACTGGGGGTCGCGCAAGTACCTGCTTGCCAGCCTGGACCAGTCGCTGTCCCGCATGGGCCTGGACTACGTGGACATCTTCTACAGCCACCGTCCGGATCCGGAGACACCGCTCGAGGAAACCATGGGTGCACTGGACACGGCAGTTCGGTCCGGGCGCGCGCTCTACGCCGGAATCTCGTCCTACTCGCCGGAGAAGACCGCCGAGGCCGCGGCGATCCTGCGCGATCTGGGCACTCCGCTGCTCATCCACCAGCCGTCCTACTCGATGTTGAACCGCTGGGTGGAAAACGGGCAGCCCAACCTGCCGGAGGTCCTCGAGCAGGAGGGCGCCGGATCGATCGCGTTCTCGCCGCTCGCGCAGGGCCTGCTCACGTCCCGGTACCTGGGCGGTGTTCCGGAAGGGTCCCGGGCGGCGTCGAACAAGTCCCTGTCCGAGGACCACCTCTCGGATGACAACCTCCACCGGGTCCGCGGCCTCAACGACATCGCCGAGTCCCGCGGGCAGACGCTGGCTCAGATGGCGATCGCCTGGGTACTCCGTCCGCAGAGCAAGGGTGCCGCCATCACCTCGGCGCTGATCGGTGCCTCCAGCGTCAGGCAGCTCGAGGACAGCGTCGGAGCGATCAACAATCTCGAGTTCAGTGAGGAAGAGCTGCGCGCGATCGACGAGTTCGCCGTCGAATCCGACATCAACCTCTGGGCGAGGGCGCTCGACGCCTAAACTCCGCGGATCCGTTGCCTGGCCGCCGTCGACGCGGCATCGGTGCAGCCCCGTCTGCGCCCAGGCAACGGATTCGCGGGTTAGCCCGCAGAACGCTCGTCAGCGCCACGTCGGATCAGCGCCAGAGCTCCGACAGCGCCGGGAACGCCCGCTCGTAGCCGGCGAGCAGCCGCGTCGCCGTATGTGCCGAGTTGATGAGCGGGTGCAGGGCGAACGCCCGCAGCGCGAGCGAGCGATCTCCGTGCACGACGGCGGCGATCACGTCCTGCTCGACGCCCTTCACCTGCGACATCAGGCCGAGCTGGTGCGGGTCCGGCGCCGAAACCGGCAGGGGGATCGCGCCCTGGCCGTCCACACGGCAGGGCACCTCAACCACGGCGTCCGAAGGCAGCCCTGTCACCGCACCCGAGTTGCGGACATTCACAATAAGCTCCGCAGGCTCATCCAGCAGGAGCGCGCGCATGACCGTCAGCGCGATAAGCTCGTAGCCTCCTCCGGCGAGGTCGGCCTCATCCCGGGACTCCTCGGGGGAGCGGGCTTCGGCGAGGTAGCCGGATTCACGGGCGCGGCGGGCCTCCTCCCAGACGTCGAACGGGTTCGGTGCCGAGAGAAGCTCCGGATACAGACCCTCCTGTTGGCGCACCAGCGACTCGCCCCGGGTTTGAGGTGCGGCCGCAACGGACCTCAGGGCCTCAGCGTGGAAGTAGTAGTAGAAGAGGTACTCGTTCGGCACGGCTCCGAGCACCGGCAGGAACTGCGCCCCGAATACCCTGCCTTCCTCGAACGAGCCCAGCCGTCCCGGGTCCGCCAGCAACGCGGGCAGGAGGTCGGCGCCGTCGTGCTCCAGCCGCCGAAGCCAGCCCAGATGGTTCAGCCCCACATAATCGACGCCGGTCAGCGAGCCGAGGGGGAGCGGCACCCCTGCAGCTTCCGCAGCCCTGCGCACCAGACCGGACGCCGAATCGCAGATACCGATTACTCGATTCCCCAGCAACGGCTGGAGGGCCTCGGTGATGATCCCGGCAGGATTGGTGAAGTTGATGACCCACGCGTCCGGGCAGATTCGCGAGATCGCCTGAGCCACCTGCAGCATCTCAGGCACTGAGCGCAACGCATAGGACAGCCCGCCGGCACCGACCGTCTCCTGGCCCAGCACGCCCTCGGCCAGAGCCACCCGCTCATCCAGCACCCGGCCCGCGGCACCACCCGGCCGAATAGCGACGAATACGACGGCGGCCCCCGCCAGGGCATCCTGCAGCGAAACCGACACTTCAAGCGCCGGACGCCGCGCCCCAACCGGCAGCGGCATGCCCTCCACGACGCGCGCGATAGCAGCCGCTCGGGAGGAATCGACGTCGTACAGGCAGACGGAATCGATCAGACCGGCGAACGCTCCTGCAGCGAGCGCCCGATACACAAGGGGCACACGGAAACCTCCGCCGCCGACGACGGTCAACTTCATGAGGCACTCCTTGCGCGGTCATCCGCCGGCACACAGAGCCGGCTGCTTGGGTATGGTGCCGTACATGGCCACCCCGAACCGCTTTGACCCGCTTGCCTCTGTACGGACCGGCACGGATCCGGAGTTCGACCTGCTGATCACCGGTTCGGTGTTCTTCGACATTATCTTCACCGGCCTGGACGTGCTGCCCACACCCGGTACCGAAACCTGGGCGGAGGGGATGGGATCCTGTCCCGGCGGCGTGGCCAACCAGGCGATCGCAGCGAGCCGGCTCGGGCTGCGAACCACCCTCGCCGCGGCGTTCGGCGACGACGGCTATGGGGCTTTCAACCGCAGCATCCTGCAGGGCCAGGAACTGGTGGACCTGTCGCGGTCACGGACTTTCGAGCAGTGGCATTCCCCGGTGACCGTGTCCCTGTCGGTCGACCGGGACCGGTCGATGGTGACCCACGGGCATCCGTCGCCGCTGTCGGCGTCGGAACTGCTCGCGGAGGCGCCCCGCTGCCGCGCGGCCCTCGCGGAGGTCGGCCCGGTCGCCGAACCATGGGTGCAGGAAGCCTCCGCCAACGGAACGCGCCTGTTCGGGGACGTGGGCTGGGACCCGAGCGGGTCCTGGTCCAAGGAAGCCCTCGACTCCCTCCAGCACTTCCACGCGTTCCTGCCCAACGACGCCGAAGCAATGGCCTACACCCGCACCAGCGACCCCTGGGCTGCGCTGTACGCACTCGCCGACCGGGTGCCGGTAGCAGTGGTGACCGTGGGGCAGCAGGGGGCAATCGCCGTCGACTCGCTAACCGGGGAGGAGGAGTGGGTCCCCGCGCTTCCCGTCAACGCCTACGACCCCACCGGAGCAGGAGACTGCTTCGGCGCGGCCTTCGTCACGGGGGACCTGGCCGGCTGGCCGTTGGCCGACCGTCTTGCCTTCGCGAACCTCTGCGCATCCCTGTCCGTCCAGGAGGTCGGCGGTTCCCTCGCCGCACCGGGCTGGGGCGACATCGCGGACTGGTGGAGGCGCATGAGCGCCGGGCGCGACGGCGTCCGCAAGCAGTGGCTGCGGCGCTACGCCTTTCTGGAGGACATCGTTGCGGACATCCCTCCCGGCGCAGTGCGGCGCGCGACGGCGACAATCGCCACCCAGTCGGACGCCTGAGCAGCGCCATCTGACAAGCATCGCCGTATGACAGCAGTGACGACTAACCGGCAGCCGCCGCGCTGGTTCAGACCGGAACCTCAGACTGAGCGCCAATCGTCGCTGGTGATGTGGGACCCGGCCTGTGGGCCCATCTGGAGCATGCCGCCGTCGACAACCCACGAGGCGCCCGTGACGTAACTAGCGGCCGGGGAGGCGAGGAAGGCAATGACCGAGGCGATCTCCCGTGCGTCACCGGGACGGCCAAGCGGAACTC
Organism: Arthrobacter sp. JZ12; assembly: GCF_035189165.1. Taxonomy (NCBI): domain Bacteria; kingdom Bacillati; phylum Actinomycetota; class Actinomycetes; order Micrococcales; family Micrococcaceae; genus Arthrobacter; species Arthrobacter sp. JZ12. The sequence continues at coordinate 2,424,859 of NZ_CP045246.1, read as the reverse complement.
CAGGACGGTGGATCTTGTGCGGGTCTTCGTCCTCGTTGCCCGTCATGGGCGTGGCGATCTCCCCGGGCAGGACGGCGTTGGCCGTGATGCCGCGGTCGCCAAGTTCGAGAGCGATCGTGCGGATCAGTCCGCCCAGGCCGTGCTTGGCGGCGTCGTAGGCGGACGCACCCACCCGGGGCTGCTCCTGGTGGACGCTGGTGACGGCGATGATCCTGCCACCCGTCCCGGCCTGCACCATGCGGCGGGCTGCGCGCTGGATGCACACGAAGGCTCCGTCCAGGTCAGCTGACACCGTGCTCCGCCAGGTGTCCCAATCCAGGTCAAGGAACGGTGTGCCGTCTCCCGTGCCTGCATTGTTGACGAAGATGTCCACGCCGCCCAGCTCCTCGGCCACGCGGTCGATCACGTCGCCGCATGCGGGGTCCGTCGTGTCCAACTGCGCGACGACGGCCTTTCGGCCCTTGGCCTCGACCTCGCGTGCGGTTTCCTCGGCTCCGTCCTTGTCCGAGTGCCACGTGATGCCGACGTCGCAACCTGCTTCTGCGAGGGCAACGGCGGTGGCGCGTCCGATGCCTGAATCCGATCCGGTGACTATTGCGGTCTTGGGTGAGAAGGTCATGTTCCATCCTGTCGCCGTCGTAATCCGGCTGGCAAGGGCCCTCGCCCCGGCATCCGCGGCGAACTGCGGTACGCAGGGCCCAATTCCGACCTGGGCTGCGGAAACTGACAGAATAGGGGCGTGGATTTTTCAGCAGGGCCCTTGCCGGAGCGGCGGGTGGACATCGACCTGGCCGCTATCCGGCACAACGTCAGGCACATCGCGGATATCGCCAGTCCCGCCCGGGTGATGGCGGTTGTGAAGGCCGACGGGTACGGTCACGGAGCTGTTCCCGTGGCGAAGGCTGCGCTGGAGGCCGGCGCCACCTGGCTCGGCGTGGCACACATCTCCGAGGCTGTTGAACTTCGGCGGGCCGGCATCGATGCGCCCGTCCTGGCCTGGCTGCACACCGAGTCCAGTGACTTCGCTGCTGCGATCGAGCTGGGCGTGGACCTGGGTGTCTCAGGCTGGGAGCTCGCGCACGTGGTGGCGGAAGCACGCCGGCTGGAGCGTCCGGCGCGGGTCCACCTCAAGATCGACACCGGCCTTGGCCGGAACGGGTGCCCGCCGGAGAAGTGGGAGTCCCTGCTCGGCCAGACGCTGCAGCACCAGGAGGAGGGGCTGCTCCGCGTAGTAGGAGTCTTCTCCCATCTGGCCGTCGCCGATGAACCTCATCGTGCGGAGAATGACGAGCAGATCCAGCGCTTCCGCGACGCCGTGGCCGTAGCCGAGGACGCCGGCGTCGACCTCGAGGTACGGCACCTGGCCAACACACCCGGAACTCTCTCGCGGCCCGACGCCCACTTCGACCTTGTTCGGATCGGGCTGGGACTGTACGGACTCTCACCCTTCGAGGGGCAGTCTTCCATTGAGCTCGGTCTTCGCCCTGCGATGAGTTTCCGCACCACGGTGGCTAACTGCAAGGAAGTGCCGGCCGGGCATGGTGTTTCGTATGGGTTTGCCTACCGCACGGAGAAGCGGACCACGCTGGGCCTGATTCCCGTCGGCTACGGTGACGGGATACCCCGGATAGCAGTTGGGGCTCCCGTGACCATCGACGGCCGGATCTACCCGGTGGTGGGACGGATCGCGATGGACCAGTTCGTCGTCGACTTCGAGGCCACCGGACTCGTGGACACCGAGGAGAGCCCGCTGGGCCATGAGGTTGTGATTTTCGGCGACGGCAACGGCACGCCCACCGCCGATGACTGGGCCCGCGCTTCAGGCTCGATCAACTATGAGGTGGTCACCCGCATCAGTCCCCGCGTGACCCGCCGGTACGTTGATTCCGAGGCGACCTCATGACCGAACCGGTTTGGTCCCAGGAGATTTCCGTTAACTCGGTTGATGAGCTGCAGCGGTTCGCCGCAGGGCTTGGCGCCGAACTTGCGCCGGGGGACCTCCTTATCCTCACGGGGGAGCTGGGTGCCGGCAAAACCACCTTCACCCAGGGACTGGGCCGCGGACTCGGCGTGCGGGAAGGAATCATTTCCCCCACCTTCGTCCTGGTGCGTAACCACCCATCGCTGACTGGCGGCCCGGGACTGGTGCACGTGGACGCCTACCGCCTGGAATCGGATGCCGAGATCGACGACCTCGACCTCGAATCCACCCTGGAGGACTCCGTCACGGTCGTGGAGTGGGGTGCCGGGCGGGTGGAGCACCTCGCCGACAGCCGCCTCCACGTCACACTGGTTCGCCCCGCGGCAGGTTCGCCGGTCGCCCAGGGCGATGCCGGCGTCGTCGTACCCGGTGGCAACGAAACAACAGATGACGACGACGAACCGCGCCAGGTGCGCATTGACGCCTACGGTCCGCGCTGGGCGGGCATGCAGCCGCGGGCACTGGTCTAGGAGCGTACCGTGCTGATTCTTTCCTTGGATACCTCCGCGGCAGCCAGTGCGGCCGTGATTCGCGACGGCGAGGTGCTGCAGCGATTCTCATCAACAGATACGCGCTCGCACGCCGAAGTCCTGGCTCCCGCCATCCAGCAGTTGCTAGCGGACGCTGACGTCGCGGGAACGGCGCTGGACGCGATCGTTGTCGGCGTCGGGCCGGGACCGTTCACGGGACTGCGCGCCGGTATCGCCACCGCTCGGATGCTCGCGTTTGTATGGGGCGTTCCGCTGCACGGGGTCATGAGCCTGGATGCGGTGGCGCTGGATGCAGGCCACCCGGACGGTGAGTTCGCCGTCGCCACTGACGCACGGCGCAAGGAAGTGTACTGGGCGCGGTACCGCGCGGCGTCGGGCCTGCCGGAACTGGTTGACGGCCCGCACGTCGGCCCCGCCGAAACCGTTCCCGAGCTTCCGGTCTACGGGCACGGTGCAGGACTGTATGCCGAACGGCTGGCAGGAACACCCCACGCGACGGACCTCTGGCCTGACGCCGCCGCGCTGGCCGTCATCGCCGAGCGGACCTTCGCGGCGGGCGGCACCCTTCGGCCCACCACTCCGCTGTACCTGCGGGAGTCGGATGCGAAGGTTCCTGGGCCGCGGAAGAAGGCCCTGCTGTGACGTTCACACTTCGGCCCATGCGCCTGGAAGACATCCCGCTGGTTGGGGCGCTGGAACAGATGCTGTTTCCCATTGACGCGTGGCCGCTTGAACTGTTCTATGACGAGTTCTCACTGGTAGAGACGCGAGCCTACTCCGTGGCTGAAATCGACGGACACCTTGTGGGCTACTGCGGAGTGATGGTGGTGGGCGAGATTGCAGATATACAGACGATCGGAGTGCTTCCTGAACACGAGGGGAAGGGCATCGGCACCGCCATGCTGACGGGAATGCTCGAGGAGGCCCGCCGCCGGGGCGCCGCCGAAACCCTGCTTGAGGTCCGCGAAGACAATCCCCGCGCCCGCAGCCTTTACGAGCGGTTCGGCTTCGAGCACATCCACACGCGGCGCGGCTACTACCGCGACGGCGTCAACGCCCACGTCATGCGGCTGGTCCTCGAAACCGGAGCCGCGCACGAGCCTTCCGGAGATGAATCATGAACCGGTCTGAACCACTGGTGCTCGGCATCGAGTCCTCCTGCGACGAAACAGGTGTGGGAATCGTGCGGGGCACCACCCTGCTGACCAACGCAGTCTCCTCATCAATGGATGAACACGTGCGCTTCGGCGGCGTGATCCCGGAAATCGCCTCCAGGGCGCACCTGGACGCCATGGTGCCCACACTGCAACAGGCGCTCGATGAAGCGGGCGTCACGCTGTCCGACGTCGACGCGCTCGCCGTGACCTCCGGCCCCGGGCTTTCCGGCGCCCTGATGGTGGGGGTGGCCGCAGCCAAGGCGCTCGCCGTCGCGACCGGCAAGCCTCTGTTCGCGGTGAACCACCTAGTGGCGCATGTGGGCGTCGGGCTGCTCGACGCCGGGACTCTCCCGGACAATCTCGGCGCGCTGCTGGTTTCGGGCGGTCATACGGAGATCCTGCGCGTGCGCAACCTGGCCGCCGACGTCGAACTCCTCGGCTCAACCATCGACGACGCTGCGGGCGAGGCCTACGACAAGGTCGCCCGCATCCTGGGCCTGGGCTATCCCGGTGGACCCGCTATTGACCGGATTGCGGCGGACGGCGACCCCAAGGCCATCCGCTTCCCACGTGGGCTCACTCAGCCCAAGTACATGGGAACGGCTGAGGAACCCGGTCCGCACCGGTACGACTGGTCGTTCAGCGGGTTGAAGACCGCCGTCGCACGTTTTGTGGAGGACTGCGAAGCGCGCGGGGCGGACGTGCCGGTGGCCGATGTGGCGGCCTCGTTCCAGGAAGCAGTGGTGGACGTGATCACCTCAAAGGCGGTCCTGGCCTGCACCGAGAACGGCATCACGTCGCTCCTACTGGGCGGGGGAGTGGCGTCCAACTCGCGGCTCCGCCAGCTCACCCTCGAGCGCTGCGAGGCTGCGGGCATCGAGCTGATCATCCCGCCGTCGTCATTGTGCACCGACAACGGGGCGATGGTGGCAGCCCTCGCCGCCCGGATCATCATGGATGGCGGGGAGCCGAGCGGAATCGGCTTCGGCACCGACTCGTCCATGCCGGTGAGTACCGTCTACCTCTAGCCCTGCGCCAACGCTTGGTCAGGGGGCGTTCAGCTTCACGTACTCACCGGGCGTCAGGCCGGTCACGCGGGAGAAGTCGCGCGTGAAGTGAGCCTGATCGGCGTAGCCCAACTCGGTGGCCAGCTGCCCGACTGAGCACCCGCCGACGGCGAGACGGACGCCCGCTTCCTGCAGCCGCCGCCGTTGGATGAGCCACTTCGGGCTGAGGCCCAGCCGCTTGCGGGTCAGGCGCTGCAGCGACCGTTCGTCCAGGCCAACGGCCGCGGCCAGCTTGTCCACGCGGGTCAGCGTCGGAGTCTGCTCAACGTGGTCAGTGATGAGGTTGATGAGCGAGTCCTCCTCATCAAGCGGCGCACACCACGGCGCCAGCCCCTCCGAGACAATCGCCATGCACCGCCGGTGAACTTCCGACGACGACGGCGCGGCCGCCATCTCTGCCCGGACCGACCGGACCGCCTCCCCAAGCTCCGGAAGAGCGTCGATGAGGGGCGCCTCGTTCCCCACCAGCGCAGGCAGCCCCGCACCGTGGAGGCGGTACCCGGCGGCGGCCTGGAACAGCACGCCGAATGCCCAGGATGAACCGCGCAGGACCTTGTGGGAGAGCTCCGGTTCAGGACCCTTTGCGATGGCATAGTCGGGTGCGATGACCAGCAGCGTGCTCGGGTATTGCAGCACGCGCTGGTGGGATTGGACGCCGGCGGGAAAGCTCCAGACCGGAACCCAGAAGTGGCGGATGAGATGCGCGTACTGCGGCGCCGGGGCGTAGCGGAAGAGCTGAGGGGCCGGAACCGTCGGGTCGTGCAACCGGCCGCGGCTGATGGGATCCATTCCGGTTGCCACGTGTCGGATTTTATCAAGACGAGTGTCGGCGCCGACCCCTACGGTGAAGGCATGACTACACACTTAGAGCAGTACCGGGCAGCAAACGCACCCCTCACTGACGTCGTTGAAGCGGTGAATGATTGGACAGCGGAATCGCCCTGTGCCGGATGGACCGTCCGTGACGTGCTTGACCACCTCATCGACACCGAACGGGATTTCCTGGACCAGCACGGGATCGACATTGGGCCGCGACCGTCGACGGAAGCGGACCCGGCATCCGCGTGGAAGGAGCACTCCACCCGGGTGCAGGAGGTCCTGGAGACGCCGGACCTGGCGGAGAAGTCGTTCGATGGTTTCTTTGGTCCGGCCACCGTGGGAGCCACGTTGGCCACGTTCTACGGCTTTGACCTTCTGGTGCACCGGTGGGACATCGCCCGAGGCGCGGGACAGCAGACGCACTTCGGGGATACCGAACTTGATCTGATTGAGGAGTCTCTGAACGGCTTCGGCGAGCACCTCTACATGGAGGGGATCTGCAAACCCGCGTTGCCCGTGTCGGAAGATGCAAGCCGGGAATCCCGGCTCCTGGCACGCATGGGCCGCGACGCCGCGTGGCGATCCGGCGTTAACGCCTGAGGGTCAGTCTGCGGTACCTTCGCGCAACTGACGCACCATGTCCAGCACGACGGCGCTAAGGTCGCCGTTGTGCTCGGCGGCGATGCGCCGCTGGCGCTGGTACCCCGCGCCGCGCTGCAGGATCTTCTCGACGTCGCGCAGTTCCTCGGAGCAGCCCAGCTTGGCGGCGACTGGTTCGAGCCGGTTCAGCTCGTCCATCAGGTGCTCGGTAACCAGACGCTCGTTGCCGGCGGCGTCGAGGATGATGATGGCTTCAAGCCCGTAGCGGGCCGCACGCCACTTGTTCTCCTGCACATGCCACGGCGGCATGGTGGGGATGGTGCCGCCATTGTCCAGGGTGGTTGAGAAGTCGTCCACCAGGCACTGGGTCAGCGCAGCCACAGCGCCGACTTCCTCCAGCGTGGACAGCCCGTCGCACACTCGCATCTCAATCGTCCCAAGCGCACCGACCGGGCGGATGTCCCAGCGGATCTCACTGACGGTGTCGATGACGCCGGTGGTGAACATGTCCTGGACGTAGGATTCGTACTCTTCCCAGGTCCGGAACTGGAACGGCAGTCCTGCCGTGGGCAGTTGCTGGAACATCAACGCGCGCTGCGAGGCGTAACCGGTGTCTTCTCCTCCCCAGTAGGGGGAAGATGCGGAGATCGCCTGGAAATGCGGGAAGTAGTTCACCAGCCCGTCGAGCACCGGCAGAACCTTGTCCCGGGAGTCCAAACCCACATGGACGTGGACGCCGTAGATCACCATCTGATGGCCCCACCACTGGGTCCGGTCAATCAGCTTAAGGTACCGCTCCTTGTCGGTGACCGGCTGCGAGCGCGGAGAGCTGAAGGGGTGCGATCCGGCCGAGAAGAGTTCAACACCCATCGGGTCCGTGACCTCTCGGACCGCGGCGAGTGAGCGCAACAGGTCCTCCTTCGCCTCGGCCACGGTATGGCAAATGCCGGTTACGATCTCGACGGTGTTGAGCAGCAGCTCCTGCTTGATGTGCGGATGCTCATCATCGGCGTGAAGTTCGGGGTGGAGTTCGTTGACGCCCCGCAGCACTTCCTTGGCTACAGAGACCAGCCCGCCGTTGTAGCGGTCAACGAGGGCGAGCTCCCACTCGACGCCGAGCGTGGACTGTTGGGACTTCGCGAACTCAATCTTCACTATGTGCTCCTGACCGGTACCGGACGGTGGGAAATGTGCCTCGGTAACGCGCCATCGCGGGTGAGAACTGTCCCTAATCCTAGTGCAGGGCAAGTGATCGACCGTGCTGGATGACCCGGCTTGGCGTACCCGGTCCGTCATCCACGGCTTGGCATACTGGGGTGGTGCCGATCCTAAACAAAGACATGGTCCTGTCCATCTCGCTCGCCGCCCGTCCCAGCAATATCGGCACCCGCTTCCACAACTGGCTCTACGACGAGCTCGGCCTCAACAACATCTACAAGGCCTTCACCACCACCGACCTCCCTTCCGCGATTGCCGGTGTCCGTGCCCTCGGGATCCGCGGCTGCTCCGTCTCGATGCCGTTCAAGGAGGATGTGATCGCCCTGGTGGACAAGATGGATCCCTCCGCGCTCGCCATTGATTCCGTCAACACCATCGTGAACGACGACGGCGTCCTCACCGCCTACAACACCGACTACCTTGCGGTCGCGCAGCTGCTCGGACAGCAGGCCGGCCTGGCGCCGTCGTCGTCGGTTCTCCTGCGCGGTTCCGGGGGAATGGCGAAGGCGGTTGCCGCCGCGCTGCGGGACGCGGGCTTCACCCGGGTCACCATTGCGGCTCGCAATGAGCAGACCGGACGTGCCCTTGCCGGGTTGTACGGTTTCGCGTGGCAGTCCGAAGCGGGCAATTCCACGGCCGATCTCCTGATCAACGTGACCCCGCTCGGCATGTCCGGGTCCGACGAGTCCGCGCAGTCCTTCAGCGATGAAGCCGTCGCCGCCGCGCAGGTGGTGTTCGACGTCGTCGCACTCCCGGCGGAGACGCCGCTCATCCGCGCGGCGCGGCGCGCGGGCAAGCCGGTGATCACCGGTGCGGAGGTGATTGCCCTTCAGGCGGCCGAACAGTTTGTCCTGTACACCGGGGTGCGTCCGACCGACGAGCAGATCCGCAGGGCGGGTGAGTTCTCCCGCCAGGCCGGCTGACGCTTTGCCCACGGGCAGAATCAGCTAGGTCAGGACGGGATCTACGACGACGGCGACGCGCTCCTCGCCGAGCCGTGTCAGTACCAGCGTGGCCTTGCGGACGGACTTCTTCGAGCCGGCCAACAGTTGCTTGCGCAGCTCCTCGGGCGTGACGGAGGTGCCGCGCTTCTTGATGTCGAGGACGCCGATGTCATTGGCCTTCACCCAGGCCCGGAGCCCCTTGACGTTGTAGGGCAGCACCTCGAGCACCCGGTAGGCGCGGGCGAACGGGGTGTCCACCAGTTCGGGAGCACAGATGTAGGCGATGTTCGGATCCAGCAGATGTCCGCCGATCTGGGAGGCGACATCGGCAACGAGCCCGGTGCGGATGATCGCGCCGTCGGGTTCGTAGAGGTACCCGGCGATCGGGCCGACGGGAGCGGTGGCGTCCTCGCCGAAGTCGGTGCTGCTGGTCAGCTCCGCCGCGCCGGCCGCGCCGATCAGGAGGGCACTCCTACGGACGTTCCCGCGGCGCAGGGCGTTGAACCACAGGACCACCTCGGCGACATCGCCGTCCACCGACACCCACTGCGCCTCGCAGTCTGCGGGTATGGCGTCATGCGGAATGCCTGGGCCCAGCTTCACTCCGACCGGCATGCCCGTGGCCGCAAGGCGCTCCACGAAGGAGAGCGGTGGCGAGAAGGCCTCCGGATCGAACAGGCGCTTGGTGCCCGAGCTTGAGGTGGTCCTCCGCGCCGGATCCAGCCAGACGCCGTCGAACTCGGCAAGATCCACGGTGGCGGCGTCCGCATTCAGGACCGTGGCATTGGACCAGGGGAGCAGGTTCATGGTGGCGGCAGCAGCGGTGGTCTCGTCGAGTTCGACGGCGGTGACGTCCCGGTCCAGCGTGGCAAGGGCCATGGAGTCCGCGCCGATGCCGCAGCCCAGATCGGCAACTTTCTGGAGATTCGCACTGACGTAGCGCTGGGCATGGCGGGCGGCGACGTTCAGCCGGGTGGCCTGTTCCAGCCCGGCCGGCGTGAAGAGCATCCGCGCCGCGAATGGACCGAACTTCGCCTCCGCCTTCGCGCGAAGGCGGGACTGGGTGAGCGCTGCTGCAACCACGTCAGGAGAGTGGCCGGCTGCGCGGAGCTGTTCGTTGAGCCGGAGGCTGTCCGCCTCCGAGTAGGGGCCGAGCGAATTGAGCAGCTCCCAGCCCTCGGGAGTCAGGACGGGGGCAAGGAGGTTCTCGGTCAAGGGATCGCTTTCAAGCTTTCGTAAGGACTGCAGGGCCGGGTTCAGTCTAGAGGGTGGGCTCCTGGATGGTCGTTTGATCCGCTGTTCGGAAAGCTCCGGGGCGGCTCCTAGACGCGTCTGGCACTCGCCTTGACCGAGTGCTAACCGTTTGCATAAAGTCAGACTTGGCACTCTCGCTATGAGGGTGCTAATCCCTCGAGGATGCGCCAACCGGCACCGCGACGACGGTCAGCGCCTGCTCGAACCCCGAATCGTTCAAACCAAGTGAAGGAGAGGTCCGAGTGTCGGTCTCTATCAAGCCTCTTGAAGATCGTATTGTCGTTCGGCCGCTGGAAGCCGAGCAGACCACCGCTTCCGGTCTGGTCATCCCGGACACCGCCAAGGAGAAGCCCCAGGAGGGTGAGGTCGTCGCAGTAGGCCCCGGCCGGGTTGACGACAACGGCAACCGCGTCCCGGTCGACGTCTCCGAAGGCGATGTAGTCATCTACTCCAAGTACGGTGGAACCGAAGTCAAGCACGGCGGCCAGGAGTTCCTGGTGCTCTCCGCCCGCGACGTTCTGGCGATCGTCGTCAAGTAGCTCTTCAGAGTGAACCCCGGCCGTCCCAGGCCGGGGTTCTTTCTGTGGAACACCCCCATTCCTGACATCACTGCACAGGCCTGAAAGGAACGTAAGTTATGGCAAAGCAGTTGGAGTTCAACGACGCCGCCCGTCGCTCGCTCGAAGCCGGCGTCGACAAGCTGGCCGACACCGTCAAGGTGACCCTCGGCCCTCGCGGACGCAACGTCGTCCTCGACAAGAAGTGGGGCGCCCCCACCATCACCAACGACGGCGTAACCATCGCCCGTGAGGTCGAGCTGGACGACCCGTATGAGAACCTCGGCGCACAGCTCGCCAAGGAAGTCGCCACCAAGACCAACGACGTCGCCGGTGACGGCACGACGACGGCTACCGTCCTCGCGCAGGCGCTGGTTAAGGAAGGCCTGCGCAACGTCGCAGCTGGCGCCGCTCCCGGCGCACTCAAGCGCGGCATCGAGGTTGCGGTTGAGGCTGTTGCCGCACGCCTGCTCGAGAACGCCCGCGAGGTTGTCGGCAAGCAGACCGCGAATGTTGCCGCCATCTCGGCCCAGAGCCAGGAGGTCGGCGACCTGCTGGCCGAGGCGTTCGACAAGGTCGGCAAGGACGGCGTCATCACCATCGAGGAATCCTCGACCACCCAGACCGAGCTGGTCCTCACCGAGGGCATGCAGTTCGACAAGGGATTCCTGAGCCCCTACTTCGTCACCGATCCCGAGCGCCAGGAAGCTGTCCTCGAAGACGCGCTGATCCTGATCAACTCCGGCAAGATCTCCGCACTCCAGGAATTCCTGCCGCTGCTGGAGAAGGCTCTCCAGGCCGGCAAGCCGCTGTTCATCATCGCCGAGGACATCGAGGGCGAAGCCCTCTCCACCCTGGTGGTCAACAAGATCCGCGGCACCCTGAACGTTGTTGCCGTCAAGGCTCCGGGCTTCGGCGACCGCCGCAAGGCCATGCTCCAGGACATCGCAACCCTCACCGGTGCGCAGGTTGTCTCGCCGGACCTCGGCCTGAAGCTGGACCAGGTTGGCCTCGAGGTCATGGGTTCGGCCCGCCGCATCACCGTCACCAAGGACAACACCACCATTGTTGACGGCGCCGGCAGCGAGCAGGACGTCGCAGACCGCGTTGCCCAGATTCGGGCTGAGGTTGAGCGCACCGATTCCGATTGGGACCGCGAGAAGCTCCAGGAGCGCCTGGCCAAGCTGGCCGGCGGCGTCGGAGTCATTAAGGTCGGCGCAGCCACCGAGGTCGAGCTCAAGGAAAAGAAGCACCGCATCGAGGACGCTGTGTCCTCCACGCGCGCCGCGCTCGAAGAGGGCATCGTCGCGGGCGGCGGTTCGGCACTCATCCACGCCGTCAAGGTGCTGGACGAGGACCCCACTGTCCTGAAGCTGGAAGGTGACGCAGCAACCGCCGTCGGGCTTGTCCGCCGCGCGCTGGTGCAGCCGCTGCGCTGGATCGCTGAGAATGCAGGTTTCGAGGGCTACGTTGTCGTCGACAAGGTCGGCCAGCTTGAGGTCGGTCACGGCTTCAACGCGGTCACCGGCGGCTACGAGAACCTGGTTGACGCCGGCATCATCGACCCGGTGAAGGTCACGCGCTCGGCGCTGCGCAACGCAGCTTCGATCGCCGCGCTGGTTCTCACCACCGAGACGCTGGTTGTCGAGAAGCCCGCCGAGGACGACGCCGAGGCAGGCCACGGTCACGCGCACTGATCCAAGCGCACTGATTCAAGCCGCTTAGCGGCACGCCGCCAGGCGGCATAGGGCAACGTTCCGGTCTTTTCGAAGGCCGGAACGTTGCTCTTTTCACACCCGGATTACGTTCCCCGGAATAGGGCATCCATAGCATTCGTTCTACGATAGAGGCCGGAATTGCTGGTCCGATCGAGCCGGCCACCCATCCAAAGCATCCCCTGAAAGAGGCGCGCGTTGAGCGAACTGTCGAGCCCCCATGATCCGTTTGCCTTTGTCGGCCTGACTTACGACGACGTCCTGCTGCTTCCCGGACACACTGACGTGATTCCCTCGGAAGCCGACACCAGTTCACGCGTCTCCAGACGCATCACCGTACAGACCCCGTTGCTGTCCTCGGCCATGGACACAGTCACCGAGGCCCGCATGGCAATCGCCATGGCCCGTCAGGGTGGTCTCGGTGTGATCCACCGCAACCTCTCGATCGCCGACCAGGCCGAGCAGGTGGACCGTGTGAAGCGCAGCGAATCGGGTATGATCACCAACCCTGTCACCATCGGCCCCGACGCCACCCTGCGCGAGCTGGACGATCTCTGCGGCCACTACCGCGTATCGGGCCTTCCCGTGGTCGACGGCGAGGGCAAGCTCGTGGGCATCGTCACCAACCGTGACACCCGCTTTGTGCTGGAGTCCGAGTTCGCGCACCGTCTGGTCCGCGAGGTCATGACCCCGATGCCGCTGGTCACCGGCCACGTGGGCATCAGCGGCGAGGACGCCATCGGCCTGCTGGCCAAGAACAAGATCGAGAAGCTCCCGCTGGTTGACGACAATGGCGTTCTTCAGGGCCTCATCACGGTCAAGGACTTCACCAAGGCCGAGCAGTACCCGCTGTCCACCAAGGACGATGAGGGCCGCCTCCGCGTCGGTGCAGCCATCGGCTTCTTCGGTGACGGCTGGGAGCGCGCAATGGCCCTGGTCGATGCCGGCGTCGATGCGCTCTTCGTTGACACCGCCAACGGGCACAGCGCGGGCGTGCTGGAAATGATCGCTCGGCTGAAGGCGGAGAAGTCTGCCGCGCACGTCGACATCATCGGCGGCCAGGCAGCAACCCGTGAGGGCGCGCAGGCCCTGATCGACGCCGGCGCTGACGGCATCAAGGTCGGCGTGGGCCCCGGTTCCATCTGCACCACCCGCGTGGTGGCCGGCGTCGGCGTTCCGCAGGTCACGGCCATCTATGAATCCGCCAAGGCCGCTATTCCGGCGGGCGTTCCGGTTATTGCCGACGGCGGACTCCAGTACTCGGGTGATATCGGCAAGGCGCTGGTTGCCGGCGCCGACACCGTGATGCTCGGCTCGCTCCTCGCCGGATCGGCCGAGGCGCCGGGAGAGCTGATCTTCGTCAACGGCAAGCAGTACAAGACCTACCGCGGCATGGGATCGCTCGGAGCCATGCAGACCCGGGGCAAGAACACCTCGTACTCGAAGGACCGTTACTCTCAGGGCGACGTTATCGGCGACGACAAGCTCATCCCCGAGGGCGTCGAGGGCCGCGTGGCCTACCGGGGACCGCTGTCCTCGGTGGCCCACCAGTTGGTGGGCGGCCTGCGCCAGACCATGTTCTACACCGGTGCGCGGACCATCCCAGAGCTCAAGGCCAAGGGCAAGTTCGTCCGCATCACCTCCGCAGGGCTGAAGGAGTCGCACCCTCACGACATCCAGATGACCGTCGAGGCACCGAACTACAGTTCGAAGTAACGCCTTCCGGCTTAGGCTCAACGCAAAAGCGCCGTCCGGTGCAGAAATCGTGGGAAAGACCCCACGAACCTGCACCTGACCGGCGCTTTTGCATGTATGGGGAACCGTAAAGAGGGACTGTTAGAGCGGCCCGAACTGGAGCCTGCCGCCCTCGTCGGAATGCGTGCGCGCCATCTCCTCAAGGGCCTGCCTCAGTTCCGGCTCGCGGCCGATCCTCTCCCTGAAGAGCCGCTCGGCGTTCTCGATGTGCCAGGCGGGTATCAACAGGGTTCCAACGAATAACGCCACTATGAACAGCAGGCCGAGCACACCGCCGGCGATCGACCCGGCACTCAGGTCCGCGTCTTCCGAGAGCATCAGCGCCAGCATCAAACCAGATGCGCCGACCGCCACCAGGGCGATTCCCGTCCAGGCTCCCCGCACCGTCCGTGGCGCCCTTGACGACGCCGGATGGCCGATTGAGGGCGTCTTCCGCCTGCGCCGGCGGGCAGAGAGAGCGGATGCGACGGCACCTGCGATGAGTGCACCGGTGGCCGCGTAGGGAACCACGCCGGGTGCAGTGAAAACCGTAACGACGGCAATCAACGCCAGCCAGGCGCACCAGAAGTAGAGCATCAGGCAGGTCGCGCGGCTCTGTGCGTCGTTCAGCGCCATCCGCCGAAGCACGCTGGTGCTGCCCTGCCCAGCCTGGCTCAGCTGGGGTGACAGCCAGTACTCAAGGGGGCGGGATTCCATGATCACTCTGAAGCCTTCGCATCGGCGTCAAGGGTCAACGCTTGCCCGAACAGTTCCAGGGCATCGGAGGAGCTCACGTCGCGCTTGGCGAGCTGGTCACCTTCGCCGGTTGCCAGATGCCATGCACCCGATTCATCAACCATCAGGTTTGCGGTCCTGGCTTCGACTCCGAGGCCGTGGTGTTTGATCTGCGCCGCAGCCGGGCGCGCGGCGTTGTCACCCTGAAGGAAATGGGAGGCAGCATCGAGCCCGAAGCTCAGGATCGGTGCCTCGTTTTTGAGCGGTGTGAACCTGTGGGTAGCGCGGCCGCTCACATTGGCAACGAAAGCACCGCCGGCGGAGGAAACCGCGAACAGTACGTGGTTGGTTGACGGCGTGATCAGGGCTATTTCGAGCCACTCGCCGGCTGTCGCCATGACCGCGGCAAGGAATCCGGTGGGCCCCTTCACCCGGATGTCTTCTCCGTCCAGCTCGGCAAGGTCCCGAACCAACAGGGTGCTCAGCCCGGCACGCTGAAGATCGGCATTATCGGCGTGCGGTGTAAGGCGGAAGATGTCCCGGGTGATCGTGCACGATTCGGTGTCGTTGAACGCCAGCAGAGCCAGGATCTCGTGCTCGGTGAGGTGCAGGGCGGTTGCGTCGGCCACGGGTTGTTCTCCTGGGTTGGATGTCAGTGCGTGCTCCTAGGCGAGACTACTAGCCGAAGGCCCAGTTCCATGCGTCGCGTGCTCCGTCTGCGACGGCATCGGCGCCGTCCGCGATGACGTCACCCGCATCGGACGCGAAGTCGGTAATCCGCTCCGTCACCGGCACATCACCGGACAGGAATTGAGCGCCGGCCCACACCAGTGAGGCAGCTGCAAAGAAGGGTGCAGCCGGGGTGGGAGTAAGGCTGCCGGCAGCAAGGATGGTGGTGATTGCGCCATCGGCTACAACGTGCCCGTCCCCCGACTGGAAGCCCTGGTACGCCTGGCCCAGCCCGGTGATGATACTGAGGCCGCCGGCGAACTTGCCCACGAGGTTGAGGGCATTGAGTGTCTGGGTCCCGCGGAGATAGCCCACTTCGGGTGCGGTGCCGAAATTGGGGGTCAACAGGTCCGCCCGCGCCATGGCGTTCAGGAGGCGCTCGGCACCAAGGCCGCCGGCAGAGGCAACCCAGTTGGCTATCTGGTAGGGAGGCCAGGCCCCGAGATCGCCCACCGCGTTACCGAGAAGGTCCAGCAGGTCATCATCTCCGGAACCACCGGCGTCGTCCGTGGCACTGGCGGGCACGCCGTCGAAACCCCCGCTGATACCGCCGCCGCCTGCGTCACTGGCCCGGTCCTGCTCATCTGCCTGACCCACCAGGACGCGGGACTGGGTTTCGAGCATGGACGCTGCCTGGTGCAGTTGGACCCGGAAGCTGGAGTGCCACTGCGACCGGAAGCGGTCGGCATCGCCGCCCTGCCAAGGGACTCCGTTGAGGGCCGCAGTGATGGTTTGGTCCGCCGTCGTGAGTGTCTGGCCGAAGTTGCCCATTGACTGGGCGAGGCTGCGCAACTGGTCGGGATTGGCGCCGAGGGTCTCACTGGTCATGGTCCGACTCTAGGGGTGACACCGGAATAGCCGCGATGGGCACCTCTCCCCGCTGGGATAACCTAGACCGGTGACTTACGAGATTGAGATCGGCCGAAGCAAGCGCGGACGCAGGGCATATTCCCTGGATGATCTTGCGGTGGTTCCCTCCCGCCGCACCCGTGACCCGCGGGACGTCTCGGTTTCGTGGCAGATCGACGCCTACCAGTTCGAGATGCCGGTCATCGCCGCGCCGATGGACTCCGTCATGTCTCCCTCCACGGCAATCGCCATGGGCAAGCTCGGCGGCCTGGGTGTACTCAACCTCGAGGGACTCTGGACCCGTTACGAAGATCCGGCTCCGGTCCTTGAGGAGATCGCCGGCCTGGCAACCGAAAACTTCAGCCCTGCCGCGACCCGCCGCATGCAGGAGCTCTACGACGCTCCCATCCAGGCGGAGCTGATCACCAGCCGCCTCGCGGAGATCCGCGACGCCGGCGTCACCGTGGCCGGCTCGCTCACGCCCCAACGCACCCAGCAGTTCTACAAGACCGTCCTGGCGGCCGGCGTCGACATCTTCGTTATCCGCGGAACCACCGTGTCCGCCGAACACGTTTCCAAAACGGAGGAACCGCTCAACCTCAAGCAGTTCATCTACGAGCTCGACGTCCCGGTTATCGTGGGCGGCGCCGCCGGCTACACGCCAGCCCTCCACCTGATGCGCACCGGCGCGGCCGGTGTCCTGGTCGGCTTCGGTGGGGGAGCGACGACGACGACGCGCCGCGCCCTGGGCATCCACTCGCCGATGGCGTCGGCCATTTCCGACGTCGCGGCCGCCCGCCGCGATTACCTGGACGAGTCCGGTGGACGCTACGTGCACGTCATCGCCGACGGGGGGATGGGCACGAGCGGCGACATCGTGAAAGCCATCGCCGTCGGAGCCGACGCCGTCATGCTTGGCTCCGCACTGGCCCGCGCCGACGAGGCACCCGGCCGCGGCTGGCACTGGGGCCAGGAAGCCCATCACGGTGAGCTGCCCCGCGGCGACCGGGTGAACGTCGGAACGGTCGGACCGCTGGAGGAAGTGCTGTGGGGCCCGTCGCACCACACCAACGGAACCTCCAACCTCATCGGTGCGCTCCGACGCGCAATGGCCACCACCGGGTACTCGGACCTGAAGGAGTTCCAGCGGGTGGAGGTTGTCCTGTCGCCCTACCTTTCGAACGACTGATTGCCTAGAGTTGAGGGACCAATCCGCGACAACGAAGGTGGATAACGGCCATGATCAGAGGTGTCCTCAGCCCCGAGCAGCGTGAGAAGTCAATTGAAGCGCTCAAGTCCACAACCGGGCCAGGCAAGGAGCTGGACATTCTGATCGTGGGAGGCGGCGTCGTCGGCGTAGGTTCTGCCCTCGACGCAGTCACCAGAGGGCTTGATGTCGGAATCGTCGAGGCTCGCGACTGGGCATCCGGAACCTCGTCCCGGTCCTCCAAGCTAATCCACGGCGGACTCCGTTACCTGGAGATGCTCGACTTCGCCCTGGTGCAGGAGGCGCTGAAGGAGCGGGGGCTGTTGATTCAGCGAATCGCTCCGCACCTGGTCCGCCCGGTTCCGTTCCTGTATCCGCTGACCAAGCGCTTCATCGAGCGGCCGTACGTCGGCGCGGGCATCATCCTCTACGACACCATGGGCATGACGTCCGGGAACTCCCGCGGCGTACCGATGCACAAGCACCTCACCCGCCGGGGCACCCTGCGCGCGGCGCCCAGCCTGAAAGACAACGCGATGGTCGGGTCCATCCGTTACTACGATGCGCAGGTCGACGACGCCCGGTACGTCGTGAACATGATTCGCACCGCAGCGTCCTACGGCGCCAAGGCGGCCAACCGGGTATCCGTCGTCGAATTCCTGCGCGAGGGCGAACGCGTGGTCGGAGCCCGCGTCAAGGACCACGAGACCGGCGAGGAATTCAGCATCCGCGCCAAGCAGGTCGTGAATGCCACGGGAGTCTGGACCGACGAGACCCAGGCGATGGTCACGGAGCGCGGCCAGTTGAAGGTGCGCGCGTCGAAGGGAATCCACCTGGTGGTTCCGCGGGACCGTTTCCAGTCCACCGTCGGGCTCATCCTGCGCACGGAGAAGTCCGTCCTGTTCGTCATTCCGTGGGGCAGGCACTGGATAATCGGCACTACTGACACCGACTGGAACCTGGACAAGGCACATCCGGCGGCATCGTCGTCGGACATTGACTACATCCTTGAGCACGTGAACCGGGTGCTGAAGCGCCCGCTGACCCGGGAAGACGTCGAAGGCGTCTATGCGGGCCTGCGGCCTTTGCTGGCGGGGGAGAACGACTCAACGGCCAAGCTCTCACGCGAGCACGTGGTTGCGCACCCCGTTCCGGGGCTCGTGGTGGTTGCAGGCGGCAAGTGGACCACCTACCGGGTGATGGCGCGGGATGCGGTGGACGAGGCGTCGCGCGCGTTGGATGAACGCGTACCCGACAGCTGCACCGAGACAGTGCCCCTGCTCGGCGCCGAGGGGTACCGCGCCGCGTGGAACAGGCGGGCGCGCCTTGCTGACGAGTCAGGCGTGCACGTTGCGCGGGTCGAGCATCTCCTGCAGCGGTATGGGACGCACGCCGAGCACGTGCTGTCGCTGATCAGGGAAACCCCCGAACTGGGCGAACCGCTGCCCGGTGCCGATGACTACCTGGAAGCAGAGGTCGTCTTCGCAGTCACGCACGAAGACGCGCGGCACGTCGAGGACGTGCTGACCCGCCGAACCCGTATCTCGATCGAGGCCTGGGACCGCGGGGTATCTGCGGCACCTGTCGTCGCGCGCCTGATGGCGCCCCATCTGAACTGGAGCGATGCGCAGGTCGACCGTGAAGTGAAGCACTACCTTGCGCGGGTGGAGGCCGAGAGACTCAGCCAGCAGCAGCCCGACGACATCTCCGCCGACAGCGCGCGCATGGGAGTGGAAGACGTGGTGCCGCTAAGCTAGCCGTTGTGACACCCCTCGACCTGCACGACGCCGAACTGACCACGCCGCACATGGTGATCCTCGACATGGTGGCCGAGGACAAGGCCGACGCCGCAGCGCAGCTTGCCGCCAGGCTGTATGAGTGCGGCCGGATCGACAACCTCGAGGGCTTCCTCGATCTGGTCAACTCGCGCGAACACCAGATGGCCACCGGCCTGCCCGGCGGCGTCGGTGTTCCGCATGCCCGCAGCGAGCACGTGAAGCAGACCTCGATCGCCGTCGGCGTCACGCGCTACGGCCACAGTTTGGACTTCGGCGCGCTGGACGGCCCTGCCACGCTTGTGCTGTTGATCGCAACGCCCGCGGAGTCATTTTCCGAGCACCTCGAAGTGCTGGCCACCCTTGCGCGCTCGCTGTTCAAGGAGAACTTCCGAGAATCACTGCGTCGTGCCCACGACGCCGAGGTGATCAGCGAGCTCATCAACTCATCCCTGGTCTTCTTCGACCACTAGCCGGAGTGCGCGGATTGCCAGCAGTAGCAGATCTTCCCAGTCACTAACTCGCGTGATCTACGTCTCTGGGTGAGGGTTCGGATTCGTATCCGTCAGCGGGCAGGAAGTACCGTTAAGAGGTGTTGAAAACCGCGCTGAAGCCGCGCTGGATCCTTGCGCTGGTCCTCGCCATGGCCATAGCCGCGCTTTTCGTACTGCTCAGCCAATGGCAGTTCTCACGCTCGCAGGAAGCTGCCCCGCCGCCGCCGAGTACCACCGAGCAGGTCCAGCCCCTCACGGAGGTGTTTCAGCCTGGCGTGCCGATGACCGCAGGCATCGCCGACCAGATGGTCACCATGGACGGGCAGTTCCTGCCCGATACGCAGGTTCTCGTGCAAACCCGGCTTCAGGGCGACCGGCAAGGGTTCTGGGTGGTGTCAGCCTTCGAAGTGGCGGAGTCCGGGAATCCGAACGCAGTGCTGCCCGTGGTGCACGGATGGGTGCCTGACGCCGCCGCGGGCAACGACGCAGGCAGTCATCTGCCGGAACCCGACGGCCCAGCAACAGTGGAAGGGCGATTGCTGCCCACTGAGGCACCCGTCGTACAGCGGCCCGTCGAAGGGCAGGTGGCCTCCCTGTCCGTCGCCGAACTGATCAATGTTTGGGATGTCCCGTCTGTGTACTCCGGCTTTGTCGTAGCCTTCCAGACCACGGTCGGCGGCGAGCAGTTGCAGGTTGAGGCGCCGATGGAACCGGTTCGGGTCGGGCCCCAGCCGCAGGAGACGCCCATCAACTGGCTCAACATCTTCTACGCCGTCGAATGGTTCGTCTTCGCCGGCTTCGCCTTCTTCCTGTGGTGGCGGCTTGTCGCTGATGACCACCGCCGAACCCTGGAAGACGAACAGGACCTGCTCAACGCCGCACCGAACCACGACGAGGTAAGAACGTGACCGAACCTGCACCGACCAACACCACCGCGAAGCGACGCTTCGGCGGCACTCCCGCGCAGATCCGTTCAGCGCTGGGCTTCTACAAGTTCCTCGCGTACGCCACGGGTGTAATGCTGCTTCTGGTTGTTGTCGAGATGGTTGCCAAGTACGGCTTCGGCGCCGAAATCATCGCCGGCGGTTCTGCCGGTGCCCTCGGCCTGGTCCAGGAAGCCCAGGTCGACTCAGCGGGCGGCTTCAACCTGTCCACGGCCGTGCTGATCGTTCACGGCTGGCTGTACGTCGTCTACCTAATCGCTGATTTCCGCCTGTGGCAGTTCATGCGGTGGCCGTTTTCCCAGTTCGTGATCATCGCACTCGGCGGTGTCGTGCCTCTGCTGTCCTTCATTGTGGAGAAGCGCGTCCACCGGCGGGTGGAGGAGGAGCTGGCCGCTCATCCCGAAGCGCGGTCGAGGTACTGAGCACATAATGTGCAGCCGGACCGGCACTACCACTATTCTTGACTAGTGACTACCCCCGCTTCCGCTCCAGAACACCAGCCGGTCCTCGTCGTCGACTACGGCGCACAGTACGCACAGCTCATCGCCCGGCGGGTGCGGGAAGCGGACGTGTACTCGGAAATCGTTCCGCACACGCTCAGCACGCAGGAGCTGCTGGCAAAAAATCCTGTCGCAATCATCCTCTCCGGCGGTCCGTCGAGCGTCTACGCCGAGGACGCGCCAAGGGTCGACCCTGAGCTGTTCGACGCCGGCGTACCCGTTCTCGGTATCTGCTATGGCTTCCAGGCCATGGCCGACGCCCTTGGCGGCACCGTCGCGAAGACAGGCCTCCGCGAGTACGGGTCCACAGATGTCGCGGTTGCCAGCGGTGCCCGTTCCATCCTCGAGGGCACTCCCGAGCACCAGAACGCCTGGATGAGCCACGGCGACTCGGTCCAGGAGGCACCAGACGGCTTCGACGTGCTCGCCAGCACGGCCGGCGCACCGGTTGCGGCGTTCGCCAACGAGGACAAGCAGCTGTACGGAGTGCAGTGGCATCCCGAGGTCAAGCACTCCGTGCATGGTCAGCAGGTGCTTGAGAACTTCCTGTTCAAGGGTGCGCGCCTTGACCCGAACTGGACCACGGGAAACATCGTCGAAGAGCAGGTTGAGCGGATTCGCCAGCAGGTGGGTGATTCCCGCGTCATCTGCGGCCTGTCCGGAGGGGTTGATTCGGCCGTCGCTGCAGCCCTCGTCCAGCGCGCCGTAGGGGATCAGCTTACCTGTGTGTTCGTGGACCACGGCCTGCTCCGCGAAGGCGAGGCCGAGCAGGTTGAGCGTGACTTCGTTGCCGCAACCGGGGTGAACCTGTACGTCGCCAACGAGCAGCAGCGGTTCCTGGATGCCCTCGAGGGAGTCGAGGACCCGGAGACCAAGCGCAAGATCATCGGCCGCGAGTTCATCCGCGCATTCGAGGAAGCCGAACGCGCCATCATTGCCGAGGCCGAGGCCCACGGCGAGAAGATCCGGTTCCTCGTCCAGGGCACCCTCTACCCGGACGTCGTTGAATCCGGAGGCGGCGAGGGCGCTGCGAACATCAAGAGCCACCACAACGTGGGCGGGCTTCCGGAGGATCTTCAGTTCGAGCTGGTGGAGCCGCTGCGTACCCTCTTCAAGGATGAGGTCCGCGCGGTAGGCGCGCAGCTTGGCCTTCCCGCCGAGATCGTAGGACGCCAGCCCTTCCCCGGGCCCGGCCTCGGCATCCGCATCGTCGGCGCCGTGAACCAGGAGCGCCTCGAACTGCTGCGCAAGGCGGACGCGATCGCCCGCGCCGAGCTCACCGCGGCCGGTCTCGACAATGAGGTCTGGCAGATGCCCGTTGTCCTCCTGGCCGACGTGCGCAGCGTGGGCGTCCAGGGCGACGGCCGCACCTACGGTCACCCGATCGTCCTGCGCCCGGTCTCCAGCGAGGACGCCATGACGGCGGACTGGTCGCGGCTTCCGTATGACCTGCTGGCTCGCATCTCCAACCGAATCACCAATGAGGTGGAGGGCGTCAACCGGGTTGTGCTCGACGTGACGAGCAAGCCGCCGGGCACCATCGAGTGGGAGTAGGCCTCCCATCCGGGGGAGAGTAGTCCTCCGTGCCGGGGGAATTTGGCTCCGGCCCGCGTTGCTTGCCGCCCGTTGCAGGCTGCGTCGGATAGCTTGTAGAACATGCCTATCTGGTCAAGATCAGGCCGCGAGGCCGCAGGGAAGAGGACAACCGTGCCAGTGCAGGATGCCGGGGACTCCGCGGAGGACTTCCTGATCCCCTGGCTGCGTAGGCTGGGTCCGCACGCGGGAAGCGACACGCTCCTTCACTTCACGCCGTCGCGCTCCAACAGCATCGACCTGACCCATGCCCACCCTTCCGGCCTGGCACAGCTTCTGGCCGGAAGGCGGACCCGCCTGTCCACGCTCCTGCGCGACCCCGACCAGTACGGCGCTGCCATGAAGGCAGCCCGCCTGCTGCGGGCGAAGGTCTACGAACTTGCCTCGGAGCGGGGAATCGACGTCGGCTACGTGGCCGCCGGGACTGCCTCCTGGCGCTCCATCGACGACGCCGGCCGCACGGACTCGCTCACTGCCCCCGTGCTGCTCACCGCAGTTTCCCTGACGGTGCACAGTTCACAGGATGACTACGAACTTCAGCTCACCGAGCAGGCCCGCCTCAATCCCGCGCTGGTGCGCACCCTGCAGCGGGATCAGGGCATCGATTTCGACGCCGATGCTGTCGCCCGCCTTGCGTACAGCACCGCGCGCTTCGACCCGCACCCGGTCCTCGACCGGCTGCGGGCGCTGACTGACAACGTTCGCGGCATGACGATCGAGCACCACATCCTTGTCTCGACGTTCGCCGACCTTGCCGACGTCGGCTCCGACGCAGCCGTCCGGCCCGAGCATCCGCTCCTGTCCGCGCTCATGGAGGCCGCTCGGGAAGGCATTGAAGCTCCGTCGGAGGCTGAGGCACCGATTCGGGAAACGCCGCTTGATGACCGGCATCCGTCCACCGAGTTCCTGATCCTGGACGCTGACACCAGCCAGCAGCGGGTGCTGGACGCGGTTGCGGCCGGCGGATCTCTGGTGGTGTCCTCCCCACCGGGAACTGGGCAGACCCAGACCGCGCTCAATGCCGCGGCGTCGCTGGCGGAGCAGGGCAAGAGCGTGCTCGTAGTGGCGGAGCGGCGCGGAACCCTCAACGAGTTCGTCCAGCAGCTCGATGCCCTCAACCTCGGTTCGCTGGTGCTTCAGCTCAACGCCAACGGCAACGCTGCGCAGCTGAAGGACCAGCTCATCCGTGCCATTGTGCGGAACGAGAAGGCGGGCAAGCCCAAGCTTGATTCGCTGCACGAGACCCTGGTGTCCCACCGCCACAAGCTGCTGGACCACGTCCGGTCCCTGCATAACGTGCGCTCCCGCTGGGGATGCTCGCCCTACCAGGCAATGCAGTCCCTGGCGGAACTGACCTCGCTCAGCCCGGCTCCCGCAACAACGGTCCGGCTGAAACGCAGCGTCATGGACAGCATTCCCAACCGGACCGAGCTGACGGGCCGTCTCCGCCGTGCTGCGGAACTCGGTGGCTTCAGCAGGGAAGCCACCCAGAGCCCCTGGTACGGCGCCAGGCTGCGTAACCGGAAGGAAACGGAACACGCGCACAGCCTCGCGGTTGACCTGGCCCGCGACATTCCTGAGCTCCGGAACAAGGTCCTTGCGGTTGCCGAGCATTCGCACATCGAGCTCGGTGCAACTTTTGAGGAATGGGGCGGTCAACTGGACCTGCTCGTCGCGGTACGGGCCAGCCTCGACAAGTTCACACCGGACATTTTCGACCGTCCGGTGACGGACCTGATCTCGGCAACGGCGCCGTCGTCCTGGCGGCGGGAGCGCACCATCGAGATGAGCTCAATGACGCGCTCAAGGTTGCGCAGAGTAGCCAAGGAATACGTCCGGCCCGGAGTGCACATCTCGGACCTGCACCAGTCACTCGTCGAGGTGCAGGAGCAGCGCACCCTTTGGACTCGATACGCGAAGTCCGAACGGCATCCTTCGGTGCCGACAGGACTGGCGGAGATCAACAGTTCCTACCGCAAGGTGCAGCAGCAACTGGCGGAGCTTACATCGATCCTCGCGGGCACTCCGGCCAGGCCGGAGCTGTCAGGCATGGCTCTCGATGAGTTGGCCGCGTTGCTCGAGAAGCTCGCTGAGGACAAGCAGAGCCTGGCAACGCTCCCGGAACGCACGCTGCTGCTCGACGAGATGCGCGAAAACGGCCTGGGTGAGCTGCTTGACGATCTTGCTGCCCGCGAGGTTAGCGCACGGCAGGTGGGTGCGGAGCTCGAACTGGCCTGGTGGCAGTCGGCGCTGGAGGCAATGATCAGCGGCGACGATTACCTGGCAATGTCCGACGGCGGCAGCCTGCGCACGCTCGAAGCCGAATACCGGCTTGCCGACAACGCACATGTGGCGTCGGGCGCGGCACGCATTCGTTGGGCCCTCTCCGAACGGTGGCGCGGTGCCTTGGAGACAATGCCGGCGGAAGCCGAACAGCTGCGGTCCCTGCTGCGTGCCGGAGAGCCGGATCTGGAAGCGCTGTGCAGCCAGGCGGAC